>NZ_JACDXZ010000010.1:0-94811 GCF_013608135.1 Psychrobacter sp. D2
TTATTTAAAAGCATAACTAAAGAACAACTTGTGTGGATTTTTGCTGATTCAGAATGCTAAAAAATAAAGTTGGTTGACTATCTTTTCGATAGGATTCTAACTATAAAAATTATCATTTAAGACAGTAAAAAAACTCAAAGTTAATTCATTACGAACATAATTTTTAGCGATTTTGCCAGATTAGATGAGCCAAGTTTAGAAGTCTCTTTAAAGGACTTCATAGCAAGATTAAACTGAAGAGTTTGATCATGGCTCAGATTGAACGCTGGCGGCAGGCTTAACACATGCAAGTCGAGCGGAAACGATGATAGCTTGCTATCAGGCGTCGAGCGGCGGACGGGTGAGTAATACTTAGGAATCTACCTAGTAGTGGGGGATAGCACGGGGAAACTCGTATTAATACCGCATACGACCTACGGGAGAAAGGGGGCAGTTTACTGCTCTCGCTATTAGATGAGCCTAAGTCGGATTAGCTAGATGGTGGGGTAAAGGCCTACCATGGCGACGATCTGTAGCTGGTCTGAGAGGATGATCAGCCACACCGGGACTGAGACACGGCCCGGACTCCTACGGGAGGCAGCAGTGGGGAATATTGGACAATGGGGGAAACCCTGATCCAGCCATGCCGCGTGTGTGAAGAAGGCCTTTTGGTTGTAAAGCACTTTAAGCAGTGAAGAAGACTCTTCGGTTAATACCCGGAGACGATGACATTAGCTGCAGAATAAGCACCGGCTAACTCTGTGCCAGCAGCCGCGGTAATACAGAGGGTGCAAGCGTTAATCGGAATTACTGGGCGTAAAGGGAGCGTAGGTGGCTCGATAAGTCAGATGTGAAATCCCCGGGCTCAACCTGGGAACTGCATCTGATACTGTTGAGCTAGAGTATGTGAGAGGAAGGTAGAATTCCAGGTGTAGCGGTGAAATGCGTAGAGATCTGGAGGAATACCGATGGCGAAGGCAGCCTTCTGGCATAATACTGACACTGAGGCTCGAAAGCGTGGGTAGCAAACAGGATTAGATACCCTGGTAGTCCACGCCGTAAACGATGTCTACTAGTCGTTGGGTCCCTTGAGGACTTAGTGACGCAGCTAACGCAATAAGTAGACCGCCTGGGGAGTACGGCCGCAAGGTTAAAACTCAAATGAATTGACGGGGGCCCGCACAAGCGGTGGAGCATGTGGTTTAATTCGATGCAACGCGAAGAACCTTACCTGGTCTTGACATATCTAGAATCCTGCAGAGATGCGGGAGTGCCTTCGGGAATTAGAATACAGGTGCTGCATGGCTGTCGTCAGCTCGTGTCGTGAGATGTTGGGTTAAGTCCCGCAACGAGCGCAACCCTTGTCCTTAGTTACCAGCGGGTTAAGCCGGGAACTCTAAGGATACTGCCAGTGACAAACTGGAGGAAGGCGGGGACGACGTCAAGTCATCATGGCCCTTACGACCAGGGCTACACACGTGCTACAATGGTAGGTACAGAGGGCAGCTACACAGCGATGTGATGCGAATCTCAAAAAGCCTATCGTAGTCCAGATTGGAGTCTGCAACTCGACTCCATGAAGTAGGAATCGCTAGTAATCGCGGATCAGAATGCCGCGGTGAATACGTTCCCGGGCCTTGTACACACCGCCCGTCACACCATGGGAGTTGATTGCACCAGAAGTGGATAGCTTAACCTTCGGGGGAGCGTTCACCACGGTGTGGTTGATGACTGGGGTGAAGTCGTAACAAGGTAGCCGTAGGGGAACCTGCGGCTGGATCACCTCCTTATAGATGGCATTCGGTCAGCAAGAATTCACAACAAGTTGTTCTTTAGTTTAAGCTAGTTTATTAGCTAGAGGTATATGCCTCGCACAGGCCTGTAGCTCAGCTGGTTAGAGCACCGTGTTGATAACGCGGGGGTCGGCAGTTCAAGTCTGCCCAGGCCTACCATTATTAGGGGCCATAGCTCAGTTGGTAGAGCGCCTGCCTTGCACGCAGGAGGTCAACGGTTCGACTCCGTTTGGCTCCACCACATAATAAACTATTCTTTAGATGCTAATAAATAAATAGGTATCAAATAGAAACAAGTGATTCGTCTTAACAAAGACAAGATTACTTCTTTCTGTTTTATACAGAATCTGTGACTCGACGAGAGCATAGAGACTATTTAAAAACATAGATATGAGTCTGGGTTAGGAACACGTGTTCACGCGTTGTTTCTAACCTTAATAACTCACTACTTAACGACATCAGTTGTTATCCCAGTGGTGAGTTATTAAAAAAGTAAAGAGAACTGAATCAAGCGTATAAAATTAGGTGATATCGTTATCATAATTAGACTTATATAGCACTTAGAAATCTAACTCCTATCTTTAGTAATAAAGGTTAGAGAAAGACTACTTGGGGTTGTATGGTCAAGTAATGAAGCGCACATGGTGGATGCCTTGGCAGTCAGAGGCGATGAAAGACGTGACAGCCTGCGATAAGCTTCGGGGAGGCGGCAATATCCTGTGATCCGGAGATTTCTGAATGGGGAAACCCACCTACCATAAGGTAGGTATCTTGTACTTGTACAAGAGGCAAACGAGGGGAAGTGAAACATCTCAGTACCCTTAGGAAAAGACATCAAATGAGATTCCCCAAGTAGCGGCGAGCGAACGGGGAGAAGCCGATTAATGCTAATGTAGAAGAACAGCGTGGGAAAGCTGACCGTAGTAGGTGATAGTCCTGTATTCGAAACATTAGCGTTAACATATTAAGTAGGGCGGGACACGAGAAATCCTGTTTGAAGATGGGGGGACCATCCTCCAAGGCTAAATACTCCTGACTGACCGATAGTGAACCAGTACCGTGAGGGAAAGGCGAAAAGAACCCCTGTGAGGGGAGTGAAATAGAACCTGAAACCGTGTGCGTACAAGCAGTGGGAGCCTTAATTTATTAGGGTGACCGCGTACCTTTTGTATAATGGGTCAGCGACTTATGTTCTGTAGCAAGGTTAACCGTTTAGGGGAGCCGTAGGGAAACCGAGTCTTAATAGGGCGTTTAGTTGCAGGGCATAGACCCGAAACCGAGTGATCTATCCATGAGCAGGTTGAAAGTGCCGTAACAGGCACCGGAGGACCGAACCCACTATCGTTGAAAAGCTAGGGGATGACTTGTGGATAGGGGTGAAAGGCTAATCAAACTCGGTGATAGCTGGTTCTCCCCGAAAGCTATTTAGGTAGCGCCTCGGACGAACACCATTGGGGGTAGAGCACTGTTTCGGCTAGGGGGTCATACCGACTTACCAAACCGATGCAAACTCCGAATACCGATGAGTGATATCCGGGAGACACACAGTGGGTGCTAACGTCCATTGTGGAGAGGGAAACAACCCAGACCGCCAGCTAAGGCCCCAAATTCCTAGTTAAGTGGGAAACGAGGTGGGAAGGCATAGACAGCTAGGAGGTTGGCTTAGAAGCAGCCATCCTTTAAAGAAAGCGTAATAGCTCACTAGTCGAGTCGGCCCGCGCGGAAGATGTAACGGGGCTCAAACTAGGAGCCGAAGCTGCGGATTTGAATTTGTTTTCAAGTGGTAGGGGAGCGTTGTGTAAGCCTGTGAAGGTGTGTCGTAAGGCATGCTGGAGGTATCACAAGAGCGAATGCTGACGTGAGTAACGATAATGCGAGTGAAAAGCTCGCACGCCGGAAGATCAAGGGTTCCAGTCCAACGTTAATCGGGGCTGGGTGAGTCGACCCCTAAGGCGAGGCCGAAAGGCGTAGTCGATGGGAAATCGGTTAATATTCCGATACTTGTTTATAATGCGATGGAGGGACGGAGTAGGTTATGTCAGCCTGGCGTTGGTTGTCCAGGTGAAAGGATGTAGGCAGACAGTTTAGGCAAATCCGGACTGTCATTATGCTGAGATCTGATAGCAAGCTGTACTTGTACAGCGAAGTGGCAAATACCATGCTTCCAGGAAAAGCTTCTAAGCAATAGTTATAAACGAATCGTACCCTAAACCGACACAGGTGATCAGGTAGAGAATACCAAGGCGCTTGAGAGAACTCTGCTGAAGGAACTAGGCAAAATGGTACCGTAACTTCGGGAGAAGGTACGCTGCCGATGGTGATAGGACTTGCTCCTTGAGCTGTTGGCAGTCGCAGATACCAGGCTGCTGCAACTGTTTATTAAAAACACAGCACTCTGCAAACACGAAAGTGGACGTATAGGGTGTGATGTCTGCCCGGTGCTGGAAGGTTAATTGATGGGGTTAGCGTAAGCGAAGCTCTTGATCGAAGCCCCAGTAAACGGCGGCCGTAACTATAACGGTCCTAAGGTAGCGAAATTCCTTGTCGGGTAAGTTCCGACCTGCACGAATGACATAATGATGGCAGCGCTGTCTCCAGCAGAGACTCAGTGAAATCGAAATCGCAGTGAAGATGCTGTGTACCCGCGGCTAGACGGAAAGACCCCGTGAACCTTTACTACAGCTTTACATTGAACTTTGACCTGACTTGTGCAGGATAGGTGGGAGGCTTTGAAGCAGACACGCTAGTGTTTGTGGAGCCAATCTTGAAATACCACCCTGGTCATGTTGGGGTTCTAACTCAGGTATAACAATACCGAGGACAATGTATGGTGGGTAGTTTGACTGGGGCGGTCTCCTCCTAAAGAGTAACGGAGGAGTACGAAGGTGCGCTCAGACCGGTCGGAAATCGGTCGTAGAGTATAAAGGCAAAAGCGCGCTTAACTGCGAGACCCACAAGTCGAGCAGGTACGAAAGTAGGTCTTAGTGATCCGGTGGTTCTGTATGGAAGGGCCATCGCTCAACGGATAAAAGGTACTCTGGGGATAACAGGCTGATACCGCCCAAGAGTTCATATCGACGGCGGTGTTTGGCACCTCGATGTCGGCTCATCTCATCCTAGGGCTGAAGCAGGTCCTAAGGGTATGGCTGTTCGCCATTTAAAGAGGTACGCGAGCTGGGTTTAGAACGTCGTGAGACAGTTCGGTCCCTATCTACCGTGGGCGTTGGAAATTTGAGAGGATCTGCTCCTAGTACGAGAGGACCAGAGTGGACGAACCTCTGGTGTTCGGGTTGTCACGCCAGTGGCATTGCCCGGTAGCTACGTTCGGATGGGATAATCGCTGAAAGCATCTAAGCGAGAAGCCCACCTCAAGATTAGATTTCCCTAAAGAGCCGTTGAAGACTACGACGTTGATAGGCAGGGTGTGGAAGCACAGCGATGTGTGTAGCTAACCTGTACTAATTGCTCGTTTGGCTTGACCATACAACACCCAAGTGGTTTGTATGAAAGCTCTAATTAATCTATCTTGTATAGCCTAGGCTATAGAATATATATAATTTCGATATCACCTTTAACCTTGATTCAGTTAGGTTACAAGTTGGTCGACCAATAGATAATATCTTGACGTCAAAACAATAATAACAGACTCATATCTAACCCCCTTTGCTGACGACAATAGCACGATGGAACCACCTGATCCCTTCCCGAACTCAGAAGTGAAACATCGTCGCGCCAATGGTAGTGTGGTTCGCCCATGTGAGAGTAGGTCATCGTCAGCTCTCTATTCTGAAATATCCCCCGACTAGTTATCTAGGCGGGGGTTTTTCTTTGCCTGACGTTTGGTTGGGGTGAGTTTATTTGCAGTTGAAAGGCTCAAATAAGTTTTTTCTGTTATGAAAATCGCTATATCTTATATTCAATATATTACTTGTTATTCATTTAAAATGATTTGACTTATATCGTTATAGCTGCTAATTTTAAAGAGTATTTCAACTTTAGTTAATTAAAAGCATTTATAGAGTCTATACGGAAATTGACCTTATAATTAACTTATTAGTAAAGACTTATACCCTATCCATGGTTATCAAAAGGAATTGATAATGAAGTTAGCTCCTCTTTTTTCAATAGGTGCCTTGGCAGCTATTAGCCTTCTAGGTTGTTCTAATCAAGCTTCTGATAGTACTGATGCTTCTGCAGCAACTTCTCAAGAAACAACCACATTGCGCTTTTCTCATTTTTGGCCAGCAACCTCATCTATTAGTACAGAGGTCTTTGAACCTTGGGCTAAGCAGATAGAAGCAGATTCTAATGGTCGTTTAAAAGTAGAGTTATATCCTTCAGCAGGTCTTGCTAAAGCAGACGTTACTTATGAATCTGCTGCTAAAGGCACAATAGATATTGGCTCACAAGCACACGGCTATACCAATGGTCGTTTTCCTTTAACTCAGATTACTGAGCTTCCTGGTTTATCAAACTCAGCGACTCAGATGGGTTGTATGCTCCAAACTCTATATGAAGATGGTACTTTAGCTGGTGAATATGAAGATACGCATATGTTGTTTATGTATGGTGCTGGACCGGGTGCGTTGCATACAACGAACAAATTAATTCGCACACCTGAAGATATGAAGGGTATGCGTATTCGCCGTCCTTCTGCCGTCGCTGGCGACATTATTGAAAGTGCGGGTGCCTCACCAGTAGGTCTACCTGCTAATGATATGTATACTTCTTTACAACGCGGCGTCGTTGATGGTTTAAGTTTTCCATGGGAAGCTGTTACCGCCTTTAAAATTGACGAAATTACCAAATACCATACCAATATTCCTTTTTATAGTTCAGCGCTTATGGTGACTATGAATAAAGATAAATATGAGAGTTTACCGGATGATTTGAAAAAGGTACTGGATAAAAATTCAGGTATGGCGCTTGCCAATAAGGTTGGTGAAGTATTTGATAAACATGATGATATGGCCATAGAAGCAGCTAGGAAAAAAGGTGATGAAATCGTTGAAATCCCTGATCCATTAAATGATCCTAACTGGAAAGGACCGCTTGAGAAAGGCACCAATAAATATCTTGCTGATGTTAAAGCGCTAGGTCTAGATGCAGATGGCGTTTATGCTAAAGCAAAAGCCGCCAGTGCAGCCTGTAAGGTCTAACCTAAAGGAGTTTCGCATGGTATTTTTAGTGAAACTGAGCATCCTCATTTCAAGGTTATGTCAATTCATTGGTGGTATCAGTCTCATTATCATTGTACTGACCACCATGCTAGATGTTATTGCCCGCTATGTATTCAAGCTCACCGGTGGTGAGTTTGGATTTACGGTCAAAGGCAGTGTTGAGATTGTCTCTTACTTTATGCTCTTTGCTTTACTTGGTGCTTTTGCTGCTTTTGTTGAACGCTCACAAATTATTGTCGATGTATTCACACAAAAGATGTCAAAAGCCGTTAAAGGTTACATGATGGGCACCTTTATGATGGGGTTCTTTATCATTGGTATCGTGTTCGCATGGGGTCTCTATGAAAGCGCTTTTGATGCAATAGAGTACGGCAAAGTCACCCAAGACCTTCGAATATCTATGATGCCCATTTACGCTATTAGTGCCTTCTTAAGCATTTTACTTGCCATTCGCTCATTGATCGAATCCATCAACATCTTTAAAACAGGCGAGTTCTTTGACGCTGAGGAGACAGGCGCATGAGTCCAGAAATTATTGGTGCCATTGGTTTGTTATGTATGATTGCGATGGTCATGCTGCGTGTTCCTGTTGCACTTGCGATGCTTGGTGTTGGTTTGGTTGGCTTTGGTGCGGTGACAGCACCGATTGGTGCGGTGCAGATGCTCAAAGACTTACCCGTTGATGTTTTAGCGAAATATGATTTTAGTGCTATTCCATTGTTCATACTTATGGGTGTCTTTGCTTCTCATTCTGGTATGGCAGGGAAGTTATTTGATGCTACTCGAACTATCTTTGGTGGCGTTAGGGGTAGTCTAGGTATTGCTGGTATTGGTTCATCCGGTATCTTTGCATCCATTTCAGGGTCATCATTGGCGACAGCGTCTACCATGACCAAAGTAGCATTGCCACAAATGGAGAAGTACGGTTATCAGCCAGGCTTTGCCTGCGGTATTTTAGCCGCTGGTGGTACTTTGGGAATCATGATTCCGCCCAGTATTGCACTGCTGGTTTATGCCATCCTAACCCAGCAGTCAGTTGGTGATATGTTTATCGCTGGCTTCTTACCGGGTATGCTCGGCATGGTGATGTACTCAATCACTGTTATGATCATGGTACGCTGGAAGCCACATTTAGCACAACGTGGGGAGCCTACTTCTTGGAAACAAAAGCTCATCTCTTTGACAGGTCTTATTCCCTTTAGCTTTATCTTTATTGTCATTATCGCGGGTATTTTCTTTGGGCTATTTACCCCAACAGAAGGCGCTGCAGTTGGGGCGTTTGTATCGTGGGCTTATGCTTTTGCCAAAGGCATGCGAATGACGGGGCTTAAGCAATCATTAATTGAGACGCTTGCCCTCTCTGCAGTGGTCTTCTTTATGTTACTTGGTGCTGAAGCGCTAGGCTATTTTATCTCAGTATCGCGCTTGTCTTATAGTTTGGCGACGTGGATTGGTTCATTGGCAGTTAGCCCAATGATAGTATTGATCTGCATTTTGATTATGTACTTTCTGTTAGGCTTGTTCATGGATGCCCTAGCGATGCTGGTGATTACGATTCCGGTGGTGTTCCCAATCATTGTCGCGTTAGGTTATGATCCGGTTTGGTTTGGTATCATTGCAGTATTGACCGTAGAGCTTGGATTAATCACGCCGCCAATGGGTATGAATATCTTTGTGATTAAGGCAATGGCACCACATATTAAGCTGTCCGATATGTTCAAGGGGGTGATGCCCTTTATTGTCTCTGACTTGATTCGCTTAGTCATTTTGGTAGCGTTCCCAGCGATATCTTTGGTGCTACTAAGTTAATTCCAACATAAAATAACACTGGAGCATTGTTGCGTACTATGTATAACGCTAGAATAATTGAGAGACATCGCTTTGAAGTAGCATCTCTACGATAAGCTTGTCTTAAAACACTCATTTTAGAATCACATGGATGCGAGAAATACTATGACTATTGCTAAGAATATCGAGATCAGTAGTACCTCTGAAAGCAGTTTTGAAGATGCTATTCAACAAGGTATTGAGCGGATTTCTAAGACCATCAACAATGTTGAAGGCGCTTGGATAAAAGAGCAAAAAGTAGGGGTTACTGATGGAAAAATTAGTAAATATCATGTCATTATGATTGTAAGCTTTGTTATTAATGATGGTACTGATATTAGCTAAGTGTTGATTGAAACCTAAAAAAGACTGCGATTACAGTCTTTTTTTTGTCATAAAAAAATATATTGAGGATTGTTGTGATTAGCAGGAGTAGCCACACGGCTTGCCTAAATATGTAGTAAAATAAAACGCTACCATTTTGAATATTTAGAATAGAAGTAAACATTTATGGCTGTCGATTTTAGTAACACGCTCATAGTCGCGATTTCTGCAACCGCTTTATTTGATTTGTCAGAGTCTGAGAATCATCTCATATCGCTTTTACAGCAGCGTCCCCACGATGCCGTTAAAGAGTTCCGCAACTATATGACTGAGCGTGAAAATGACCCGTTGACCATTGGCGCAGGTTATCCGCTGATTAAAGCACTATTGAATTTAAATCATTATTGTCATGATTGTGATAATAAGAATGACGGTGTCAATGCACCCTTGGTAGAAGTGGTCATTGTCTCAAAAAGTAGCCCTGATACAGGTATTCAAGTCCTAAATGCAATACGTGAACATGGGTTAACCATTTCGCGCTCAGCATTTATATCTGGCAGCCCTATTGCACCTTATATCAAAGATTTTAATGTGGATTTGTTTTTGACGACCAATCTTGAAGATGCGCAGCAGGTTGCAGATGCTGATATCTGTGCTTGTGCGATATTAGATGCCACGCCAGTCAATACTTATGAGTTGGATACCAAGCAGTTGCGTATTGCCTTCGATGGTGATGCAGTGTTATTTGATGATTCAGGCGAGCTGCTTTATAAGCAAAAAGGGTTGCAAGCGTTTCATGACCGTGAAGCCAAAATGCGCGATTTACCGATAGAAAAAGGTCCTTATGCAGAGTTATTAATTAAGCTATCCAAAATGCAAGAGCGTCTGCCAGCAAGCCTGCATTCTTGTCCGATGAAAATAGCCTTGGTGACGGCTCGTAATGCCCCAGCTGACTTACGAGCGATAAAAACATTGCGTAATTGGGGCGTAGATATTGATATGGCGTTTTTTCTAGGAGGACTTGAAAAGACTTCGGTACTTAAAACATTTGCGCCGCATATTTTCTTTGATGATTCAGTTAAGCATATCGATGCGGCTCGTAGCTTTGTACCAACGGCGCTAGTGCCTTATCATTCAACCTCACTATTACACGCCAGTAGTATATTAACTGCCAATAAAGATGCGTCATCGCTATCTTTTAAACCCGTAGAAACGACGATTTTATCTACCAGTCATTAACATGCGTTTAACAAGATAAAAAGGATAAAACAGTAGATGAAGTGGCAGCAATTGGCGACGCTTGTAATCGTACGCATTAAGCAAGTATTTGGTCTATATGCTTTTGTACTGATACCAATGTGGGTGATGTTTTTTCTTAATGACACTGTATTTTTTGGTCTATGGAATATTTTTGGTATCGTACCAAGAACATTGGATATTGGCAGTATGATAGGGGTATTTGCTTCATGGACGATGCATGGTAATTTCTCACATTTAGTGGGAAATTCGCTGACACTGATGCAGATTTTGTTCTTATTTGGTTTATTTGAAAATAACGCTTATCGTACTATTCTTAAGCTTATCATCGCCTCAGGTATAATGACTTGGATAATAGCTTCGCCACTGACGATTCATATCGGCGCTTCAGGGCTGTGTTTTGCGATGCTTGGGTTTATGATAGGTGGGGCAGTGTTCGCCAGGCGTTGGGGCTATTTACTGGCTTGTATTGTGATGGGTACGGGTTATTGGCTGACTATCAAACAAGGTTTGATACCGCAGCAAGGTATCTCATTTGCGGCGCATTTTGGTGGTCTATGCGCCGGATTGTTGTTGGGTGCCAATTCTAAACATGCTTATACGAAAGTGAATAATCGTTATTAGCCTTATTTTTCGGAAAATATATTTAGACAGACTGTTCAATGATTCATAAAGATAACGATAAGTCAGCTAACAGTGGCTTCAATGATTGAGTTATTTTTTATTAATACAAACATTGATATATAGCGGATCATTTTTTTCTAATGGACGCCAAGCAGTCGTTTGTTTCACATGCTCATCGATACTCATCTTACTGTCTTTTTCTTGTAATACATAGTCTGCACGAGCAGGGGCGGCACAGTCGATCACTTGCGGTACTTGCTGTACACTTCTACGTCTCTCAAACAAATACAGATTGACCAAGTAAACTTCTGGGTTATCAGCGTTAGCACGAGCGTGTCCGCTATCAGCCGCTATAAAGCGTAACGTCTGTGGTTTAACGTACGACCACGGACGAAACCACGTACCTTCTTCAACTTTTTTGACGACATGAACGCCTTCAGGAAGCTGTGCAAGCTGTTGACCAAACCAGCTATATTCTTGACTTATTTGGAAGCCAAAAATACCTATCGCACCAAATAATGGAATAAGCCATCTTGGCGCTTTCTTACCTGCAAGTTTGCTGAGGTGAGTGATAACTAGTGCTATCCCAGCTAGACCAAACCCAGCCGCTATGGTTGCGATAAACTCAAAAAGCATAAGACTTTTCCTTAACGCAATCAGCGCATTTCATATCAATTATTAAAAATAAAATCATGTGTTCAGCCTTTTTAAGCACATTTATTATGGCGCTTATGCTTAACTTTCTCATTATTTTTACTTTTAAGAGGGGTTAATAAAATTATCATGATTGGACGAATAGTATGTAAAAAATATCCCATGATCAGATTGGGATAAAAAAATCACTCACAAGCAGCTGCTGCCTGTGAGTGATATGTTATTGTAAAAAATCATACGTCATTTGCACTTCATTTGCTAGCTTGTATCGAAGCTTAGTGATCTACTGCAGCACCAGCGCCACGTGGAGAACGTACACTTTCAACCAATTCTTGAATGTGTGCTGGTGGTGGCGCAGTCGCATAAGACACTGCGAATGCTACGATAAAGTTAAGCAAGGCACCAATCACACCAAATGATAATGGTGAGATACCAAACAACCAGTACTCTTCAGTATCAGGGAAGTTTGCTGTACCTGTAACGAAGAACCAGCCTTTAAAGATGAAGATATAAACTAAGATACTAATTAGACCTGTGAGCATACCAGCGATGGCGCCAAGGTTGTTAATACGTTTAGAGAAAATACCCATCATCAATGCAGGGAACAGTGAGGCACCAGCAATACCAAAGGCCAATGCAACGACCTGTGCAGCAAATCCTGGTGGATTAATACCTAAGTAGGTAGCAACCACAAGCGCAACAGCCATCGTGATACGTGCGACTTTTAGCTCGCCTGCATCAGTGATATTTGGATTAAGGTTACGTTTAATCAAATCATGACTGATCGCTGATGAGATGGCGAGGAGTAGACCAGCTGCTGTAGATAGCGCTGCTGCCAAACCACCTGCGGCGATAAGACCAATAACCCAACCTGGTAGCTGTGCGATTTCTGGGTTAGCCAATACTAAGATATCAGCGTTGACATCAAGCTCATTACCTGCCCAACCTCTATCAACAAACACACCATCACGCTCTAAAGCATGTTCAGCTTTTGCTTTTTCAACGGTAGTCGTTGCAGCAGCAACATCGCCGCCATCAGTAGTAGCGGCAGCCAATGCTAGCTCTGCTGCACCAAGTCCACTATCACTATACAACTGGATACGACCGTCGTTATTGAGATCGTTATATTTAATAAGACCAGTTTCTTCCCATGTTCTCATCCAATCTGGACGTTGATCATATTCGATAGCAGGAGCGTCAACACCTTGTGGATAAACAGTATTAATTAGATTTAGACGCGCCATTGCACCTACTGCTGGGGCAGTGAAGTATAGGAGCGCGATAAATACCAACGTCCAACCAGCTGTCCAACGCGCATCTGCAACTTTAGGAACCGTGAAAAAGCGAATAATAACGTGAGGTAGACCCGCGGTACCAATCATCAGTGATAAAGTAAATAGCACCATATTCAGCTTGTTCGGTACGTCAGCGGTATAAGCGGTAAAGCCTAAGTCGACGACGATTTGGTCAAGCTTGGTTAGGATAGGAATGCCTGATTCAACATGGTTTGAGAACAAACCAAGACCTGGAATTGGGTTACCCGTCAACTCAAGTGAGATAAAGACGGCAGGAATCGTATAGGCAATCATAAGAACCACATACTGCGCAACCTGCGTGTAGGTAATCCCTTTCATACCACCAAGTACGGCGTAGAAGAATACAACAACAGCCGCAATAATCAGACCAGTGGTACTGTCAACTTCTAAGAAGCGTGAGAATGCCACACCAGCACCGGTCATCTGACCGATAACATAAGTGGTTGATGCAATAATCAAACAGACGACTGCGATCATAGCAGCGGTTTTAGAGTAAAAGCGGTCACCGATAAAATCAGGAACTGTGAATTTACCGAATTTACGTAGGTAAGGTGCTAAGAGCATGGCGAGTAGAACATAACCACCCGTCCAACCCATTAAATAAGTTGATGCAGCATAACCACCAGTGGCGATAATACCAGCCATCGAGATAAATGACGCTGCACTCATCCAGTCAGCGGCAGTTGCCATACCGTTAACAACAGGATGTACACCGCCGCCAGCAACATAGAACTCACTGGTCGAACCTGCACGTGCCCACCAAGCGATACCGAAGTATAAAGCGAAGGACAGACCTACAAAAATGATATTAATCGTAAATTGACTCATAGGGCTATTCCTCGTCTACACCATATTGTTTATCTAGTTTATTCATGCGCCATGCATAGAAAAAGATGAGGGCGATAAATACGATAAGAGCACCTTGTTGTGCAAACCAAAAGCTTATATCAGTACCACCTATTCTAATACCTGACAATAATGGACGTAGCAAGATGCCAAAACCATAAGAGACTAAAGCCCAAATGACGAGGCTGACTTTAATGAGACGGAGATTGGCGCGCCAATAACCTGATGAATCGTTGTGGTTCTCCATAGGACAACTCCTTTTGCCTAACATAAAAACAAGGTCACTGATCTGAGTCTGACAAGTCCCTGTGCTTTAGTGTTTATCTTATTGTGAAAACAGTGTCTTACAACCATAAAAACGGTAGATGAAAGACTAAAGCAGAGCGATCAATCAAGATAAGTAACCCAACATTATCAAAATATGAACCAACTTTTCCAGTGTAAACGATACAGACATCGAGGATAAATTACTCGATATGACTGTTATAAAAGTTAAAGGATAAGAGTCGAGGTTAGTCGCTTAAAATCTAATCATTTAACAATAGATATTGAGACTGTCGATTAAATTTATTATATGGAAATAATGATGTGTAAAGAGGGAGGGGTCGGTAATCGCTGACAATCCTCTGTCTTATTATTATCATCTTCCCGATGACATTATTTTAATAATTAGAAATACATTCATGCCGATAAGTATTGCAAGCAGCTTTTATAAACTTATTAGGAATATATACAATATTGACTTATTTAACAATAAATAAATTTTATTTACTTTATGTAACTAAATATGTGTCTTGTAGAAACCATAACTAACTTATGTTAGTAGAAGCCAATAGATATCATAACTCTGAGACAATAGTATACTAAGACCTTAGTTATATTAAGGATTTGTTATATTCGTTAGATTAATTGATAAAACCAAAAAACGGCATTTATTTTAAAAATAACGGTTATATAAATAACTATTTTTATTATGAATAAGCATGACATCAATATAATTTCAATATCATAACTATTGATTAGGTATAAAATTTTTTCATAAACTATAAATAATAATTATTATTTTATTCCTATTAGCTTATTACTAAGCAAAAGTTTATAAATAATCAATAATTAAAAAAAAGCATAAAAACAGCTAAATTGTCTATAGTCAGTTAAAATACCGCCATATGATATACGTGATTTCCTTGTCATTTTATTGCTCAAATAGGTAATGATGATCAATAAGCAAAGAGAGAACGAAACATCATAAAAAGCCATTAGTTACATCAATTTATAACATATGCTAAAAGTATAGAATGTTAGTGAAGGGGATATAGTATGAACGAAGGCGTAGCAGGTTGGTTTAATAGCATCGTAAACTATGGTGTGAGTATCATTTGGGGTAATAATGATTGGTTGATTGCCAGCAATCCATGGTATGGACTGCTGATGTTCGTCTTAATTGGTGCAGGTCTATATTTTACCGTGGCGACCCGCTTTATTCAGTTTCGTCATTTTGGTCATATGTGGCAGTTATTACGAGTATCAAATCAAGGGCGTAAAGATGGTGGTATCAGCTCATTTGAAGCACTGATGACATCACTTGCTGCGCGAGTAGGGACGGGGAATCTAGCAGGGGTGGCAATTGCCATCTATTTGGGTGGACCGGGTGCTGTATTTTGGATGTGGATGACAGCGATTGTGGGTATGTCGACCAGCTTTATCGAGTCAACCCTTGCGCAAGCATACAAAGTGCCGCATAACGATAATGTCTATCGCGGTGGACCGGCTTACTATATCGAAAAGGGTTTGGGTAAACGCTGGCTTGCCGTATTTTTCTCGCTATGTTTGCTGGTCGCTTTTGGCTTGGCGTTCAATGGTGTGCAATCCAATACCATTGCACAAGCGACTAATGAGGCGTTTGGTATTCCAACTTGGATGACCGGCTTGATATTAGTAGTGCTAGTCGCACCAGTAGTATTTGGTGGATTACGCTCTGTTGCGCGTATTGCTGGCAAAGTTGTACCAGTGATGGCGATTCTTTATATTCTGTTGGCACTCTATGTTATCTTGACCAATTTTAGCGAATTTCCAGCGGCGATTGCTTTGATTGTAAAGTCAGCATTTGGCTTTGAACAAGCAGCAGGTGGTGTGATTGGTTATGGTATTGCGCAAGCGATGATTAATGGTATTAAGCGTGGTCTATTTTCGAACGAAGCAGGTATGGGTTCAGCACCTAATGCCGCAGCGACTGCAAAAAGCCATCCTGATCATCCGGCAGTGCAAGGTTTTATGCAAATGTTGGGTGTGTTTTTGGACACATTAGTTATCTGTACAGCGACAGCTTCAATTATTATTCTCTCTGGCGTGGTTGATCCTAGTGTTGAGCAAGAAGGTATTCAATTAACACAGCTAGCATTGTCGCAATATGTAGGTGATATGGGTGTAATTTTTGTCGCGATTGCCATCTTCTTTTTCTCATTCACCTCTATCATTGCAAACTATAGCTATGGTGAATCAAATCTTGAATTTATCTCTGGCGAGAAAAATGCCAAAGTGATGATTATGATATTCCGCTTTATGGTCTTGGGCATGGTATTTATTGGCGCTGTCGCCAGCCTGCCAGCTATTTGGAACTTTGCCGATTTATCCATGGGTCTGATGGCATTGGTCAACTTAGTGGCTATTATCATCCTGTCGCCAGTAGCACTTAGAATATTACGTGACTATGAGCGTCAGATTAAAGAGGGCAAAACTGCTGATCAAATCAAGTTTAATCCTGATGATTTTGTGAAATTAAAAGATGAAGCCAATCGTGATGCGTGGACAGATTAAGCTGAAATCCTAGATATATAGCGATTAAATAAGCTGCAATAAAAAATCGCCCTTCTGAGGGCGATTTTTTTGCAGCTTATTTTAAATAATAACCATCTAAACAATATATAAATAACAATTTACATGTTTGGATAGTTAGGACCGCCGCCGCCTTCTGGCGTTACCCACGTGATGTTCTGTGAAGGGTCTTTGATATCACAAGTTTTGCAATGGACACAGTTTTGCGCATTGATGACAAATTTAGCGCCTTCCGCGTCTTTTACAATCTCATAGACACCAGCTGGGCAGTATAGACGCGCTGGCTCAGCATAGAGTGGTAAGTTAATAGTAACAGGCACTGTTGGATCAGTTAATTTTAAATGTACTGGTTGATCTTCAGTATGGTTGGTATTTGAGATAAATACTGACGATAATTTATCAAATACCAATTTGCCGTCCGGTTTGGCATAGGTTGGCTGATAGGCATGAGCCGCACGCTCAAGCTGATCATAATCTTTTTTATTGTCATGAATGGTCAAAGGCATTTTGCCGCCCATCAGATTTTGCTCTAAAAAGGTAAACGCGCCGCCCATCCATTGACCCATACGGTGCATAGCAGGAGCAAAGTTACGTGCTTCATAGTTGTCTTTATACAACCAAGACTCTTCAAACATCGTAGTATAAGCCAGCACTTCATCATGTTGACGATCTTCTTGCAAGGCTGCGAAAATCGCCTCAGCCGCTAGCATTCCTGACTTCATTGAAGTATGGGTACCTTTGATTTTGGCAGGATTTAAGAAACCTGCGTCATCACCAGCTAATACACCACCTGGGAAGGTGAATTTTGGCAAGGAGTTTAAACCGCCTTTAGTTAACGAGCGTGCGCCGTAAGATATACGTTTACCGCCTTCTAGAACATTACGAATAAGCGGATGTAGTTTTAGACGCTGCATCTCATCAAATGGCGACATATATGGATTAGAATAGGAGAGGTCAATAACAAGACCAAAGCTTACTTGATTGTTTTCAGCGAAATACAACCACCAGCCTCCAGTTGAACCAGTGTCAGTTAAAGGCCAACCTGAACCATGCATGACCACACCTTCTTCATGCTTAGCAGGATCAATATCCCATAGCTCTTTTAGACCAATACCATAGTGTTGTGGGTCACAGTCTTTATCAAGATTAAAACGACTGATCAAGCGCTTGCCTAAGTGACCACGGCTACCTTCGGTAAATATAGTATATTTAGCAAGCAGCTCATAACCTGGCTCAAAGCTATGTTTCGCTTCGCCACTGGCAGCCACACCCATGTCGCCTGTCAATACGCCTTTAACTGAACCATCATCATTATATAAAATTTCATCAGCGGGGAAGCCTGGGAACATCATGACTTCTAGCTCTTCAGCTTGTTGAGCCAACCAACGAACGACGTTGCCTAATGAGACAATATAGTTGCCTTGGTTATGCATGCTGGCAGGAATGACCGAATCCATTAATTTGATGGATTTGGTCGCTGAACCCAGCATATAGACGCGATCTTCAATTGCAGGAACGTTTAGCGGTGCGCCTTTTTCTTTCCAATCTGGAATCAACTCATCCAAAGCGCGTGTTTCCATGACCGCACCAGAGAGAGTATGAGCGCCAAACTCTGAGCCTTTTTCGACCACACAAACCATGAACTCATCGTTACCTGCTGCGATGGCAAGCTGGCGTAGACGGATGGCAGCTGAAAGTCCGGCAGGTCCACCACCAACGATAATGACATCAAATTCCATTGACTCACGTTCTACTTCAGGCTCTGCTGCAACAGGTTCTGGCGCTTTGTCGACAACGACCGTTTCAGCAACTGGCTCAACGGCTTTCGTATCTACAATAACGGGCGTTTCTTCAGCGAGCACTTCTGGTGTCACCACTGCTGGCTCTGAATTTGCTGTGTCTGTCACGATTGGCGTGTCGATATTTACAGTATCACCATCAATAACTGGCGATTGATTGTCTTGCTCTTGCATACCTACTCCTAAACTTGTAGTGGCTTATCTCAGGGCATCATTAGCTTAACAATTGAATAATAAGGCTTGTGGCGCTAACTTTACTCAGACATATGGCTGCCCGATAAAAAGGGTCTTTACGGTATCAGTTGACGACGTTACGATGAAAGTGTTTTTAAAAACCTTCAAAACATAACGTAAAATGTGTCGTTAGTACAACGCCCACCAGACTAGTTCAAATAAAAAATCGTTACTTATTATAAAAGAAAAGTCCCACAAACACGATACGCATTTCACAACATCAGTGTTAAGGTAAGATTAAGACGGTGGGGGTACAATGACGATATTGTCTTATCATACCCGAAACTAAAATTTATAGTAATAACAGATTTGCCAAACTTTGATTACTACGTGAAGGATTGTACGATGACAGATAATAATAAAGATATCGATGCCACGACTGTAAAAGATGCTGAAACCTCTAATGACAAGCTGTCTGAGCTAAATACTATAGACAATTTGAGCCAATATTTAAAGTCTGCGGCAGGGACACGTGAAGGACGTGCCATACCGCCACTAGAAAGTTGGCATCCTGAACAAATTGATGATATGGACTTGGTCATCAAAGCCAATGGCGAGTGGTGGCATGAAGGCGGACACATGACCCGAGAGTCATTAGTCAGTCTGTTTGCCACTATCTTATGGAAAGAAGAAAAAGAAGGCGTGACTGAGTATTTTCTAAAGACGCCCGTACAGAAATTGCGTATCCAAGTGCAAGATGCACCACTATTAATCAATGATGTCGGTATCGTCAACGAAGATACTAATAGTTGGCTTGAATTTACCACGACAACGGGTGATGTCGTACGCTTAGATGATGAGCATCCTATTTTTTTACGTCCTTATGACTCTGTTAATGTAGAGAGTGATGAAAATAGAAATGATCACTCTAATGATATGAATGCTGTTCATCATAGTCACGGAGAGGAAAACCAACAATTAACATCTGAGGTACAAATGCGGCCTTATATGCTGGTTCGAAATGGATTGACGGCACTTATTGGTCGCAATGTATTTTATCATCTAACCGAGATTGGCGAATTGACAGAGCAAGATGATAAAACCACGCTAACCCTGCAAAGTGGCGGTCATGCTTATACATTAACGATGACATCTATTTAACGGTCAATAATGAGCTATAATTAGGCAGTGATTGCTATTGATCTTGAGCAAATCTTGTTATCTATCTTATAGCCCTTTTTATTTATGGGTCTATAGTGAATTCAGTATTAAAGCGATACAGTAGGACTGGGATGAATTTTACGCAGCCTCTGTAGGCGTAGGCACAGCACGCCAGAAAAATTTATACCAGTACTGCGTTGAAACATAACGTATCTGTTTTATTTGGAATTGACTATATTATCGAAAGTAATATTGGTTAAATTTATTAGTAGGGTCGGTATGACAGTATTTTTATCAAAATGGCGGTGAAATAATATGAAAGTTGCCGCAAGTGCTGTTACTAACACAGTTAATACTTACTTAATAATTTCTGATAATAACACTGCTGAAGAAGCGATGGTCGATAGTGTGATATACAATCATAATAAAGGGACAAAGGCAGATCCAGACCGTAGCGCGCCCATTGGCTTATTTGATTCTGGTATTGGTGGCTTGTCTGTTTATCTACATTTAGCCCAGCAACTGCCCAATGAACGTTATATTTACTATGCTGATACCCTGAATGTGCCCTATGGCAATCGAGATAGTGATGATATTAAAACATTCACATTGACGGCAGTAGAGTGGCTATATCAGCAAGGCTGCAAGCTTATTGTCATTGCGTGTAATAGTGCTTCAGCCTATGCGTTGCAGACAGCAAGGTGTCATTATCCGCAGCTACCCATCGTGGGTTTGGTACCAGCATTGAAACCTGCGGTATTGGCCAGTAAAAGTAGTCATGTGGCGGTACTAGCAACCAAAGCGACTCTAAACGGTAAACTCCTGAACGATGTCATTGCTACGATAGCCAGTCCAAGTGCAACCAGAGTGACCAAATATTTTGACCCGCAACTGGTGCCTTGGGTAGAATCAGGTATGCCGGAAAACAGTGAAACAGCGCAAAATCTTCGTCAGCAATTGCAAGTGTTTGCAAAGGATGGGGTAGACCAGCTGGTATTAGGCTGTACACATTATCCATTTTTTAAAGACTTTGTGATGCAAGCCATTGAATCGCAAAGACTATCAATGCAAGTGGTTGATTCAGGTCAAGCAATTGCGGAGCGCGTTAAGCAATTGTTGATCGCCAATAATTTGTCAGCATTGCCTATAGATGGATTAGATGCCAGTTTGAGTGACAATCAGATTAAGCCACCGTTGATATTTTATGCGACCAAATACGATAAGCAGATGGATTTGCTGCTATCACGCTTACTTGGCGAGCAAACGCATTTACAATACCATCCTCATTTTGAGTATTAGCCTTAGGGGCTCCTAGGATTA
The DNA here is from genome assembly GCF_013608135.1 of Psychrobacter sp. D2. Taxonomy (NCBI): domain Bacteria; kingdom Pseudomonadati; phylum Pseudomonadota; class Gammaproteobacteria; order Moraxellales; family Moraxellaceae; genus Psychrobacter; species Psychrobacter sp. D2. The sequence goes on from NZ_JACDXZ010000010.1 coordinate 21,090, forward strand.
ATCTCGATACAGCTGTTATAATCCCGTAGTATATTAATGGAATTGGAAATAAAGTAAACGCATTCTAGCAATACTATGCTAGGCTTGTATTTACCAAACAGAATATTTTAACTGCTTATTATTATAATTTTTCTGAGAACTCTGAGAACGTATCTTTTTCGACCAGCTAATAGAGATTAGAGGTGATCGTGCCAAACCGTCGCTACCATATTCATATTGTATGCGCTGATAACGACCAGTTATTGGTATTGGATAGTATTGCGATATTTTTTCAAGGCCGTGCCTTTTTAACCTATGATGCTTCCAGTAGATTACCCAAAGCTTCGTTATATGGGCGTCAGTGTATTGATGCTTGTGATTATGCTTTAATGGTCATTGGCGATAGCTACGGTACGACGCAAAATAATGGTGTTAGTCAAATGCATTTGAGCTATCTCAATGCTAAAGCGAAGCTCAAACCTTTATTGATACTAATAAAGAAACATCATAACGGCGCCAATATCAGTAGACAGTTGCAAGAATTTACCAGTGCAGTAACGTCAAAAACGGATAAGATTTATTATTACGAGACAGAAAACGACATCGAGCAATTGCTTATCCAAGCCTATTACAAAATGGTTGCTAGCCATAATATAGCTGCGGGATGGATCAGGGTTGATGAAGAGGCGATGAAGACTAATAAACCTTCAGCATCTGAGACTCTAGCGGCTACTTTGACAAATAATAGAGTGACAGGGCAAGAGACTACTGTCGTCCCTAGTCAGAGTATGGACGATAATGTCAGTAAGCCAATCGTATTGACAGAGACCTTTGAGATTCACTATAAAGCCCAAGCTTATGAGGGAGGTAATTTAACCGATGTGACAAGACCAATGGTATTGTCATGGCAAGACGTATTAATTACTCTGATAAAGATGCCAGCTACTTTTTCAAGTTATGGTTTACAAAGTGGTATCAACCGCTTAATCGCTGTGCGAGCTGAGATCGATATCAAGCGCGAGATGCCAAATGTCCATGCTGTGGCACGTTGTCAAATCTCTCAAGACGATCTCAATCATCTACAGCGGCAATTGGTTGCTGCTAATTGGATACAGCTAACTACCTATGGAACACGGGTCACACAGGAGCTTTGGAAGCTGACTTTTTATGCAAAAAGTTTACTTGATGCAAAAAAGCCATCGATAGAAAATCCTGCTATATCAACCGCCACTAGCTAAATTATCGCCTTCGCTATTATCAGTCATTATCGTTGCTCCCAATCTTAGAACCTCATACAAATCATGATTGACTAACACGTTTTTTGCTGATGGCTACGTTTTGTAATACAAAGTATACGTGGTACTCGTTGTGAATCCCTTTGATACTCGTAATAATGATCAGGATGAACACATAATAATACTGAGCAATTAAGGAGAACCAATAATGAGTAATGCTAAAAATGACGCGTTAAAAAGTGAGTTGGATAGCTTAGAGCAAACCATGCATGAGGCAAGTCAGTTTCATACGTTAGAAGAGCAAGTAGCAGATATGAAGCGCCGCGGTATCGATCCGACCAAAGTCTATAAAGAATTGGATAGAAAGGAAGAGGATGCAGATTGGGGTGATGCCACGTGGAAAGAAAATGGCAAATGGGAGCCTAAGACGCCAGCAGATTTAGATGATAAAGCTCGTGAAAACTGGGATGGTGACAATGGTAAGCCGAATCCACCGCCTATCGTTTAATGTCTAAAAATTAGATATATCATGTAAACTGTGTCAAGTCATAAAGAGTGTCAGAACTAACATTATAAAAAAGCCACGCTAATTAGCGTGGCTTTTTATTTTTATTAATACTTAAAAGACATTACCTAATCAAGAGCCTTCATCAATACGTACCAGTTTTATAGTACCATCAGCACCCGTTACACGGCGATATCGCGTTGTACTTGAGTTTGATGGGCTGATCGCTGTAGGCTGCGAGTAGCTATTAGGTGCGGTATTTTGCTGTTGAATCAATTGTCCCATACGATCAGCAGACGCGGGGTTTAAAGGACGACTGTTTGTTGGCTGGTTATACTGATTGCCGTATTGCGAAGTATTAGGCGCCGTATTACCAACGATGGCACGATAGAATTTCTGCCCTGCACGTCCATCAGCTGGAAAAATGCCACGGCTAGACTGGTACTGCTGGATAGCAGTACGAGTATTATCACCGATAATACCATCGACGGCGCCGATATCATATCCTGCATTTAATAATGCTTGCTGAATCGCTCTGGATTCTTGGCGACCTATACCAGGATCGTCAGTTGGCCATGCTGTGATAAAGTCAGTTTTACTGCTACTCTCGCGAGTAATCAAATCTGATAAATGGGCAATCGCCAGTGCATAGCTTTCTGAGGCATTATAAGAATAGAATGTATCAAAGTTTTTACCGACTAAGAATGCAGGGCCGTCAGGACCTGCTGGTAATAATAATCCAGCACTACTCAAGTCAGAAGGCAGTGGGCTGCCATTAGCAAGGGTTAAACCTTGATTGCGCCAGTGGCTCATTGATTTTTTATCTTTACGGTTGGACGCTGCCCAAAATCCACTTGGCAGTTTTACCTCATAACCCCATGCTTCGCCTGAACGGTAGCCACGTTTATCTAAGAAGTTTGCCGTAGAAGCAAGGGCATCGGGGACGCTATTGACCAAGTCGCGGCGACCATCGCCATCGAAGTCGACTGCCAACTCTAAAAATGTACTTGGCATAAATTGCGTCTGACCAAACGCGCCTGCCCATGAACCTGTCATATCGCTTGGCGCAATATCACCGTTTTGTACAATTTTTAGTGCATTGGCATATTCGCCTTGGAAATAGCTTTGGCGGCGATCAAAGCAAGATAGGGTCGCTAAAGATTCAAACAAAGGCTTTTTGCCCAATGTCTGCCCAAAGTTAGACTCTACGCCCCAAACGCCTAATACGTGCTCGGCTTTAACGCCATAGCGCGATTCAATTTTACGTAACGTATCCGCCCATTGACGCTTGGCACGGATACCATCTTCTACGCGTTCGGTATCAACAAGTGATGACAAATAATCCCAAACGTCTTTTTGAAATTCAGGTTGATAGTTTAGCGATTGAATAACACTAGGGTCAGGCTCACTGGGACGATAGTTATTAAAGGTATAGCTATCAACATCACGAAATTTGCTAGAGTTTTTTAGACCATCTAGACACTGCTGAAACTGAGCATTAGACAAGTTTGGTGCGTCTGGCTTGGCAGCTTGAGCGGTGCTGGCAAGACTTAAGCCAATCGCTGCCGTCAATAAAGATAAGGTGGATAAGTGATTCAAGCGCATAAAAATATCCTATAAGCGTCGAAGTAGCTGTTAAAAAACAGTTACTAGAAATTAGTTATTAGAAAGTAAAACAAAGCGATGAAAAGTCGATTTTACTTAGAGTAACCAATCTCAATAGTAAAGAAAAGGTATCGTAGCACTCGGTTACTATAAGCTGACGTTGGCGTGAGGTTAGGATAGGGTTTTAGAAAAATCTAGCATTACATAATTTTAGGAAAGTCTTTGGTTTTAATGTGGATGATGAATTTTACAGGTGTTTTACAAAGCTATTTCGCTAAAATGATATCCAACTCCTCAATAAAATTATGAATACGCACTGCATTTTTACCCAAATCGCTACCGCCAACCCGCGATTTACTACGGATATCAACCAGACGCTCGCTACCATTATCATTGATACGTACAACGACATCATCTTTAAAACCAAACCACGCCGTAGTATCTGTTGCTTCAACAATACCTTTATTAGCATCGATATTGACAAGCTCCCAATCTAAATTTTTGGCAACTTGTTCGGCAGCGTTTACCAATTCAGCTTTTGATTGTGAATAGACTAGCGTTTTTAGTTCCGGATAGCCTTGACGTTGTTGCTCGGCAGTTGCTTCACCAGCATAAGCGACTGGATTGAGTGCGTCAGCCCGTAGCGGAGCAATAGCGACAAACTCAGGTGGGTTGACTAAGTCAGTTGAAATATCATGAATAGGCGCTACGCTTTTGCTCTTACTCAGCATACTAAGTGGTAATCCGAGAGCAACGGTGGATAACGCAATGGTGACTACCACATTGGCAAGCGTTAGTGTATTTCGCTTAAATATAACTTGTAATACGAGCAACACAAGCGCTGCAACAGCAGTCAATATGCCATATTTGAACCCTGTAAATACCGTACCTAATTCAATGATGTCATACTTATAAAGAGGGCCTGTCAATACGACTAATAAGAAAGCAATGAGACTTACGAAACTCACTAAAATTTTCATTAGATTTCTCTCTTATGGTTTATTCAACAACCAAACATGCTCTGTCACCGCCATCTCAGGTGCGGCGTTCAAAGTCGATGATTCGCCCTCGAGTTCTTGAATTTGATAGTGAGCGCTATAGTACTGCTGGATTTGCTCATGACTGATTGAAAAGGGCGGTCCTGCTCGCTCATTTTGGTCGTAATTGAGTGTCAGTAATAACTGAGGAGCGTTTTGACTGAGGTCGATGACTTGCTGGCTATATTGCAGGCGCAGCTCTTCTGGCATCGCAATTAATGCTGCTCGATCGTAGACCGCATCAACGCGACCAACATCATTAGTACTTAGCATAAATATATCTGCAACCCATAACGCTATTATTTGTCCTGATAACTGCCCTTGATAGCATTTAATATTTGAATTTTTATCATGCGCTTTTATCGTGTAAGAAATATTATTTTCAGCAAAAAATTCCTGTACCGCTGACTCAACCAATTCCAAGCCGACCATATCAAAACCTTGATTGGCTAGCCAAATCATATCAATAGATTTGCCGCATAAAGGGATGAATATACGGCTTCCGATGGCCATTTTTAAATCTAAAAAGTATTTAATCAATAAAGGATTCACTTTAGGCTGATTAAATCCGATGCGTTTTTCCTTCCAGCGAGCCTGCCAAAATTCTGGATTCATTGCTTTAGCCTTCAATTATAAGGATTTCTATTATCAGTTATTTTTTACAGTCGATGCATTATCATAACTTGTCGCTTGATATTGTCAAAGTCATTAACTCCAATAAAATTATCAGAAATTAAAAAAGCCAAATACTTATATTATAAGCATTTGGCTTTTATTAAATAATAAATTAAGACATGTCTGAAACGAATAAATTGTTAGGCAATGTGATGCTTAGCTCACCATATATTGACTGAACTCTTTGCGCAGTTTGGCAAGTTTTGGTGGTATGGCAAAGTTGCAATAAGCTTGTCCTGGGTTGCGATTAAAAAAGTCTTGATGTGTCTCTTCTGCTTGATAAAATTCAACCGCAGGATGTACTTCGGTCACCACATTTATACCCATGTCACGCAGCTTGTTAATGGTGCGATCGATGGTCGGTTTTTGCGTTTCATCAGTGTAGAACACGACGCTACGATATTGACTACCTACATCATTACCCTGACGATCCATCGTGGTGGGATCATGAGTGGCAAAGAAGACATCAAGTATCACTTCTAATGGGACAATCGATTCGTCAAATCCGATTTTAATCACTTCAACGTGACCAGTATTCCCACCGCAGACTGCTTCATAGTTGGCTGATACCGCATCGCCGCCCATATAACCTGATATTACAGACTGTACGCCTTTTACGGATAAAAATACTGATTCGGTGCACCAAAAACAGCCACCGCCTAATATAATGGTTTGCATAATTTTTCCTATTCTTATCATTATAAAATATGAGCCAAGCATGTTTTACAAATCTATTTTGCTTGGCGATATACATTTAGCTTAACAGCGCAGTTGCCTGCGATAAGTAACAAATAGTAATGTTATAATGGGCTTTTGCTACGTTAAAAAGCTCGTTATTATCAGCTGCTTATTATTGATAGCGTCAGTTAAGATGATTACACACGTTAAAGTTTAGTTTAATTACCAAAGAATGAGTCACATTATGAGCCAATCTCAGCCTACCACTGTTAAACATGACACCTTATTCACCACGCCACTAGATAAAGCAGCTCGCTTTTCATTTGATGAGCAAGTGGTGGCTTGTTTTCCGGATATGATTCGTCGCAGTGTTCCCGGTTATGGTCAGGTATTGGCGATGTTACCCATATTTGCTCGTCGTCATTGTAAATATCGCCAACAGAGTGATAGTGGTCAGCGTGTGAGCCGTATTTATGATTTGGGTTGTTCGCTGGGTGCTGCAAGTATGACCTTGGCTGGCGAGTTTGAGCCGCAAGATTTGCAAATTAAAGCGATTGATATTTCACTTGCGATGACCACTGAAGCGACTACTTTACTGAATGATAATTATCCTGAGCATGACATAGAGGTCATCACTGCGGATATTCGCGATATTGAGCTTGAGCCATGTGATATGGTGATTTTGAATTTAACCTTACAGTTTTTACCGGCTGCCGATAGAGTAGCGGTGTTAGAAAAGATTTATGCGGCACTCAGCGAAGGCGGTATATTGGTATTGACCGAAAAAACCCATGCTTTTGATGAGCAGTATGATGCGTGGTTGGTTGAACGTTATTACGATTTTAAACGCGCCAATGGCTATACCGAGATGGAAATCAGCGGCAAACGAAATGCACTAGAAAACGTCCTTATTACGGATACTTTAGATGAGCATCACGCACGATTGAGTGATGTTGGCTTTCAGCGTCATCTCACGTGGTTTCAGTTTTTAAACTTCGTCTCTATTGTGGCGTTTAAATAATTCTTATTTTTAACACAGTTGTTTTTTGATCAATACGGTAACCTGCTTTTATGCTTAACGACACTATTACCCACGCCGAACGTGAACTGTATTTAACCCTGCTAGAACTAGCGCAACAGCAGCCAAATGCTTATGAGTGGCTTACGCGCTTGCCAACATGGTTAAATGATATCAAGGACAAAGCCAACTACGCGCATGCACCTGCTTATCAAGCATCGGTAGCACGTTTGCCAACATTAACCGTCAATAATGTCGATCTGAACAGTGATGTCCTGACGATTGAGGCAAATCTTAGTGAGTCTCAGCGCAAACAAATAATGGCATTATTAAAGCAGCTCATGCCGTGGCGCAAAGGGCCTTTTCAAATTGGTGGTCAGATCAGTAGTCGTCAAACTGTTAATACTAAAGATGACAACTATACCAATGCGCCAATATTGATTGATACCGAATGGCATAGTGATTGGAAATGGCAACGAGTCGCACCGCATTTGAGTACTTTAAAAGGTCGTCGCGTCTTAGATGTTGGTGGTGGTTCTGGTTATCATGGTTGGCGTATGGCAGGGGCAGGCGCCGATACGGTCATCATCATTGACCCATCGTGCTTGTTTTACCATCAGTTTATGGCGATTCGGCATTTTGTAGGTAGCGCCGATGCGCATACTCATGTTCATGGTACAGGGCGTTATCGAACTCATTATATTCCAGTGCCGCTTGAAGCATTACCGGATAATAGCCAGCTGTTTGACACCGTATTTAGTATGGGTGTGCTCTATCATCGCCAATCGCCGTTTGAGCACCTGCAACAGCTTAAAGGGCAGTTGGTCAAAGGCGGTGAGCTGGTACTTGAAACTTTGGTAATAGAAGGCGATGCCAATACGGTACTGGTACCGCATGACCGCTATGCTCAAATGAATAATGTGTATTTTTTACCTTCGGTTGCCGCATTAATAGGCTGGTTAGAGAAAGCTGGTTTTACTGAGGTGCGCTGCGTCGATGTGGCAGTCACCTCGACGGAAGAACAGCGTAAAACGGAATGGATGACCTATCATTCGTTAGCAGATTTTTTAGATCCTAATGATGCCAGCAAAACTCTTGAAGGCTATCCTGCGCCGATGCGTGCTACTCTAATTGCCAAGAAATGATCGCCAAAAAATAATTGGCAAAGCAGTAAATCTTCAATGCTTTTTAGATAAACCACCGTGTAAATGCCATTTCTAACAATATTTTTAAGATAAAACCGATAAAACCAGCACCAAGTGCTAAAAACATCCAAAATGTACCAGCGCGACCAGCACCAGACTGTTTTGATAAGTCCCAAATGATAAAGAATAAAAAGGCAATAAAAATGGGCAACAAGATGTAAAGCCCCCAACTGGTAACGGTACTGGCAGCAATGGCAAACATAATTTTATCCTATATACGAAGTCATAAAGTACCACGTTCTCTGTTCGTTATTTTATTGCTTTTTAATGAAATATTTACAAATAGTTGAATAAATATTTAAGCGTCACGATATCTAGAGAAAGTAGCCAATAAATGGCGTTATTATAACGTGGAATAGGCTAGGTATGAATGTTTCATCAACCTTGGGAAACAGGAACGCTACAATAACTCTGACCTATAAGCCCTCTGCCAATTATAATAACCCCTAAACGTCAAATAAACCCTAGCACCTTGCTATAAATAGCATTTTATCGCTATTTTTGGTCCAAATAGTGCAATAGCAGGTAAAGGTTGTTATATTTGCAGGTTACTTATCTTTTTATCGTATTTTATATTCCACCACTTTTATTGTTTATTTATCCGAGTTTATAGTCCTATGTCACAAGCCCAAATCGATACGCTTACCTCACTGTTTGACAGTGCGATTGCAGTTCTAAAAAATGACGGCGAATTACCGGCTGATTGGCAAAATAATAGCCAGATTACGCGTACTAAAGATACCAGCCATGGTGATTTTGCAAGCAATATTGCTCTGACTGCGGCTAAAGCTGCCAAAGCCAATCCGCGCCAAGTGGCTGAAAAAATCGTCAATGCATTGCCTGAGAATCAAGATATCCGCCAAATAGAAATCGCGGGTCCAGGGTTTATCAATGTGTTTTTGAATACTGAAGCCAAGTTTGCCGTGTTAGATGATATCTTTAATTTGCAAAATGGCTTTGGCTTAAGCAAGCAGTTTGACGGACAAAAAATACAGGTCGAATTTGTCTCTGCTAACCCAACTTCTAGCTTACACGTTGGTCACGGTCGCGGCGCTGCATTTGGTATGAGCGTATCAAACTTGCTTGAGGCGATTGGCTATGATGTCACGCGTGAGTACTATGTCAATGATGCCGGTCGCCAGATGGATATCTTAGCGACCAGTACTTATTTGCGCTATCTAGAAACCAATGGTGAGACGGTCACCTTCCCCGTCAACGGCTATCAAGGCGACTATGTCAGTGATATTGCTCAGACATTAAAGACGCAGCATGCTGATACCTACGTACATCGTTTCGCAGATATTGCCGAGAACGTGCCAGAAGATGCGCAGTTTGAAATAAATGCCGATGGCGAAAAAGTACTGCTATCAGGTGATAAAGAAGCCCATATCGATGGTCTAATTGCCAACAGTAAAGCTTTACTTGGTAATGGTTATGAGCTGTTTCTAAATGCAGCATTAAGCAGTATTTTGGCTGATATCAAAGACGATCTAAATGACTTCGGTGTGAGCTATGAATGCTGGTTTAGCGAAAGATCGATTGATAGTGAGATTGAGCCAGTCTTACAGATTTTAGAAGACAAAGGCTATCTCTACGAAAAAGACGGCAATATCTGGTTTAAATCGACAGATTTTGGCGATGAAAAAGACCGTGTCGTACGCCGCGCTAATGGACAAAGCACCTATTTTGCCTCTGATATCGCCTATCATAAAAATAAATTCGATCGCGGTTTTGACAAAGTCGTGAACGTTTGGGGTGCCGACCACCATGGTTATGTACCGCGCGTAAAAGCGGCTTTATTGGCGCTTGGTATCGATGCCGACCGTTTAGATGTGGTTTTGGTGCAGTTTGTCGCATTATGGCGCGGTAATGAAAAAGTACAAATGTCATCACGCTCTGGCAAATTCGTGACCTTACGTGAGTTACGTCACGAAGTTGGTAATGATGCTGCGCGTTTTTATTACGTCGCGCGTAAGCCTGAAGTACATGTTGATTTTGACTTGGAGCTTGCCAAATCGCAAAGTAAAGACAACTTGGTTTATTACATTCAATATGCACATGCCCGCGTTTGCCGTGTGTTAGAAAAACTACAAGCCAGTGGTTTAAGTGTGGATGATGCGATAGGTGCGGCGCAGCAAGAATTACTTGTTGCACCAAGTGAAGAGGAGTTGATTAAGCTGCTTGCTGCTTATCCTGCTACCTTGATGCGCTCAGCGACAGGTTATGAGCCTCACATCTTGACTAATTACCTTAAAGAGTTGGCAGCGTTATTCCATGGTTGGTACGACAGCAATCGTATCTTGCCTGTGAGCCTGACTTCAGGTGAGACACCAAGCGCAGATGAGATGGCGATGATGCAAGCTCGTTTACGTTTATCTAAAGCAGTACGCCAAGTTATCAGTAACGGGCTTGGTCTATTAGGGCTGTCTGCACCGTCTAGCATGTAATAAAGCTAGCAACTGATAGTAATAATTCAATAATGACAGATAGATTCAGTAGGGAGAATGCGATCCATGTTAGCCAAAAAACCAAGAGGTGCCACTGAAAAGCGCAAAACAAGTAGTGCGTCAGGCTTATTATGGATGTTTGTTGGTGCAGTGTTGACGCTGATGATCGGGGTATTCTTATATCTGTCACCATGGTTTAATTTTAGTCCCGCTGATACGGCTGGAGATCCTAATAAGCAAATACAGCAACGAGTGGATCCAGATGCCGACAATGGTGATTATGAATTCTATGATATTTTACCCAATCAAGAAATGGCAACCGTCCCTGATGAAGAATTTGACAAGACCGACAATGACCAGCTGGGTGAAATCATAGAATTTGAACCGGATGTGATTGTCAATCAAACTGACAGTAACGTGCCTAGTGCTAATGATAGTACGGGTAGTATTTCTGAAGGTACAACCAGTGCGCCAAATGCTGGTGCAGCTACTGGTAATGATGATATCGTTATTATTGAGGAAGATGCGACCTACGATGGTACGCCAGCGACAAGCAATCCGGGTACTAATGCAAACAAACCCAATGCTGGCAATGCAAGCATTCAAGCTGCTAAGCCTGCTGCTACGTATATCCTACAAATTAACAGTTTTGGTGATGCTGATGAAGCCGACCGTCGCCGTGCGCAAGTACTGATGGCAGGTGTCGATGCAAAAGTCGTCAAAAACACTACTGGTAATGGCTTGCCTATCTATCAGGTGATTTCACGCCCGATGAACAGTCGTCAAGCCGTTGCTACTGCTCAGCAGCGCCTGCAAAATAACGGAATTGATTCTATTATCGTTGAACAACGTCGTTAGTTTTAAATTGGTTTGATTGTATAAAAAAAGCGTCACAGTGGCGCTTTTTTTATACGTTTTTTTTGCTAATAGCGGCGTATTTTTTCTAAGCTTAACCCACCATATTGAAATTTTTTATTGCCACACTAACCGAGAGTATCGCTATGACGGTATCTAATTCAGCAGTAACCACGCAAAGTCCTTTTAAAGCATTTTTTCAAAAATACTTTATTGATGCATTTACTGGTATGGCTTTGGGGCTTTTTGTCACCTTAATAGCGGGTCTTATCATCTCGCAAATCGGTGGCTGGCTAAATCTTCCAGCACTGATTGCTGTCGGAAAATTGGCATCTGTGTTAATGGGCGCGGGCATCGGTGTCGGCATTGCTTATTATCTAAAAGCGCCAACTTTGGTAATGCTTAGCTGTTTGGTCGCTGGTATGTTGGGCGCTCACTCTGAAGCATTAATGGCAGGTAATCTATTTATTGCTCAAGAAGCAGGTCCTGCCACCTTTGCTGCGCTACCGGGTAATCCAATCGGTGCATATTTGGCGTCAGTTTTTGCCTATCGCGCTGGTACATGGGTTGCAGGCAAGACCAAGCTCGATATTCTACTGGTACCTTTACTGGTCTGCGCGGTGGCATTAGCCGTATGTGCGCTGCTCAATCCTCCTGTTGTTGCTGCGGTCAATGCCATTGGTCAAGGGATTCAAGCAGCCACTACTTTACAGCCATTATTAATGGGTATTGTGATTGCTGTCGTCGTCGGTATATTGCTAACGATGCCGACATCGAGTGCGGCGATTTGTATTGCTATTGGACTTGGCGGAGTTGCAGGTGGGGCGGCAGTGGTAGGCTGCGCGGCCCATATGATTGGCTTTGCCGTCGCCAGTTTTAAGGACAACGGCATAAGTGGGGTGGTGTCTCAGGGTTTGGGCACTAGTATGCTACAAATCCCTAATGTGCTCAGAAAACCCATTATTTTATTACCGGCTGTTATAGCAAGTGCTATCGTCGGTCCGATAGCGACCGTCGGCTTTGAGCTAGCATGTACGGCTACAGGCGCAGGTATGGGAACCGCAGGACTGGTTGGCGTATTTGGCGTGATTGAAGCGTCAAAAGAGATTATGAGTACGGGTCAATTATGGACGGCGATTATTTTATTGATGTTTATATTGCCCGCTGTGATTGCTGGCGTTGTGGCTTATATGATGCGCCGATTTGGTTGGTTGGTCGATGGCGATATGAAACTGCCTTAACATTCATTAAAAAATAAAAAGCATTCCTTAAAAAGTAAGATTTAAGGAAGAACTCAGGAAAATCAAAAAGCCCAGTTATCTAAGGTAGCTGGGCTTTTCATTCTTCTAGCATTTATAACATTTTTAAATTAGCGACGTACATCTTTAGGAGCGTCGCCCTTTGGCCAATCTTTGTCTTTATTGGCTTTTACCGGACGTGGCAAGTGAGTAAAGTAAGCAGCAATATCGACCGCTTCTTGGTCAGTTAACGTATTGCCTTGACCAAAGGGCATTTTGCCTTTGATAAATGCCGCAGCCGTATAGGTACGTGCCATACCAGCACCATCATTGAAGGACTTTTCACCAGCGACAGCAGGATAAACGTAAGTGCCATCGTCGTTATACTGACCTTCACCAGTTGCACCATGACAAACGCTACACTTCTCTGCAAATAGCTTTTTGCCATTGTCAGTGTTTGGCTCGAGGTTTTTATCCACTTTGACAAAACCGCGACCTTCAGGCGATACGCCAAAAGGCATGTCTTGTGACAACCAGCTCATGTAAGCCACCATCGCGTTCATATCATCTGAACCCAGATCAAGTGCCTTACCGTTCATCGAACGCTCAAAACAGCCGTTAATACGTTCTTGTATCGTATTGACACGACCTGCGCGCGTACGATAGATAGGGTAGACACTGGGCATATTGTTCCAAGGCGCAGCATAAGCCTCTGAACCATTGCCAAGGTGACAGCTGGTACAGTTCAGCTGATTACCAACGTTATTTGGCATCTCTTTATAAGTGTGATTGGCAATTTGTAAGCCGCGACGCACAGCGGCACCAAACTCATCATCTGGAATCGTAGATTCATCTGGCATCTTAATAGTAGGCTTGCCACTTGCCGTATCAGTGCCACCTGCGGTCGCAGTTATGTCATTGGCAGCTGGCATGTTACTTTTGATCGCTTCAGCGCGTGCTTCGAGATCTTTTACTCGTGCCAATGCTGCCGCTTCTTCGACACGGTCAACGGCTTTGGTTTCAGTGTGATCGCTACAACCAGTAATACCGACAGCACTAATGGCAAACACAGTGGCTATCAAAACGGAGCGCTTAGGATATGGGAGCGTTTTCATAGGAATATCCTTATTTTAAAAAGTAATATAGAAATTTAAATTTATATGCTAGTTTAGGTGCCATAATGGTAAAACTAACTCGATATTTTGTGTCAGTAAAAGGCTAAGAGCAGTAAAAATAAGGATAATCTTTAGAACAGCATAAAAATAACACGTAATATCGAGTCTTTGATGCAATCTTAGTTGCTCAGCAGCCTAACTCTAGCGCTTGAAATATAACAGAGAATGAAGCGGTAGGTTGCTAGTAACATTAGTGTATCAAATACAAATACGTAAAGTGTTTTAAAATTGAAAACAGAAGCCATAACATTAGTATTTCGTTGCTTCTTTTAAACTGAAGTCCTTGTATTTAGCATAAAAAAGCGCTCAAACATAGATCATGTTTGAGCGCTTTTTTTAAATTTTAGCTAACTTTTCGCTAATTCAAACGAGTGATGTAGCAAGTTAACAGTTAAGCAATTTCAGGCGTCTTGCCTTCGTTAATCACTTGCTCATCAACGAGTACAGTCTTAGCATCCTTCATAGAAGGCAGCTCATACATCGTTTCTAACAGAGCATTTTCAACGATAGAGCGCAGTCCACGAGCACCAGTTTTGCGTGCCATCGCTTTTTTAGCAATCGCATCAAGTGCTTCTTTAGTAAACGTAATGTCAGCGCCTTCCATATCAAACAGATACTTATACTGCTTAACCAAGGCGTTCTTAGGTTCCGTCAAAATCTGAACCAATGCATCTTCGTCTAGCTCTGTAAGCGCAGCAAGTACTGGAAGACGACCGATAAGCTCCGGAATAAGTCCAAACTTGATCAAATCTTCAGGCTCTACTTGTTGCAGTAGTTCTGAGCTACGACGACTATCATCTTTTGAGCTGACATCAGCATTGAAGCCAATGCCTGTCTTTTCAGTACGCTGCTGAATGACTTTATCAAGACCGGCAAACGCACCACCAACGATAATCAAAATATTGCTGGTATCGACTTGGATCAACTCTTGCTGCGGATGCTTACGACCACCGTGTGGTGGAATAGCCGCGACCGTACCTTCAATAAGTTTTAGCAATGCTTGCTGTACGCCTTCACCTGATACATCACGCGTGATAGAAGGGTTATCACCTTTTTTGCTGATTTTATCAATCTCATCAATATAGATGATGCCTTGCTCCGCTTTACTAACATCATAATCTGATGCTTGTAATAGCTTTTGTACGATGTTTTCAACGTCTTCACCAACATAACCGGCTTCGGTCAAAGTCGTGGCATCCGCCATCGCAAAAGGAACATCAAGTAGACGTGCTAGCGTTTGCGCAAGTAAAGTCTTACCAGAACCTGTTGGACCAATCAGCAAAATATTACTCTTTGCCAATTCTACCATTGCATCATCAGCGCCAATTTTAGCTTTTTTGCTATCATTGGCTAAAGTTTGGCTAACTTTTAGACGCTTATAATGGTTATAAACGGCAACAGCCAAAGCTTTCTTAGCAGCATCCTGACCGATGACGTATTCATCAAGCTTGGCGCGCAATTCTTTTGGCGTTGGCAGTTTTTTATTGACCCAAGAGGTATCAATATCGCTATCGTCATCACCATGTTCGTCACTGTCGGCGATAAGGTCTGTACATAGCTCAATACATTCATTACAAATATTGGCATCGTCAGCGGCAATCAGCTGCTTCACTTCACTTTTTTCTTTGCCGCAAAACGAGCACTGCGGGGTGTTATCTTCTGCCATATACAGGCACTCCTAAAATTTTATACTTATAAATATTCTGATGTGTGTATCAACGCTTAAGTACCTAATATAGAGCACTTAAGCATAAGCCGCGCTACTAGCTACATCGATACAGCTGCTCATAGACTGGCTATTATAAAGAAGTAGGACGACGCTCTAATACTTCATCGATCAGACCATATTCTTTGGCTTCTTTAGCATCTAACCAATAATCACGCTCGACGTCTTTTTCAATTTTGTCTACTGGCTGACCCGTACGCTCAGCCAAAATCTCGTTTAAGCGCGCACGAGTTTTTAGGATTTCACGTGCATTGATTTCGATATCCGTTGCTTGACCTTGCGCGCCGCCTGAAGGTTGATGAATCATGACGCGAGCATTGGCTAGGGCATAGCGTTTGCCTTTTTCACCAGCAGCCAGCAGGAATGAGCCCATGCTATACGCACCGCCCATACAGATGGTTGATACTTCAGGTTTGATAAAGTTCATTGTATCAAAAATGGCCAAACCAGCACTGACCGAGCCGCCTGGTGAGTTGATATATAAATGAATGTCTTTATCAGGGTTTTCGGCTTCCAAAAATAGCAGCTGCGCCACAATAAGATTGGCCATATGGTCTTCGACTTGACCGGTCAAAAAGATAACGCGCTCACGTAGTAGACGCGAGAAAATATCAAACGAGCGTTCGCCGCGAGCTGATTGCTCAACTACCATAGGAACTAATGCTGCTTGGGTTGCGCTTTGACTATACTGTGCGCTCTGGGCAGTAGTGTGTGCGCTCATCAGCATATCAAAATGCGGGTTGGCAGTGATGCGATCATAATCTGTCATAAAAATATCCTGTTTATAAAGATAGAAGATAAAAAGTAGAAAATCGTTAAATTTTTATTGGTGTTTATCATTGTAAACATTGTCGGTTTATAATAAAACCTATTACGCTAAATGAGACGGGTATCGCATCAATAGTTGATAAATAGCGGTAATAAAGGCTATTAGCTTAAAATAATTGAGCTAATGGTAACTTTTTTATCAGAGTAATAGTAACTTTTTAATGTGACAAATGATAAATGACTTCCTATTAATAGGGCGTTTATGCGTACTTATCAAGGGTACTGTCTATAATCTATCCATAAAGATAGCATATAAGCCACCAATAAAAATGCCCTAACAAATTTGTCAGGGCATTTTTAGAGCAATCTTAGCAGTCAGTACCAGTTAATGGCAAAGAGCTAGCTAGATTACATTGCTTGCTGCTGTTGTTGCTGAGCAGCTAATAGGTCTTGGTAGCTAACTTCTTTGTCCGTTACTTTACCTTGCTCGATTAGATAATCAACCACTTGGTCTTCTAATACAACAGACTCAATGTTCGCGCGCTGTTGCTTATCAGTGGTGTAGTACTCGATTACCTCACTTGGATCTTCGTAGTTTTCAGCCGCTTCTTTGATGAACGTCTCAACGCGAGCTTGGTCAACTTCTAAGCCTTTGGTATCGATAACGCGAGCAACGATGATGCCAAGACGTGCCGCACGTAGCGCTTGCTCTTCGAATAACTCATTTGGTAGCATGTCTTTATCGAAGCTATCAGCATTGGCACCGAACTGCTGAGAAAAACGTTGCATCATCATGTTGCGTTGACGCTCGATTTCTTGCTCTAGCATAGCATTAGGTACGTCAAACTCGTTCTTTTCTAACAAAGCGTCAAATGTTGCTTGCTTGACTTGGCTACGAGCAGCATTTTTGATTTCGCGTTCCATGTTTTTGCGAACGTCGTCTTTTAACTTCTCAACGCCGCCTTCTTTGACACCGAATAGCTCAAGGAACGCATCGTCAATTTCTGGTAGCTTAGATTTTTCAACCAATTTTACGTTGATTTTGAACTGAGCTTCTTTACCCGCTAAGTTTTCAGCTTGATAATCTTCTGGGAAAGTCACGTCGATGGTTTTTTCTTCGCCAGCTTTCATGCCTTTGATGCCTGCTTCAAAGCCAGGAATCATCTGATTGCTACCGATAACCAATTTGAAGTCTTCAGCAGATCCGCCTTCGAACTTCTCGCCATCGATAGAGCCTTCAAAGTCAAAAGTGACTTGATTGCCTTTGTCCGCTTTACCTTTTTTCTCAACGAATTCTTCACGTTGTTTTTGTAGGTTTTCGATCATGGTGTCAACATCAGCTTCATCAACCTTGGCGGTATGACGCTCAACTTCGATCTCATTGATACCTTGTACATCAACTTCTGGGAAGATTTCAACAGTGGCTTGATAAACCAAGAAATCGTCTTCAAGTTTTACGTCGTCGATGTTAGGCATGCCAACGGCGCGGATGTCTTCAGATTTGATCGCTTCAAAAACGGTATCACGGATGACGTCGTTGATCACTTCTTGTTGAATGCCAGCACCGTATTGTGAACGGATATGTGACATAGGCACGTTACCTTTACGGAAACCGTCAATCTTGGCAGTTTTCGCTACTTGGCGAATACGACCTTCAACTTTGTTTTGAATCTTTTCAACGGGTACTTTAACCGTTAACTGAGTTTCTTTGTTAGATAGCTTGTTGGTTGTGACTTGTAAATCTGTAGCCATGATCATTACACCTTTAGGATTAAATAATAGACAACCATGCCTCAAAATACGGGCGTTTACGACTGGTTGCCGTTGGAATAAATAGGGGATAGTGATAGCAAGTCATTCTCAAATCAATGCCTTTAGCAATCGCTGCTGGCTCTGAAAAACGACCTATTTAATCTTAGTCGATACTATCAAATATCAATAATAAACCGTCAATAGGTCGCATAATAACGCTTTTTGGCGAATAATACAGACAATTAACGGCTTTCAACAAAATTTTAAAAGTAGAACAGTATAATCTATCTGTTTATTAAAGTAAAAATTATCTGTTTTGTCGTTTACGTGGTATCAATTTACTATATCAGTGATCTTATTTAAAGTACGTCTTGTATGTCTGCGCCTGATTGACTGGTTGAGGATTAAATGGCATCAAATTGGATAACTACAAGAGATAAACGTCTTATAAAGGCAATTGCGCCAGTAACTGCTTGATCGCCTGACCGCGATGGCTGATGCTATTTTTATCCGCAGCGCTGAGGCTTGCCGCCGTCGCCTGCAGCTCTGGTAACCAGAACAATGGATCATAACCAAAGCCACCATCACCATGTGGCAACTCTAAAATCTCACCGTGCCATAAACCTTGCGCGATAATCGGTAGCGGATCATCAGCATGACGTACCATCGCCAGTACGCAAACGAACATGCCCTTAATAGCAGTATCAGGCTGTGCTGCGCTGATAGGCTGCAAGTCAGCGATAAGCTTTTCATTATTCTTACTATCGTTACCATGCTCACCGGCATAGCGCGCAGAATAAATACCGGGTGCGTTACCTAATACTGGCACACAAAGTCCAGAATCGTCGGCGATCGCAGGCAATCCACTAATACGACTGGCATGACGGGCTTTTATAATGGCATTTTCAATAAAACTCAAGCCATCTTCAATCGCATCGTCGATATCGAGCTGACCTTGAGGGACAATCGTCACATCCAAATCTGCTTCCGCAAATAGTCTTGTGAACTCAGCAAGCTTGCCTTTATTATTGCTGGCGAGTACCCATTGCTTGTGAGATGTAGATTGGGTCAAGGGTCGCGATGTGTGTAGTGTATTGATAGCACTCATAGAGAATATTCCGTCGTGTCGTTAGATCTAAACAAAAAATAGTGATTCATATTAAGGTACTATTTTTATAATTTTTTTGTTTGCTGTTCACAAGCAATACTGATTGCGCTTTGCATAACATTTGGTAACTGATATTTGTCGCCACTATTGCTATAATAGCTGCCAAGCTACAGTGAATTATATCTTATAGCTTGTGAATATTTGGTTAATAAAGGCTGACAAAGTCAAGTGTTTGGCTTTTGAGCCAAGAGCAAGAAAAGAATAATAGTTAATTTTGGATTCATAATAATACGTGATACTGTGTTCAGCAATACAATGTATTAATCGATAAAATTCATTTCAAACAATAAACTCAGCCAATTTAGCCAGCTATTTTATAGGGTTTTTTGCGTGTTAAAAATAGCGTAAAATTCAGTTTCCATAAAATAACAGCTAAAACAGCAAGGATAAAATAACTATGTCAAAGATTACTTTACCAGACCTACCATATGCAAAAGATGCTTTAGAGCCGCACATCAGTGCTGAAACTTTAGAGTTCCATCATGATAAGCATCACAATGCATACGTGACTAAGCTTAACGAATTGCTACCAGGTTCTGGTCTAGAAGACAAAACGTTGTCAGAAATCATCGTAGCAACAGCTAAAGATGACAGCAAGCAAGGTATGTTTAACCAAGCAGCCCAAGTATGGAACCACACGTTCTATTGGAACTGCATGACGCCAACTAATGGCGGCGGCGAACCTACTGGCGATCTAAAAGCTAAAATCGAAGAAGACTTCGGTAGCTATGACAAGTTCCGTGAAGAGTTCAAAAATGCAGCATTGACTCAGTTTGGTTCAGGTTGGGCGTGGCTAGTCGCTGATAAAGTCGGTGGCAAATTGTCTATCGCCAAAACAGCTAACGCTGATACACCACTTGCACATGACCAAATCGCGGTATTGACTTGTGATGTATGG
This sequence comes from Psychrobacter sp. D2, assembly GCF_013608135.1. Lineage (NCBI taxonomy): Bacteria > Pseudomonadati > Pseudomonadota > Gammaproteobacteria > Moraxellales > Moraxellaceae > Psychrobacter > Psychrobacter sp. D2. The sequence goes on from NZ_JACDXZ010000010.1 coordinate 41,054, forward strand.
GAACATGCGTACTACATCGATTATCGTAACCGTCGTCCTGACTATGTTGACACGTTCCTAGACAAGCTAGTGAACTGGGACTACGCAAACGCAAAATACAAAGGTCAAGATGCTGGTGTTGAAGAGTAATCTTTAACCACTAGGTATTTGATTTGAAAAAGGACGCTGAGAGGCGTCCTTTTTTTTGTTTGAAATTTGACTAAAAGTAACTACCAGTACTCAGCGCCAAGAATCTGAGTATCAGTAAGGTACTTGTCTGAGGTATCAATTATCTCAGTAGCTTTATCAATTATACTTTCAATTATTTTCTGCTCTTTTCTATCTAAATAATGTTTGGTAATAACGGTTTCGTAATGAGCAGGATAATGTAGCGTTGCCGAATAATGAATACATATCTTGCTCTCTTCACATGAAAGGATAAGCTCTAAACCAGTCTCGCCCTCTGATCCGCTAAGATATAAAAACTTTCCTAAAGAGTATTTTTGAATATATTGAGCATCTTGCCATTGAACTCTTGAAGAACCATCACCCTGACCGACCGAAGATAAAGAAGATATTCTATTTAAAGGCGCTTCAAAGAAGTAATCAACTAGACTTGAACGTTTGCTGACTTTAAAGTTAAAATTTATTTCACGGGTTTCATGATCTGAGTAACGATCGGTTAAAATGCCTTCTATAACATAGGACTTAAAAATTTCAGAAGGACGCTTGTCGTACCAGCCATTAAGATCGGAATGAGGCGGTTGCCATAATATGAGTGCTTGTCCATCTTGAGTAAAATCTTCGTTTTCTTCGAGTTTTATAGGATATGTTTTTCCAACTTCTGGTAGTAAATCCTCTAGCTCGATAGTATCTTCCCAACTTGCATCCCAACATAACTTTGACCATTGCATCGTTTGTAAAAGCTGAATAGCTTTTGCTTGCTCATGATCTGGTTCTTTATGAGACCGAAAAAAACCAATTAAATTCGCTAGTCTTATCGACATTACAACACCTCAAACCCAAACTTACCCAACGCCTCACGTAACATCGCAATATTATAATACGCATGCGCATTGACGGTATTTTGAAAGAAGATATATAGCGTATCAAAATGCTGACGCTGATTGGCAATTGCTTGCGCCCAATCCTGCATTTCCGCCTCGCTATAACGATAATCATGGCGGTCAGCGGCACTCATCGCATCCCACCAGTTTAGATTATTGCCATGCATACGCAGGTAGCCCGTACGCTGAGTAAATATTAGACGAGATGGCGGTAAACCGCTGACTTTGGGATAATCGACGCTACACCAAATCAACCCTTGTTTGACAAAACTATCGACCACTTGCGGGGTATGCCAGCCGTTATGACGAAACTCAACAGCGAGTGGGTAGTCCTGAAACCAACTGACAAGGTTTGCGAGATATAGACGATGCTCACGAGTACGATCAAAGCCATGTGGGAATTGTAATAATAATGGCGCTAGAGCATTGGCTTCGATAAGCGGGGATAGGGCATTTAAAAACGCTTGCGCATGTTCAGCAGTGCCCTTACGCGCATGAGTAAAGTCTTGATGCAGCTTGACGGCGAACTTCAACTCACTGTCTGCTTGCACATAGGCTTTATCGACCATACCTGCAAAGGCTTTTTGTCCAATGGGTGCGTAAAAAGTGCTATTAATCTCAACTGCGCCATATTGCTTGGCATATTCACGTAAGAAGTCCGTTTTTTTGGTACCCGTTGGATACAGCGTACCGAGTAAATCGGTATCGCTATAACCGCCAGTACCGAGGTAAATACGCGGAGTAGGGGCACTGTCCATGTTGATCACCCTTTGCTGTTTTTAATGATTAAAATATTGGGCGTATTGTTTCTAAGCTTATTTCTTATTTGTCTATTTCTTACGTGCCCAAAGCCATTCGATAAGTGCCATCAGCGCATCAGTGTCTGAGCTGTCGTCAAGCTCACGAGAAATGGCTGCACGCCCGTCATCAAATAGCGATTGCGCATAGCTGGTCGCATTATTGACACCCATTAACTTTACATAAGTAGATTTGTCTAACTTTTCATCACTGCCGGCAGGTTTACCAAGCGTATCAGTAGAGGTCGTTACGTCTAGAATATCGTCCTGAACCTGAAAGGCGAGACCGATATGCTGTGCACACCCTTGTAGAGCCATGCGCTGCGGAGCCGTCGCGCCAGCACAGATACCGCCCATCAACATCGCCGCTTCAATTAATGCGCCGGTTTTATCACGGTGAATGGCTTCTAAATCATCTTGTGTGATGTTGTTACTGGCTTCAGCATTCAGATCAAGCATTTGACCCGATACCATGCGTCTGGCACGCGGCGCAAATACCGCGATGAGCTGACTTGCGATAGCGGAATCAAAAGGCGCAAAGGTTGGCAGCTCCGCAGTCAATACTTCAAAGGCGAGCGTCTGTAATACGTCACCTGCGAGCAGGGCGGTCGATTCTTCAAAGACAATATGAGCGGTTGGTTGACCACGGCGCAGCTCGTCATCGTCCATACATGGCAAGTCATCATGCACCAGCGAATAAGTATGCAGCAGCTCCACCGCCAACGCTGCACGGCGGCACATATCATAATCTGAGTCGTTTTCTAACAAAGATGCCAAGGCATTGTCTTTATCGGCAATTGTGTCATTATGGCTATAAGTGCTGGAAAAAGCGCTTGCAACCAGTAGCGGACGTACCAATTTCCCTGTACCTGTCATTACATAGCGGCAAGCGTCAAGCAGCGGGCTTGGCAGCTCAGCATAATCAAATAACACTTCGATATCTTTGGCTAATTGCGCGCGTATCTCATGGTGAAACTGCTCTGTGCTATTAAAAGGGATAAAGCTAATAGGAACAACGCTCGACGTAGAAGAAACAGACATAACCCAACCTTCTATCAGGTGAATAATAAAAATATCGTTAGTGTAACATGATAGATTATATTCCTTATGCCACATGCATAATCCCTAATGTATTTTTTAAAGTTGTATATTAAAAATAGAAGGTTTGAGATCAAAAATAGAAAGCTTAATATGAAAAGCGGTATGAAATAATGCAACAAGCCCTCGTTACGCATTGGCGATTTAACTTAGTAGTTAAATATGTTTTGATAAGAGGCTGCATTTAAAGGTTAATCACCACGGTCTAATTCCAGTATACAAACAATCACTTAAGGCAGATTGCTAGTCAGGTAAAGGGCTGCTGTGGATTTAAGAGTGACTTGCGAGTATGGTATTAGCTTGTGACAGTCGGGGGCATAATCCCCTACACTAATTGGCGTGAAATTGGTCTAGCGATTGATAATTGAGTTTTTACACCATTTATCAATCGAAAAACGACTATAAAACCAAATCTCAGTCAATAGCTACAATAGTAGTAATATAATATAAGTACATAGAAAACCAGTACATAGCTATAAAGGTACAGGCATAAGCACTAGATAATAAAGATATCTTCACCGTTTAATTTGGCTCACTTTTATCCCCATTATCACGATGACGTCATTATTGTTGATTAGGATGAAAGGGCAGATTAGCGGTGCTATTACCCATTTTTCTAACAATAACTGGCTATTTATTTTAATTTTAAAACGTAGCTTTCGTTATATAGCAAGGAGTTCCAAATGGTATACCAAGGAAATCGCATTACGGTGACAATGCTAGAGGATGGCATCGCCAACATGCAATACAACGCCGAAAATGAGAGCGTGAACAAGTTTGACACTGAGACCAATAAGCAGTTTGCTGAAGTTGTTAATGCGTTAGAAAAAGCAGATGACATTAAAGGCTTAATCGTCACGTCAAGCAAAGGCGTCTTTATTGCTGGGGCGGACATCACAGAGTTTGTGGCTTCTTTTAAGCAATCAGAAGAAGAAATCAAAGATTGGGTTATTAATATCAATGACGCCTTTAATCGCTTTGAAGATTTGCCTTTCCCGAAAGTAGCTGCTATCAATGGCGCAGCGCTTGGCGGTGGTTGTGAGATGACTTTGGTTTGTGAATACCGCGTCATGAGCGACAAAGCCATCATCGGTTTACCAGAAACTCAATTGGGTATCTTCCCAGGCTTTGGTGGTACGGTTCGTAGTACGCGTGTCATTGGTATTGATAATGCGCTTGAACTTATTGCGACTGGCACACCAAAGAAAGCACTCGATGCACTAAAACTAGGCTTGGTTGATGCGACTGTTGCTGCTGATGACTTGCAAGATGCTGCCATTGATTTGGTCAAAAAATGTATCTCAGGTGAGCTTGATTGGCAAGCGAAACGAGAAGAAAAGCTCGTTCCTGTTAAGCTAAATCAGCTTGAGCAAGCGATGGCGTTCAATAGTGCAAAAGGTATGATCTTTGCCAAAGCCAATCCTAAGCAATATCCTGCGCCAGCACTAGCTATCGCTGCTATCGAAAAACACGTTAACTTACCACGTGATAAAGCAATCGAAGTAGAAGCGGCAGGTTTTGCAAAAGCGGCGAAAACCCCACAAGCAGAAAGCCTAGTTGGTTTATTCTTAAGCGATCAGTTGGTTAAAAAGTTAGCCAAACAGCACAGCAAAAAAGCACATGAAATCAATGAAGCGGCAGTACTAGGCGCTGGTATCATGGGCGGCGGTATCGCTTATCAAGCAGCCAGCAAAGGCTTGCCAATCATCATGAAAGACATCAAGTCTGAGCAATTAGACCTTGGTATGGGTGAAGCCAGCAAATTACTTGGCAAAATGGTCGATCGCGGCAAAATGACCCCAGCAAAAATGGGTGAAACGTTAAGCCGTATCCGTCCAACGCTAAACTATGGCGATTTTGCTGAAACTGATATCGTCATCGAAGCAGTCGTAGAAAATCCAAACGTGAAGCGTGCGGTTCTTAAGGAAGTAGAAGGTCTAGTAAAAAACGATTGTATCTTAGCGTCAAACACTTCAACGATTTCTATTACTTTCTTAGCGGAAGCGCTTGAGCGTCCAGAAAACTTCGTCGGTATGCATTTTTTCAACCCAGTAAACCGTATGCCGCTAGTAGAAGTTATTCGAGGTGAAAAATCTTCTGAGGAAGCTATTTCAACGACCGTTGCTTTGGCCACAAAAATGGGCAAAGTGCCTGTCGTCGTGAATGATTGCCCAGGTTTCTTGGTAAACCGTGTATTGTTCCCATACTTTGGTGCCTTTGACTTGCTACTTAAGCAAGGTGCTGATTTTGCTCATGTCGATAAAGTCATGGAAAAATTCGGCTGGCCGATGGGTCCTGCCTATCTAATCGACGTCGTTGGTTTGGATACTGGTGTTCATGGCGCAGAGGTGATGGCAGAAGGTTTCCCTGACCGCATGAAGCCTGATTATAAAGGCGCTATCGAGCATTTATATGAAAACAAACGCCTAGGTCAGAAAAACGGCGTTGGTTTCTATAAGTATGAGATGGACAAACGTGGCAAGCCTAAAAAAGTTGCTGATGAAGCGACTTATGAGTTATTAAAAACCACGACTGATAGCGACAAGCAAACGTTTGAAGATCAAGCGATTATCGACCGCACCATGCTAGCTTTCTGTAATGAAACTGTACGTTGCCTAGAAGACAATATCGTCAGCACGCCGTCAGAAGCCGATATGGCGATGATTATGGGCGTTGGTTTCCCGCCATTCCGCGGTGGACCTTGCCGTTATATAGACCAAATGGGTCTAGATAACTACTTGGCACTGTGTGAAAAATACGCATACCTTGGCAAAGCCTATGAAGCCCCGCAAAAGATTCGCGATATGGCAGCAGCAGGCGAGACCTTTTACGCTACCGCGTAATCGGCAGTCATTACTAGGATGAAGTGCAGTACACATGCTCGATAAGATGATTGGTAATTTATTTATTATCAATAACCTTCTAAATTAGATAGGCGAGCATTACGGTACTGCCACTGACAATAAAAATTGAAAAGGAAGATAGTATGACAATTTTAAGTCCAAAAGACGTGGTCATCGTAGATGGCGTACGCTCAGCGATGGGTAAAACTAAAAACGGTATGTTCCGCCACGTTCGCGCTGATAGCATGTCTGCTGAATTGGTACGTGCATTGGTTGAGCGTAACGACTTTGACCCACGTGACGTCGAAGACATCATCTGGGGTTGTGTCAACCAAACGCTAGAGCAAGGTCTAAACATCGGTCGTAACATCGGTCTGCTAGCGGGTATTCCAAAGACTGCTGGCGGTCAAACCGTTAACCGTCTATGTGGTTCATCTATGCAGGCGCTACACACTGCTGCTGCTCAAATCATGACTGGTCAAGGTGATGTTTTCATCATCGGTGGTGTAGAGCACATGGGTCACGTCGGCATGATGCATGGCGTTGATCTGAATCCTGAAGCGTCAAAGCATTATGCAAAAGCCTCAAACATGATGGGTTTGACCGCTGAAATGCTAGGTCGTATGAACAACATCACCCGTGAAGAGCAAGATGCCTTTGGTCTTGAGTCACATCGCCGTGCATGGGCTGCTACCACTGAAGGTCGTTTTGACAATGAAATCATCGGTATCGAAGGTCATGATGCTGCTGGTCGCTTGCAACTATGTACTGTCGATGAAGTGATTCGTCCTGATGCGACGATGGAGCAAATGCAAAAGCTACGTCCAGCCTTTGATCCAGTAGGCGGTACGGTGACTGCTGCTACCTCATCTGCATTATCTGATGGTGCGTCAGCGATGCTAATTATGAGCGCGCAAAAAGCCAAAGAACTAGGTCTAAAGCCACGTGCTCGCATTCGTAGCATGGCAATTGCTGGTTGTGATGCCGCTATCATGGGTTATGGTCCAGTACCTGCGACGCAAAAAGCACTTAAGCGTGCTGGCATGAGCATTGATGATATGCAAACCATCGAGCTAAACGAAGCGTTTGCAGCGCAAGGCTTATCAGTATTAAAAGCATTGAACCTGACGGACAAGCAAGATATCGTTAACATCAATGGCGGCGCGATTGCTTTAGGTCATCCACTAGGGTGTTCTGGCGCTCGTATCACAGTTACTTTGCTAAATGCCATGGAGCAATCAGATACTGAAATCGGTCTAGCAACGATGTGTATCGGTCTTGGCCAAGGTATCGCGACTATTATTGAGCGTGTTTAAGCCTATAGTATTGTAATAATTTAAAATAGTTAAGCGCTCTAATATGAACCCCTAGTTATCATAACTGGGGGTTTTTGTATTCAGGGATCATAGTGGTTTACTTAGAATAAAAAGGTCATAAGTTGTTACTATCGCTTATCTCCATTGACGCATTCGCTAAACTGTGACTAAATAAGAGAGTAATTAATCATTATAATTTTAAGTCTGATATTCATTCTAAATCAGTTTAGAGCCGTCAGCTTCAGCCGTACAAGGAGTGTACTATGTCCACCATGATTACTGATCGTACCTACCGTATTGACCGTGAAAATACCCAAGCGATGATAATCGACGTCCAAGAACGTCTGACTCCGCATATCTATGATCATGAAAATATTCTCAAAAAAATAACGACTTTGATTAAAGGTCTGCAAGCGCTTGACGTTCCCATTATGCTTAATGAGCAATATAAAAAGGGCTTAGGCGAAACATTGCCTGAAATTTGTGAGTTATTAGAAGGCGATAATGCCAAAGGTTTTGAAAAAGTCACCTTTAGTGCCTGCGACAATGACGATTCATGGAATCATCTTGCGCAGCAGAATCGAAGCATCATTTTATTATTCGGTGTTGAGGCACATGTCTGTGTGCTACAAACCGCGCTTGATTTGCTAGATAATGGCATGCAGCCCGTCATCATTGGTGATGCCGTCGGTTCGCGTTTTCCGTATGATAAAAAGCAAGCAATTCGCCGTATTCGCCGTGCTGGCGGGGTGATTACCACGGTTGAAACCATTCTGTTTGAGCTTTGCCGCAGTAGCAAAGACCCTGCTTTTAAAACCATTAGTAACTTGATTAAATAGTCTTTTTACTCGATTTAAAATAAAATAGCGCTTACTAACATAAGCGTTATTTTATTTTTATGGTAACGCTAATTAACGATAGGTTAACGTCTTCTTTTATAGCGTTTATAAAATGTATAATAATTGCTTATGCGTAAAGGTAAAATGAAGCGCTATACATGAGTAGAAAAATTAAGAGAATATTTATGTCATCAGCTAATTCCATGTCATTTACTAACCCAACGCTTGCCTCATACATTGATATAGATCATGTCACTCATTATCTGTTAGAGCTGGATGCGCTTAAACGGGTAAATCGCCGCAGTTACGTGACAGGTACGACTCGTCTAGAAAACTCAGCCGAACATTCTTGGCATCTCGCTATGGCATGTTGGTCAATCGCTGAATTGTTTGAACTTGATGTCAATCATGAAAAGTTACTAAAGCTGGCGCTAGTACATGACTTAGGCGAGATTGATGCCGGTGATACTTTTTTATATGCCGATACACGCACTGATGCGCATCTTGAAGAACGCGCTGGCATTGCGCGCTTACAAGCTGAACGTGGTAATGGCATTAAAGATTTAAATGAGATTTGGGAAGAGCAGGAAACTGGCAGCAGCAAAGAAACTCAGCTGCTGAAAGTGGTTGATCGCTTGTTGCCATTTTTGCTTAATTTAAATACCAACGGAAAAACGTGGCTTGAGGGTAATGTTACGCGCTCGCAAGTAGCTGGCGCGCATGCCTTTATTAAAGACAGCTTTCCGAGTATTTATGAGTGGCAGGCACGGCAGATTGAATTTGCCACCGCGCAGGGCTGGTTGATTGATGGTTAAATTTATAGCAGTATCGCATTACTAAAAGCGTGTCCTTTTTATTTTGAACGGACTATGTTTTAAACGGACCATCGTGTGCGATAAAGAAAATGTTATTTATTACTACCAGCATCCGTGGTTTGCTGGACGATTTTTTCTACTTGCATAAAATTTGTATGCCGCACATCTTTGCCGCTGGTGCAAAAAATAACCAGCTCAGCAATGTTTTTAGCATGATCGCCCACACGTTCTAGGGCGCGCAATACCCAAAGTATATTCATCACTCTGGACACGTGGCGGCTGTCTTCCATAATATAGGTCAGCAAGGCTCGAGTGGCAGATTGATACTCTTCATTAACCGCCACATCACTTTGCAATACCGAAAATGCCTGCTGAGGATTCATATGCGAGAAGGCGTCAATCGCATCAAGTAGCATCACGTGCACCTTATTGGATAAATGCTGAACCTCTGAATATCCTCTTGGAGAAGCGCCGTCTTTAATTAATTTGCAGGCCATACGAGCGATTTTTTCGGCTTCATCACCCACACGTTCAAAGTCAACAATACCTTTGCTAACCGCCATCACTAAACGCAAGTCATTTGCTGCGGGTTGGCGCTTGGTGACTAACAAAATGATTTGCTCATCGATTTTAATATCTAGCTGATTAATCAGCTGGTCGTCTGCAATCACTTTTTTCGCGGTCGCTTCATCTGCAGCTATCAAAGCGCGGGTTGCAACCATGACTTGCTCTGCTGCCATGTAACCCATTTGCATAAACAGCTCAATCACATCATGTAAGTCATTATCAAAACCCTTTGATAAATGTTTTTGCGTTATAAGCATGGCGGCTTCCTTATTCTTGTATATTTAAATAGGATATAAGCATAAAAAATACATCTATAGTCAATCCACTACAAATCAAACACAGTGCTACTGGGATAAGTTTTGCGCCGCCTCTGTCTGCGTAGGCACAGCAAGCAAGAAAAATTTATCCTAGTAGCGCGTTATAATATTTGTACTTATTGTATTTAGGACTGACTATATTTATACAAACTGTTTTAACCATAGCGACCAGTAATATAGTCTTCAGTCGCCTTTTGAGCGGGGTTGGTAAATATCTGATCCGTCTCACCCATCTCTACCATATCGCCCAGATACATATAGGCGGTATAGTCAGAGACGCGCGCCGCTTGCTGCATATTGTGGGTCACGATAGCAATCGTATAGTCGTTTTTTAAATCGGTAATGAGCTCTTCAATCGCGCCTGTCGAGATAGGGTCGAGGGCTGAGGTTGGCTCATCTAGGAGCAGTACTTCAGGTTTTGTCGCCACACCGCGAGCGATACAAAGCCGTTGTTGTTGACCACCGGATAACGACAATCCTGATGCACGAAGTTTGTCTTTTACCTCAACCCATAAAGCCGCCTTTTTGAGTGCCCATTCGACACGATTATCCATCTCAGCTTTGCTTAGCTTCTCGTAGAGGCGTACGCCAAATGCCACGTTGTCATAGATGGACATTGGAAATGGCGTCGGTTTTTGAAAGACCATGCCGACTTGTGCGCGTAGCAAGTTCACATCGATGTCTTTGCCCAAGATATTTTTGCCATCGAGGTTGATATTACCTTCTGCACGCATACCGGGATATAGATCATACATACGATTAAACGTACGTAATAGTGTGGATTTACCGCAACCTGAAGGCCCGATAAAGGCAGTCACTTTTTTGTCTGGAATATCAATATTAATATTGTTTAGCGCTTGAAAGTCACCATAATAGAAATTGAGATCTCGAATACTCATCTTGGCAGGCGGCATATGCTGAGGGATATCGGCTACTGTTTGCTGAGTCAAAAAAGCACTGTCAGGCTGCTGCCCTTGATGCTTCTGACTTCCTTGATCTATATTGGAAAATGATTGACCAAATAAACCACGTTGGCTGACGTTTTGCTTATTCTCTTGTTTAACCGCTTTTCTTTCTAGTAAGTCTGTCATCATCATATCCAATTATTTTAGAATGTTATCAATATAGGTGCTGAACATAAGTGCTAAACGTGCGCTATAAATTGGCTGCTTAGTCAATTCTTAAATCAGCTATCTTGTATGATCTTTACCGCCAATAAAGCGCGCGAGAATATTGACTATCAGTACTGTCATGGTAATCAGTAATGCTGCCGCCCATGCCAATGCATGCCAGTTGTCATAAGGGCTCATGGCAAACTGATAAATAGTGTTCGGTAAGTTTGCCATCGGTTGGCTCATATCGGTACTAAAATATTGATTGTTTAACGCAGTAAATAGTAACGGCGCGGTCTCGCCAGTGATACGGGCAAATGCCAATAGCACCCCTGTAGTCAGACCTGCTTTAGCCGCTTTAAGCGTGACCGTGCTGATCAGCTTCCACTTTGGCGTACCGAGCGCATAGGCCGCTTCACGTAAAGTATTTGGTACCAGATTGAGCATATTCTCAGTGGTGCGCACGACAATTGGAATCACAATCAAAGCAAGCGCAACTGCACCAGCCCAGCCGGAGAAGCTTTGACCTTTCACCATCAATGCATAAACAAAAAGACCAATCACGATAGAGGGCGCTGACAGCAAGATATCGTTTAAAAAGCGAGTAACTTTACCCAACAAGCTGCCTTGTGAGAACTCCGCTAAATAGATGCCCGCCATCATTCCAATCGGCGTACCAATCGCGAGGCCTAACAAGGCGATCATCAATGAACCAATAATGGCGTTACGCAAACCGCCGTCGCCCATAGGCGGTGGTGTATCTGCCATAAATACCGGCATCTCGATTAAACCTTGAAAACCCTCAACAAAAAGCGTCAGCAAAATCCATGTCAGCCAGAACAAACCAAAAGCGATGGCTGAGATGGCAAAACCAAGCCCCAATCTATTGATCAGGCGACGCTTATGATATAAACGCTTGTTGTAGCGGTCTTCAAAGCGTGAAGTCGGCTGGCTGGTTTGGTCGTTATCAGTCGTGACAGTCGCTAAAGTCATTAGGCGTTTGTCCTTTGTTGGTCGAAGGATTGGGTTAAGTGGTTGATTAACATGCTTGCTTTATAACGGGATATTGACGCTACTTAGTGACCGGCTTTTTGGTCGATACGCATAAGCATTAGCTTAGAGATGGACAAGACAATAAAGGTAATAACAAATAGGATTAAACCCAAATGTAATAGGGATGCCAAATGCAATTCACTTGATGCTTCGGCAAATTCATTGGCGAGCGCAGAGGTAATCGTTACCCCAGAGGTAAACAGACTTGGGCTGATATTAAAGGCATTACCGATTAAGAAAGTCACAGCCATCGTCTCGCCCAATGCGCGTCCAAGCCCTAAAATCACACCACCGACCACGCCAGCTTTAGTATAAGGTAAGATGATTTTGAACATCACTTCCCACGTCGTCGCACCCATGCCATACGCAGATTCTTTTAATAAATCAGGTACCACAGAAAAAACATCCCGCATGGTTGCGGCAATAAAAGGAATAATCATAATTGCCAGTACCAAGGAGGCAGTAAACATACCAAGCCCCATCGGTGCACCAGTGAATACTTGCCCGATAATAGGCAGAGGACCAATGTTTTCAATCAACCATGGCTGAATGTGTTCGCTAAAATACGGTGCAAAGACAAACAAACCCCACATGCCATAGATAATAGAAGGGATACCTGCCAACAGCTCAATGGCGATACCCAATGGCTTTTTTAAGAAGTTAGGGCACAGTTCGGTCAAAAAGATAGCAATACCAAAGCTCACTGGCACAGCAATAGCGATTGCAATAAGGGAGGTGACAATCGTACCGTAAATAGGTGCAAGTGCCCCGTATTGATCGTTCACTGTATCCCAGTTATTGCTAGTATAAAATCCCAGTCCAAATTCAGTGATACTGGGCCAAGCGCCTACGATTAATGAGAGCAGGATGCCACCAAGTGACAATAGCACCAAGATTGCAAATGCTTTAGTCGCATTGACAAAGATAGCATCGTAACGTTTTTGTTTAGCCAGTTGGGACCTTAAATCATTCATAAGTGTCTCAGCGTTGAATAGAATCAAGTCAAAATAGTAAAAGAGGTTTTATCACAACAAACTTAAAAAAATCTTTAAATTTTCTGTGATAAAACCTCTCAAACCCCTACCGGAGAATAGTGGTTTGAGAGGTTGGCTCGACAGTGATTATGCAATCACTAGGATAAACAGGTTACTGTGCAGGCTTATAGACAGGTTGGCCGTCGCTGCCTTTGACCTCACTCCATTTTGCTTTAAATAAGGCAACCGCAGTATCAGAGAACGGTACGTAATCAAGCGCCATAGCGTCGTCATCACCTTGCTCATAAGCCCAGTCAAAGAACTTCAATACACCAGCGACTTGTTTGGCATCTTGTGGCTGCTTGTGTACTAAGATAAAAGTGGCCGCGGCGATTGGCCAAGCTTGCTCTGTTTCAGAGTTGGTAATGACTTTATAAAAGCCTTCTTGTTGTGACCAATCGATGTCACCTGCTGCTGCAAAGGTTTTGGCAGAAGGTTGTACGACATTGCCCGCAGCATTTTTCAGGGCAACGTGTGCCATACCGTTTTGCTTAGCGTAAGCGTATTCAACATAGCCGATAGAGTTTTTCATACGCGTGACATAGCTCGACACACCTTCATTACCTTTACCACCCGCACCGGTAGCCGACGTTGGCCATTTGACGGTCTTATCGACACCTACACTGTCATTCCAATCGCTTGACACTTTGGCTAGATAATCAGTGAAGTTAAAGGTTGTACCAGAGCCATCTGAGCGAAACACCGTGGTAATGGCAGCGTCTGGTAATTTAAGTTCAGGATTCATAGCCGCGATTGCAGGGTCGTTCCATTTGCTGATTTTACCCAGATAAATATCAGCAAGCATTTTGCCATCGAGCTTTAACTGACCGGGCTCAATACCATCGATATTAACAATAGGTACCACGCCACCGATGACGCTTGGGAACTGTATCAGACCGGCTTCGTTCAACTCTTCTGGTGTCATCGGCGCATCAGATGCCCCAAAATCTACGGTCTTAGCAACGATTTGCTTGATACCACCCGATGAGCCAATAGACTGATAGTTCACTTGACCACCTGTGGCTTTATTGTAGGCATCTGACCACTTAGCATAAATAGGCTGTGGAAAAGAAGCACCAGCACCGGTAATACTCATCGATGCACTTTCAGCTGAGCTAGCACTAGCGTCGCTACTCACAGCAGTGTTTGATGGTGCTGTTGTGGCTGCTTCGTCGGTTTTATCGCTCTCGTTGTTGCTAGTCGTTTGGTTACAAGCGGCTAATGTCAAAGTGCTAGCGATTGCTACTGCCATGAATGAATAACGCATTATTTCTCCTAAAATTAATCAATTTTGAGTATCAAGCATTTATAAATAACAATGACAATGGTTTTCTGGGGTTTGCTGAAATGATGCTCTGCGGTTAATAAGGAGATTGTGCCAAATAAATATGACAGTTTGATGACATAAAGCCTTACTATCACAAAAAACGACTGAAAAAAGAAAGTGTTAAAAAAATGATATTAAAGTCAAAGGAGTGGGCACAAAAAAAGCATAGGCAGTATTCTAATTACTGTCTATGCTCATTTTTTTCAATATTACTTATTACACATGTTTTTTGCTTAGATAAATGGTATTAGATTTTAGCGCTACCTAACAGTTGTCCCATTTGAACGATTGAGCCATGCTGCATGGTATCTTGCCAATCCGTTTTTGCTGCTTTTGGCATTACTACAATTGCGGTTGAACCTAAATAAAAACGACCAAGCTCGTCACCTTTTTTAAAGCTCATATCATGGTCTGCTTCTTGAATATCATCGGTACGGCTAATTTTACCCGTCGCCACTGTCTCAATCCCAGCGACAATCATCGCACCGACCATCACTACTGCCGCTTTACCATAGGCGGTATCAAATAGACAGACGAGGCGCTCGTTACGAGCAAACAAATCCGGTACATTAGCAGCCGTGGTATTATTGACCGAAAATAGTGTACCAGGTACATAGCGGGTCTTGGTTAATATACCGTCAAATGGCATATGCACACGGTGATAGTTGCTTGGAGCAAGATAGACAGTAGCAAAACTACCATCCGCAAAATAATCGCCATCTGCGCTATCAGCCAAGAGCTGACCGATATCATAGTCACGACCTTTGGCTTGCAGTAGCTTATGGTCATGAATCTGCCCAAGCTGCGAAATCATGCCATCTGCAGGACTGACAATACCATTGATACTGGCATCGATAATACGGGCATTGTCTTGGAGCTCACGAGTAAAGAAATCATTAAAGCTCTCATAAGCGTTTAGGCTTTGACGCTCATATTCATCTAAGCTAACATCATACGCTTTGGCAAAACTGCGGATAAACGTACGCTTAACCCAAGGGTGGCGACTGGCAGCTAAGCGCCCTGCGACTTTACTGATTTTTTGCTGCGGGACAAATTGCTGTAAGGTAGTAAATACATTCATAATAGATGACCAAAGTAGGGATTAAAAATAGTTATTAAAATAAAAAGTTGTATTAAAAAATCATAGATAGGCAGTTTTATAGCTAGATTTATTTATAAACATAATCGTAAGTACATGCACAGATAATTGTATTTTATCATGGTCCGCAGCAGACTGTATGACCATAATCGTTAAAGGAAGTAAGCAATGAGAGCTCTTATTCAGCGAGTCAAACATGCCAGTGTCAGCGTTGATGGGCAGGAGGTTGGTGCTATTGAACAAGGTGTGCTGGCCTATATCGGCTTGGGACACGATGATAACCTACAAAGTGCGCAGCGGATGATTGATAAAATCCTCACCTATCGTATTTTTGACAATGATGATGATCCTGCCAAGTACGGCAAACTCGATAAAAATGTCCAGCAAGTCGGTGGTGGGCTATTATTGGTCTCACAATTTACTCTGATGGCAAAGACGGATAAAGGTCGCCGCCCTGACTTTGGTCGCGCAATGGCACCTGATATGGCTCAAGCTTTATTTGCACAATTGGTTGATTACGCAAAGACGCAGTATTTAACGGTTGCAACGGGTCAGTTTGGCGCTGATATGCAAGTGTTGAGTGTCAATGATGGACCATTAAACTTTTTATTAGAAGTGCATTAAGTCATTAGCATGGCTACTAAGTATTATAAATTTAAGAGTAAATGTCATTAAGCTGTCATAATTAAGTTCTTTAATAAAGGAACGCTTATCTGCGTTTACTACTGCTTTTATAAACTCTATTTTGTCCTCTAACACTAAGAATACACTATGTCTAAAGAGCAAATTTTGATTGTTGAAGATGAAGACGCCATTCGGGAAATGGTCGTCATGACCCTAGAGATGGCAGGCTTTGATAGTTTGCAGGCAGCAGATGTGTCAGAGGCGCATCAACAAGTGGTCGATCATCGTCCAGCGCTGATTTTATTGGACTGGATGTTGCCCGGTGATAAAAGTGGTATCGATTTTTGCCGTATGCTAAAAAGCGATACGCTGCTCGCCGAGATACCGGTTATTATGTTGACCGCCAAAAGTGAAGAAGACAGTAAAGTGCATGGTCTTGATGCAGGCGCTGATGATTATATGACCAAGCCGTTCTCGACCCGTGAGCTTATCTCAAGAATCAAAGCGGTATTGCGACGTAGTAACGCGCTAAGCGGCGACAAACCTATCAATATAGGCAGGCTAACTTTAGATGCCAAAAGCCAACGCTTTATGGTGGGTGATGACATTATCGATATGGGTCCGACAGAATATCGTTTATTGGCGTTTTTTATGAGCCATCCTGAGCGCGCTTATACCCGTGCTCAGCTGCTCGATCAAGTATGGGGCGGTAACGTCTACATCGAAGATAGAACCATTGATGTTCACGTAAAGCGTTTGCGCACATTACTACGTCCACATGATTGTGATACATTAATACAAACGGTACGCGGTACAGGTTATCGATTCTCTAGCCGTATCGAAAAAGGGTAATTGCTAGCAATATGAATATTGTATAGTGTCGCCTTTTAATAGTGTCACCTTTTAATAGTGTCGCCTTTTATCGGGAGCGGCCAATAGTAGAAAAATTATAAAAAATAATGGATAAATAAAAATGCCTATCCAAGATAATGAGCAAGGTGCCACAAATCAACTTAAAAAAATCAGAAGTGCTTTACGAGCATTACGTGATGCCGTGATTTTGCTCAATGACGATGATGGACTTGAATGGTGGAACCAAGCGGCGCAGGATTTATTATTGTTGCAATCCTCAGATAAAGGCAGGCGCATTTTTGACTTCATTCAAATACCTGAATTTATTAAGTATTATCAGGAGGCAACGACGCTTAATAACGATGCCGATGCCGACGAGAGTGTGCATATCGTCTCTTGGCAAGACCCAAACCGCTATCTAAAGTGTGAGCTGACGCCATTTGGCGATGAAAAACTACTAATCATTTATGATGTGACCCGTTTGCAGCATTTAGAAGCGATGCGCCGCGACTTTGTGGCCAATGTCTCGCATGAGCTACGTACACCATTGACGGTCTTGATGGGATATCTGGAGAATTTCTCTGATCAGCCAGATATGCCTGCGAATTGGCGACGCGGTTTTGAGCTGATGACTCAGCAAACGGCACGCATGAATAGGGTGGTCAATGACTTATTGCTACTGTCTCGCATCGAAATCGAAGAAACCCATGCGTTTAATGATATCGATATGACCAAGCTGCTCACTCATGTCTATGATGATGCGCAGGCGTATAATCAAGAATATAAGCATACGATTCACTTGCATATTGATACCTATGATGGACTATATGGATCAGAGATGTACCTAAATAGCGCACTGTCCAATCTAGTGATTAACGCGATTAAATACACACCAAAAGGTGGCAATATCTCTATTAGTTGGACTAAGACTGCTGAGGGCTGCAGATTTGCTGTTGAAGATAATGGTATCGGTATAGCGCCGCAGCATCTTGCCCGTTTAACTGAGCGTTTTTATCGCGTTGACAGCGGGCGCAGCCGAGCAACAGGTGGGACGGGGCTTGGACTGGCGATTGTAAAACATGTCTTATATCAGCACGAAGCGAGCTTGCAAATTGAGTCTGTAGAAGGCATTGGTTCGACATTTAGTGCCGTGTTTCCAAATAACCATGTACGATCTGCCGCAATGAATTAATGCTTAATACACTTTAATCCTTTTGCAAAAGTGGATAAGGATTTACCGCGCTACCATTAATATAAATTCCATAATGAACATGCGGCGGTGTGCCTTTAGCATTGCCGCTATCACCCACGTAACCAATGGTATCACCGGCATTTACCCAGTCATTGGGAGAAATGTCAGCATAGTCTTCCAAATGCGCATAATAGTGTCCTGCGCCGCCTGGTCCCACTATCATAACGACGCGACCGCCTAACGTATTTTCGCCTACCTTGCTGACGATACCTTGGGTCGTCGCTTGAATCGGTGTGCCGCGCGCCGCAAAAATATCAATCCCTTCATGTGAGCGACCTTGACTACGAGCAGCGCCCCATGTATCAGTCAGATGCTGCTTGGGTAGCGGATTTGGCAGGCTATTCTCTGTTGGTAGCGGATGTTGCAATAGGCTAAGCTGCTGCCATTTTGCTATGAAAAATGATTGAGTTTGTTGGCTGATACTTGGTAATAATCTGTCAAATACGAATAATAGCATCAGCAATACTGCGGCCTTGATAAGTACGCTAATTGCACGGCTGATAAACGTAGGATTTGGTTGTTCGTGATTGCCATCTGGTCGCATCGACATCTCTTTATCTTATTATTGCTTTCACTAATATTATATAGATAATACCTTTGGCTCTTCGTATAGCATTGTTATATCTGACTTTTATCCCCATAAATGAAAAGCTACTGAATCTAATGGCATCTATTATGTAGTTGGTTCTGAATAAAAGAAGTACAAATGTTATCAATCACTACTGGGGTTAATTTTTCTTGCTTGCTGTGCCTACGCAGACAGAGGCTGCGAATAATTAACCCCAGTAGTGTTTTGCTGTTTTAAAAGTAGATTAATTATAATGCTCCTTTTAAACGAGCAAAATTGTCTGTCATTTATGTCCAACTTGCTATGGTTAAATTTTTATGGCTGCTGCTTTTAATATGGTCGATACTGCGCTGATTATCGATACCGAAACCGATCAAGGTCGTGATCCACGTCCTATCCAAGTGGCAACGATTAACGTAGCTACGGGCTTTGAGTGGATGAAATACTTTAATAGTGGGCGCTCGATATCGCCAGTTGTGATTAGAGTCCATGGCATTACCGATGACGATGTAGCAGGGCTTGAGCGGTTTGAGCTTGAGCAGTTTGAGTTACCTGAGTATCTTATTGGGCATAATGTACGCTTTGATTGGCGGGTGATTGGTAGTCCTTCCGCTAAGCTAATTTGCACCGTTAGGCTGGCGCGCGTCGCGTTTCCTGAATGGAGCGCCTATGGTCAGTCCAAGTGTATCGAGCAGTTATTGGGCAAGGGTGAGGCTAGTAGGATGACGATTGCCGCTCATGATGCGCTCGGTGATGCTCGTATGTGTTATCTGCTGTATCAGGCTTGCTGCGAGCGCTTAGAGATTGCACCAACTGATTTTGCAGCAGCGCATGCTATTGCCAATAAAGCCAATCCAGTTAGTAAAATGCCCTTTGGCAAGCATAAAGGCATGCCAATCAAAGATGTACCTATTAGCTATGTAAAATGGATGCTGGGTAATATACATAATATGCAGCCGTCGCTTTATTCTGCATTGACCAAACGCATCAAGGCAGAAGCGGCAGCAAACGCAAAAGAATCAATAGACGAATCCGTAATTAAATAGGCTCTGAAGTCTATTGATTATGTAACCAATCAATAGCCATTTGCCACAGCTTAGGCGCTTTAGCATTCGTCCTGCTGCTGAAATAACGCATATGACCGATGCTACTAACACCAAAATCTTTGGGATATAAAAAGCGTTTTTCTACTGGCATTTTGGTAAAAACGCGAATCATATCATCTATATTTTTGCTATTGGCAATCTCATCATCACTAAACCCTAGCCATAATGCTGGCATATCGATCTCATCATAAAAATGCGTGTGTATACTTTTCCCAAAAGCAGTCTTGATATAACCTGCGCCATTACACCACTCACGCCATTGACGAGCTACGCCGCGCGGCAGCGGCTCGCCCATGCCGATTTTATCCGATGGCGTATAGCCTAACGTCAAATTAGTGAGAGGAATAAATGCCTCCATAAAACCTATGGCCTTAAGCTTATAAGGCAGGTCCATGTTTTTGATACGACCCGATGAGCAGGCGACATTAAATACTGAAGCAATAGATTGGGAATTTGGCATCAAACCAATCAGCTGACCGCCAGCGCTATGACCAATCAAATGATAAGTGGCATCGGTAAATTCATCTTGCAAGGCATCAAGGACGGCTGGCATGTCATGGCGACCCCAGCTGATTAGAGATGCGTCACATTTTGCCAAGTCAGTTGAGAGTGACTCACCGATACCTTCATTGTCAAAAGTTAGTACGCCAAAGCCATGCTCGGCTAAGTGAGTGGCAAAATTGTGATAAAACTGACGTTTGATACCCGTCGCTGGCGCTATCATGATGGCCGTCTTTACAGGTATTTTGGGACGATAGACAGTCGCTGCCAATGCCTGATTGCGAACGGTCATAATGCTTAATGAATAAGCCTCTGTTTGAGTAATAGTAGGGCTGTTTTCCATGGTTAAACCTTAATATATTGTAGTCATTTTTATGAATGAGCTTTGCTAGTAAATATAGAGTGTTAATTTGCAATAAGCTGCCAATGTGTAGCCTTAAAAATGTAGTAATTGCGTAGTGATAAATGGTTGCGACCGCGTGATAGCATTGCTTATGTTAAAATAAATCTCAGTAGGGAAGGTGCTCAAATATGACTTCTAAGTTCTATCTCAATTTATCTTGCATGATATGATCCATTAAGACTGGACTGAATAACTGTCTTCACTATTCAACATGCACGGATAAAAAACGCTTTAACAAACAAGTTCTTAATAAAAACAATTGATATAAAAGTTAAGGAAGCTATATGCAAATGAAAATCAACAATGACACGTATGAAGTGATTACCAGTCAAGATATTACTAATATCGAAAAAGCCGTGGATAAATCAGCGTTAACTATGCCGCTAGTTGCGGTCTATTGTGGGTCGCGTTTGGGTAATGATGTCATATATGAGCAAGCCGCACGAGAGCTTGGTGTGGCATTAGCAGACAATGGCATGGGTTTAGTATACGGCGGCGCGAGTATCGGGCTGATGGGCGCAGTGGCTGATGAAGTGATTCGAGGTGGTGCAGAAGCAGTCGGTGTGATTCCAACCTTTATGCTCAAACACGAAATTGCTCATGAGCAGCTGACCCGTTTACATCTCACAGATACCATGCACACGCGTAAAACAGTGATGGCAGAATATGCTGATGCCTTTATTACTTTACCGGGTGGACTTGGTACTTTAGAGGAAATCATGGAAATCGCCACATGGCGCCAGCTATATCAACATGAAAAGCCAATGATTATTCTGAATATTAATGGTTTTTATGATCGTATGATTGAGCATTTAAAATATACCACTGAGCAAGGCTTTATGAAGCAAGAAGATCTTGAGCGCTTGGTAGTATGTAACACGATTGGTGATGCCATTGATTTACTGCAGACGATGGTCAAAATAGATGCTGCTGTCAATACAGAAAAGATGGCTGGCAACTAAAAGCAGATATAAGCAAATATGAAAAAAGGGAGAGAATGGCTAAAAAAACCAATTCTTTCCCTTTTTTTGTCCGCTAATTAAAAACGTCTTTCTTAAGTCCTATAATTATCTGAACTATTATCAATATTTAAATCCTCTAACGCTTTTTCGCGAATACCACGATTGACGCCTGCCATCGCCAGCGGAAAGCCGCGCTCTTTTGCCAAATCACGGGCGACTGTCTCAATAGCCAGACTGTCGTTGTGCGCCAGATACGCCCACTCATGAGCATAGCGATTACGGTTCACGGGCGTATCAATTTCAATCAAACCAAGCTCACTCAATTCATCAACGATTTGATCTGCTGCAATTAGAGTTGAAGATGCTTTGACGTTTTCAGCACGGGCATAGCGAATATTAGAGTACAAGCTCACATCAGCGACCCGCAGTGTATCATCCTCACCAGGAATTTGCTGCCCACCGTATAAAGCATTGCCGACAGTACGGGCACTATGGAAGGTCGGTACAAATTCTGCCACATAATCAATCGCTTGTTGGCTACGCGCTTGTAGTGGTGCTTTGTCCCAACCATCTTCGATATAGTGCACATATTGCGGCGGCAATTTTGGTTGGGCACTGTCTTTGCTTGAAGCCACCAAACCATCATTAAATAGCGTGATAAAATTACTCATGCCATGTATCTGAAAATAACCACCTGGATAAGGGGTTAGTTGTGCCATCCCTTCAGGTGTACCGCGATTACCATAGACAATAATCTCTGGTATCTGTCCACCGGTATCTTCCCAATGAGTAATATAAGAAGATTTAAACTCTACCATACGCGTGACTTTGACACCGACCATATCATCAATAACCCCTGTACGAAAACCACAGGCATTCACGAGGTAATCGACTTCGATGGACTCGATTTTGCTATTAGATTGCGCTTCAGAATCTAAACCAGCGCCTTGCTGATAATCAATACGCCATTTGGT
Organism: Psychrobacter sp. D2; assembly: GCF_013608135.1. Taxonomy (NCBI): domain Bacteria; kingdom Pseudomonadati; phylum Pseudomonadota; class Gammaproteobacteria; order Moraxellales; family Moraxellaceae; genus Psychrobacter; species Psychrobacter sp. D2. Next base: position 63,559 of record NZ_JACDXZ010000010.1, read on the forward strand.
CACATGATGATCAGCATTTGAGCAGTTTTCACAATCAACTGGCATGACCTGCTTTACTTGAGTATCAGTAAAGACATGCGCATGCTCATAACCATCTAATGCCAATTGCGCCGATGCTGCCAAGCGAAAGATATTCCAGCCATATTCTTGTACCACAATCAGCGGAAATTTAACTTTATTTAAATCTAAATACTTAGCAACCGGTATCATCCATTCATCAACGGTAGTTGGCACAGTCACTTGCTCACGCTCAGACAATGCAATCAGTTGTTCATGGCTGTAGAGCTGGTAATAATCTTCTGGTTCGCCCAGTACTTTGTTGTTGGCATCTTGAGCAATCAGCTCACGATACGCATCGGTCAATATCTCAAGCCGCGGTAGCAAGTCTTCGGGCAAGCCGTCATCACGAGTCGGCACCGCAAATACCGTTGGACGTACATCAATAGTATAAGGATAAAGACGTAAAATATCGATACACTGTTTGAGAAGGGCGACGCAGTCCTCGTCAGGGATTTCGCGATAGAGATTGCCACCGGCATGCAAATGGCACATAGGCGGACCATCAATCAGCGATTTGTTTTTTTCGAACACGTAAGTTTCAAGCCCTAACGCTGCCAATCGAATGGCAATGGTTGCCCCCGCCGTACCACCACCGAGGATACCGACACGTTGAGTAGCAATTACTTGATTATTCATGAGAGAGTGAGTCATTGTCGAGGTTATATCCTTAATAGCATTTGCATCAAGTGGTACTTAAATCAGTATTTAAAGGCGTACTTGGCATAGGCATGAGGCGGCTTATGGATATTGATATGCGTGCAGAGGCAGTCAAGTTCAACAGTGATCATAAATCTCAATGGTCACATTCGCCATTGTGTAGTCATGCTTAATTTCTATAGCGCTATTCTACAAAAAACGTTGGGGAATAGAACGGCAAATTGGTAAGTGCATACATGATTTTTGTCAACGTTTAACCCAAAATTCTATTGGGTATAAAATAACTTAATCAAGATAATATTTTTAATTCAATTTAAAATCATCATCCTATTATTACCATAGGGACGAGCATATTTACTTTCTCTTAAAACCGCTAATTAATGATGGTATTAAGTATTTTTGTTTGGCGAAATTGTAATGTTTATGGGCTTTTGTAAGTTTATATGAGGACAAGAATAACAGCTATAAATCCTATGCTATATTTAAAATCTCAATAATGGGTTTAAGATATTTGCTTGCAATTTATTATGGCTTAAATCCTAGAGTGATAAGAACGATCTAATAACAATTAACAATCTATGATGACAATGACAAGGAAGTTATTATGAAACATATTTTAGTTTTATCCGCTCTTAGTGGTGTGTTGGCTCTTAGCGGTTGTTCAACGCTAAACAATATGGTCGGTAATGACGACTCTGGTATGCATGACGTGCAAGCAACCAATAAAAATACTGCGCCTGTCATGAGTAAAAACGGCATGTTGGTTGATTCTCGTAACCATATGACTTTGTATACTTTTGATAAAGATTCGATGAATAGATCAGAGTGTGGTAGCGCTTGTATGCTAGTTTGGCCGGCATTTATGGCACCTAGCAATGCCAAAGCCTCAGGGCAGTTTGCTGCCTTCCAACGTGAAGACGGCAAGTATCAATGGGCCATGAACGGCAAGCCGCTGTATTTCTATGCCAATGACACCAATGTTGGGGATAAAGATGGCGACAATAAACTTGGTGTTTGGCATATCGTTAGAACCAAGTAAGGTCTGAATATAAAGACTAAGTTTTACCATAAAAAGCAGCCATCTAATGGCTGCTTTTTATTACGATATTTTTAACTGCAAACTTACTTCATAAAAGCATAACATTGATATGTATAAAGCTATTTTGCTTTATTCTTCGTCGCCGCTTTTTTCTCAATCAGCTCACCGTCTATTTGAATGGGTACTTCAGTCGTAATACCACTTGCAAAAGCGGTCATGCCATAAGCAGCTCGGTCAATCACACCGGTGGCACGAAAACCAATAACTGGCTCTTTGGTCATTGGGCTATTGGCTATTTTATTCAAAGTCACATCTAGGGTCAGTGGCTTGGTTTGACCCAGTAGAGTGAAGTCACCTGTGACTGTGGCTTGTTGTGGATTCTTAAAGGTGATGTTAGTCGATTTAAAAGTCATGGTTGGATATTTTGCTACATTAAAAAACTCATCTTTTTTTAAATGAGCATCGCGAGCATCCCAATTGGTATCGATACTGTCAGTAACAATAGTGAAATTCATATTGGCTTTATTAGGTGCTTTAATATCATAATTGACCATACCTTTGACATCATTAAAGTGACCCATGGTGGTCGAAAACCCTAAGTGATTGACTGAAAATCCGACACGGGTATGTGCGTCATCTAGCTGCCATTGAGTTGGCAGCGCCGCACTTGCCAGCGTTGTCATAGCAATTGCTGAGCCAAATAGAACAGCTTTTATACTGTTTTTCGCGATTGTATTTTTCATTGTCTTACCCTTATTAAATGTTAGTATTGATAATTAAATCACCAATACTAATTGAATACTATTATTAAATTAACCTTAAAAATTAATAGTTATTGATTATCTTATCTAACGTATTATTATACGCAGCTTGTCTATCTGCCTCAATACTATTGATGCTGCAGTGACAAATTAGCATCGATAACCCTCACAACTGCTGCTTGCATCAAACCCCAAAAACCGGTAAAATCGCGGTTTGATTTTCCCGCTGGGGAAAGGCTAAGTGAGCAGAGGTGTGGTATTGGGTGCTGGAATAAGCCAGTGACGCAGTTGCCAGACTGAGAATGTCCTTAGTGCCTCAGTTACGTATGTCATCGTTTGCTGAACGCATCTTTAAAAATGCTGTTTTGCAAAGTCGTTATACATACATCGGACATAGAGAGTTTATTATGCGTAAAGATATCCATCCTAATTACCAAGAAGTTTTATTCCACGACACTAACGCTGACGTGTTCTTCTTGACTCGTTCAACTGTTAAAACCAAAACCACTCGTGAATACGAAGGTTCAGAATATCCATACTACCCACTTGATATCTCAAGTGCGTCGCATCCATTCTATACTGGTGAGCAACGTAAAACTTCTACTGAAGGTCGTGTTGCAAGCTTCAACAAACGTTTTGGTGCGTTTGGTGGCCGTAAGAAAGCTGCTGATACTGACGCTGCAGAATAATTCACACGTATTGTGTGATATTATTTTGAGCATGTGTGTTTTCAAGCATGCATAGTGATGGTATTAAGAATATAAAAAACCGCTGACTATTCAGCGGTTTTTTTTGTTTGATCTTTTGGCGAATGAATTAAGTGTTAGAAGAGTCGAGTAACTCTACTATCAGCTCCGACAATTGCTGCGCCCAATAGCCATACATCAGGCTACTTGGATGAAAGCCATCGCTCGCAAACATTACCTTGATATCGATCGGCGTACCGTTAGAGTGCTCAGCGATCATACGTGGGAAATCCGTTGCCATATAAGTGACGTTATCATGAGCCCTGCAGATTTGCTGCAATATTCCGTCAAGAATAGACGCTTTTGCGCCAACAAAGTTATTTAGCGGAGCAGGTATTGCTGGCATTTGTGCCATAGGCGGTAGACTTAAAAAAACCAACTCGCGCACGCCAAACTTACGCTGAGCGATGGCAATAATATCTTTGATTTGCTGTTGCCACTTGTCTACAGCAACACTCGATGTCGTATCATTGACCCCAACACTTAGTATCATCACATCGATAGGCTCATTTGGTGCTGGCATAATATATAGCCTGCGTAGAATATCAAAACTGGTGTGCCCCGTTGTCGCTTGCAGTGACCAGTTCAATACCGCAAACTGCTCATTAATAGTGGGCTGCTGCTGCAAGATTGGAATGAGCTTACCAACGAGCGCTTCTTGCTGCGTTTCACTACCGACCCCAGCCGCTGCTGAATCACCAACGATCATGATATGTAGTGCGGGTTTATTCTGAGCGGCTGACTCGTTACTGGCATGATCCAGTTGCACAGACCCATGTCTTTCTCCATTTGGCTCAGGCAAACGGACCGTATCTCGTTTGATTTTTCGACCTTGATAAAGGTATACAGGAGCAAATAAAACATCCTTTGCAGCAGCGGCTATTTTATTCTGTATTTTGCTAGTAGCTACCATCCTGCACGCTCTCTAATAATAGTTAGACTCTCGTCTATAAGTAATTTTCCATCAACATAAACATTACGCAGTAGGTTATCGCTCTCAGCAGTAAGCTCATCAGCCTTAATCGTTTTTAGCTGTCCATTACTGTGTTTGATTAATGCCAAACGCCCTTTTTTCGAGCGCTTTGAACGACTGGTGATCGGGTCTTTATAGATGTCTTTCCATATACCATTGATAGAGATAGCACTGGCTTTCATTGCCCAGCTCATGGTATCGCGGTTGACTTGTTGTAGCAGTCCACCACCCATACCGAAAGTCACGTTATCAGCGCTAAAGCCTGCTTTCATGACCACATCGATAATCTTACTCAAGCTTTGTGGACTGATGCCATCACCTTGAATAACACGCACATAATCGGGCAGGACTTTGTAGCCTTTACTGTTGACTGTCGTACCAAACTTTACTGCCAGACGCTCCAAGGCTTCGCGCACGACTTTGGCTGGGTCGCCACTGTCTGGTCTGATAACTAAGGTACCGCCCATATTTTTTACGTCGTCTTTTAGGCTGCCGCCCCAAATATTGTCAATGGCATTCCATAAGTCATAGCTGTCAGAGACCACAGAAAAGCTTTTACCAGCGCCACCAAACTGTTCAATCATATTGGCAAAGGCAGCAGTTTCACCGTCGCGTCCCCATGCCGTCATCGTGCTATGCTCAGCGGCAGGGATAGAAAATGCTGGCATGTCTTTATCCATCTGATACCAGCGGCTGGCAGCCACCAAAGCCGTCATCGAATCGGTACCGGCAAAATTGACTAAATGTGCAAGACTACCGAGGGCGACAGACTCTTGGCTAGAAGCCCCGCGTGAGCCGAAATCATGCAAACGAAAGGTTAGCGATTCTGTATTGTCCGCAGACTTCTCTAGTGCTTGACGAATGATGTTTTTACAATAGTGCGAGACACTAGCGACCGTTGATGGATACCAAATTGCGCGCAGTAGCGCCGTTTCGATATAGCTTGGTAGCCAATAAAACTCAGGGTCGGTATTTATGATTTGGCAGACGACATTGGATACAGGCACGATACTACCTTCAGGTATGGCTTCGATACGTAGTGGTAAATAACCACCATGTTTATCAACCAAGCGCTCCCAGCCAGCACGGTTAAAGGTTAAGCCATGTGCTTGAATGACCATTTCGGCTTCATCGATGTCTTGATGAGTGATTGGCGTGCTTAGATATTCTTTGATAAACGCTTGTAGTCCAAAAAACACCACATCGTAGTCGCCTTTACGTGCCTCAATATAGCTCGATAGGTATTCACTACCGCTTGGATATTGCACCCAATGTGAGGTTTTGTAGCTGTCGCTATTTAGGATTAAATTATTTAAATTACTGGTGTACATCACAGAACTCCTCTGCTTTGAGCTGCCGCAACGATGGCAGCGCGAAGCCTTTACCGTCTATCGGTTTGGGAAATTATTAATAAAGGAACGCATAGCCTTCTGACAAAATACTATAAGCCGACCATTTTGGTGATAATGGCATAATGATCTTCAAACATCATTTTGGCATCAAGCTCGGCGAGCGGTAACCAAAACGCTGTGGTTGCGTCATCGCCGCCTTTTACTTTTGGCAGGCCTTTTGGGTCATTTTTGAGCTGAAAATAAAATGCTTGAGTAATCGTACGCCCACGCGCTGAGCGGTAAGGATCGTCAAAAGTATGCTGACTATGACAAGAGCCACGCAATACGGGCTCAGGGACTTTGAGGCGAGTCTCCTCACGGAGCTCACGGATACAGGCGTCAAATAGTGTCTCTTTTGGGTTTAAAAATCCACCCGGCAGTGCCCACAATCCTTGCCCCGGCATACTACGGCGCTCAACCAGCAAGATATGTCCTGACTGTACGACTAAGGCATCGGCGGTCATAAAGGTTGGCGGATAAGGAGCAGACTCCCATTGTCTTTTATACTTATCAACAAAATCGGCTTCATCGTGCAGTTGTTGATATTCGCTTGTTTTCTTGAATTCATCCAATACGTTGCGCGTTGACTCAGGGGTGCGCTCAGGTGTCGGCGTAGCACCCATCAAATAGCTGTCGCGTATAGGCGTTGCGGATAAATTATGATAATTAGGTACGGAGACCGATGCCCAGTTGGGGAACAAAGATAAATAATACGATGAACTGTCTTTTGAGTGACCAATCAGACCGATATCAGTCTGCAAATCACCAGTGACGGATTTGACGCCAGCTTGTACATATTGTAGCCAACGCGTGTCATTGTAGAGTGCATCATCGAGTCCAACGCAGTGGATACGCGCAGCTTCCTCTGCTGAATAAGCGCCCTTAATCATAGCCGCGCGCTCAGCAACACTAAATGGATTTCGCAAACTACGTGGCAGATTAGCAGAACCGATGAGCATAATCACATTGTCAGCCCGCTTGAGTGCCTCATCAATAACTGCTTTATGACCACAATGAAAGGGCTGAAAACGCCCGATAAATACCAAATAGCGATAGTGTGTATTGTTTTTATTTGAAGTTTGCTCTGATGCTTCACTCATAAACGCCCAGCTCCTGCCGTACTGCTATCAATTATTAATAGGGATTTTTTAATTATTGGTTATTAACTAGGATTCAAAATATTATCAATTCAAAATAATTTAAAGACATCAATACTGACACAGGCTGCAACTGGCTGGCAAGTGTAAAGATGTTTAAGGCTGTATCTATATTATTGAGCAATCAAGCTAGAGGTAAATATATAAAGTTAGTCGCTATGCTTGTCAATCCACGCCGCAACTGTTGGCCAAATCTCTTTGGCAGCATGACGGCTGTTTAAAATGCGGCTATGCGTATAGTCGTCTAAATTGCCATTGCTGAGCGAGTACTCACGAAAGGTATTCGCATGATTGTTAATATCATTAAACAGTGCGCGACAACCCAAAGTGGGGGAGATAAACTGGTCACCTTTGGCGCTAATAGCATATATGGGTATGGTAATCTTTGGCATATGCTGTCGGTAATCAAAAGGCACAGGATCAGCAAGTATATGTGTCGCCCTGTTCTTATTCACATTGCTTTTATTCGTATCGCCTTGCTTGATAAAACTACTGTGAAAGTTTTGCTGTAAGTTCCAGTCGTACCACTGCTTCATTGTATGGTAGCTTTCATTGACAGGACCCAGTTTGATTTTTTGCGCAGGAATATAGCCCGATAAGCGATTGAGATATTTAGCGATAAATATTTTAACACGGTTAATAGGGTGTAAGGCAGCGCCATAGGCTTGGCAGGCAAACAGGCTGATACTGTTTATTTTACCGATACAGTCTGGGTTTTGAATGAGAAACATGATTAAGCCGATACCGCCGCCGCTATGAGTGACGCAGTGCAGATTATCGAGGTTTAATTGATAACATAAATAGTCAAACGTCGCAGCAAAATCATAAGTGGCAATGGTTTCAAAGTTAAATTTATCTTTTGATGCTGAGCTTGCACCATGACCGCGCCATTCCATGATATAACAGTGATGTCCGAGTATTGCTAAGTATTCAGCGATTCTCAAGCAGGTTTTTTTGTCTGAAAATGTACCATGAGTTAAAAAGATATTTTGGGCTTTATGAGTAGAGCTATCAGATAAATAATGCTGTTTTTCACTATCAAAAATGTGCCAAATAGCGATTTGTACATTATCTCTTGTGCTCACAAATTTTAGATTTTCAGTCAACATACAGGGCTCTCTTAAGACTTAAGTTTTCTGAGCAAATTTCTTTAGCTGCTATCATTGCTTGTAACAGCTTTTAACTACACTGAATGCATCATAGACTTGATAAGTCAGCTTACTGTCTTTATATACAATGAAGATACGGTCAGCTCACTATAAGTGAGGATCATTACAGATAGCCACTGCTAATTCACACCGCTGCAGTCGGAATAGTCGACTAAGTGCGCTATAATGAGCCGTATAAATAGATAGCTGTCATGGTCAAAGCAACAAGCGATAAGCATGATAGTCACTGACACATATTCCCTTGCATTGACGACACAAGAAGCGGGTACACAGCACGCTGGTGTCATAACACAGATAGGACGCATTATGAGTGAACATAACCCAACGGATACTCAAGTAGAACCTGCTGCCGATTACGAGTCAGCGCTTGATACTGAGCAAACCGAAGCTAAAAGCAATATTACCATCACGGAAGCGGCGCAAGGTTACTTAGCGGATTTGCTATCTAAGCAAGATACGGATGGTATTGGCGTACGTATTTTTGTTGAACATCCGGGTACACCGCGTGCTGAGTGCTGTATGGCTTACAATCAGCCAGGCGAAGAGGATAGTGCTGACCTGAAATTCAGCTACGATAATTTCTCTGCCTTTATTGAAGCGGCGTCAGTACCTTATTTAGAAGATGCGGTGATTGACTATAATAAAGACCGTTTTGGTGGTCAGCTGACCTTCCGTGCACCAAACTCCAAAGTGCCAAAAGTGGGCGCTGATGCCAGTGTGGAAGAGCGTATCAACTATGTGTTGCAGTCTGAGATCAATCCAAGCCTAGCGGCGCATGGTGGTGATGTGCAATTGCTTGAATTGATTGATGAAGAAGGCGTTGGCTTGACTGCCGTATTGAAATTTGGTGGCGGTTGTCAAGGCTGTTCAGCGGTTGATATGACTTTGCGTCAAGGTGTTGAAGTGCAGCTGAAACAGCAAATACCAGAGCTTACTCAAGTGATTGATGAGACCGATCATACGCGTACTGAAAACGCTTATTATAAATAAGAATGCTTTGATTAATAAAACTAATCGGTGATTATAAGTACGAACAGGATGCTTGTTTTTTATTGCTTATGCGTTTTTGTCATTAAGCGATGGATAATTTGCTATTCTTTTCATAAAGAAGTTGAGTTATGATTAACTCAGCTTTTTTTATGCCTATCGTTTAGCGATAGCTATTTTAATTACCAAGTATTTTTTGATAGCGAATAAATATATAGGAGCACAACATGAGTGACGGACAACCAGCTAAGCAAAATAATCAACGCCTTGAAACCTTGGCGATTCATGCCGGATATACTGTAGAGCCGACCACCAAAGCGGTCGCCGTGCCCATTTATCATACCAGCTCATATGCCTTTGATAATACCCAGCATGGTGCAGACTTGTTTGATTTAAAAGTCGCTGGCAATATTTATACCCGTATCATGAACCCGACCAATGCGGTACTAGAAGAGCGCGTTGCTGCACTTGAGGGTGGTATCGGCGCGCTTGCTGTGGCTTCTGGTATGGCTGCCATCACTTATGCGATTCAAACCATTTGTGAAGCAGGCGATAATATCGTTGCGGTATCGACACTATATGGTGGTACTTATAATTTATTCGCTCATGCATTGCCACGCCAAGGTATCGAAGTTCGCTTTTTCGATCATAAAAACCCTGCCGCGATTCGTGATTTAATCGATGATAAAACTAAAATGGTCTTTGCGGAAAGTATCGGCAATCCACTTGGCAATATTATTGATATCCAAGCACTCAGTGATATCGCGCATGAATATGGCGTGCCAGTGGTGATTGATAGCACCGTTGCGACACCTGCGCTATGTCGTCCGTTTGAGTTTGGTGCTGATATTGTCATTCATTCATTGACCAAATATATGAGCGGTACCGGTACCTCGATTGGTGGCGCTATTGTCGATAGTGGTACTTTCCCTTGGGGCGATTATCCTGAACGTTTTCCGTTATTAAATACCCCAGATGCTAGCTATCATGGCGTAAACTTCGTCAAAGACGTTGGCGCTGCGGCATTTATCGCCCGTGCTCGTGTGGCACCGCTGCGAAATACTGGCGCAGCGTTAAGCCCGCTCAATGCCTTTAGTATTTTGCAAGGTTTACAGACGCTAGGTTTACGTATGGAGCGTCATGTTCAAAACGCGCAAGCGGTTGCAGAGTATCTACGTGATCATGATAAAGTTGCTTGGGTAAAATATGCTGGTCTGCCTGACCATCCTGAGCATGAACTTGCCAAAAAATACATGAAAGGTACACCATCTGCTATTTTGACTTTTGGGGTAAAAGGTGGGCTTGAAGCAGGCGCGCGCTTTATTGATGCACTGCAACTGATTACACGCTTGGTGAATATCGGTGATGCTAAATCACTAGCTTGTCATCCAGCGACGACCACGCATCGCCAGCTCAATGAGCAAGAGCTCGAAAAGGCAGGCGTCAGCATTGATATGGTTCGTTTATCAATTGGTATTGAGCATATCGAAGATATCAAAGCCGATTTAGAGCAAGCATTGGCTGCGGCTTAATTAAATAATAGTTTATAAAGCAGAAAGCCCATATCAAATCGATATGGGCTTTTTTATTTTCTAAGCTATCTAAACACTGCTAAGTATTAGGCTTCATTTTTTAAGCAGTCAGTACACGTTTGGCAATATTCTGATAATCTTCTGACGCTAAACGTGGACCGAGCTGTTGAATCACTTGCGCGGCAACTGCGCTGGCAAGACGACCACATTCTGGCAAACTATATTGCTGTGACAAAGCATATAGAAATGCGCCCGCATAGTTATCACCGGCACCATTGGTATCGATGACACTATCGACTGCTGGCGTAGGGATATCGTGAATTTCAATGTCGGACTCATCATTTGGCTGATGTGCAATCACCGCACCATTAGCACCGTCAGTGACTACTACAATTTGACAGTATTCAAGTAGCGCACGCGCCGCTGACTTGTATTCTTTTTCATCTGTAAATAAACGTGCCTCTTCACTATTGCAGAATATCACCGCAACTTTATTGCCGAGCATATTTAGCAAACCTTCTTTAGCGAATTTCACAACGGCTGGATCAGCAAAGCTAACGGCAATCTTGGCACCGTTTACAGTCGCTTGCTGACGCAATTGATCCATCGCTGGCTGAATACCTGCAGACATAGCAAGGTAGCCTTCCAAATACAACCACTCAGCTTGAGTTAACGCGTCAAAGTCAACGTTATCAGCGGTTATATCGCTTGAAGTACCTAGGAACGTCTGCATAGTACGCTCGCCATCTTCAGTTACTGCAACCACACATGAGCCAGTTACACCGCCTACATGAATGGACTGAGGTGAGGTGGCAACACCTGCTTCATGTAAGTCTTTTAAATAAAATTCACCTTGCTTATCGTTGCCGACGCGGCAGGCATAAAAAGGTTTACCGCCCAAACTTGAAAACGTGTACATGGCATTGGCAGCTGAACCGCCACCCGCTTGTTTTGATGGTTCTATTTCTGCCAGCTTAAAATATGCCAATAATTGCTGTTGTTCTTCAATACCTGCCAGCGTCATATTACCTTTAGTCAGGTCAGTTTCTTCTAGTGCAGCATCTGATAACAGATATTCGTGGTCAACCAAAGCATTACCTATCGCCATCACATCGTACATTGCTTATCTCTCCTCAAAGAATTTATAACTGCGTCTGTTTGGTTATAATATCCAAAAATTATTATGCTTGTAGCTCAAGTAAGCGCTGATAGAGTGCATTCTTTTTGACACCAGTAATATCAGCCCCTAAAGCAGCGGCTTTTTTCACCGATAAATCCTCTAGCAGTCGTTGCAGCAATTTATCATGAATACTGATGTCATCATCGTCTTGGGCAATATTGGCTCCTGCGACCACCACCACTATTTCGCCGCGCTGCTGATTGTCATCCGCTTTAACAAATTCAACCAAAGCGCCAAGCGTACTTTTATTTACGGTCTCAAAGGTTTTGGTCAATTCACGGCAAAACGTTACTTCGCGCTCAGCACCAAATACAGTCGCCATATCTTCTAAACTGGCAATAATACGGTGCGGCGCTTCGTAAAATATTAAGGTTTCAGTGCGAGAGTGCAATGCTGCCAGCTGCTTTTGACGACCATGGGTTTTTGCTGGTAGAAAACCAATAAAGCTAAAGCGGTCTGAGGGCAATCCTGCAACAGACAGTGCGGCAATAGCAGCAGAGGCACCAATAATAGGGGATACGCGAACGCCAGCAGCATGTGCTGCTTGCACCAATTGATAACCTGGGTCACTAATCAGTGGCGTGCCAGCATCACTAATCAAGGCAACGGAATGACCTTGCTCAATCATTTCAATAATTTTGGGTGTTTGAATGGCGCTATTATGCTCATGATAAGCCCAAAGCTTATTATGACCTTTTTGTTTAGCCGTGCTATCAGGGTCTTTTTCGCCATCATTCTTATTATTGTGTACTGTTACCTCTTCAGTATCATCATCCTTACTGCCTTTGGTGTTAATGCCAAAGTGTGACAACAGCTTACCTGAGGTGCGCGTATCTTCACAGGCAATGATAGCGACTTGCTTTAAGACATCAATCGCATGCGGTGTCATGTCGCTCAGATTGCCAATCGGCGTGGCAACGATATATAGACAAGCTGGCATCGCGGTAGGGCTAGACATGAAAACCTCGGGTCATTAAGATAATAAATAAAGGGATATGGCGCACTGACTGATAAAACTGGCTAACAACATTAAAGGCAAAAATGCCTTATCAAATAAGGCTTAAGCACAGTGTAAAAAATCCTAGCAGTATCAACACGCGAAAGTGGTTAGTTTAGCATGATGTGCTATGATAATTCTGAAATGTTGAGCAGACTAATAGACGTCATGGCAAATGATAAACCTTTAATGCTAACCTCTCCAAAACAGCGCCAAGGTAGCCGATTTGAGCAGCGGGCGTGTGAGTTTTTGCAAGAGCGAGGGTTGATTTTGGTTGCGCAAAACTGGCAGCAGCCTAAAGTTGGCGAGCTTGATTTAGTGATGTTAGAAAAAGGACAAGCATGGTCGACACTGGTATTTGTGGAAGTACGGCAAAGACAGCACTCATATTTTGGTGATGCGGCTATCAGCGTCACAGCAGGCAAGCAACGTAAAATTATCAAAGCAGCGCGTCATTTTTTACAGCAAAACCCTCAATATCATAAATATGAATGTCGGTTTGATGTGATTGCTTATAATACAATGAATAAAAAAAATAAAAATGAAGCCAATATCACGTTGGACAATCAACCAAATCAACGGTTAGAAATTAATCAGCCTGAATGGCTACAAGGCGCATTTATCACGTCAGCTTGGTAATAAGACTTGTTTATGATTTATTTAAGCGTGGCTAATTTTATAATGTCAAAGCAAATTAAATGAAGTTGTCGTTACCAAAAGCCTAACTGTAAGCAGTAAAAATTCAGTAGAGTAGCGGCACTAAAATAATTTTATTGAATCAAGTTTTTGTCATATTTGTTAAAACTACAATCATTGACTGTTGCTATTATTTATTATGAATACTCATGTACTAAAGAGGTAAATCATGACACAGATGAATCTGCGCACTGCTATTTTTGGCTCACCGCGCCGTAACGCGATAGGCATTATATTAATGTCGACCATTGTCACGACTGGTTGTACCACCAATTATTTGACCAATAGTACAGAAGGTACTTATGGCGTGCCCATGACTGAGCGTACTATTCCGCAGCGTCTGCTTGATCGTAGTATTGAGCATACCGTCAAGATTAACGTTTATGGTTTGCAGGAAAATTTGCAGCAAACCAGTCGCATGAGTATTGATAGCTTTAATAGTATTGTATTACTGACCGGTGAAGTGCCGACTGAAACAATTAAGGCAGAAGTTAGTAAAGTCGTAGGCTCTATGCCAGATGTTCGTCAAGTCTATAATGAGCTGACAGTTGGTGCTTCAAAAGGCTATAGCCAAACTGTCCATGACGGTTATATCACCTCAAAGCTGATGGCGAAAACGGCCGCTGCTGATGGGGTAAAAGCGTCACAAATTAGAGCAGTGACCAATAATGGCGTGGTTTATATCATGGGTCGTATGACACCGACGCAGCAAAGCCATCTGATTGATATTGCCAATAGCACGGTTGGTGTTACAGAATTGGTACTACTGACTACTGTCGTCGATGATCGAGGCGTAAAGCTGGGTAACGATGACATCATGTATGAGGCTAATGCTGCAAATTCAGCCCATCCAACTAGAGTTGCAGTCGTTAATAACAGAGCAATACCTAATACCAGTGGTTCTGTCGCAGCGGATGCGACTATCAGTGCCACACCTATTATAGTGACCGAGGATGGCTCGCCAGTTACCGAGCCTTCATCCAGCCCTTACATTGACCTGTATCGAAACCCATAGATTGAAGTGAGCTAAATGAATGATTAATCTTGATAAGATATTGTTATCTAATGCTAGTTTTATCTTAAAGTAGCCCAAATATCACTCACAAGAACACTAAATACCCATAACAGTAGAAGCACGATAAATCCCCTGTTATTCCGTAAAATATGTACAGTCAAAAAATATTAATCGCAAATATAGTTAATGCAGTGTAGGTAAGATTATAAATCTACAACTGACTGACATATAACAGGAATACTGCTATGAAGGCTTTAAATAATGATGTACAGCGACCTAAGGTAGGAATGTCCAAACTCGTACGTGTAGGGGTTACTACTGCGTTGGCAGTGGGCAGTATTGCGCTAGCGACGCAGCAAGCACAAGCGTTATCAGCGCTTGCTATCGTTAATGGTATTACTTCAAATGGCGGCATTGGGGTTAGTAAAGATATCCTGTATGGTGACGAGCCATTACAAGATTTGGATATTTACTATCCAAAACCTTTAGCGCAGGCTATGAAAACGAATACCACTATCAAACAAGATTATCCGATGGTGGTATTCGTCCATGGCGGCTCTTGGGAGAGTGGTAGTAAGGAAGAATATGCTTTTGTCGGGCAGAGTTTGGCGCAAGCAGGTTATGTGACGGCAGTGATTAATTATCGTAAAGCCCCTGAGCATGTCTATCCTGATTATGTCGAAGATACGGCGCAAGCGATTGCGTGGAGCTATAAAAATGCCAAGCGTTTCCATGCCAATCCAGAGCGTTTTGCAGTCGTTGGTCATTCTGCCGGAGCGTTTAACGCTGTTGCTGCGGTCGCCAATGAGGATTTTTTAAAGCCTTATGGTATTAAGCCAAAAGATATCACTGCAGTGATTGGTATTGCAGGTCCTTATAGTTATGACTTTCGTAAATTTAGTAGCGTCACCGCTTTTGCTGCCGACGCGACACCTGATGAGGTAATGCCAGATCGTCAGATCAAAGGGCAGCAGCCGCCGTATTTATTATTGACTGCTGAAAAAGACAAAGTTGTTTATGCAACCAATACCATCAAAATGACACAGGCGTTAAAAGCGGCAGGTGTTACCGTGCAGACAAGTGAAATTGCCGGTGCCAGTCATGCCACCAGTATTGGCGCGATGGCACCACCTCTACGCTGGGTCAATGATGTACGTGCACAAGTATTAAGTTATTTGGATAAAACCCTTAAATAAGGGTTGCAATTAATAAGTCCGACATGGGTATTGATTCTATTTTAGGCTAATAATGGTTAAGCATCGTTGTGTAAGACAGTGCTGTAAGATGGTCAAACTCTTGTTATAATGTCGTCACTTTACCTCTATACCCTATCTAAAACCTTAAGGCAGAATATTCTATGAGCATGAACGCTGACGATTTGATTGCATTTTTACAAACGCATTTTCCAGATGCCTTTATTCAAGCTGCCAATCAAGGAACTAAGTTTGATGTGCGTGTGGTTGATGCCAGTTTTGAGGGCAAACGCGCCGTTCAACGTCAGCAAGCCGTTTATGCTTTGGTCAATGATAAAATCGCCAATGGTGATATTCATGCGCTCAATATTCAAGCGTTAACGCCTGCTGAATGGGATGTTCAATCGCAAGGCTAGAGTAGGTTAAAGCTTTTTATTTACGACTGGATTGTTTATCACGAGCAAGTATTTTTGCCGCTAATAACCGATTCGGTTTTTCATTATTTTTATACTTATCGTTAGGTTGTCACCTTTATGGATCAATTTTTAATCACTGGTAGTAGTCGTATCGCAGGGGAAGTCACCATTTCAGGCGCTAAAAATGCCGCGTTGCCGTTGCTTGCGGCTATGATATTGGCTGAGACGCCGACGACATTGCACAATGTGCCATCGCTACAAGATGTGCGCACTTTGATTGAGTTGATCGGTGGCATGGGTATCAAAATCCAAAAGCAGGGTGATACCGTCACTTGCGATACCAAGAGTATCGATAATTTTTATGCGCCTTATGATTTGGTTAAAACCATGCGCGCCTCAATCTTAGTACTGGGTCCATTGTTGGCACGTTTTGGTGAGGCAGAAGTATCCTTGCCGGGTGGTTGTGCGATTGGTTCGCGCCCCGTTGATCAGCATCTTAAAGCCTTTGAAGCAATGGGTGCTAGTATTACAGTAGAAAACGGCTATGTAATCGCGCAAGCACCAAAAGGCGGCAAACTGCTAGGTTGTAAGTTCTCATTTGACATGGTGACGGTAGGCGGTACTGAAAACGTCATCATGGCAGCAGCACTTGCTAAAGGCACGACTGTTTTGGGCAACTGTGCGCTTGAGCCAGAAGTGGTTGATTTGGCTAATATGCTGGTCGCAATGGGTGCTAAAATCAGTGGTATTGGTACAGCAACCATGACGATTGAAGGCGTTGAGCGCTTGCATGGTTGTGAGTACTCGGTCGTGCCAGATCGTATCGAAACAGGCTCTTACCTTGCAGGTGCTTTGATGACACGCGGTGATGTATTGACTAAGAATACTTCTGCGCTACTATTAACACCTGTGCTAGAAAAGTTTGAAGACATGGGTGCAATTATCACTACGGGTGATGATTGGATTCGCGCGCAAATGAAAGGTCGACCAAAAGCGGTCGATATTCGTACCCAGCCGCATCCAGGTTTTCCAACGGATATGCAGGCACAGGTGATGGCGATTGCTTGTTTGGCTGATGGCACCAGTACCTTTATCGAAAATATCTTTGAGAACCGTTATATGCATGTCCCTGAGCTTAATCGTTTGGGTGCCTCTATCCAAGTAGACGGTCATACGGCTGTGGTAAAAGGGGTTGAATGCTTTACAGCCGCGCCTGTGATGGCGACTGATTTGCGTGCTTCGATGTCATTGGTAATGGCAGCCGCAACAGCAGAAGGCGAGAGCTTAATTGACCGCATTTACCATATCGACCGGGGCTATGAGCACGTTGAAGACAAATTGCGTGCGCTTGGTGTCAATATCGAGCGTATTAACAGCAATGATTAATATGGCTTGCTAAAAGTTATAACGCTAGTATTAACACTGGCGTTATAATCAAAATAAATTTTAAGCCTAGTGTAATATTAAAAATGCCCTTTGACGGCGACAACTTTCAGCACCATCAGCACACGGACCAGCGTCACTATGACTGAAGCAACCAACAGCTTACCAACCAGTGGTTTATTAAACGAAGTAAATGATGAGTTTTCAGGCTTAACACTGGCATTATCCAAGGGTCGTATCTTAGAAGAGACGATGCCACTTTTGCGTGCCGCTGGCGTTGAATTATTGGAAGATCCTGAAGCCTCACGCAAGCTTATTTTTCCAACCTCAAATCCCAATGTCCGAGTATTAATTTTACGCGCAAGCGATGTGCCAACGTATGTTGAACACGGTGCAGCGGACTTTGGTGTGGCAGGTAAAGATGTTTTGCTTGAGCATGGCGCCAATCATGTTTATGAATTATTAGATCTGAAGATTGCTCAGTGTAAGCTCATGACCGCTGGCGTAAAAGATACACCTTTGCCAAACCGTCGCCTACGTATTGCCACCAAATATGTGAATGTTGCCCGTGCTTATTTTGCAAGTCAAGGACAGCAAGTTGATGTGATCAAGCTGTACGGCTCGATGGAACTTGCGCCCTTGGTTGGTTTAGGTGATTTGATAGTCGACGTCGTTGATACGGGCAATACCTTACGTGCCAATGGACTCGAAGCGCGCGATCATATCTGTGATGTCTCCTCCCGTCTTATCGTCAACCAAGTCAGTTATAAGCGCAAGTTTTCATTGCTTGAGCCGATATTGGATAGTTTTAAAAATAGTATCAGCAGTACTTCATAAATCAGTACATGATAAAAGCGTATCGTAGATTGATAATATCAAGTATGGTTATACAAAATTCCAAACCAGTTTAGCGCTCTAAGGAGAACATAGCGTGCTAAACTGGTTTTATTGTATTTGCATGTCAGCTAGTAAAAGCACCTTATAGTCTGAATGTGATTGCTATAAATAAGCTGGCATCTAAGCCCTTATATTATCCTTTTTACCACCGTATTCATGCTCAAATATAGGAAAAAGCCATGCGCCAATTAACTACGCAAGACGCCGATTTTGACAGTCAGTTGACAGAACTGCTTGCTTTTGAAACCGTTAATGATGCCGATTTACTCAAAACGGTAGATGACATTATTAGTAAAGTCCGTCATGGCGGGGATAGTGTGGTGCTGGAATTGACGCAGCAGTTTGATCAACATCCAGCAACGACGATGAAGGCTTTAGAATTATCCAAAGAGGCACTTGCTGAAGCCTTTGCCAATCTTGATGATGTCGTGAAAAGCGCTCTGACCACAGCAGCGACGCGCGTGCAGAGCTTTCATGAGCACCAAGTACAAGAGTCATGGCAGTATGAAGATGAGTTCGGCAATCGTTTAGGTCAAAAGGTCACGCCGCTTGACCGTGTCGGCATTTATGTGCCGGGCGGTCTGGCGTCTTATCCTTCTTCAGTATTAATGAACGCTATCCCTGCCAAAGTTGCTGGTGTCAAAGAAGTCATCATGGTCGTGCCAGCGCCAAAAGGTGTGCTCAATCCCTTAGTATTAGCGGCGGCGCATTTGGCACAAGTTGATCGCGTCTTTACTATTGGTGGTGCACAAGCGGTAGCGGCACTGGCTTATGGTACTGAAACGATTCCGGCAGTAGATAAAATCACTGGACCGGGTAATAAATATGTTGCAGCCGCCAAACGCGCGGTATTTGGTCAAGTCGGTATCGATATGATTGCCGGACCTTCTGAGGTACTGGTTTATGCAGAAGGCACGGCGAAAGACCGTGCTGATTGGTTAGCGATGGATTTATTATCACAGGCAGAGCATGACCGTATTGCCCAAGCGATTTTTGTGACCACAAGTGAAAAACAGCTTAAAGAAGTCGCCATTGAGATTGAAAAAGCCTTGGCTGAATTACCCAAGGCAGATATCGCTCGTGATTCGCTAAAAAATCGTGGCGCGCTTATCTTGGTTAAAGACCGTGCAGAAGGCATGGCAGTTATCAATCGCGTTGCGCCTGAGCATTTGGAGCTGTCTGTTGATAATCCAGACGCGTTGCTTGGTAGTATTCGTCATGCAGGTGCTATCTTTATGGGACGTCATACGCCAGAGGCAATCGGTGACTACTGTGCAGGACCGAACCATGTGCTACCGACATCGGGTACAGCACGCTTTTCGTCACCGCTTGGCGTCTATGATTTTCAAAAGAAGTCATCCATTATTTATTGTAGTGAAGCGGGCAGTAAGCCTTTGGCTGAGACGGCAGATATTTTAGCGCAGCATGAGGACTTAGAAGCCCATGCGCGTTCAGCCCGTTATCGTTACCAGTCCTAATTTTCTCAAAAACAATGATTGGAATAACAGGTCTTCGGATAACAACTTTTAGAATAACAGTTTTAGAAATAACCATTTCTGTGTTTAATAGTAGGATAACTTATGAGTGAATCAAAGATAGATAACAGACTTTGGTCATCTAAAGCGCGTAATTTATCGCCGTATGTTCCTGGCGAGCAGCCCCAGCATGACGATTTGTGCAAGTTGAACACCAATGAAAATCCATTTCCACCTTCACCAAAAGTAGGTGAGGCGATTATTAAAGTCTTAGCGCAGCAAGCGGATGATTTGCGCTTGTATCCTGCACCTGAGTCTGAAGAATTGCGCGGCGCATTGGCCACGCTTTATGATCTTGATATCAATCAAGTGTTCGTTGGTAATGGCTCAGATGAAGTATTGGCACTGGTATTTGCCAGCTTCTTCTTAAAAGAGCGCCCAATTTTGGCGCCTGATATTAGCTACAGCTTTTATCCCGTTTATGCCAATACCTTTGGTATAGAGCTTGTGCAAATCCCATTAGAAGCAGATTTTAGTATCAGTCCTGATGCCTATCGTCGACCTTGCAGTGGTATCATTATTGCCAATCCAAATGCGCCAACTGGTTTATTATTGTCGCTTGCTGATATCCGTAAGCTTGCAGGCGAGCACTCAAATTCAGTGATTGTGATTGATGAAGCGTATATTGATTTTGCTCAGCTAGAAGAGAGTAGTCCAGACGTAGAAGTATCAGCGGTTAGCCTTATTAATGAATTTGATAACTTGCTAGTTACCCAGACCTTTTCAAAATCGCGTTCGCTTGCTGGACTGCGTGTCGGTATGGCATTTGGTAATGCCTCTTTGATTGAAGCATTAACGCGTATGAAAAACAGCTTTAATAGCTATCCACTTGATAAGTTGGCACAAGCTGGTGCAACAGCTAGCGTCTTAGATGTTGAATACTTTGAGAAAACCCGCCAGCAGGTCATTGATTTGCGTACATCGTTGACGGTTGAGTTGACGGCCTTAGGTTATGACGTACTGCCATCACATGCCAACTTTATCTTTGCGCGTCCTCATGATGGTGCTGCCAGTCAAATAGCAGAAGTATTACGCGAGCAAGGTATCATTGTTCGTCATTTTGATAAGCCGCGCATTAATGAGTATTTGCGCATCACGATTGGCACCGCTGCCCAGAACGAGCGTTTAATTGATGCGTTAAAAGCGTTAAAAGCGTTAAAAGCGTTACAGGCTGTAGCGGATGTCGAGGCAAATTAATACCTAGCTCAACTATAGTACTAAAACAATGTTTCATAAGTAATAAAAAGAGCCTGCTCACATGATGTTAGCAGGCTCTTTTGCGCCGCTTTAAGCTGTTTTCGAATATAAAGCTCAGTGGTTAGCTGTATTAACAAGGACAGAGAGTAAGTTACCAACTTTATCTAGGCACTCTTGATATTCAGCATCGCAGTTTGAGGCAACAGTAATGCCACCGCCTGCCCATAAACTGACTTGTTTGCTATTATCTGCTGCGCTAGTCGCTTGCAGTGTGCGAATCAGTACATTCCATTGGCCGCTACCATCAAAGTTCATATAACCCATGGTGCCACAATAAGCACTACGCGGTGCCGCTTCCAATTCTGCAATAATCTCCACCGCCCGTTTCTTTGGCGTGCCAGTAATTGATCCTGCAGGCAAACTGCCAAATAAGACGCTTAACGGATGAGTATCTGTCTTGAGCTCGGCGGTAATGGTGCTGACCATATGATGTACATTACTAAAGCTCTCAATCGCAAATAGCTGAGGCACTTTTACGCTACCGATTTTGGCGTATTTACCCAAGTCATTACGTAACAAATCCACAATCATAACGTTTTCTGCACGGTCTTTTTCGCTGTTGATTAACTGCTGCTTGTAGTCATTATCTTGTTCGATTGTTAAGCCGCGCGGCATCGTTCCTTTGATTGGCTTGGTACGTATATGATGCTTGCCAGTCTCAATATCTTTGCTAAAGGTAAAAAATAATTCCGGCGAACAGCTTAATAATTCAAACTGATGGTTTGAGGTATTTACTTTACCTTCATGATTATAGCTATCAATGGCTATATATCCTGCAAAAGGCGCTTGGGTATTAGCGTGCAAAGCAGGTAAATAGTCAATGAGGCTTGTGACTGAATTATCTTCATAAGCGCTTAAATAGCCACTCCATGCTTGGGTTAAATTGATTTGATAACAATCGCCTTGCTGCAAATAATTTTGCGTTTGATGAAACGCCTGCTGATAATGCTGTTTGCTCCACTGAGCTTCTAGTAATAAAGGCGGCGTTTTACAGGAGTATTTTTTAATGACATTCTCATTCGATAGTTGATTATCCAAACTATCTAAATAAGATGTTAGCACTCTGACTAGTGCATTTGTATCCTGCTGGACTGAGCTGCTGTCAGAGTTATTATTGTTATCATTTTTTACCTTTAGCTGCCAATTGCTTTGACTGTCTGAATCAGCGGTTAGGTAAATATCATAATGCCCCAATAACGCGCACGGCTGTGCTGCCATCTCTATATTAACGGTTGGACTGAGTTCATGAGCGCTAATGTCATAACTGATAAAACCTATCAAGCCATGCTGATAATTCGGCGACTGATTATCCTGACTTATTAAGATTGAGCTAGCGCTGTTATTTTCATAAGCCTGACTATAAGCAATTAATTCCTCTTGCCAGTCGCTATAACTCATATAGCTTGTAATAGCACTATCACTGGAATTACTATAAAGGTAAACGTTCCTACGCCATGTTTTCTCGACTTTATAAAGGCTTGCCTGTTTAGTAGCATGCAGCGTGTCATTAGTCACAGGATAAACGCACCAGCTCGTCTTTGGTAATAAGCCAATCACAGGTCGCCCATCATTATTGAGCCAAACCAATTGCCAGTTTGCTTTGCTATTTTGTTCTAACAAATGTCGTTGCAGGTGCGGCATTAATTCGGCAGCAGATAAGTCACCAAAACGCCAGCTAGTTTTGCTAGCTGGCGGTAGGGCAGAATCTGTCTGCACAGTGGTATGAGTATCTATTACAACCATAGTTTAAGCGTCAAACTTTTTGATGATTAGTGTTGCATTGGTACCGCCAAAGCCAAAGCTATTGCTCATAAGAGTTTCAAGCTCAACATCGCGTTTTTCAGTGACGATATCAAAGCCTTTGGCAGCTGGATCTAATTCTGTAATATTGATACTTGGTGCAATAAAGCTGTCTTGTAACATCAGTAAGCAATAAATCAGCTCTTGTGCACCAACCGCACCTAAGCTATGACCTGTCATAGACTTAGTCGAGCTAATGGCAGGCACTTTACTGATATCGTTATCAAATACTTTAGCAATAGCTTTCAGCTCAGTGATGTCACCAAGTGGCGTACTGGTACCATGGCTATTGATATAATCTACGCTTTCTAAACCAGCTTCAGCAAGTGCCAGCTTCATACAGCGTACTGCGCCTTCACCGCTTGGAGCGACCATTTCTGCGCCATCAGAGCTGGCACCGTAACCGACGATTTCAGCCAAAATATTGGCACCGCGTGCTTGGGCATGTTCTAAGCTTTCAACGACTACCATCGCGCCGCCTGCAGCGATAACAAAACCATCACGGTCTTTGTCATAAGCTCTTGAGGCAAGCTCTGGAGTATCATTATATTGGGTGCTGACAGCGCCCATGGCATCAAACATACAAGACTGAGTCCAATGTTCTGCTTCACTACCACCAGCGAGTATCACATCTGCTTTACCCAATTGAATAAGCTCGGCAGCATGACCGATACAATGCGTTGACGTGGCACAAGCCGAGGTTAATGAGTATGAAATACCTTGGATTTTTAGACCTGTAGCAAGCGCCGCTGATACTGAGCTGCCCATTGTTTTTGGTACAGCCATCGCACCAACGCCGCGTAACCCTTTTTCTCGCATGGCGTCTATTGCATTGGCGATATTTTCTGTTGACGCGCCGCCTGAGCTGGCGACTACGCCCACACGCGGATTGTTATTGATGGTTTCTAAAGAGAGTCCAGCGTGCTTAATTGCACTTAACGCACTGACATAAGCATATAGGCTTGCGTCACTAAAAAACCGTTTTAGTTTGCGGTCAATAGCTGAGGTATCAAGCTGTGAGTGATCAATACTGCCGCTGACGTGTGATTTGAACTCGTGCTCAGCATAAGATTCGTTGAACGTGATGCCAGAGCGTCCTTGTTTAAGAGCCTCTGTGACAGTAGCCAAATCATGTCCGATACAAGAGACAATCCCTGCTCCAGTGATAACAACGCGGCGCATACAATATTCCTTATTAGTAACGATTTTTTTGATAATTACTTTTAATCATCGTTTTAAAATATCTGCTTCTACCATATCACTTCATCTCTATCTGTCTTTGATAATATAATGTGTTGTTATATCAAGGCATTTAAGTGCTAGCAGCGGACTCTAACGCTATCATGGATTCATAGAGAGTTGAGAGAAATAGAGTGCAGGTAAATAATGGTACAAGTGTACTTTGAATTATGGCATATGATACCGTATCGAGGTGGCAAAATGTTTGAGTAAATGCAAAATAATAATAAAATAGGGCTTATCAGCAACAATGGTTATTTTATAGTTTTATGCAGTTTGTTATTAAGAAGCAAACAATATGAGCTAATGTAATAGATATACTATGATGGTTAAGTTGTTATCGATAAATGACACTTTTAGATACAAAAGGGCTGATAGCGATAACATTGTTCGCACTGACACTCACAATAGGGGTTCGCTAGAATGGCAAACAGCGTATTATTATAAAAAGGGTGTTAGAGCAGCATTTTAACAATGGTGATTTAACACTTAGTACTTTAACTATATTACTTTATAACAAACATCATATTAAGGATATCAAGATGGGAAAGCGTAGCACTTTATCGAAAGGTATTAGTACGGTTGGCTCTTTTACGCGCGGCAATCTAGAGCGTATGGGTGCCATGATTGATAGCGCGAATGCAAAAACTGGTAAACCGCGTCAATTTAAAGCGGTGAACTTAGGCGATGAAGATTACCAACAAGATTTGTTCCGTGAGCAAACGTTAAAAGCCACTCAGCAGTTATTGGGCACACGCTTTGCTGCTTATGGTAAATATGCTAAAAAAGTGGTGCCGAACAGCTTTTTTGAATCAACCGTTGATGGCGCTTTTGCTCAAATTGCTAAGCTTGCCGACAACTGGAGTCAAATTGATTTACCGAATCAGCATCGCTTTGCCAATATTGTGAGCTTAGACGACGAGCAGCGTTACGCGTTAGCGACCGATATCGCCAATCAAAACCGTGCATTAGCGACGCTTGGCGGTGTTACAGGTTTGGCAGGTTTGCCGGGCTTGCTTGCGGATACGTTATGGTTATTGTTGGTTTCTCTACGCACGGTTTATCAATTGGGCGCTGTTTATAATAAGCCGTTAACTGGTAAGCAAGGCGTCAAAATGGCCTATGAGTTACTTGCCAATGCAGATCTCAGCAAAATGCAAGAGAAGCAAGCATTGCTGGCAGGTATTGGTATTGGTAAAGGTTTACTGGATAGCGCCCAAAGCAGCGGTTTACACAATGAGCTCAAAAACTTAGGCTTGCAGAATAAAAAAGTTAATTTTTACGCAGAGCAAGTGGACAGTATTGCTAGTCAGGTCGGTGTTGATTTGGATCAAATTAACTTAACATGGATACGCCGATTCCTACCAGCCACTGCCGTTATCGTTGGTATGCGCTATAACAGTCAGCTGATTGATGAGGTCATTGGCGTTGCTCAAGCAACTTTTGCGCCAGAAGCTAAGCTTGCCAATCGCGCTATTACGGATGACAGTAGCAGCGAAGTAAAGGTTAGTAAGGCAACGGGCAGCACTGAGCAGAAAGAAGACAAAGCTCAAGATACCGCATCACTAGAGAAGGAATCTAAAGAAAAAGAATCAAAAGATGCAGCCTCAAAAAACATAAAGTCAGACGCCAATGCTGCAAAAGATACTCAGAAAAAAGCTGACGATAAAGAAAACGATGTTGATGCTATAGCTGACGAAAAGAAGACTAGTGAAAAGAAAGTCGACAGCACTAAGAATGATAAGCAGAATAGTGCAGATAAATCTTCTGACAGCAAAACAAAGAAAGCCGCTGCTAAGTCGAGTAAATAATAAGCCATTAAGGTTTATTGATTACTTCGTTTTAGAATACTGAAGCTCTACGTAATTGCTATTTATCTTTAATGTTGGCGATATCGGCTTACTTCTATTGAAAATTAAACCGATATCGCCATATAGCTCAGGTAAACGACTGTTTTTTATCTCTAAATATCTTATCTAAATGATGTAAGCATCTACTTTTGATACCGTATTTAGTTAGCTGTTTTTTCGGTTATGCCGTTAAAAACAGATAAAGTGGTATAGTAGTAGACCGAATACATATCTATCCGCTGCTGTAAAGTCCAACTGCTCATAAGTGGTTGAAATAGCAGCAACAAGTCTTTATAATACACTGTCCTAAAAATGGGTGTGCCAAAATCTGTCGTTAAAGTCAGATCGATGGTGCGTTTCCCTATTTTTTTGTTTTTTACCAAACGGGAGAAGGATGCCTCATGGCAACAACTAACCAATTGATTCGTAAAGGTCGCAAAACCATCAAGGAAAAGTCAAAAGTTCCTGCGTTGGAAGCGTGCCCACAACGCCGTGGTGTATGTACTCGCGTATATACTACTACCCCTAAAAAACCTAACTCAGCCATGCGTAAAGTATGTCGTGTACGTTTGACTTCAGGTTATGAAGTATCAAGCTACATCGGCGGCGAAGGTCATAACCTACAAGAGCACAGTGTTGTTCTTATCCGCGGTGGTCGTGTAAAAGATCTACCAGGTGTACGTTATCACACTGTTCGCGGTGCACTAGATTGCGCAGGCGTTAAAGACCGTAAGCAAGGTCGTTCTAAATATGGTGCTAAGAAACCTAAAGTTTAATAACTAACCGTTATTAAATGAGTTTCTTTGTATCAAACATTAACTGTGCATGGGTCTGATGTGAGTAATTTTTGACCAAATGAGTCATTAACCTTTATCACACACCGCCATGCAGTAAGGCTGACTGACAACTCGATATAACGCCATCCAATATTAATTGGTGCGAGATTGTGAATGTCAGACACTCCTGAAGAAAAGGATATTTATTATGCCAAGACGTCGCGTCGTTGCTACCCGTGAGATCCTACCGGATCCTAAGTTTGGTAGCCAAACTGTTGCAAAATTCATCAACCATGTCATGAGTCATGGTAAAAAATCTACTGCTGAGCGTATCGTTTACGGTGCACTTGAGACAGTAAGCCAAAAGCGTAACATCGAAGATCCAGTTTCTTTCTTTGAAGAAGTATTGGAAAATGTTCGCCCAATGGTTGAAGTAAAAGCTCGCCGTGTTGGTGGTGCAACCTACCAAGTGCCAATGGAAGTACGCCCCTCCCGTCGTACTGCCTTGGCTATGCGTTGGTTAGCTGAAGCTGCTGCAAAGCGTTCTGAAAAATCAATGGCTTTGCGTTTAGCTGGCGAATTGAATGATGCTGCTGATGGCAAAGGTAATGCTATGAAGAAGCGTGACGAAGTTCACCGCATGGCAGATGCTAACAAAGCATTCTCTCATTACCGTTTCTAAGCTACTCTTAATTAAGCTGTTCTTTTAAATATAGCTTTTTAAAAGTAGTTTTGGATGACTGGTATATGCCAGTCATCTAGATATAATTTATTTATTCTATTGATTGTCGCCATTGTTAATAAATGATTTGCTTGTAATTATTGAAAGATAATAACAGACACACTCATTTTAGATGGCGGACATCTGTCAAGATGCTGTTCTGAAAAGGGATGCTATTCTGTAAAGAAAGTCTCCTGAGTTTGATGCCGCACTATTCTTAGTAGTTACTCTTTTTTGCCCGTATTAGGTTCAATGATTAGTAATATTGCAGGGCTGAATGGCTTTGTCATAGAGTAGAGGTAGAGACACAACACATTAATATATACACGAATTTCCCTAGGAAAACACTATGGCTCGTAAAACTCCCCTAAAGCGCTATCGCAATATTGGTATCTCTGCGCACATTGATGCTGGTAAAACGACCACTACTGAACGTGTTTTGTTCTATACCGGTGTTAGCCACAAGATTGGTGAAGTACATGATGGCGCAGCCACTATGGACTGGATGGAGCAAGAACAAGAGCGTGGTATTACTATCACCTCAGCGGCGACAACTTGTTTTTGGTCAGGTATGGCAAAACAGTTTGACGAACACCGTATCAATATCATTGACACCCCAGGTCACGTTGACTTCACGATTGAAGTTGAACGTTCTATGCGTGTTCTTGATGGCGCTTGCATGGTTTACTGTGCAGTAGGCGGCGTTCAGCCACAGTCTGAAACCGTATGGCGTCAGGCAAACAAATATAAAGTTCCACGTCTTGCATTCATTAACAAAATGGATCGCGTTGGCGCTGATTTCTACCGCGTAGTAGAACAGATTAAAACTCGTCTAGGCGGCAAGCCAGTACCATTGGTTATCCCAATTGGTAAAGAAGACGACTTTGAAGGCGTTGTAGATCTAGTAACGATGAAAGCCATCTATTGGGACGAAGCGTCTCAAGGTATGGAATATGATGAGCGTGAAATCCCAGCAGAACTACAAGAAAAAGCGGAAGAATATCGTGAGTATCTAGTAGAAAGCGCTGCTGAAGCGACTGAAGAATTGATGAATGAGTATCTTGAGAACGGTGAATTAACTGTTGAACAAATTAACTCTGCTATTCGCCAGTTGACTATTGATAACGAAATCATTCCACTTCTTTGTGGTACTGCCTTTAAAAACAAAGGTGTACAGAAGATGTTGGACGCTGTTATTCAGTATCTTCCTGCACCAATGGATGTACCTGCTATTAAAGGTATCCTTGATGATAAAGATGAATCTGAAGGCACTCGTGAAGCGTCAGACGAAGCACCGTTCTCAGCTTTAGCATTCAAAATCATGAATGACAAGTTCGTTGGTAACTTAACCTTCGTTCGTGTTTATTCAGGTGTTCTAAAGCAAGGTAGCAGCGTTTATAACCCAGTTAAAATGAAACGTGAGCGCGTTGGCCGTATCGTACAGATGATGGCAAACTCTCAAGAAGAGTTGCAAGAAATCCGTACTGGTGATATCGCAGCCTTGGTTGGCATGAAAGATGTAACCACTGGTGATACGTTGTGTGATGAGCAAAATGTTATTACGCTTGAGCGTATGGAATTCCCAGATCCAGTTATCAGTCTAGCGGTTGAACCTAAAACCAAAGCTGACCAAGAAAAAATGTCAATCGCTTTAGGTCGTTTGGCGAAAGAAGATCCATCGTTCCGTGTACATACTGACGAAGAATCTGGTCAGACTATCATCAGTGGTATGGGTGAGCTGCATCTTGAGATTCTTGTTGACCGTATGAAGCGTGAGTTTGGTGTTGAAGCTAACATCGGCGCACCTCAGGTTGCTTATCGCGAAACGATTCGTAACACGGTTGAGCAAGAAGGCAAATTCGTACGTCAGACTGGTGGTCGTGGTAAATTCGGTCACGTTTGGTTACGTCTTGAGCCTATGGATCCAGCTGGCGATGTTCTTTATGAATTTAAAGAAGAAGTTGTTGGTGGTACGGTACCAAAAGAATTCCACGGTGCGGTTGATAAAGGTATTCAAGAGCGCATGAAAAACGGCGTACTTGCAGGTTACCCAATCGTTGGCGTAAAAGCGACCTTGTATGATGGTTCTTACCATGATGTTGACTCGGATGAGTTATCATTTAAAATGGCTGGTTCTATCGCATTCCGTAAAGGCTTCATGGCTGCAAACCCAACGCTACTTGAGCCAGTGATGAAAGTAGAAGTTGAAACACCTGAAGACTATATGGGCGATATCATGGGCGATCTTAACCGTCGTCGTGGTATGGTTCAAGGTATGGAAGACTTACCTGGTGGCACTAAGCAGATTCGTGCTGAAGTACCATTAGCGGAAATGTTTGGCTATGCCACACAAATGCGTTCAATGTCACAGGGCCGTGCAACTTACTCTATGGAATTCCAAAAGTACGCTGAAATTCCAAAATCAGTTGCAGAAGCTATCATCTCTAAATTCAACAATAAAGATGATGACGAATAAGCAAAAATCTATCGATAATGGCAATATAGGACATATCTTTATATTGTCAGTAGATAATCGAGCAATAATTGGTTAAAAGACTTGTTATTGCTCGTGATTTTCTTATAATATCTGCACATTAGTATGTGCACCCTTTTAACAGTTATCTTAATGTGGTCAGTATTCACTTAATTACTTTGTATAAATTAAGCAGTTGACCCTAAAAAAAGAGGAAATACCCATGGCAAAGGCCAAGTTTGAACGTCTAAAACCACATGTTAACGTCGGCACCATCGGACACGTTGACCACGGTAAAACCACCCTTACCGCTGCAATCGCAACCGTAGCTGCAATCACTTCAGGTGGCGAAGCCAAAGACTACGCGTCTATTGACTCAGCACCAGAAGAAAAAGCACGTGGCATCACCATCAACACCTCACACGTAGAATATGACACCCCATCACGTCATTACGCTCACGTTGATTGCCCAGGTCACGCCGATTATGTTAAAAACATGATCACTGGTGCGGCTCAGATGGATGGCGCAATCCTAGTTGTATCAGCAACTGACGGCCCTATGCCACAAACCCGTGAGCATATCCTGCTTTCACGTCAGGTTGGCGTACCGTACATCGTTGTATTCATGAACAAATGTGACGTTGTTGATGACGAAGAATTGCTTGAACTCGTAGAAATGGAAGTTCGTGAATTATTAAGCGACTATGACTTCCCAGGTGATGACACCCCAATCATCCATGGTTCTGCAACTGAAGCCCTAAAAGGCTCACAAGAAAAATATGGTCAACCAGCCGTTGTAGAACTATTAAACGTTCTTGACACCTACATCCCAGAGCCAGAGCGTGACATCGACAAAGCATTCCTAATGCCAATCGAAGACGTATTCTCAATCTCAGGTCGTGGTACTGTTGTAACTGGCCGTGTTGAATCTGGTATCGTACGCGTTGGCGACGAAATCGAAATCGTCGGTATCCGTGACACTCAAAAAACCACCTGTACGGGTGTAGAGATGTTCCGTAAACTGCTTGACGAAGGTCGTGCAGGCGAAAACTGTGGCGTACTACTACGTGGTACTAAGCGTGAAGACGTACAACGTGGCCAAGTACTTGCTAAGCCAGGTTCAATCACTCCTCATACCAAGTTTGACGCTGAAGTATATGTGTTGAGCAAAGAAGAGGGTGGTCGTCACACACCATTCCTAAACGGCTATCGTCCACAGTTCTACTTCCGTACCACTGACGTAACTGGCGCAATCCAATTACAAGACGGTACTGAAATGGTTATGCCTGGTGATAACGTTGAGATGGGCGTAGAGCTTATCCACCCAATCGCTATGGACAAAGGTCTTCGCTT
>NZ_JACDXZ010000011.1:0-82192 GCF_013608135.1 Psychrobacter sp. D2
AAAATAGTGTTTGACAGCCATGTGTAAATCTATATAATACACACCCACAGCAGCAGAGCTTAGTGACAAACTTAGAGCTCAGCTGATGTTGAATAAATTGCTTAGCAATTGTTCGAAGGGTGATTAGCTCAGTTGGTAGAGCGTCTGCCTTACACGCAGAATGTCGGCGGTTCGAATCCGTCATCACCCACCACTATTTAGTATAGCGTTACTCTTAAGTAGTAGGCTAAGTGGTTAAATAAACTAAGTACGACCTAAGCAGCGGTAGTTCAGTTGGTTAGAATACCGGCCTGTCACGCCGGGGGTCGCGGGTTCGAGTCCCGTCCGCTGCGCCATATTTAAAACTTAGTTTTAATACAAAAGTTTCAACCTCAAGTATTTATATTTGAGGTTTTTTTGTGTTTATTATTTACCTAAATCTCTATTATATATGTAATCCCCGCCTTTTAAACCTTCTGTCCTCCCATGGCTCACTGGCTCCTTACTCTCCTCCGTTATCTATCTTCAATAATAAATAACCACTATTCTTAAAGTCGCCATTTGAATAGTCGGTGACTAAATGGTGACCATCTTTACACGTTTACATGACATACTCATGATGTGGTCAATTTTCATGGAAGAGAGTCTTATGCTAAATGTTGCTAAAAATAATTTTTATACTGGTCAATCGTCGACCCTATTCATGAGGACAATACTTGGAGTCGGCTAACCAATACTAAGATCATATGCCCACCTGTGCTCATATGGCTGCCTCAGACAAATACAGAATGAGTAGATATTGAGCATACTGTACCGTGACAAATAATGAATAAAGTATAATTTATTGAATCATTACGGGTTTTTATTATGAAACGTGCCAATCAATTACAGCCTTTATCTCGCCAACATCACCTTGGACTTAACCTGTCTCGCCATGCTAAAGAATGTACTGATGAGCCTGCTGAGATTGCCAAGCATTGGCATTATCTCATGACTTATATTAAAGATATGCAAGCTCACTTTAATATTGAGGACACCTTAATCGCTCATGTTTTAGAGCCTTACCGTGCCTCTCATACTGAGGTTGCCTCAGTACTTGATACTTTAGATGTTCGACATAGACAGCTATATAAACTAATGGATGAAACTGAGCGTTCACATAAATTTATCAATAAAGAGGTAACCGCTGCGCAAGTTCAAGCATTGAGCACGCTTTTATACGACCTTATTCGTTTTGAAGAGCGTGAGTTATATCCAGCCGTTGAAAAACACCTGAAAGAAGCAGAGCTCAATGCCATTTATGAAGCAAGCCCTGACAGTATCAAACGTACTGATGAGCTGCGTTAAAAACTAAAACAGCCTTATTAATCATGACTCAAATAACACCTCTAGATTATAACTTGGATTATTTAATACAAAAAAGCCTTCAAACAAATTAGCCCAATCATAGCGCTTGATTCATCTGAAGGCTTTCTTGATACCTTTTTTTCTAAGGTGCCGATTTTAAGGTATCTGCTTTAAGGTATCAGTTTAAAGAAATGCTGACGATAGTGCTTAAGCTCACGAATTGAGTCACGAATATCATCTAACGCTAAATGACTGCCGCCTTTCTCAAAATTCTTGAGGACATCAGGACGCCAGCGGAAGCAAAGCTCTTTAATAGAAGACACATCAAGGTTTCGATAATGAAAGAACCGCTCAAGCTCAGGCATTTGACGCGCCATAAAGCGGCGATCTTGGCAGATTGAATTGCCGCACATTGGCGACTTACCACTATCGACCCATTTATTCAAAAATTTAATGGTTTCAGCTTCCGCCTCAGCCAATGTCACCGTACTACGGCGTACACGGTCAACCAACCCTGATTGCCCATGCTGCTTGGTATTCCAGTCATCCATACCATTTAACTTTTGGTCTGATACTTTAATCGCAAAGACAGGTCCTTCGGCAAGGACATTCAAATCTTCATCGGTGACAACAGTCGCTATCTCGATAATCTCATCATTTAGAGTATCAAGTCCGGTCATTTCTAAATCAATCCATACCAGCCCTTTTTTGCCTTGGTTTCTGATTTTAATTTTATTGGGATGGTCGCCGGTGGTCATAAAATATCCTATGGTCAATAAAGTTTGAGACAACTTACAAGCAATGCTTTAATAGCAATGTGAATAAAATAATGCGCCTATCTAACTATCTCAGTGCAAAAAATGTTTGTACTTAGGCAGCTGTGAATTTCACTTAGAATTTATGAATACTAAAATATTACAAAATCTCTGCCCAGTGCAGGCGCTTTAGGCTGTATGTTAGCAAATTTTCACGCTACACTGAGCAATATTTTATAATAGGTCACCAACCCATGGCATTAATCCGACAACGCAAACTAACGAAACAACAGATTCGGCGCATCGATAAGCAGCAATTATTAAGTCAAGACAGTATCGATGACAGTTTGATGGATGGTGTGGTCATGGCGCATTATGGCAAGCAATTGGAAGTGCAAGTGACCAGCTTACCATCATTCATACCTGTGCAGCCTGAGGTTGCACCTGATGATCCTGAGCCGTTTTGGCAAGAGTTGGCACTCGGTGATATTTGGCGCTGCCACGTACGTACCAATTTGCCGATGCTAGCAGCAGGCGACCAAGTGCGCTGGAATGCTGACTCTAATACAGGCTTTGGTCGGATTGAATCAGTCAAGCCGCGTACATCACTAGTTTCGCGCCCTGACCGTTATCATAAGCTCAAGCCTGTCGCCGCCAATGTCGATATTTTGGCGATTGTATTTGCGCCCTTGCCTGCTGCTGCTCCGACACTCATTGATCGTTATTTGGTCGTCTGTCATCATGCTGGGGTCAAGCCTTTACTGGTACTCAATAAAGCCGATTTACTTGAACAAGAAAAAGGCGTCGATACCAATAAGTTATTGGCTCAATATGCAGCGCTCGGTTATGAGAGCGTCTTGACCTCAGTTGACTGTCCTGAAAACGTCGCGGATAGCGACGACCAGGAAGGACTTGACGAGCTAAAACGCTATATCGATAAAAAGCTGGTTATTTTTGCAGGGCAATCTGGCGTCGGTAAAAGCAGCTTGATCAATGCGCTGCTACCTGAATCAGCACAAAGCGTGAATATCATCTCTGATAATTCAAAACTTGGTCAACATACCACCACCACCAGTCGCTTACTGCCCTTTAATCCAGCCGATTTGACCCAAGGCGGCATCGTCGATACCCCTGGTATTCGCGAGTATGGTATTTGGCACTTGACGCCTGATGACATTATTTCTGGCTTTGTTGAGCTTGCACCATTATCTGGTGACTGTCAGTTCCGCGACTGTCGCCATACTCATAATAGTAAAGGCTGCGCGTTATGGGAAGCAGTTGCTGATGGCAAAGTATTGCAGCGCCGCGTTGAAAACCTCGTGACGCTAAGAGAAGAGGCAGATACCAAGCCCTATTGAGCCTTATTAATTCTTATCCACTGTTAATCACGATGATGACCATCACACGTTTACTATGGATAGGCTAATCGGTATAATAGCGCCTTGTTCAATCCATTAGGCTGTCTTCTCAGCGTAATAGAACACTTATTTTTTTGGAGGTATGGTTTGGATCGTGCGCTGGAATTTGTGGGCAACCACCCGTTTTTATTTGGTATATTAGCCGTACTAGCCGTGCTATTTTTTGCTATTGAAAACAAACGTAGCGGTAAAAAGATTTCACCCAATACCCTTGGTATGATGGTGAACTCGCAAAATGCGCAGCTTATCGATATCCGTGCCAAAAAGAAGTTTGTCACCGGTTATATCCAAGGCAGTCGCAATATCCCATTTACTGAGCTAAAAGACCGCATTGAGGAAATTCGTGCGATTGAACAGCCAGTGATTATTATCTGCGATATGGGCGTACAAGCAGGTGCTGCCATTCAGATGATTGGTAAAGAAAACGTCTATCGCTTAGAAGGCGGTGTTGGTGGCTGGCAAGCTGCTGGAATGCCACTTGTTGGCATAAAGGATACTAAGCCGAAGACTAAAGTCAAAGCAAAACCGAGCTTGCATAAGTAGTTTGATAGCGCACTTTATTAAACTATGACTTACTATCTATCGGTAGTGAATAAAAAAGACACCTCTTTATAGGGTGTTTTTTTTATGTGGCATTTATGATACTGACGACGCTTTTATATTTATTTGGCTTGAATTTATACTGCCTATCCCCACTTTATAGTGAGCATAATAGAATATAGGCTTGTGATTTACTTGATTGCAGCCTCTATAGGCAAATTTTATAATACTATCCTCTATCCGATAACAATTGCTCTATACATTTATAAATAAGGATTTATCATGACTGTATCTGTTAAAGTTTATACTACTCCTATCTGCCCATATTGCTCAAACGCTAAGCAACTGCTGAAATCAAAAGGCGTTGATTATGAAGAGATTGGCATGCACGATATGAGCAGCGATGATCGCCGTGCTTTAATGCAAAAGACCAATAACTATCGTACCGTGCCACAAATCTTCGTCGGTGAGACCTTTGTCGGTGGTTTTGATGAGCTCAATCAAATGAACCAACAAGGCAAACTTGACGAGCTATTAGCGGGTTAATTTGCTATCTTGCTATTCTGGCTGTCTTTATTTATTTTACTAGTCTATATGCGAGTTATTTATATAAGTAACGATAGGGACAGCTATAAAGGGCTTTGATAAAAAATATCGAGCTTTTGTCTCGAATTATATTACAATGCTATTTTACTAAAATAACAGTTTGCCCAATCATTTGATTAACTTTTAGAGGAATTATCATGGCTGAAGAACAAGCACAACCGCAATTAGCACTAGAACGTATTTATGTCAAAGACATGTCACTTGAAGTCCCAGGCGCTGGCGTATTCACCAAAGAGTGGAACCCTGAGCTTGATATTAATCTATCTAGCAATGCCGAAAAACTGGACGATGACCATTATCAGGTTGTATTAACCGTTAGTGTCACTGCGAAAAATGCTGAAGAAGCGGCGTTTATCGCAGAAGTTCATCAAGCAGGTATCTTCTTATTAAAAGACATCCCAGAAGATCAAATTGGTCAAATTCTAGGTGCTTATTGCCCGAACGTTTTGTTCCCATATGCTCGTGAAGTCATCAGCGACATCGTAACGCGTGGTAGCTTCCCGCAGTTATTGCTCGCACCAGTTAACTTTGACCAAGCTTTTGCGCAAAGTCAGCAGCAAGCACAAGTTGATGCTGAAGGTAACGCTTAAGTTTTAATTTAAACGCTACTGGCTGTATCAGTAAGACGTTTTAATAAAAAAGCCATTTACTTATTATGAGTAAGTGGTTTTTTTATGGAAATTTTTAGAGTTTATTTTTAATCATTTAAATTTATGTTGCTATTGGTCATTATTTTTGACCCATTAAAAAACCCTGCTGATTGCTATTACTAGCGGCAGGGTCTTTCATAACACTATTCGATTAATCCGCTATATTCTAGCGTCAGTACAAATATTAGCCTTTTAGGGCAGAAAATATTTGTTGCTTAACGTCATCAATACCTTGGGTACCATCGAACTTATCATACTTAGGTGCATCGCCGCCTTCTTTAGCTTTGTTCTGATAAAAGCCAACTAGGGCTGATGTTTGCTCATGATACGTAGCTAAGCGGTCACGAATGGTTGACTCTTTATCGTCTTCACGTTGGATAAGCGCTTCACCAGTCACATCATCGATGCCTTCTTGCCTTGGTGGATTGTGATCAATATGATATACACGACCAGAGCCAGCATGTTGGCGACGACCTGATAATCGCTTGACGATTTCATCATCAGGTACACTGATTTCAATTACATGATCAATCGTCACGTTGGCATCTGCAAGCGCTTGCGCTTGTGGAATGGTACGCGGGAAACCATCTAAAATACAGCCGTTAACACAATCAGGCTTAGCGATGCGTTCTTGCACGAGGTTAATGATCAGATCATCAGAAACCAAACCACCAGCGTTCATCACGTCTTTGGCTTGTTTGCCAAGCTCAGTGCCTTCTTTGATTGCTGCACGCAGCATATCACCCGTTGAGATCTGCGGAATATCATATTCTTTAGAAATAAACTGAGCTTGGGTACCTTTACCGGCGCCTGGTGGACCTAGCAAAATAATACGCATCATTACACGATTCTCCTTAATAAATAGGATTTTGGGACTAATAAAACTTAGGGATTGGTGGTTTGCAGAGCTTACCTTACCTTGTGGCTTTCAAAACCTCAAGTATTTTTAGTATTGATGCAGCAACATATGATGACTTATCTGTTCATGAGAGAAGGTTGCGCGCCATAGATGAGACAATAGCGCGCACTAAATGTAGGATGATATTCTGGACTCAGCGAGTTAAGGAACTTGCTGATTAATGGCCACATTGACTTGATTCTGCTCGACGCTTATCACCACAGGATTACCTGATAGATCACCTGACTCGGCAATGGCAGTACCACTATGACTGATGCGAGCAATGACAGCGAGTTGAACTTTTTCATCACGCGCAGATTTTAATGTGCGCTCTGGCATCATCGCATCTAAATCACTTAGACTAACAGTTGCTTCGCCTTGCTTAATCACGCTAATCGGTAAACGCTTGGCGGCAAATGGCGGGCCACCTTTCACATCACGTATCGCGACAAACAATACATCTTCAGCTTTCACTAGTGGCAACAATGAACGATCAATAGAGACGGTGACTTCAATCCCTTCAGATGCTTGCTGCTCTTGTGCCGTGACATTGGCACTTAGCTCATCAAGACTGCTCAATGCTTGGGTATGGTCACCTGGTTTGGCAGCAATGCTCTTACGTAACCGCTTAATCCAACCTTGCGCTTGTTCAAAATTATTACCACGCGCCTCGCCCATTGCCATCAGCATTTGCGCACCTTCGTGCTGCGGATTTTTGGCAAGAACATCTTGCAGCACACGGCGGCTATTGGCATCAAGCTGACCTTTATTAGCAAAAAAGCTAATCTGCGCATAAGTGGTGGCGATTTCTTCGTTGTCAGGCGATAGACGATAAGCACGAGACAAAGCTTCAATCGCTGAGTCAGTAGCTTCTAACGACAAAAACAGCTCTGATAAACGCATCCAGCGATCAGGGTCATCGGCATGACGATATACGTTGGTCTGCATGGCACTGATCAACTGAGTACCATCTTCAATCGCCCAAGCGGGTGGCTGGTCAATCTTACCGGTCAATAAGTCATCCGCCACTTGGGCAACTTTGTCTTCTGCTGCCCACAAATCAAAGACTGGTGTACGATCACCGACTAAGAAATAAGCCAATGCTGCCAGCACAGGCACCCATACCATGATAATCAAACGACTCTTAATACCAGGCGCGACCATTGGGGTGACTTCACGCTGTGCATCCAATAGCTGACGCTCAAGCTCGATCTTTTGATTTTGATAATGGGCGTCATCAATCGTGCCGTTGTCTTTGTCTGATTGTAATTCTGTCAAACGCTCACGAAATACACCGATATTGATGTCTAGTAGCTGATTGTCAACAGGATTTTCTCGTAACCTTGAAGCTCGTAGCCAAGGTGTGATAACGATCACTGCCAGTACGAGTGCAATCAGTAAGCTTAGGGCAATAAATAAGCCAAAAGTAGAAAATAGGGTCATTTTTTGTCCTCTATGCTTGTGATGTCATGATCTGTTTTATTGCGATCAGCTCGTGATAACAGACGATCAAGTTCCGCTTCTTCTACTGCTGATAACGCAGCAGCGCTGTCTACCAAGATGCCACTTTGACCACGCGCAATACGCTGACTGCGTTTGCTTTGCCAAAACCAGCCAGCAATTAATACAATTAATAATAATGGCGGGAAGAACCATAATATCCACGTTGAAGGACGTACGGGCGGCTTATAAGTAATAAAATCGCCGTAACGCTCTTGCATATAAGCGCGAATCTCACCATCACTACGACCTTCTTTAATCATGTCATAGGTTTTTTGCTTTAAATCTTGGGCAATTGGCGCATCAGAACCTGCCAAGTTTTGGTTTTGACATTTTGGGCAACGCAGCTCTTCGATAAGACCACGGTACTGGGCTTCTTGCTGCACTGAGTCAAAGTCGTAGACGTCAATGGCGGCATAAACATTGATACTAAGCACGCCAAAAAGACAAGCAATGATCAAACTTGCCAAATTTTTCGTGATAGATTTTAATGGCATCATAATCATTTGCACGCCTCCTTAACTTGGTCAGGATCAGGGCTGACATTACTTTTATCAGCCTCATTGAGCACCATCAGACAAGGCGTGATACGGCTCTGCCAATTACTTTCATTAATCTCACCGACAATGTGCTGACGAATAATACCTTCACCATCGACCACAAAGGTTTCAGGTGCACCGGTCAAACCCAAATCTAAGGCAAATTGACCAGATAAGTCTTGGATAGACATCGAAAAAGGGTCACCGCCACGGTTTAAATAACCGAGGGCGTCGCCAATATCATCTTTATAATTGACGCCCACCAGATTGACGCCACGTTCCTCTAACTGCATTAAAAAAGGATGCTCAATGATACAAGTTGGGCACCAAGAGCCCCAAATATTCATCAAAAACGGCTGATCTGGCAGGTTGTCATTGGTCATGATACGGCTGGTATCGGACAATAACGGCAGCTCAAAAGCGGGCACTGGACGCTCAAGAGCGGTATTGGTTACGATTTCGGTCGGCTGACCTAAACGAAAATACAGCATGACTATAAAAGCGGCAAAGATGATCAGCGGAATCAAAAACCATATTCTGATTTGGCTTTTTTTCATCGTTTGATTGCCTTTTTTATCAGTACCTTTTTGAGGAGACTTCTCTGATTGAGTCATCTTATTTCTCCCCTATTGTTGCCGTGGCATCTGTCACATTGTTGCCATCTAAGTCAGTAACGGTCGCGAAACCTGACTTGCTTGCTGTAATTTGAGCGGGCGTCTTAGTTGTTTTGAGACGATAGCGCCTATCAAGCATACTCAATAGACCACCTAATGCCATAATAATAGCGCCGAGCCATATCCAGCGAATCAATGGCTTCACATAAATACGTACTGCCCATTGATTACTACCCTCAGCGATAGGCTCACCAAGTGCGACATACAAATCACGCATGAGGTTGGCATTAATTGCCGCCTCAGTCGTCGGCATCGTACTGATGATATAAGTCCGTTTTTCAGGATGAAGTATCGTTACTGCCTTGCCCTTCTTAGTGACTGTGACCTCAGCTTGCGTTGCGTCAAAGTTGCTGCCTCTCGTCTCTCTTAAATCGGTTAATGCAAAGTCATAACCTTGGACATTAACCGTTTCACCAATCCTTAGTGCCACATCGCGCTCGATGCTTAAGGTACTGGTAAACGCAACACCGATGACCGCTATAATAACGCCGATATGAGCGGTCTGCTGACCCCAGTAGCTTAAACGGAGCTTAGCTAAGCCCTTGAATAAGCTTGGGGCATTTTTGGTTTTGTCTTTAAAATCGACCACCATCCAGAACAATACCCAAAAGCTCACCGCTAGCGTCACGCCAATATTGAGCATGGCAGAAGGGCTAACAAAATAGGCAATGACTGCAGCTAAAACAAGGCTACTTGCCGCAATGACCATACCAGCGCCTAAGAGCGGGCGACTGTCTTGTTTCCAGCGGATATTGGAGCCCATGCCCATTGCTATCATTAATAGCCAAGTCAATGGCACAA
Organism: Psychrobacter sp. D2; assembly: GCF_013608135.1. Classification (NCBI taxonomy): domain Bacteria; kingdom Pseudomonadati; phylum Pseudomonadota; class Gammaproteobacteria; order Moraxellales; family Moraxellaceae; genus Psychrobacter; species Psychrobacter sp. D2. The sequence goes on from NZ_JACDXZ010000011.1 coordinate 9,708, forward strand.
ACAGCGCATTAAAATATGGAGGACCTACGGATACCTGACCTAAATTAAAGGCATCAGCAATGATAGGATAGAGCGTACCAAGTAATACGACTAAGGTCGCAATCAATATGATGACGTTGTTAATGACTAAAAACGACTCACGTGAAATCAGCTGATATTGACTTTCAATCGTGAGACGCCAGCCACGTACAGCGAACATCAAGAGACCACCGCCAACAATAATGCCAAGAATTGCTAAAATCACTAAACCACGCGTGGGATCCGCAGCAAATGAATGCACAGAGGTAATCACCCCAGATCGGACTAAGAATGTCCCGAGTAAGCTTAAGGCAAAAGCAAAAATGGCCAGCATAATCGTCCACGCTTTAAAGACACCGCGTTTTTCAGTGACTGCAAGCGAATGTAATAATGCTAAACCTGCCAACCAAGGCAATAGCGAAGCGTTTTCTACTGGATCCCAAAACCACCAGCCACCCCAACCAAGCTCGTAATAAGCCCACCACGAACCCAGTGCAATACCAATGGTTAAGAACCCCCAAGCAGCCAATGCCCATGGACGTGACCAGCGTGTCCACACCGCATCTAAGCGACCTTCCCACAATGCTGCCATACAAAAGGCAAATGGCACGACCATACCCACATAGCCCATATATAGCATCGGTGGATGGATAATCAAACCAAAATCCTGTAAGACAGGGTTTAAATCAGCACCATCCACGGGCAAGTTTGGCAAAGTGCGGTCAAACGGTGACGAGGTAAAGATGAGCATGGCCAGCATCATCATTTGTACGCCAGCCAATATCACCAATACACGCGCCCGCATCGACAATGGCAAACCACGACTAAAGTATGAGACCAAGGCACACCACGTTGCCATGATAGTCATCCATAGTAGCAGCGAGCCTTCATGTCCGCCCCACGTCGCTGATAACTTATAATACCAAGGCAGCAAGGTATTCGAGTGCTGCGACACATAGACAAGGCTAAAGTCATTAAAATAAAAGCCTGCCATCAATGCCCCAAACGAGGTAATCATGGCGGCAAACTGCGCCCATGCCAAACTCGGTGCCAAACGCTGCCAAGCAACATGGTCACGCATAACGCCTATCGTTGGTAATACTACCTGCAAAATCGCCAACATAAAGGCGGCTAGCACGGCAAAATAACCCAATTCTGTGATTAACATACGGTCTAACCTTGTTTACCTTAATACGGTCATTGTTTATTTTAGGGATTGGTATTGCAGGATAATCGAAAGTATCCAATACTTGTTACTGCTTGTAGTTTAAACGATTATTATTATCTAAATAACGCCCTAAGCCATTGCAGCTTAGGGCGCTTACAGCATGGTACATTAGCGTCAACTTGTCACGTTTCTGTATCCACTCTGTATGCGATGTGTATAAAAAGCATAAAACATTGCTTATCACTGCATAGCTGGGAAAAACACCAATACCAGATGTAGCCAACCTGCCAAAAATCCCGTTAAGCCGCCAAGCACAATTAGCGTCATCTCATCTTCACGAAAGGCAGGACGTAATAAGTTTTGGAATTCATCAGGCGTCAGCGCTCGGATGCGATCACGAAACAGTCCAAATATCTTACTGGCACGACTTTCATTGAGCTCAGGGTCCCTTAGTGGCACCATCGTTGCAACGATAGATTTATCAATGATGGTATTTTTTAATTGCCCAAACTCGCGGCGACCCAGTCCTAATCGTAAAGTCGTATTAATCACTGGTGACTCTAAGACTTTATACAGATGCGACTTCATCAATTCACGCGTCTCAATAGCGCGGTCACCATACATCATCTCATTCATGATGTTCTCAAGCGTCACCAAATCTTTGACCACAATCTCAGCAAATACTTCAGATACCTCTTCTTGGCGCTTCATAAAGCCGCCTTGGAGTCGATATCGAGCGATATGCGGTAATTGTGGCTTAATAAAAGGAAAACGGCTCTGTAGCGCAAAAAACTTTATATAACGGATAAAATGCGGCTCTACAGGATTAAATACCATCCAAATCGCAATCCAATTGGTCAAAAATCCCCAAATGGCCGCAAAAAACGGTACTGTCCAATGTTGCGGCACTACCAAGAATATAAACATTTGGATAATGCCAAAAATCAGCCCAATCAAAGCACTAATATGCCAAATAAAATTGATTTCTTTTTGTCCGACTTTTAAGAACATATTGACCATCAAACGACGATCACTCTCCATCTTATTGACAATCATCTTGCGCATATCGACCAAATCTTCGACATGATAGGTCAAGTCAGTCACCAAAGATTGCATAATGCTTGGCAGCTCTTGGTGCGCTTGGGCATAGACACGGCGCTTGAGCGCATAAGGCAGATTGCCCCACAGTGCTGGCGAATGATCAAGCATAATTTCATCAATCAAGTTTTCAAGGTTTTTATCAACCGCCTCAGTGATGAACAGCGCCATCTGATCTGGTTCCATAGCCTGAAAAAACTCATCAAGCGAGCCAAGCTTAGATAGCGTCTGATCAACAATCACGCCAGATATCTTACCCGCTTTTCTTGGCACAATACCTTGCCAGCCAATACCCGGCAGCCCAAAGAATGGGAAATTAGGGATGCGTATACCGCGAAACTTAATCGGATAAAACAACATCTTGAGCGCCATCCAGACATGAATCCATGTCACAAATGCTGTCACCGGCGGAATGGTAAGCATGGCAAAAAACTCAGGGTGCTCAGCGATTGTTTGCCACAATGAAGTTACATCCATGACTTTATGTATCCTTGCCGTGATGATCGATGTTGACCAAATATTCTGAGCACATTAACAATGCTTAGCAATAAGAAGCCCTCTCCCCAATAACTACTACAAAATAAATCGCCTGATTTTAGCATACTTGCCATCCATTAGCACATGTAGACCCTAGGCAAGTTGTGACTAGAGATGACACGTTTTACACTGCTACTGTGGCACAAAAAATCCTTAAAATAATCTACTGGCGTATGACCAGTAACCGATTTAATAACTACTTCTTTCGAATTTACTCGGTGATTAGATCCGTTGTGAAATGAGTCACCAACCACAGTCGTATGCATAATGATGCCACCTTTTATAACAGCGATAAAATAAATGACTGTCTACTGCGTCATCGCTTTTGATCTGTTATAATTTGCCGTTGTGGTTTGCGAGATGTTTGTAGATCTATGATGATAATATTTCAGATATTAAATGCTTCTTATATCACGCTATGTTGTTGAAAATCCTTAGCTTATCCTTTATGCTCACCTCGCTTTGTCTACATGATGTTTGACATGGTCGACTGCTACTTCATAAATACCTCCTTTTATAACTTTTTGATTTATTATCTCACTGACTGTTTGGGTACTGACTTTATATGAACAAACCGCTCACTCCTGATACCGAACAGGTCAATCGCATTTTTACCAGTCGCATTCTTATTCTTGGATTAATCATATTTGTGGGCTTGCTCGGGCTAATAGTACGTTATGGATTTCTGCAAGTTTTTGCTCATGATAAATATACGACCCAAGCAGACAACAATCGCATCAAATTGATTTCTGCCCCACCAAGTCGTGGTTATATTTATGATCGCAATGGCGTTATCCTCGCTGACAATCAGCCGGTTTTCACCGCTATGCTCAGCCCTGATGAAGTCGAAAACCCTGAGCGTACCTTACAATTACTCGCGCCCATCTTTGATTTGACGGATGAAAATATCACCGATATTTTGGCGCGTGTGAGTAAAAGTAAAAATGATCCGGTAACCATCAAGATTGATTTAACCGAGGCGCAGCTGGCGCAGTTTAGTGAACGCAAACCCTTTTTTCGCGGTGTTAGCATCCAAAGTAAGCTCACACGCTCATACCCGTATGATGAACTTTTTGCCCATGTTATTGGCTATGTCGGACGTATTAACGACAAAGAATCGAAGAGAATTAATAAAGATCGCTATGCCGGTACCGACCTTATCGGTAAGATTGGGATCGAAGATTATTACGAAGATATTTTACTTGGGCAACCCGGTTATCAGTCAGTAGAAACCAACGCGCACGGCAATGTGCTGCGTCAACTCGACACTAAGCCACCAATCGCCGGTAACGACATCACCTTAAGTTTAGATTATGGGTTGCAGGTTGTGGCGCAGCAGCAGCTTGATGGCAGGCGCGGTGCCATTGTGGCAATAGACCCCAAAACCGGCGATGTACTAGCCTTTGTCAGTAATCCAAGTTATGACCCAAACCCCTTCATCTCCGGCATCTCATTTAAAGACTATGATGATCTGCGTGAAGATTTGGATCAGCCGCTTTATAACCGTGCCCTACAAGGTACTTATCCACCGGGTTCCACCATCAAGCCCTTTGAAGCCCTAGGCGGTATTCATTATGGTCTACGTAACTGGGAAACCACTATCTACGACCCAGGTTATTTTAGCCTGCCAGGTGACTCCCACCGCTTTCGTGATTGGAAAAAAGGTGGTCATGGCACCGTCGATCTCAAAAAATCCATCGTGATGTCAGTCGATACTTATTATTATAAATTGGCGTATGAGATGGGCATTCAGCGCTTACATGACTGGATGGTACGTTTTGGCTTCGGCGAAGAAACTGGCATTGACTTGCCCAATGAAAAATCTGGAATTATGCCTTCACCAAAATGGAAAAAAGACACGTACGATAAGGGTTGGTTGCCGGGTGAGACCATTTCTGTCAGTATTGGTCAAGGCTATTTCCTAGCGACGCCACTACAGATTGCCAATGCAACGGCCATGACAGCGAGTAAAGGTCTTCATATTACCCCGCATCTCTTAAAAAGTAGCGACGGTGCAGCAGCAGTCGATGTCATCACCAAACCGGATGGCAAGATTGATTATAATGGTAAACCCTCTGATTGGCTGCGTATGCATGATGCTATGGAGCAAACGGTCAAAGCCGGTACTGGTCGCGGTATATACACACCGCGCTATCGTATCGCCGGTAAAACGGGCACCGCGCAAGTAAAATCCATTGCTCAAGGTAAAAGCTATAACAAATCCGCGCTGGATAAGCGCCACTGGGATCACGCTTGGTTTAATGGCTTTGCGCCAGTAGAGGATCCACAAATCGCCCTAGCGGTATTGGTCGAAAACGGCGGTGGTGGTAGTGTCGTTGCTGCGCCTATTGGACGAGCCTTGTTTGATTATTGGGTATTACAGCGCGACACCAATCCTATTTTGCCGCCCACTGCTGATCAGCTAAAGGTTATTAAACGGCAAAAAGCATTTGAGAAAGCCATGCGTGATGCGATACGTGAAAAAGAAGACAAAGCACTAAAAGCCGCAAAAGAACAGGCTCAAACCGCTACAACGACAGCGACTTCTGACTAACATATTCAGTATAGAGTAGATAACTAAGCTAATTTTATGAAAAAATCTTCAAGCACGCGTAAGCCTAACAAAAACCAAAAAACCAAATCTACTGCAGCTGGTGATGTACGTATTATCGGTGGTCAGTTTAAACGCCGTATCGTACGTTTTATTGATACAGAAGGATTACGTCCGACCCCAGACCGGCTACGTGAGACCTTATTTAATTGGCTGATTTCTGATATTCATGACGCTCAAGTGCTCGATAGCTGCGCCGGTAGCGGCGTCTTAGGTTTTGAAGCCTTATCGCGCGGTGCTGCTCATTGTATTTTTATCGAAATGAATGCCGCCCAAACTCAAATGCTACGCCAAAGTGCCGAGATGTTACGTCTTGATAGTGACAGCCATAAAATCATTCACGGCACAGCCGAACAAATTCTACAACAAAAGCAGCTTGTACCGCGTCCCTTTGATATCGTGTTTATAGATCCACCTTATGCTAAGGATTTATGGCAATCTATTTTGACCACTTTGTTTACCCAAGATCTAATCAATACAGACACGCTTATCTACCTAGAAGCGGATAAAGATTTAGATGAGCAATTGAGCCAACTGGCAACGGTTTTTAATACCACGCTAGCGCTGCAAAAAAACGATGAATCACAAACATTGTATTTTGATTGTTTGAAACAGACCAAAGTTGGACAAGTTGTTGCTGGACTTTATCGTCTATTATCGTCATAATTGTCCGGTTAATGAATTCTGTTAATAAAGTTTATAAATGTTTAAAACCGCTAAAAAACTGGCCAACGCTGCAGTTTAATGTATATAAGGCGAAAATAAACCCCAATGCAGCTTGCAAGCGTAGGCGCTACTGCTTATAATGTGCAGTCTGTTTTTTGAGAGCCCCGTTCCCAGCTAAACTCTCAACGAATTCTAATTTTAAGGTTTTATCATGAAAACACTTAGTGCAAAACCAGCTGAAGTGACCCATGACTGGTATGTCGTAGATGCTGACGGCAAAACCCTTGGTCGCTTAGCCACTCAAATTGCTACTCGCTTACGTGGCAAGCATAAGCCATCTTTTACGCCGCACGTTGACACTGGTGACTTTATTGTTGTCATCAACGCTGACAAAATCACGGTAACGGGTAAAAAAGCGCAAGATAAAAAGTACTATCGTCACAGTGGCTACCCAGGTGGTATTAAAGAAACCAACTTCAGTAAACTGCTTGCACATAAGCCTGAAGATGTTCTACACAAAGCGGTTAAGGGTATGCTTCCAAAAGGTCCTCTTGGCTATGCGATGATCAAGAAGCTGAAACTTTATGCGGGTACCGAACATCCACATGAAGCACAGCAACCTAAAGCACTAGACATCTAAGGATACACTTATGGAACGCAATTACGGAACTGGTCGCCGCAAAACTTCTACCGCTCGTGTCTTTTTAGCGAAAGGTACTGGTAGCATCGTCGTTAACGGCAAACCACTTGATGAGTATTTCAGTCGCGAAACGTCGCGCATGGTTGTTCGTCAGCCTTTAGAATTACTTGACACCCCTACTGCTTATGACCTTTACATCACTGTAAAAGGCGGCGGTATTAGTGGTCAAGCTGGCGCAATCCGTCACGGCATTACGCGTGCATTGATTGAGCTTGACGAAGCCAACAAACCTGCTCTAAAAGCAGCTGGCTTTGTTACTCGTGATTCACGTCAAGTTGAACGTAAGAAATTGGGCCTACGTAAAGCACGTAAACGTCCACAATTCTCGAAACGTTAATCAAAGCTATCTCTTATATTTCTGCAACTGTTGTCTTTATCTCAGAGCAACAGCTGCAGCATTAAATATAAGAATAGATTTGCAAAACCTTATAAGCTGTCCGCAGCTTATAAGGTTTTTTTATGCCTGATGCTTTTATAAAAAACGATTTTCATATATAACTATCTTGCCTATAAATCTGTCTTAACAAAGGATAAATCACCTTGCAAAGTCTCGCTTACTACCCCATCATAATCATAACTTTTCATTACTAGTAACAGTCTTATGAAAGCGCCTGAACAATACGATCCTAGCAAATCTGCCTCAAAGAGCAGCATGCCGCCACCAAGTATACAGCCACCTGCTAAGTCTCCGGCTCTACCTGTTGGCACACCGACGATTACCCAAACGCATAAGCAGACCGATCAAGCAGAAAAGAAACCTTTTGAATGGCAGTTTTTAATGCCTAAATATTGGGGTATTTGGTTATTATTTGCTATTTTTTTGCCGCTAATTTATCTACCGCTACGGTGGCAATTTTGGCTCGGGCATAAGCTTGGTATTTTAATCTATACTGTCGTAGGCTCACGCCGCCGTGATACCTTAATTAACCTCAAACTGGCATTTCCAGAAAAGCCAGAAGTGGAACGTGAGCTCATGGCAAAGCAAGTCTTTGTCAATCAGGGCATTGGCGTATTTGAAACCTTATGCGCTTGGTTCCGTCCGAATGTTTTTACCCGTACAGTGTCTATATCAGGGTTACAGCATCTTGTTAATGCACAAAATGAGGGTCGCGCGGTCATCTTATTGGGTGCCCATTATACGATGCTTGATCTCGGCGGGATGCTCTGTACCCAGTTCTTCCCAATGGATGGTATGTATCGTCCGCAAAATAACGCATTGCTTGATTGGTTTATTTATAATGGGCGCACAAGTATTCTGAGTAAACAAATCTCCAACCGTGATATGCGTAGCCTTGTTAGCTCTCTTAAAAAGGGTCGTGTGATTTGGTATTCACCGGATCAAGATTATGGTCTAAAACAAGGGGTCATGGCGCCATTCTTTGGCGTACCAGCAGCAACTCTGACGGCAACGCGGCGATTGGCAACCTTAGGCAATAAAGTGCATCCACCAGCCGTAATGGCGCTGCATACTTATCGACAGACGCCAGATAATTTACCACGTGGCAAACGCCCCCATTATCATCTGACGATTACGCCAGAGCTAGAGAACTATCCAAGTGATAACGAAGTGGCTGACGCGACTCGCGTTAATGAAGTACTAGAGGGCTTGATTCGTATTGATCCCACTCAGTGGATGTGGTTCCATCGCCGTTTTAAAAATGGTCCCGAAGGTCGTAGAGATATCTATAAGTAAGTTTTTATTCCGACGAAAATCACTGGCAAAATTTGCTATAATTTACAGCTAATATTTTTTGCTATTATCAGCAGATAAATAATCATGAATTTATAATAATTTGATCAATAAATAACGGATTTCCCATGAGTAATAATCAGATTTCTGACGGCCAACCTACTATTAATAGCTCAGCAGCAGCCAAACGCATTCTTACTGGCATTACCACTTCAGGCATTCCACACTTAGGCAACTATGTCGGTGCCATTCGCCCAGCGATTCAATCTATTCATAATAGCGATGATGAAGCATTCTTTTTTTTAGCAGATTATCATGGCATTATTAAATGTCATGATCCTGCACTCATTCATGAGTCAACCAAAGCGATTGCAGCTACATGGCTGGCTTGTGGCCTTGATCCTGAGCGCGTGACTTTTTATCGACAGTCGGATGTGCCAGAGATACCAGAGTTGGCGTGGATACTCAATTGCTCGTGCGCTAAAGGGTTGATGAACCGTGCCCATGCTTATAAGGCATCTGTCGATATCAATAATGAAAAAACCGATGTCGATCCCGATCAAGGCATTACTATGGGTCTTTTTGGCTATCCGGTATTGATGGCTGCTGATATCTTGATGTTTAATGCCACTCATGTACCTGTTGGTCGCGATCAAATTCAGCATATTGAGATGGCGCGTGATATTGCAGGTACTTTTAATCATAAATATAAGCCGCTATTTACGCTACCTTCAGCCGTCGTCGATGATGAGATGCCCCTATTAACGGGGCTTGATGGGCGCAAAATGAGCAAAAGCTATGGCAATACCATTCCGCTATTTGGTGAGCTAAATCCACAAGTTAGCGCTGAAAAGCAGATGCATAAAGCCATCATGAAGATCGTCACCAACTCGCAGTTGCCTGCTGAGCCAAAAGACCCTGATGACTCTGCTATTTTCGAGATTTATAAAGCCTTTGCAACGCCTACTGAGATTGCCGATATGCGTGCGCAGTTTGCCGCTGGTATTGGCTGGGGCGATGCCAAACAAGCGTTGTTTGATAAAATCAATGATGAAGTTGCCCCATTCCGTGCACGTTATGAGGAACTGATGGCAAATCCAAAAGAGCTAGAAGAAATCCTACAGATGGGTGCAGAAAAAGCCCGCCGTCATAGTCGTAAGCAACTGGATAAGACCCGCCGCGCTATTGGTATCCGTCCACTTGCCAAACTTAAATAAATTATTATTTATGATGACCATAGATTGCTATCATGCAAAGTAAGCGATTAATTGAGTCTAGCGCAGAGATTCATGATATGTCTCTGCGTATCTATCAGACGCCTGTACAGCATTTGCCAGAAGATCTGTATGTGCCGCCACAAGCGTTTGCTATTTGGCTTGAGCAGTTTGCAGGGCCATTGGATTTCTTATTGTATTTGGTTAAGAAAAACAACGTCGATTTGACACGAATGCCGATATTACCGATTACAGAGCAGTATTTGGCTTATATCAGTGAATTGGACACCAATCATTTTGAGTTGGCCGGTGACTATCTACTAATGGCATCAACCTTGATTGCGATCAAGACTGAGTTGTTACTTCCTAAACCAGAAACACCTAGTGATGAGCGCGATCCAAAAGCTGAGCTGATTGAGCGTCTTGAAGAATATGCCCAAGTCAAAGCTGCCAGTCAACGTTTAGACAATTTAATCCGACTAGAGCGCGATGTGTTTCTGGCGATGGTCAGTATGCCAAGCCAAGACATTATGAATGCTGAGCTGCCAAGCTATTCACCTACTCTATTGATTGATAGCTTGTTTAAGATGCAGCTGCAACCCGACTATCAGATGCATAGCATCAAGGTCGATGCTGTGCCACTTGCTGATCGTATCGCTAGTATCAGTCGCCAACTGAGTATGGACGGCGCGCGCTCTTTTTATGAACTATTAGATAAAACACAAGGAAAAATAGGTGTGGTTGTCAGCTTTGTCGCGGTGCTTGAATTAATCAAGCGCCAACTGATTGGTGTGGTTGCTAATAGTACGGACGGTCGTGTTAACATAGCAAATAACGCTGATATCAGCCTGCCGACTCATAGCGATTTACTCGGAAAATTGACGTTAGAATGGTTAGCATAATCCTAACTGGCTTTATAGTAAGTCTAAAATCATTAAACTGAAGAAGATTATATTGAAATGGCAGATATAGACGACCCTAAAGACCACCTCCTATCTATTGAAGACATAAGTAAACAGATTGAAGTTTTACTTCATGCTTCAGAAGCACCATTAACTACTAATCACTTAAAAAAACACTTATTCTTAACGACTAATAAGTTAGAGCAGGCACTAGAACTGCTAAAGCAACGCTTAAATCTTGGCGTATTAAGTTTGCATCATACTGCCAGTGGTTATCGCTTACAAATCGCTGATAGCCATAGTGCATTAATACAGAGTGTCTTTCCCCAGCGTCAAGAACGTCTCAGCCAAGCCTTGCTAGAGACTTTGAGCGTGATTGCTTACAAGCAACCGGTGACACGTAGCGATATAGAACATGTGCGCGGCGTGACGCTATCGAGCAACATATTGCGTCAATTGTTTGATAAAGGCTGGATTGAAGAAAATGGTTACAAAGATACTTTGGGTCGTCCGGCATTACTGCATACTACGTCTCAATTCTTAGATGCTTTTGGACTGAGCCATTTAGATGAGCTACCGCCCATGCCAGAGATAGACAGTATCAGAGCATCCTCTTAAATAAATCCGATAAAATACTCTTGCTCAATAAAAAAGGACACGCCTATTAGGTATGTCCTTTTTTATTATTCTAATCAGCTAGTTTAATGAATAAAATGCTGATCACTTCTACTGATTGATAATATCAACACCTTTTGGCGGCGTAAACTTAAACTGATTGCTACTAATGCTTGGGTTCATTTTGATACCGCTAAATTTAATAGAAGTAGTCTGTCCTAAGCTATCATTTAACACCATCATCACAGGCTTGCCACCGCTAAAGCTCATTGATAAGCTTTTAAAGCTAGCACTATCTGACTTTGGATACAGCACATAGTAGTTTTTATTGGCATACGGCTGGGTGATTTTAAAGTTTTTATCGATTTTACTTGGATCACCTGAGAGTAATAGCGCTGGCGTATTACCCACTTGGCTGTCTACGTTTTGTTTAGTAGCTTGCTCCAAGTCCTTATCATAAACCCACATCGAGCTACCATTTGCCACAATCAGCTGCTCTGATGGAGATTTGGTTTCCCAGCGGAAATTATTTGGACGTTGTACGCTCATCGTACCACTGAACGTACCGCTATTAGCGCCCTTAGTCGTCTGGCTAAAGTTGGCCGTCATGCTCTTAGTATTGGTCAAAAGCTTATTTAAGCGCTTAGCTGCCGTTATATTGTCAGCTGGCGCTGCTGTCGCCGATTGCGTTATCGCCATCATAGGCGCGGCGATGCCAAGCGTAGTCATTAAGACGCCTGCCAATGCTCCGCCCATCATCTTTTGTTTTAGCGTTGTCGTCTGTTTAGTTGATTGATTAGTCAGTAAAGTCATTATAAATCCTCTCTAAAAATGCAAAATAGCATAAAAATAAAACGTTTTATCAAATTTTTGTTTTCGGTAAATGTTTATCATACGAGTACAAAACCGGTGTGATAAAACAATGAGGACAGTGTGCCAGTTTTTTTATTACGCGCCTAGTCATGATTTGCAATCATTACTACTGCTGGTATACAGGCTTGTAAATACAACAGTTACAAAGTAATAAATAGCTTTTATTGTAGTTTTAACCGTTTTAATCAGTGGTTAACATAAGCTTATAAGCATAAAAAACCCCTACTACCAAACGGTAATAAGGGCTTTTTTAGTCATCAAATTATTTTATCTAAAAGATAAAATAATCTAGATGGGCAACTAGGCGCTTTCAACCATCACATAACGACGGTTAAATTTACCTTTGGTCGCAAACTTTACCACACCGTCATTTAGTGCAAATAAAGTATGGTCACGACCCATGCCAACACCTTCGCCGGCATGGAATTCTGTACCACGTTGACGAACGATGATGTTACCAGCGACGATGGCTTGACCGCCAAAGATTTTTACGCCTAGCATTTTTGGGTTTGAATCACGACCGTTACGGCTTGAACCGGCAGCTTTTTTATGTGCCATGAGAAAATCTCCTTGTTAATGTGACTTATCGCTAATGCGACAACTCTTAAGCTTTTAGTGCGTTATTAATCATCAATAAACTGACAATCGTTAATTAAGCATTAATCGCTTTGATTTTTAACAAGGTATACCATTGGCGGTGACCTTGCTCTTTGTGATAATGCTTACGACGGTTGTGCTTGACGATACGGATTTTTTCGCCGCGACCATGCTCAACAACTTCAACTTCAACACTAGCGCCTTCAACGATAGGCTGACCGATCTTGACAGTTTCACCATCAACAATCATCAACACATCTTCAAATTTGATTGTTTCGCCTGTTTCTGCTTTAAGTAATTCAACTTTAAGCAATTCATTAACGACTACACGGTGCTGTTTACCACCAGTTTTGATTACTGCGTACATTGTATGACTCCGTTTAACCCGTGTGCCGTGGCTGATATCATACCAACACTTCGACGACGAACACGACAGGGAAAAATTAAAGGCAAGATTTTACGGCTTTTTGCTGATAAAAGCAAGCCGCACCTCTTGTTTTTGTATGGTGGTGATACCAAAAATCTATACTCGTATCAGACACAATGTCATTGATTAATCAGCGCAATGTATATCGCTATTAATACAGACCGCCTAATAACACGCAGAGATAGTGGTTAAAATCCAACAGCGGCTATTATAGCTTATCTAATCAGATACTTACAGTTTTTTGTAGATAGACATGTAATAAGTATCTATTCATTAGTCATCGTTGTTTAGATCACTTAGCTGCTAATAGCTACTTACCAGTGATTTGCTGATTTTCACCATAATAAACGCTGTAATATTCGCCTGAACCTCAAGCGCCGTATCGCATTTTGCTATACTTAAATCAACAATATCACTAGACAGCTATGCTATCATGCATAAAACGCTGGCTTTGCTAAGTATCACTATTAAAAGTATCGCTATTAAAATATTCTTTATTTTTATTGGTATGATTATCTATTATGACTTGTACTCCTTTATCTAAAACCGCTGCGCAATCGTCTACCGCGCCATTAGTCAATCTATCGTCTACACCAACCTATGCTGATATCCAGAGTATTGTGGCTGATGATTTCGATATTATGGACCAACAAGTATTTGGCAGCCTTAATTCCAAAGTTAAGCTAGTGATGAATGTCTCACAGCACGTGATTAATGCAGGCGGCAAACGTATGCGCCCATTAATTACCTTGTTATGCGCGCGAATGCTTAATGATGAGCCATCGAAGCAAGCCATGCATTTGGCAGCGATTACTGAGATGCTGCATACGGCAACCTTGGTACATGATGATGTGATAGATGAGTCAGGACAGCGCCGTGGTAAGCCTACTGCAAACGCCACTTGGGATAATGCGACAGCTGTCTTGGTCGGTGACTATCTAATTGCTCGCGCTTTTAATTTGTTAGTGGGCTTTCAAAGCTTGCCACTATTGCAAGTGTTTTCAGACGGTACTTGTGATATTGCTGAAGGTGAAGTATTACAACTGCAGCATCAGCATAATCCTGAAGCAACTGAGCAAGATTACCTCAGTATCATCGATGGTAAGACTTCACGATTATTTATGATGGCAACTCAAGGCGCTGCGATTTTGCAAGGTCAAATGCAGCATTTGCAAGCATTGGCTGATTTTGGCCAGCACTTTGGCAATGCTTTTCAAATTGTCGATGACGTGCTTGATTACAGTGGTGATAGTGCGCTGATGGGTAAAAATCTCGGCGACGATCTAGCTGAAGGCAAACCTACTCTACCTACTATTAAAGCACTCGAACTACTCAAAGACAGCAACAAAGAAGGCTATGAGCAGCTGCGTATCGCCGTCCAAACGGGCAAAACACCCAATGCAGAACAGTTAATCGCCTTAGTACGCCATTCAGGCTCACTAGATTATTGTAAACAGCGGGCTTTAGAAGAAACCAAGCTTGCCCAACAAGCACTCAGCAGTTTGCCGGATAATCGCTATCGTCAGGGCCTATACCAGTTGACTGAACTTGCCAGCGCTCGCTTATTATAATTATCAAATAACAACGCTTAGTTATTATTTATATTGCTACTACATTGATAAGATCAAATCAATACTGCTTATATTGATATAAGCAGTTAAATGTTTTTATTGCTAAATTTTTACTTAATTATTGCTATAGCACTGTTTTTCTGAACAGACTAAATATTGCTTCTTATGTGTCTCCCTTTATTAATAATGCACTTCTATATTTTTTAAATAAACAAAATTTAACAATGTTATCACTGACTAGACAATGTAAATTTTGCCCTTCATTTTTAGCGTAATGCTTGTGTTTTCAATAGGTTCTAATCTTTTATTATCATAAACGGCAATGATAGCCGCCAGAAACGGTTTTTTTCGCCTTGACTGTGGGGTATACCCTATAGTTTATAATCTCTTATTAAATTTACTTATCCGGTTATTGATCATTCGATGTACTGTGATAACGATAAATGCCTATTAGTTTTTTATATTTTCTACGTTAAGATGTATCCATAAACTTTTTATACTGTCACTATTTATTATATGATATTTATATTGCCGAGGACATTGATGAAGCACTCTTATCTTGCGCTTGTAATAGCAACTGTACTATCTGGAGCTGTACTGGTTGGCTGTGACAAAAAAGAGGATGCCGCTGGCGACGCGGCGGCGGCACAGCAACAAATGCCGCCCTCCGTCGTCAACGTTCAGACTGTTACTTTTGATACCGTACCACAAGTACAGACTTTTGCTGGACGTACAGCGGCTTATCAAACCGCTGACGTCCGCCCACAGGTAAACGGCATTATCGACGAAGTGTTGTTCCGTGAGGGCAGCAACGTCAAAAAAGGTCAACCTTTATATCGCATCAATACGGATAACTATGCGACGTCTATTACCAGTGGTCAGGCGGCAATAGCCCAAGCAGAAGCCAACTATCAGACGGCATTGGCTAATAATGCCAATGCAAAAGCGGATTTGGCCAGCCGTCAAGCGTCATTATCACAAGCACAAAATGATTTGCAACGTCTGCAAGGTTTGGTGGCTATTGATGCCATCTCAAAGCAGCAATACGATCAAGCACAAACCGCTGTGCGTACTGCACAAGCAGCTGTCCAAAGCGCCAATGCTGCTATCGGTCAATCCCAAGCCGGTATTGAAAGCGCAAAAGCAGGTATCCAAACGGCGAAGGCTGGCTTGCAAGCGAGCACTTTAGATCTCAATCGTACCATCGTACGTGCGCCTATCTCAGGTCGTACAGATCGCTCTAGCGTCACTGCCGGTACATTGGTTAGCTCAGGTCAACCTACTCCTTTAGTAACTATCTCACGCCTAGATCCTATCTATGTCGATATCAGTCAATCATCTTCTGAACTGCTTAAATTGCGTCAGCAGATCTCTGCAGGCAAAGCAAAAACTGGTATGAACTCAGTTGAATTGGTGTTAGAAGATGGTTCAACCTATCCTGTACGTGGCGAGTTGGCATTGTCAGAAGCGAAAGTCGATGAATCAACAGGGGCTGTGACATTACGTGCAGTCTTCCCAAATAACAGCAATATCCTATTACCCGGTATGTATGTCAGCGCCCGCTTGACTCAAAGCGTGATCACCAATGCAGCACTTGTTCCTCAAAGCGCCGTGATGCGCTCGACCAAAAGCGAGACGCAAGTTTATATCGTTGATGAAAACAACAAGATCCAAGTTCGTCCGGTTACGATTAATGGTACTTATCAAGGACAATGGGTAGTCACTGACGGTCTTCAAGCTGGCGATAAAGTAGTGATTATTGGTGGCGCAAAAGTGAAGCCTGAACAAGAGGTTATTGCGAAGCCATTAGAAAATCCAAACCCTGCGCCTGCTGCAAAAGAGGCTGCTGCCAAAACACCGCAGCAAGCTGCACAATCAGCTGCCAAATAATTCCATTCAAAGCTAGGAAGACTTAGGGATTTACTATGTCACGTTTTTTTATTGATCGCCCTATTTTTGCATGGGTGATGGCTATTTTAGTCATGCTTATCGGGATAATATCGGTTATCAACTTGCCGATTGAGCAGTATCCGGCGATTGCGCCACCAACCGTCACAGTCAGTGCCAGCTACCCTGGTGCGAACGCTGAAACCGTTGAAAACTCAGTGGTACAGATTATTGAGCAGCGCATGAAAGGCCTCGATGGCTTGATGTATATGAAGTCATCAAGTTCATCAAACGGCAGTGCCTCTGTACAGCTGTTCTTTGAGAACGGTACAGATTCTGATACCGCACAGGTTCAGGTACAGAACAAATTACAGGCTGCGATGAGCTCACTGCCTGAGCAAGTACAGCGTCAAGGCGTCAACGTTAATAAAGCCTCTGAAGGGTTCTTAGCCGTGTTTGGCTTTGTCTCTGAAGACGGTAGTATGGATCCTGCTGATATCGGCGATTACATCAACTCTAATGTCGTGGATCAGCTCAGCCGTGTTGAAGGCGTTGGACAAGTTCAAGCGTTTGGTGCCTCTTACGCTATGCGTATCTGGCTAGATCCTGAACGCTTACGTGGCTATAGTTTGGTGCCATCTGATATCGTCAATGCGGTACGAGCGCAAAACGCGCAAGTATCAGCCGGTCAATTAGGTCAAGCGCCTGCTGACGTCGATGAGCAAGTTATTAATGCAACCGTCACTGTACAGAGCTATCTAAAAACACCTGACGAGTTTAAGAATATTCTACTAAAAACCGATACATCAGGGGCTCAAGTACGCTTAGGCGATGTTGCAAAGGTTGAAATTGGTAGTGAAGATTATAGTACTATTGCGTTATTTAATGGCCAACAAGCCGCAGGTCTTGCCGTATCACTCGCAAGTGGTGCGAACGCGCTTGAAACGCGCGAATTGGTCGGTAATCGAGTTGCTGAACTAGAAGCAAACTTCCCTATCGGTCTAAAATCAGTTATTCCTTACGACACGACCCCATTTGTACGTTTGTCTATCGAACAAGTGGTCAAGACCTTAATCGAAGCGATCGTATTAGTATTTATCGTCATGTTCCTTTTCTTACAGAACTGGCGCGCGACTATTATTCCAACTCTTGCCGTACCTGTGGTACTACTAGGTACGTTTGCAGTACTGTATATTGCAGGGTTTAGTATTAACGTCTTAACCATGTTTGCTATGGTACTGTCCATCGGTCTATTGGTCGATGATGCGATTGTCGTGGTAGAAAACGTCGAGCGGTTACTGGAAGAAGACCCCCATATTTCTATTAAAGACGCTACGATACAATCAATGGGTGAGATTAGTAAAATTGTTGTCGGTATCGCGCTTATCTTATCAGCGGTATTCGTTCCGATGGCATTCTTCGGTGGCTCAACGGGTGTCATTTATCGTCAGTTCGCCATTACCTTGATTACCAGTATGGTACTGTCGGCACTGGTTGCACTTATCTTTACCCCTGCCCTTTGTGTGACGTTACTGAAACGTAGTAAAAGTCATGAAAAAGGCAATAGCGAAAATCAAAAAGGCTTCTTTGGTTGGTTTAACCGCTCTTTTACTAAAACAAGTCAATCTTATGAAAAATTTGTCGGTAAAAGTTTCCGTTTTAAATGGTTATATCTGATTGTCTATGCTGCCATTATCGGTATTATGGCAGTGGTGTTCTTGCGTATTCCTGGCTCGTTTTTACCAGAAGAAGATCAGGGCATCATGTTTACCGCCGTACAGCTGCCTGCTGGTTCGACACTAAATGAGACGCAAGCGGTACTCGATAAAGTCAGCGCTTACTATAGTGGTCAAGAGCCAGATAATGTGGCGTCAGCGTTTACTATTGCGGGCTTTAGTTTTGTTGGACAAGGACAAAACGTTGGTATTGCCTTCGTTAAATTGAATGACTGGGCAGATCGTAAGGGTGAAGAAAATACTGCGCGAGCAGTTTCTGATCGTGCACAAGGTTATTTCTTTACCCAAATCAACGAAGCAACTGTTTTTAATATCATCCCCCCAGCGATTAGTGGGCTTGGTAATTCTAGTGGCTTTGACTTGATGCTCCAAGATTCAGGTAGCGTCGGGCACGAAGGTTTGTTAGAGGCGCGCAATATGCTCCTTGGCATGGCCGCGCAAAACGATAAAGTAGCTGGTGTACGTCCAAACGGACAAGAAGATGCGCCGCAGCTTAAAATTGATATCAACCAAGAACAAGCCGCCGCTTATGGTTTGTCCATGGCAAATATCAATAGTGTGATTTCAACCGCATGGGGTTCGAGTTATATCAACGACTTCGTTGACCGTGGTCGTGTTAAGCGCGTGTTTGTGCAAGGTGAGCCTAGTAGCCGTACCAATCCTGATGATATCGGTAAATGGTATGTCCGTAATGACAGCAACGAGATGATCTCATTTGATGCTTTCTCTAGTAGTAAATGGGAAACCGGTTCACCGGGTCTCACGCGCTATAACAGTTTGGCGTCAATGAATATCCAAGGTAGCGCAGCCCCTGGTCTTAGTACTGGTGAGGCAATGGATGCCATGGAAGCGATGGTTGAACAGCTGCCAGACGGCATCAGTTACGAATGGACAGGTTTATCATTAGAAGAGCAAAAGTCAGGTGCTCAAGCGCCGATGCTATATGCTATCTCAATCTTAGTGGTATTCTTATGTCTTGCTGCCTTGTATGAAAGCTGGTCAATTCCATTCTCAGTACTGTTAGTGATCCCGCTTGGGGTATTAGGGGCGGTTCTATTTACTTGGATCCGTGGTTTATCCAATGATGTTTACTTACAAGTCGGTCTACTCACGGTAGTTGGGCTATCCGCCAAAAACGCTATCTTGATTATCGAGTTTGCGAGGGACCATCAACAGGAAGGCTATACCTTAAAAGAAGCTGTCATGACCGCCGCGCGTCAGCGTTTGCGCCCTATTATTATGACCTCGCTTGCCTTTGGTCTCGGTGTTGTGCCATTATTCATCGCCACAGGTGCTGGTTCTGGTAGTCAAAATGCCATTGGTACCAGTGTGGTCGGTGGTGTTGTCACTGCAACATTACTAGGTATCTTCTTTATTCCCATGTTCTATATCTGGGTACGTAGTATGTTCCCGCACAAATATGAGAACAACAAGCCAAACGATAGAGATAATGATAGCAATGGCAGCGCACCTGAGCCAATAGAGCCGATGCCTTCTGAGAATTATCAGCCTGTAAGCCTTGGAGATAATACACAATGAGTGTTCAAAAAATAACGACCTTTAACTCAGCGACGGTGGCATTTTCTGCTACCAACGCCCAACCAACGCTATCACGCTTACGCAAAAGCAGTGGCCGTTTGCTTGGCTTAACGGCTTTGGCATTCAGCATGGCGGCTTGTAATACCATTCCAAAGGCCGATACGCGTCCTGTGCTTGCGGTGCCAAATATTCCTATCGAACAAACCTATGGTGCGTTTGATAAAGAGACCGTTAGTAGCGCTGAGCAAGCCAGTCTTGCTAGTCAACGCTGGCAGAACTTTTACAGCGACGAGCGGTTAAAGGGTCTGATTGCTCTAGGTCTTCAAAACAATAAAGACTTTGAAAGTGCTCGTTTAGCGATTGAAAAAGCCCGTGCACAATATCAAATTACTGATATTAATGATCTACCTCGCATTGATGGCAGTGGTGGCTATACTCGCTCAGCACAAAATAACCGTGATAGAAACTCTAGCGGTGCTTATAGCGTGAACCTTGGTCTTGCCAATTATGAGCTCGACTTTTGGGGTAAAATTGCCAGCTTAAAAGATCAAGCGTTGCAGAACTTTTTATCAACGACAGCGGCGAAAGACGCGACCCAGATCAGTCTGATTAGTAACATTGCTCAAAGCTATGCCAATTTGAGCTATAGCTTGGCGCAGCTGCAATTGGCAGAGGCGACAGTCGAGAGCCGTGAGAAATCGCTATTTATCGCTGATAAACGCTTTGAAGCCGGTATTGATCCTAAACTGCCCTCTTTACAATCTAGTGCCTCACTTGAAAGTGCTAAATTGGCGGTGTTACGTGCCCAAAGCAGTATTTTAAAATCACGTAATGCATTGCAGTTTTTGGTGGGTGGACCGATTCCAACTAATCTGATTCCAACGCCTGCGGTCAGTAACATCACAAGCCAGCAAGTATTTAGTGCTGGCTTGCCAAGTGAGCTGCTACGCTATCGTCCTGATGTGTTGCAAGCAGAATATAATCTAAAAGCAGCTGGTGCGAATATCGAAGTGGCGCGTGCGTCTTACTACCCTTCTATCAGCTTAGCCAGTAATGTTGGTTTAAGCAGCGGCAGTTTAAATGACTTGTTTAAAAGTGGTTCTGTCGGCTGGTCAT
Organism: Psychrobacter sp. D2; assembly: GCF_013608135.1. NCBI lineage: Bacteria > Pseudomonadati > Pseudomonadota > Gammaproteobacteria > Moraxellales > Moraxellaceae > Psychrobacter > Psychrobacter sp. D2. The sequence goes on from NZ_JACDXZ010000011.1 coordinate 30,673, forward strand.
TCGGTCCAAGTATTAGTGTTCCTATCTTTGATGCTGGTCGTTTAGATGCCAATTATGATGTGGCACAAATCGAGCGTAAGCAGACCCTTGCAGGCTATGAGCGCTCAATTCAAACCGCTTTCCGTGAAGTGTCGGATGTCTTAGCTACCCGTGCAACTTTGGGCGAGCAGTTAGAGGCGCAGTATCGTTTGCAAGACAACTTTGAGCAAACGTATCAGATTGCTGATGCGCGATTTAAAGCAGGTATCTCAAACTATTTAGACGTTCTTGATGCGCAGCGTTCGTTATTTTCAACACAGCAAGGCATTTTGGATTTAGAGCTGCAGAAAATCATCAGCCAAATCGAGCTTTATCAAGTATTGGGTGGTGGTGCCAATCTAGATGTACCTACCGTGATTCCTGTACCGCAACATAGAAATCTGGTACAAGTAGTCAATGCAGCTGCCAATAGTAACAAGGCAAAAGCTACTGATGCTATCGATGCGGCAAGCTCTGCGCGTGTGGTCTCGGCACAAGAAGCACTGGCAATTAAACAAGCAGAGCCAATAGAAAAATCAACCTTTAAGCCAACTGCTGTGGTCGATATCAATAATGATGGCAAGACTGATGCTGCTATCGGTGTAATCACCGAAGAGACTATGCTTAAAGAGAACAGTGTCGAGCAAGTACCAGTCACGCAGATTATTGAGCCGTAAATCTTTATAAAGCCCTAAACGCGTGACGTACTTTTATCGCGTTGATAGTCGATAACTACAATCAGCCCTACCGACTCATTATAGTAAGTCGGTAGGGCTTTTTGCTTTTGATAGTGCTTTTGCTTTTCATAGCTGGTATTGGGTATAGTATCGACATTGTGTGACGTAATTTTTTAAAAACCTTAGTAGAAACCTCATTAAAAATCTCAGTAATTAAAAAAATAACCGTGATTGCCATTCAGATAAGGAAACAATATGACTTATACTTTTAATCGCCAATTCCCTGAAACTCGCCTACGTCGTTTGCGTTATAACGACAATATACGGGCGATGATCCGTGAAGTTGAGCTGCATCCCAAGCACTTTATCGCGCCCGTTTTTGTATTAGAAGGTACTAATGAGCGTCAACAAATCGCTAGTATGCCGGGGGTTGAGCGCTTGTCGATAGACCTGCTCATTAAGCACGCCAAGGACTTGTTAAGTGAAGGCGTCACGACCATCGATATCTTCCCAGTAATTGATAACTCACTAAAAACCCCTGAGGGTAGCTCTGCTTATGATGAAAACGCTCTCACTGCACGTGCGGTAAAAGCGGTCAAAGATGCTGTGCCAGAGATGGTCGTCATGACCGATGTGGCATTGGACCCTTATACTTCACACGGTCAAGATGGCTTGCTGGATGAATCAGGCTATGTCGTAAACGATGCAACGGTTGAGGTGTTGGTCAAGCAGGCATTGGTTCATGCCCGCGCCGGTGCCGACATCATCTCTCCTAGCGATATGATGGATGGTCGTATCAAAGCCATGCGTGATGCTTTTGAAGCTGAAGGTTTTGTGAATACCGCTATCATGGCGTATTCAGCAAAATACGCTTCTGCTTATTACGGTCCATTCCGTGATGCGGTCGGTAGTGCGGGCAATTTAAAAGGTGGGCATAAGAAGCAGTATCAGATGGACTTTGGTAATCGTGCTGAAGCGCTACACGAAGTTGCCATGGACATTAATGAAGGCGCGGATATGGTGATGATTAAACCGGGTCAGCCATATTTGGATTTAATCCGTGAAGTCAAAAACACCTTTGGTGTACCAACGTTTGCATACCAAGTCTCTGGTGAATATGCCATGCATATGGCAGCGATTCAAAACGGCTGGCTCACGGATGCGGTGATTTTAGAATCACTCATTGGCTTCCGCCGTGCAGGTGCCGATGGTATCTTGACCTATTTTGCATTAGAAGCGGCAAGACAGCTGAATAACGCTTAATTTCAGCATATTTTTATATATAGTTAATCCACTTTTAAAAGGGTACAGAACTACTGGGTCTAATTATTCACAGCCTCTGTCTGCGTAGGCACAGCAAGCAAGAAAAATTAACCCCAGTAGTACCTTATTATATTTGTATTTCTTTTATTTAGGACCGACTAGACTAAAAAAACCGTACCCACGACTTTATAGCAGCGGGTACGGTTTTTTATTTCTTTATCACAAAAACTCAAACAGCATTTTATAAAATAGCACTCGATAAATGTGCCCGCCCATGCGGCTTATCAAAGTCAATAATAGGACCAGCCGGTATCACTCCAGTTGGATTAATCGTTGCGTGGCTGGTGTAATAATGTGCTTTGATATGTTCCATATTCACGGTGTCTTTAATACCCGATACTTGATACAAATCACGCAGATAGCCCCAAAGATTGGGATAATCAACGATGCGGCGAATATTACATTTAAAATGTCCAACATAAACGGCATCAAAACGCACTAAGGTCGTGAATAAGCGCCAATCCGCCTCAGTTATTGTATTACCTATTAAGTAACGTTGGTCTGCCAAATCCACCTCTAACGTATCTAGCGCAGCGAATAGCGCAACGACCGCTTCTGTATAAGCAGCTTGCGTGCTCGCAAAACCAGCTTTATAGACGCCATTATTGATAGCATCATAAACAAACGTATTTATCTCATCAATGTCTACTATTGCATCGGATGGTAAAAAATCGCCAGCTACTGCCCCAACGCCATCAAAAGCTGAGTTAAACATACGAATAATCTCAGCGGATTCATTGCTGACGATGGTATTGGTCTTTTTATCCCATAATACCGGTACTGTCACCCGTCCCGTATAATTTGGCTTTGCCGCGAGATAAACTTCATATAAATAACTTGCATTGATAATAGGGTCAGCGACAACACCTACACCCTCTGCAAACGTCCAACCTTTATCGCCCATAAAAGGATGAACCACAGACATCGAAATAATATCTTCTATACCTTTGAGTCTGCGGTAAATCGTGGTGCGATTTGCCCATGGACATGCCAAAGAGACATATAAATGATAACGGTTGGCTTCGGCTTGAAAGCCACCTTGACCCGATGGACCAATACTACCATCTAACGTTACCCAATTTCTAAAGCCTGCATCTTCTCGCTCAAAGCGTCCACCGCTAGATGCTGTATCATACCATTTATCCTGCCAGTACCCATCGACCAATAAACCCATACGGTGCTCCTAACCCTTTCACTGTTAACTTAACTTTATTGAATACTATTCGATTATCATCAGCGTTGTTTTCTATTATCTGCAATAGTGTTACTAGATTGCCCAGTACCAAGCGACTCATCGTTATTGACAATAAAAACTAAATCATCATTCTATTATAGCAATTAAAACTACATAAAAATCCTTATTTGAGTGTCGATACAAAGCTAAATCGCAAGATCACAATAATAAGGCAGTTTTATTATAAAAAAGGCTTGCAAAATAGTAGGAACTTGATAGAATACTCAACCTAAATAGGCGTATAGCTCAGTTGGTTAGAGCGCTACCTTGACATGGTAGAGGTCAGCAGTTCGAGTCTGCTTATGCCTACCAAATTTAGAAAGCCCCAGTTTAACGACTGGGGCTTTTTTTTGCCTGTAAAATATGGGCTGTAGGGGAAAATCCTTATTGGTATCGCTCTATAATCACAAGTATTTAAGCTCTATAAAATTGCTCAAAAAAGCGACGGTGACCAAATGGTGACCAGCCTTCAAAAATATCTAAACTAAAAACCCTCTTTTTGACCTCTACTCTGAATTTTAGATTAACGTCTATTTTTTTATATCCTCTGGCTCAACCTCTGTTACATATTCAAAAAGATCTCCTACTCCTACTTCTAAATACTCGCAAAGCTTGTCTATAGTATCGAAATCAATTCTTGACGATTGGTCATTATAAATCTTATGTAATGTCGTTTTACTCACTCCTGTCGCTCGTACGGCATCCGCTACTTTTAGCCTTCTTTCAGCTAACAAAGTAGGAAGGTGATTAACTATCATCCTTTTGAGCAGTTTGCCACACTCTGGTTTTCTGAAAAAGAAATTGAGTGGCGCGATACCTACAAACGTAAAATACAGGAGATCATTGATATGTATTTATTGCCTGAGTTTGGGACTAGACCCATTCATCTAATAAAAAAGACAGATGTATTAGCCTTCCGTTCATCGCTCGCCAAAGTAACGTACGGAAAAGCTAACAAACATCTGTCAGCAGCACGCATCAATTCGATAATGGTACCTTTAGGTATGATACTAAAAGAAGACGCTAAACGCTACAAGTTTGATAACCCTTATGATGACATTAAGTCGCTCAAAGAGCCTAAAACTGATATTCAGCCATTTACACTGGAGGAAGTCTGGAAATTCATCAATGGCGTTAGGGAAGACTATCGTAATTATTACTTGGTGCGCTTTTTTACTGGTATGCGTACGAGTGAGATTGATGGATTAACATGGGAGAATATTGACTTTAATCGTCGCGAAATAGTGATCAAGCAGGCGCTGGTTAAAGGCAAAATGGTTCCCCCTAAGACGCAAGAGTCTTATCGAGCGATTCAAATGTCACCTTGGGTTTTTGATGCTTTAAAAGATCAGCAAGCCATCACTTATAAGCGCTCAGAGTATGTGTTTTGTGCCCATACTGGTTCGCCGCTTCATTATAACAATATCAATAAACAAGTATGGCATCCCACGCTTAGGCTTTTAGGACTCAAGACACGCAACGCTTATCAGACAAGGCATACGGCAGCGACGCTATGGTTAGCAGCAGGTGAGAGTCCTGAATGGATAGCCAGTCAAATGGGACACTCTACCACTAAGATGCTGTTTAATACCTACAGTCGCTATGTGCCGAATATGACCCGTCAAGATGGCAGCGCTTTTGAGGCTTTGGTTATTCGCAGTCAGACTGCACCAGTCTCTACTAGCAAGGAGACGTCACAGTGAAAATCATTGATTACGATAAACTGCATGCGCGGTCAATTAAGCCAAGATGCCAATGTTATCGCTAATCGATTGATTCGTGACATGCATATCCTAAGTGGATCAGGATTGGCGCGTTTTTTGGAAGTGGATGTCTGCTTTGATAAGCATCGCGCTTTGAGGGTCTAAGTACAGCGGCAGCTGGATAAAACACCTGACTATTTGATAGATGATATGCGTAATGAGCTTAAGAGTAGACTATCAGGATTATTAATGAACTGATACTCGTCACCTATTAACTGGCTGTGTATTTTTACATCAAATGGCAAGGAGCTGTTTGGGGTTTTCTTATGCGTCATTAGTTGTCGTCTTTGTAAAAATCCTTATTGCGAGAAAGGATAAACTCAGGTAGAGTCTAAAAGACATTTGTTTGGATTAATAATTGAATATGAATAATGATAATGAGCAGAATTGTTCGATAGTTGCTGGTAATACTTTTATCGCGCATGTTCGTGCCAGCGACGGTTGCGAGCAGCCACTTTATGACCATTTAACCGGCACAGCACAGATAGCCAAAAACTTGGCAACTAAGATTGGTTTGCCATTAGCGGGTGAGTTGATTGGACTGGTACATGATTTGGGCAAATACAGTCAAGAATTTCAGGAATATATTAAGCTGTGTGCTGCGCATGACAGATTAAAAACTGGTTGTAAAACAGTAGACGATGATTTTGACGCTTTAGAACTACAAAATAAACCTACAAAAGGTTCGGTAGACCATTCTACCGCTGGCGCAATTTATTTATATAAACAACTCAAAGGCTTATCAACCAGCCGAATCGATAATACTACTCAAGAAAAAATAACCATCGGTCAAGGGCAACTGCTTGCCGATATTTTATTCATTTGTGTCGCCTCCCATCATAGCGGCATGGTCAATGTCATTGATAAAGAAGGCAATGAATACCTTAAAAACCGTAAGGAAAAAAACGAGGGCAAATCTCATTATCAAGAGTCTCTCACCAATGCCCGCTATAATCAGTTATTTGCTCACCTAAATGCCAAAGTTAATAATCAAGCGCTTGGTGAATTTTGTAAGGCGATTGAAAGTATCTTGAAAGATGAGTCAACTGATAAGCAAAAAGACTTTTATATTGGCTTCTATGCGCGGCTGCTGTTTAGCTGTCTGATTGATGCAGATCGCAGTAACAGCATCGCTTTTGAACATCCAGACCAAGCGCATTTATTAGACTATCAGCGTCTAAATTGGCAAATCGCCATAGATAAAGTGGAAGCGCTATACGAGGGTTTTGCCACTCAAGCAAAAAACAGTCCTCATAACCCCATTAATGAGCAGCGCACCCATATTGCGGATACTTGTTATGCTAGCGGTCAAAAAGAGCAAGGTATCTATACTTTAACCGTGCCAACGGGCGGCGGCAAAACACTTGCCAGCCTACGCTTTGCGCTCCAAAATGCCAAAAAACACAACCTTGAACGTATCATCTATATTATCCCCTTTACCAGCATTATTGAGCAAAACGCCGCTGAAGTTCGCAAAGTTTTAGAGGAAAAGCAAGCTGATGGCAGCTATGTGGGTGACTGGGTATTAGAGCAACACTCAAACCTAGAGCCTGATGTGCAGACATGGCAAAGTAAGCTGATTATGGACAATTGGAATGCGCCAATTGTATTTACCACCATGGTACAGTTTTTAGAAAGCGGCTTTGGCGGCGGCACTAAAGGTGTCAGGCGCTTACATCAGTTAAGCCGCGCGGTACTTATCTTTGATGAAATCCAAACCCTACCTATCAGCTGCTATTATCTGTTTTGTAATGCCATTAACTTTTTGACCCGTCATGCCAGCTCAACAGCGGTACTGTGTACAGCGACGCAACCAGTGCTAAATAATCTACCCATCGCGCATAATGGCAGCCTTAATCCCTCAACAGAGATTATCGGCGATCGTGAACAGTTAGCCACCTTATTTGACACTCTAAAGCGCGTGGACATTCACGACCACACATCAGCGCCTAAAGACTTAAACCGTTTAACGGCTTATATTGAAGACAATTTTCAGGAGTATGCCAGCACATTAGTGATTGTAAATACCAAAGCGTGGGCAACTCAGCTGTATCAGTCGCTATCGACCTCTATAGCTGAAGATGAGCTGTTCCATCTGAGTACGGGACAATGCGCGCGCCACCGTAAAGACCTATTGGCTAAGATTAGAAGTCGGCTAGACCAAGGTCTGCCGACCTTGGTCATCTCAACGCAATTGATAGAAGCTGGCGTGGATGTCTCGTTTAAGTCCGTGATTCGATTTTTAGCAGGTCTTGACAGTATCGCGCAAGCCGCTGGACGCTGTAACCGTCATGGCGAGATGGGTAATGAGACAGGAGCTTCTTTAAGGGGACAAGTATTCATCGTCCGTCCTGATAAAGAAAACCTAAGCAAATTGCCAACTATCGAGCTGGGTAGAAATAAAACGTCTGATATTCTTCACAGTTTAAGACTGCCTGAAAATGAGGGCAAGCACCTACTCGACCCCGACATCATGACTGAGTTTTTTAATGTATTTTATACCACAGAACATGCGACAAAAGAGATGGCTTATCCGATTAAAAATCAAAGTGGCAAGTCCTCTGGTGCTGAGACCGTATATGGTTGGTTAAGTAACAACACTACGAACCCTGTCGTCAATAATGAAAATCCAAATAGGCTCAAAAACGGTCAATATCCAAAACTTTGGCAGTCTTTTATGGATGCAGGACGCGCATTTAAGGCGATTGATGCGCCAACGCAAGCGATCATCGTTCCTTATCATAAAGCAGGTGTTGAGCTGATTAATGACTTGCACGGTACACTCGTCAGCGATGGTGAATTTTATAAACTAGTCCATAAAGCTCAGCAATATAGTGTCAATGTGTTCCCTTGGATGCTGCAAAAACTACAAGATGATAAGGCCATTGCTATGGTCAGAGACACCGGTATTTTGACGTTAAATGAGCAGTTTTATGATGAGCATATGGGGATAGATATCGCAGGAACAGGCAAGCTTAATTTTGTGGATTTTGGGATGTAGCAGTTGATATGAAAATGGCAATGACCGTGGTAAGACAGTCATTGCCGAGCAAATATACTCATATTTTCCTTTACGTTTCAATCCACATCAAGATTTTAAATAAAAATAGCTTGATGAAGTGATCCATTATACGCTATTATCGTTTTGAAGGTAATTTTCTATATATACATATTTTCTTTTACGAAGTTTTTTATTCTCTAAGATTCTGTTAGCTTACTATCAAAAGGAAAACGATTATGGCAGCCCTACTGATCACTTACGACTTAAATGCACCTGGTCAAGAGCATGATAAGATTCTTGACAAAATAAAGACTTTTAATGGATGGGCTAGGCTTTCAGAGTCAAGTTACGCAGTCTCAACTTCCTTAGCACCAAATCAAGTGTACTCACAATTTGAAAGTTTATTAGATTCTAATGACCACATTTGGATAATTTCATTGAAAAAACCTTATTCTGGTTTTGGCTCAAAAAAGGTAATCGACTGGTTAGATGCTAATCTAACATATTAGAAATACTAGTAATGCAAGCTTCGTTTTGGAGGCTTGCATTATTCATTAAAAGGAACTGACATGATATGAAAGAAAATAAAATCGAATTTCTACTCACCGGACGACATGCTCTATTTACCGATCCCATCACTCGTATTGGCGGTGAAAAAACCAGCTATCATCTGCCAACGTATGAAGCGCTAAAAGGGGTCTGCAAAAGCATTTATTGGAAACCCTCCATCATCTGGTATGTCGATAAAGTACGGGTGATAAATCCCATTCGCACCCAAACCAAAGGCATGAAGCCCATCAAGTTTCACAAAGATGAAAATGATTTGGCTTATTACACTTACTTGCATGATGTCGCTTATCAAGTGCAAGCACATTTTGAATGGAATATGCACCGCCCAGAACTTGCCGCTGATCGTATTGATGGCAAGCACTATAGCATCGCTCAGCGTATGGTGGATAAAGGCGGTCGCCAAGATATATTTTTAGGTGCTAGAGAGTGCCAAGGCTATATTGAACCTTGCGAATTTGGTAATGGTAAAGGTGCTTATGATGATACGCCGGAGCTAAGTTATGGGCTGATGTTTCATAGCTTTGCCTATCCTGATGAAACTGGCGTAGACGAGCTACACAGTCGATTTTTTCGGGCAGTGATGGAGCATGGCGTTGTGGAGTTTCCCAAGCCGACGGACGATTTAGCTGCCGATAGCAATAATGGTATGCCCAATCGCTTTGTGCGCGCAATGACAGCCAAAAGTTTTACGCTTGATGACAATATTGAGTCAGTCAGCCAAACGGAGGCGACGCTATGAGTTGGTTACAGCGGTTATATCAAACGTATGAGCTGGCTAGCCAAAATGAAGAGATTCAAGCGCAAGATCATGCTTTGATGCCTTATTACCACGTCAATCAAAACATACAAATCATCGCCACCATCAATAATAAAGGCGACTTTGTTAGAGCAGAAATCTGCCGAGAGGATAGCGGCAAAGTCAAATCCAAATACCTTGCCATTCCTGCGACTAACGATTCTGCTAACCGCACTTCGGGCGCAGTCGCCCATCCGTTATCAGACAAATTGCAATATGTGGCTAAAGATTTCCATAATTATAGTGATGGTAGTAAAGTTGATTTGTATCCTCTATACGAAGAAGTGCTTTCTACTTGGTGTGAGTCAAACTATACCCATCCAAAGGCACAAGCGGTGCTAAATTATGTCCAAAAAGGTACGCTGGTCAAAGATTTACTTAACGCTAAAGTGTTGATTGCAGATCCAGATGACAATGAAAAGCTGGCGTATCCTGCGCAAGCTGGCGACTATCCAGACAGTATTTTATCCTCATTGAATAAGAATAAGGGCGTATTTGACCAAGGCGCGGCGTTTGTTGCGTGGCAAGTCATCAATAGCGAATTGGGCAGTCAAGCCAAATCAAGCCAAGCTGAAACGTGGAAAGATGACAGCTTATTTGAGTCATGGCAGCAGTTTTATGCCACCCTTGATAGCACAGATGGCTTTTGTTATATCACCGGTCAAAACCGACCGCTTGCCAGCAAACATCCCAATCGTATTTTGCGAAGTGCGACCAATGCCAAGCTCATCTCCGCCAATGATATGGACAGCTTTACCTTTTTAGGACGCTTTACGGACAATAAAGCTTCTATCAAAGCGCAAGGCTTACAAGGCGCGAATATCAGTGCCGTGGTCACCGAAAAAGCCCATGCCGCGCTCTCTTGGTTACTGACACGTCAAGGGCGCGAGGAGGCAGGACAAGCGGTCGTCGCTTGGGCAATCTCTGGCACAAACACGCTACAGCCAACAGAACCCTTGGATAAGAGCACGGTTTTTGATGTGGTCGAAAACGCTGAACAAAGTGAGCAGATACATTTTGAAGCGCCCGATGCTGACGAATTTGAAAATATGGACAGTGAAGATGATGAAGACAGCGAGCAAGAGAGCGCTGTCACAGATGAAAAAGCGCCTTTACCCTTTAAGCACAGTAACAATCTAGGTCATTTATTTGCTACCCATTTAAACAACACCATGCAAGGTTACCGGCAAAAGCTTGCCGCGCATGACCAGATTTCTATCATAACTTTGGAGGCGGCGACCCCTGGACGCATGGCGGTCACTTATTATCACGAGAGTATGCCAAACGATTATATTGACGCGCTAGAATCTTGGCATCAGCAATTTGCGTGGTATTTCACTTATGCCGATCCTGACAGTGGTGAGCGTAAATTAACGCTCAAAGCACCAACGCCCAAGCAAATTGCCCAAGTGGCTTATGGCGCGCGTCTGTCTGATGCGCTAAAAAAACAGGTCGTCTCGCAAGTACTGCCTTGTATCGTTGAGGGAGCGGCAAGGCAGTTTCCTTGGCAATTGGTCGATTTGTCCATCAAACGCGCTTGCAATCCGCTGGCATTAGAGAAATGGGAATGGGAGCAAGCTATTGGCGTCGCCTGTGCCTTATACCGTGGCTATTATTTGCGTCAATCAGAATCTAAAAAAAGGAGCTATACCGTGGCATTACAAACCGATTATACCAGCCGTGATTATTTATATGGTCGCCTATTGGCCGTTGCTGAAGATATCGAGAGCCTAGCGTTATTTATAGCAGGCGAAAAACGCAATACCACCGCGCAGCGTTACATGCAGCAATTTGCCAATCGCCCCTTTACCACATGGCGCAATATCGAGCTGGCACTCAAGCCTTATGAGAACCGCTTAAAGTCCAATCGTGGCGGTTATCTGGCTAATAAACAAGACTTGATTGACCAAATCATGAGCTTATTTAATGTTGAAGACTTTACCAATGATGCCGCCTTGTCAGGTGAGTTTTTACTGGGTTATCACAGCCAAAAAATGCAAATAAAACTGGATAAGCAGCAAGCAAAAAAGAATCGTCAAGACGAAAAATATTTAGAAAACACTGATGCAACGGCTTAATCTAAACTTTTAAATATCTGTATTTAAAACCTAATAAAAGGAAACCGTATGACCGCCTCTACTCAAAACCCTATCAATAATAAAATCGACTTTGCCATCATCATGGGCGTAACCAACGCCAACCCCAATGGCGACCCTTTAAACGGCAACCGTCCCCGCACGGACTTTGAAGGCAATGGTGAAATCACTGACGTTTGCCTAAAACGTAAAATTCGTGACCGTTTGCAAGAGTCTGGCGAGGCGATATTTATCCAATCTGATGAGAAAAAAACCGACGGCATGACCAGCCTAAAAAACCGTGCTTATGATGAAATAGTTGGCTTAGGTAAAGGCGCGTTTGAAGCCGATAAAAAAGAAAATATCGAAGCCAAACGTGATGAAACCGCAAAAAAAGCCTGTGATAAATGGTTTGATGTGCGCGCTTTTGGTCAAGTATTTGCCTTTAAAGCCGATGCTAAAAATGCCGATGGCGTATCTATTCCTATTCGCGGTCCTGTCACCATTCAATCTGCGTTTAGCTTACAGCCTGTCGATATTACCAGTACCCAAATTACCAAGAGCGTCAGCGGTGAAGGCGATGGCACCAAAAAAGGTAGCGACACTATGGGCATGAAGCACCGCGTTGACGAAGGTATCTATGTGACTTATGGTGCTATCACCCCACAATTGGCAGAGCGTACCGGATTCAGTGATGCCGATGCTGAAAAGCTAAAAGAGATTTTACCAAAGCTGTTTGAAGGCGATGCGTCATCAGCGCGTCCTGAAGGTAGCATGCAAGTTAAAAAGGTCGTTTGGTGGGAGCATAGTAGCAAATCCGGTCAATACTCCTCTGCAAAAGTACATCGTAGTTTAAAAGAACTGCTTGATGATAAAGGCGCGTTTGATGAGGCAGCGTTAACATCGGTGCTTGCAGGATTAACGCCTGAGATTATTGAAGGGTTTTAAGCTGTCATTAATTTTTAGATATTTGAGCAAGCTTTACATAGTGAAGTTTGCTTAAAACCTATTACTTAATAGAGAGTAAAATCATTATGCAAACCCTCTACCTATCTCGCCTACAACACTATCTCTTTTGCCCGCGTCAGTTTGCCCTAATTGAGCTGGAATGCGCGTGGGAGGAGAACTTGTTTACCGCTGAAGGGCAAGTCATGCACGAAAAGGTCAACTCTGGCGGGCATGATACGCGCGGTAATATTAAAACCGTGCGTACCTTGCGGTTAGGTCATGACGCACTGGGATTAGAGGGCGTGGCGGATGTGGTTGAATATCATACTGATGACGACGGCATCCAAGTGCCCTTCCCTATTGAGTATAAACGCGGTAAGCCCAAATCACACCGCGCCGATGAAGTGCAACTGTGCGCGCAAGCATTGTGCTTGGAGGACATGCACGACTGTATTGTTTCCAAAGGCGCACTTTTTTATGGCAAAACGCGCCGCCGTCACGCGGTAGATTTTGATGATGAGCTGCGGCAAATTACCTTAAATGCGATTAACGAGTGCCGTCATATTATAGAGAGCGGACAGACGCCAAAGCCCACTTATAGCACCAATAAATGCCGAAATTGCTCGCTTAAAGATATCTGTCACCCAAAGATTTTTAATAAAAATGCTCAAGCTTGGTTGAACAAAAAAATCAATCTGAGCTTAGAGGATTAGCATTGCTTCACTATTTAATTTACTGCTAATTTAACTACTTTTTTAGCCTAGATAAGGATACTCATGCGCCCACTAAAAAACACACTATTTGTGCAAACCCAAGGCGCATGGCTGAATAAGCAAGGCGAAAACGTCGTTATGAATATTGATCATGAAGTCAAAGGTCGTGTACCTATTCATAAGCTGGAGGCTATTGTTTGTTTCGGGCAAGTCTCAATTTCACCAGCACTTATGGCACATTGTACCGACAACGCGATGACCATTACGCATCTCAATCGCTATGGCAAGTTTCAAGCGCGTATTGAGGGCGCGGTCAGTGGTAATGTGCTGCTGCGCCGTGAGCAGTATCGCATTAGTGATGATGCGGCGCGGGTGCAGCCGATTTGTCATAGTATTATTTTGGGTAAAGTACACAATCAGCGTCAAGTGGTGCGCCGCTATCTGCGGGATTATAAATCTGGGTTAGATGAAAATATAGTTGATCGTTTAGAGTCGGTACAAGTACGACTTGAACGCGGACTGCATAAAATTCTAGCGGCCGAAAACTTACCTGATTTACTAGGTCGCGAAGGGGAAATGGCAAGCCTTTACTTCAGTGTGTTTCCTCATTTTATTCGTAATCCTGATTTTCATTTTGCCAAACGGACGCGTAATCCGCCGACTGATGCGATGAACGCGCTGCTGTCTTTTACTTATACACTGATGACCCATGAGTGTCGCAGTGCGCTGGAAACGGTCGGACTTGATCCTGCTTGCGGTGTGTTTCACCAGCTGCGCCCTGGTCGTCCTTCACTAGCGTTAGATCTAGTCGAAGAGTTCCGCCCTATTGTTGATCGGTTTGTATTATCGCTGGTCAATAAAAAGCAGCTGAGCAAGTCAGATTTTAAAACAGAGGCAAGCGGCGCGGTCTGGCTTAAAGATGAGGCACGGCAAACCTTTTTTAAGGCATGGCATGACCGTAAGCAGCAGACCATTTATCATGATTGGTTTGAGGAAACCGTACCGTTTGGATTGCTACCGCATTTGCAGGCCACGATTATGGCGCGGCATATCAGGGGCGATATTGATGCTTATATTCCGTTTTTGTGGAAGTAACGATAATTATAAAAACAGTAAGTATAAACGTAATAAAAAGGATTCATATTATGATGGTATTGGTGACTTATGACATCTGCTCAGAAGATGCAAACTTTGCAAAACGGTTACGTCACGTAGCCAAGCACTGTCTAAACTTTGGGCAGCGGGTGCAATATTCGGTATTTGAAATCGAGGTCAATCCTGCGGAGTGGGCTACTCTTAAAGCTAAGCTTGAGGACATTATTAATCATGATGTAGATAGTTTACGTTATTATTATCTTGGTAAAAACTGGCGGAATAAAGTGGAACACATTGGAGCAAAACCTGTGCTAGACTTAAACGATGTACTGCTATTTTAGCGGTTGTTATCATAAAATCTATTATTTGACCGTAATAAGGTCAATGCGAACCTATAGCGTACATAAAATCTCTAAGAGACTCGCAAAAGGGGCGTAATGCTATTTAACAACCTGATTTTATTACCTTTATTTTTTTATAATAAAAATTTAGTGAGTGTACTACTTGCCAAATTCGCTTGTGGTTTAGACGTTCGCAAATTCCAAGGTTTTTTCTTAACCTTATTAGTGACTTAGACCATAGGCAGTTCGCACCTTCACGGGTGCGTGGATTGAAACTAATCGCTTGCGTATGGTCTCTTTGCTGATTGGTTCGCACCTTCACGGGTGCGTGGATTGAAACATCAAACCCCCTTGGTCGCCACTTTTTAAATGTGGGTTCGCACCTTCACGGGTGCGTGGATTGAAACATCTAATAGGGGCGTATCTTCTAATTTAATACCGTTCGCACCTTCACGGGTGCGTGGATTGAAACATATCTAGCTACTTCTCCTTCAGGATAGGAAGCGTTCGCACCTTCACGGGTGCGTGGATTGAAACGTAAGGCCCATGACTAAAGTATTCTGACTCTTCCAGTTCGCACCTTCACGGGTGCGTGGATTGAAACGTGCTGTGCTGGAGGCTTGCTATGTTTGATCCAAGTTCGCACCTTCACGGGTGCGTGGATTGAAACAGAAATAGGTGCTGGCAAAAGAATTGGAGACAAGTTCGCACCTTCACGGGTGCGTGGATTGAAACAGACAAGCCGATAATCATTTTCAAGCGGCTAATAGTTCGCACCTTCACGGGTGCGTGGATTGAAACAGCACGATTAGATGTGGCATTAGGGCATATGCTGTTCGCACCTTCACGGGTGCGTGGATTGAAACAGATGAAGTGCTTAAAGGTTACCTAAAAGATGCGTTCGCACCTTCACGGGTGCGTGGATTGAAACATGGGTTGCCTCACTATGTTTGACTGTTAATCGTTCGCACCTTCACGGGTGCGTGGATTGAAACCGCCAGAACAAAACTACGAAGTAACCTGCGGCAACGTTCGCACCTTCACGGGTGCGTGGATTGAAACTTGGATTGATGCAAAGAAGCAGCTACCGAAAGGTTCGCACCTTCACGGGTGCGTGGATTGAAACACAACGTGTATTCAAAAAATCATTACACTGACGTTCGCACCTTCACGGGTGCGTGGATTGAAACCTGACAAACCATCAATCTGACGTATAATCGCTGGTTCGCACCTTCACGGGTGCGTGGATTGAAACTTTATCAATCATGACGCTTTCAGCCGAATTGAGTTCGCACCTTCACGGGTGCGTGGATTGAAACATTTATGATGAAGTGTATACAAGTTTGCTACTAGTTCGCACCTTCACGGGTGCGTGGATTGAAACTCAAATGCCTAGCGTCATGGGTATCGAGAAAGGCGTTCGCACCTTCACGGGTGCGTGGATTGAAACTGCAATCTCTTTTGACGACGCTTGAGCGAGTGGTTCGCACCTTCACGGGTGCGTGGATTGAAACGCTGAAATAGCATAGCTTGCAGCCTGAGTATGTCGTTCGCACCTTCACGGGTGCGTGGATTGAAACTAGATAAAGGTGCAGCAATGTCTAGCGCCTATGGTTCGCACCTTCACGGGTGCGTGGATTGAAACTCCTTCCTTCACTAGTAGCAGCGCCCAGCATGGGTTCGCACCTTCACGGGTGCGTGGATTGAAACATCAAGACCGTAAGCAAAAATTCGTTATTGAGTGGTTCGCACCTTCACGGGTGCGTGGATTGAAACTCGTCAATCTCGTCATCATAGAGTAGCGCTGATGTTCGCACCTTCACGGGTGCGTGGATTGAAACTAAAAATGCCGACTCATCAATAAAATACAATGATGTTCGCACCTTCACGGGTGCGTGGATTGAAACGGTCAAGTCAAAATCATCGCTGAAAATATCAAGTTCGCACCTTCACGGGTGCGTGGATTGAAACATGAGATTGAGCAGCAACCGCGCTGGCGTGCTATGTTCGCACCTTCACGGGTGCGTGGATTGAAACCCACAGAAACGCGCTGAGAACAAGCCAAACGGCGGTTCGCACCTTCACGGGTGCGTGGATTGAAACCCAAAAGAGATTGACCGCATAAGAGTGAGCGAGCGTTCGCACCTTCACGGGTGCGTGGATTGAAACAGCATCGACCGCTTAAAAGACATACGTGACTGGTTCGCACCTTCACGGGTGCGTGGATTGAAACACCGCCCGGGTCGCTAGGGTGATTGATATAACCGGTTCGCACCTTCACGGGTGCGTGGATTGAAACACAAAGTGGAAGTACAGAAAGGGCATAATGACTGTTCGCACCTTCACGGGTGCGTGGATTGAAACCTAGTAAGGCGGTTTTATCTAATGGTAATAGTCTGTTCGCACCTTCACGGGTGCGTGGATTGAAACTTTTAGTAAAGAAAATAAACCAAAACAAACAGTTCGCACCTTCACGGGTGCGTGGATTGAAACTTTTTGGCTCTGCATGGCTTTGGAAGCACTTATTTCGCGTCCATCACGGGCGCGTGGATTGAAACCGACTGACCTCTTTTTTATTTATCTATGGAGTACTTCGCGTCCATCACGGGCGCGTGGATTGAAACATCAGTTGCGCTTGGTCTATGGCCCATTATCTGCTTCGCGTCCATCACGGGCGCGTGGATTGAAACGCAGAACGTCATAAGCTCATTTACAGAGCAATCATTCGCGTCCATCACGGGCGCGTGGATTGAAACCATTTTTGGGCAAGATTGACACCTGCTGCCTTGTTCGCGTCCATCACGGGCGCGTGGATTGAAACAATACATGGATAGGTATTTCGCCCTCTGCTGAAATTCGCGTCCATCACGGGCGCGTGGATTGAAACTATTCAGTTTGATGCTTCGTTAGTCGAAACTATTTCGCGTCCATCACGGGCGCGTGGATTGAAACAAAACAGACGCCCGATTGGTATGTCGAGCCGTTATTCGCGTCCATCACGGGCGCGTGGATTGAAACCTCAGTTAATCGGTGAGGGTGTTGATTGGGTTTTATTCGCGTCCATCACGGGCGCGTGGATTGAAACTATCACACGCTATCAAAACCACCTTTAGTAATATTCGCGTCCATCACGGGCGCGTGGATTGAAACCACGCCCTGTGCGCCAAGAAATGAGCCTGAATATTCGCGTCCATCACGGGCGCGTGGATTGAAACATAATCATTACTCTATCATTAGTGTGTAGTAAATTCGCGTCCATCACGGGCGCGTGGATTGAAACCACCAAGCCGAGTTTTTATCACCTAATAGTGAATTTCGCGTCCATCACGGGCGCGTGGATTGAAACCGCTACCTGCGAACATATCACATACCGTTTGTTTCGCGTCCATCACGGGCGCGTGGATTGAAACCATTTTTGGGCAAGATTGACACCTGCTGCCTTGTTCGCGTCCATCACGGGCGCGTGGATTGAAACTTTACTGCGTGTTGGATGCAGCCGCTATTATCTTTCGCGTCCATCACGGGCGCGTGGATTGAAACCATATATTTAACATGGGTGATTCTATTTCAACAGTTCGCACCCATCACGGGTGTGTGGATTGAAACGACAAAGCAAGCGGTTATGGCTTTGGCTTGAATAAGTTCGCACCCATCACGGGTGTGTGGATTGAAAAGGGGATATAGGCAGTCGCTTAGCTGCAATTAATTTTCGCACCCATCACGGGTGTGTGGATTGAAACACGATCAATAAGCGTGTAGTACGCCTGATCGTTTCGCACCCATCACGGGTGTGTGGATTGAAATACTTCTAGTTAACTAACTTTTCAAATTTGGGCGTAGATCCTATATCTATAAACATAAAACTAAATAGCACGTCATATGCTGTCGCTTAATTTAAGTTTTTGCCTCAAAACCTCACAAATTGGCTTTTAATTGTTTGCTAATACTCGTAAATTATTAGTGGAGGTCAATACACAGGATATAACGACCAAGTCATCAACTCGATATCTTAGTGGGAAAGATATGAAATCACTATCGATCGCTAAACTACAAACAATCAATGTGCTTGTATATTCAGAAATCATTAGTCTGTTTGATATTTATACCTGCCATATCAGACCACTTCTGAATAGCTAGGCTATCGAACTTGAGCAAAGTAATGCTTGCTCAAAACTTACCTGCTTTGTGAAAGAGGAGGAAAAGTGGTTCTTGCTCAATAACTTTGAGCTATTGCATATAGCAAAAAGCCCTTATATTGATTTTGATGTATTAAGAAAAGAAGTAGACGTGAAATATATACCAAAGAATCAGTTTGATTTTGACATCAGTTTTTACGAGCTTACCAAGCTCATTGCTCAACATAACAAGAAGATAGATATCAAGCTCATTTACACGCAGCTAAACAAAATCTTGGATCGAGAGATGAATAAAAAATTATTTGGTAAAAATATTTTTACTATTGCTACATTTTGTCGGCTTATAAATATAAGTGAGCAAACTTATTACAAGCGACCTTCTGAGGGTGTTTTATGACTGAGAATACTGAGAATGACCAAAATTTTATATATCCAAAAACAGTATCGACTGCCATATCTGAGATCACTTTAGCAGTACACAATAGCTATAGACAGCCAGATGATAATCCTCAAAACCTACTAAGATTAACATTACAGGTATTACAAAGAAGGCCAGTCCCTCGGCTTTCTTTGACTATTAGTAAATCAGAACTAGCAAAAAAACCACTCATCATGCAATTGCTCATTCTCATGCAACATTCTATCAATGAACATCAGCATGACTACCTACAGAAACGGTTAATTTGGCTAGCCATAGCAATGCACACCAGTGTGATGCTGATGCAGCATAGTACAAAACAACACACCAAAAATATACTGATGCAATTTAAACAGGCGCAGTTTTCAGGATCTCCTAGACGAATATGGATTTGGCATGAACTACCTGATTTACCTCAAATGAGCATGCGTGTGGAAAGCATATGTACCATTTTCACTGATCTATTAGAGCAGCAAAAAAGTGCATATGAATTGTTAAATGATAAGCAAGCTACTCATGCCGAAGAAAAGAAAGTAGCAAAAGATAAACTGAGCCAAATAGAAAAAATAACGACCGCCTATAAAAATGCGCATGCGTTACGCAAGCCTAGACCCAAGTATAAGAAGCCGCCTAAACATATTAAAATTATAGCTATCAACTTAGCAGACAACACATCGAAATTACCCTTAGACTCTACTGCAACGAGTCACAACTGGAATACTACGCCTAGTAATGATGCATGGGGTAACACACATGATGATATAGAACACAGCGCTATCGCCATAGATTTTGCATTTTTAGAAGCTAATACTGAAAGCCATGAAGGGTTAACCACCAGCTTTGAAGAGCGTATTGACCACTATGAGGCACCCTATGTCAGCTATGGCGAATATCCAAACCCGTTAATCAAAAACTCTATACCGCTCCAAACTATAGATTTATCGCTACAGCAAAACTATATATCTCAGCGCAATCTCGCGCTTAACTCTAACACGCGCTTACTCGCCCTTGCCGGCTATCAAGCGTTATTTTCTGCGCTCAACCAAGACGCAAGCACCTTACCAGAATCAGAGACTGATAAAACCTGTGCGGGTATTTTACTGTTATCTATGATTACCGGGCTGCCAGTTAAGTCCTTACTAATACCCGGCTATATCGGTCATCGTGACATCTTTAACCTTAATGGTAAAAAATATTACATTAAACACAGCTTAGGTATTACTAAAAGGTCCACAAGCCAAACATTGCCCGAAAAGGATTATGAAAATATTTTTGATACCATCAAAGTTCCACTGCCATTGTGGCTTATAGATGATTTACTTGCTTGCGAGTTGCCATTAAAAGAAGATTTTACGGCTTATCTTGCCGCCTTACGTAGCAGCCTTGGATTGCCTTACCTGTCCGTCAATCGTATAGAGACTGCACTACATGTCGTGCTCTCTCGCTATACGCCAGATTGCCATGCGCATATCGCTGATATCATCTGTCGTACGCCTGCGCCCCATGCTCCTGCGATGTACTATAGTAGCCACACCAGCGAAGCACTTATGGCTCACTATAAATCAGCACTGGGTATATTTAATAGCAACAGTGATTTTGACTTAACTTATATCACCCCTTGGCATAAATATACGGTGGGCTCAGCGTTTGCGCTGAAGATTGAGACAGTTTGCGACATCGTAAATGAGATGAAGTACTGGACCGATCAAAGTTCAAACGATGAGGAGCTCTTTAATAGAACCAGTATTTTTGTATGGTTTGTCTTTTGCCTTTTAACCGGCGTGCGACCAAACAACGGTCTTGGCAGGATGTACGATATCGATCTTGATATGGGTTGGCTGCTCATCAATGACAAGCCAGTTAAGAAGGTCAAAAGTGATCGTCTCATTCCGCTATGCCCCACACTTATACGCCATCTAACAGACTATAGAGCGTATTTAATCAACTATCAGGCAAAGCACCAAGGTCATCATGATATCAGCGCTATCATTGACAATATACGTTTAGGTAATGATGAAGCACTATTAAAGCTGTTGTCTGAGCGAGCTCCTACTGCTAACTCTCCTACTCTTAAAGACATTAAGCGTGGCGATGCTTATCATATGACCAAGCACATCATTGACGCCAATCCCTATTGGACACGTCACTTTGTTCGTACGCAGCTTGAAAAGCTTGGCGTTTCCTTATCGCTGATTAACACGGTTATTGGTCATGAAAAAGCTCGTCAAGAAGTATTGGGGCGCTTCTCATCAAGTAGTAAAGCAGATATTAAGCGTGTAGCATCCGTGTTTGAACAGATCGCAGCACAGCTTGGGTTATCAGATATCACAGTTAACCACTATCCAAATCATGTTGGCACAAGCACTGCAGAGGTTGACCATGCTAATAAATGAAATACAGCTACCAAAAATTATTGATGACTTAGCAAAGTTTGATGGTAGAAAAAAGCGCTACGTGCCTTATCCATCTATAATCAAAGACAGTGACACAGTGAGGACACGTGAGATACAGCTACTCGCCGATTTACAGACTGAGTGGGAGTCATTGAAAAGGATTCATCCTGGAAGTATTGGATTCATAAAGTCTTTCAATAAATCTTACCAACAAGCGCTTTGGCCCGATGAGCGCATCTTTTCATTTTTGCCAAGCTCTAGCGATTATTTTGATTTGTCATGGCTATCTTGGAGTCAATCTTTAAACCAATTTCAGGGAGAGCTTTATAAGCAATTGAAACCATTGTCTCAAGAGGGATTTGATGAGTTTCAGCCAATCATTGAAAACAAAATTGCAAAAGCTTACGAGTCATCTAGAACACTCAAGCATGTCTGGCAAGTCGTCGTTAAGTTCGTTGACTATCAAAATAAGCACTATATGCTTGCTGAGCATCACTATCCTAAAATAATCGCGCCACAGCCTACTAAAATCAATCCACTAATTACAAATACAGCTTGGTTAAAAGACGGTAAGGCACTGGTCAAAATTATTAGCGCAGTAGAGCATAATTGGGAGCAAACAACCGATTACAGCCAAGAGAAAATCATAGGCTGGCTGATATTCTCAGGGATTATATATGGCGGCATTAACGAGGTACAAATGCTTCAAGGGTGGCTTATCTCATTGCTCGCCAAAGAGTATCAGCCATTCATCAAAGAAAGGATAGTAATCTCACCGCGTTTTGTGCAAAAGCGCTTTGGTAACGAGCGAGAAGAAGAAAGTGACCAGCTTTATAACACCAAGCAAATCGTTGTAGATATGGTCAGTCAGTGTTGGCTGATGCGTTATCATACAAAAAGTAGTCAAGTAGAGTTTGAACCTATCATTGCCAAGCTGTCAGAAGATAAGATAAAACAATACTTGGCCGTGGCTTTGTCTGACGTGATCAAGCCTTTGGGTATTAAGCCACTTCCCTTTTCAAGGTTTTTATATTATGCCAGTTACTACTGGGAGGATCTCGATGACGCTAGTATTGACCACGCTTCAGTTGGGGTGCTGCGAGGTATACATAACACGGCTGGACTGAGCACGCAGGACTTTGGTCGGTTTTTGAACCAAAAATATCAGTATAAAGGGGAGCCGTATGATCTAGAACATATTTTGACGCTGTCTATCAGCAAAAATTCTGTTAATCAAAACGAGACATCTAGTAGTAGTTCTACCAAAAAGATAGAGGTTAGAAAGTCTGATTTAATTATGAATCTGACTAAAGACTTCAAAATGGATAAAAAACAGAAGAAGAAAAAACTCAGTCAAACGACGTATACCCTTATCGAAAGAGTACAAAAATGCTATGAGCAATACGATGACTTAAGTGAAAAGATTTTATTAGATTGGGTGCTAAGTTTACTCAATCGAAAAGAGTCAAAATCACTTAGCAATGAGTCTATTTTGAAATATATTAGAACCATAGGCTATGAATGGTTATATTTCACAACGGCTCAGCCGCTTGATATTTGGTCAGAGGAAGAGTTTGAAGAACTTTACGAAGATATTTTAGAGTACAAAGCTGTCGTACGGAACAATACTGACATTGGATACTCTGCCAATTTATTGAAGAGTATGCACAACTTTGCCAAGAGCAAATACAACCTTCCCTCCGTGAACTTCCAACAGTCGAAAAACGGTCGGCGTGTACGTGCCGAGCTGATATCACCGCAAGCGTATCACGCCATTATTACGCAGATACTGGGTTCTGTAGATATATTGGAGCAGGAGATGTTCGCGCTTCTATTTATCTTAGTCTATCGTACTGGTATGCGCAAAAAAGAGCTGTTGGGACTTAAGTATAATGACATCAAAGGCTTAAAAACAGCCGTACCCTCAGTGGTAATCAGGCCCAATAGCTACCGTCCCACCAAGACTCAAAGTAGTATTCGCCGCGTTCCCTTATTTGCCCTCCTCAAACCTAATGAGCTGAATTTTTTTATTAACTTTGTGCAGAGTAATATTGGCGACAGTTCAAACAAATTTATCTTTACCTTATCATCGAATCAGCGCCCTATTGATGATCATGTTCCTTTACAATTACTCAAACGAGTCTTAAAAGACATATCGGTAGATGATAATGTAGCAGAGCATACCTTTCATGGGTTTAGGCATACGGCAGTGAGCAACCTATCTTTAGCGCTAGTAGGCCATTCAGATCTCGTAGAAGCCCTCACCGATTATGACGAAATCGACGTACTGCGTATAAAAACAGGCCTACTTGGAGAGCGTACAGATGCACAAGATCGCTGGTACGCTCTATCAGGTATTATGGGGCACTTATCGCCTGAGCGTAGCTTTGAGTATTACAATCACTTTGCTACTCTGATGGCTACTTATGCGTTAAGCGTCTCTAATATAAAACTACCTAAACAAACACTACTTAACCTTACCAAATCTACTAAAATTAGCGAAAGAAAGATCAATGATAATGCTGACATTGATGATAACGGTATGATCAATATGCCTAGTATACGTACGCTATTATTTAAAAATATCATAGAAGGCAAACGCAAGTCACCGAAATTCACGATCGAAAACTGTAATAAGCAATTTCTCTTGAGTACCAATACGCCAGCCAATAATGAGCTGTTTGGTCGTTATGGTCTAAACCGGGTTCAATTGCTACTACAGGCCTATGATAAAGAGATGCCTTTAAGTAAAGCGGCCCAGTTAGCCAATATTTCTATTCACGATGCAAATATTTTAATAAAACGTGCCAGCGAGATTACCGACATCACTACCAAACGCGGCAAACCTCGCTTTGTTAAGTTATCAGATTCAAATACCCCTGTACTGAGTCCACTGAACATTCAATACCAAAGTGATTTAAGACTGCTATCGCTTTTGTTAAGTAATGCTTACCGTCTACGAGAAAAATCAGAGACTGATTGGACTTGGTTTATTGAGATATGTAGTGAAAAACTGTCTAATAGCCGAGCATACCTACCATTTAGAAAAGAAGATGAGAAGGAGTTGCAGCGGTTCATTGGTATTGCTGAGAAACTACTGCCTTTGAAACGTTGGCTGGTGAGTAGCAACGAAGATTTATTGATGAAAACTATGTCATCTACTGACTATCAAGACATTAGGCAGCAATCTAATGATTCGAAAAATGCTCTCCATATTGGTATTGCTAGTCAAGACTATAGAGAGCAAACGAACAAATGGCAATACTCACCGCTACTAAGGTTTTTTATTCATATGATGCTGATCACAGATGAAAAGCTATCTATTGCAAATTAAGTTTTTTGTCTCAAAAATTTTTAACATAACGTCCGTTATGGGAAAAATGTGTGGTTTACTAGTGAGGATTTTTAATAAAGTATTGTATAGTTAAGTCTTTATAAAATCGATACAGCCCATATCATGAAACAGTTTAGGTAGATTATTTTCCATCCACCCTTGGCGTAGAAACTTAGCCTATGCCCATTTTTTCTCGATAGGGTTTAGATCAGGGCTGTACGGCGGCAGCCAAAGAATACGATGGCCATGTCTGTTGAGTAGTTTTTGGATACGTCTGCTTTTATGAAACCGAGCGTTATCCATGACAATCACGCACTTGGTTTTAAGACTTGGAATAAGTGTGAACTTACACCAGTCATAAAATATATTGCTATTGATATTTGTCTCAACGTAATCAAGTGCAAACAGCATTTTTTCATAGAGAGCTCCGATGACATTCGTACGCTTCTTTGCTTGCCAGTTGTAGCTATCGATACAGGGTTTACCTATCGGTGCATAGCCATGAGAACGAATGGTTTCAGCCTCAAAGCCGCTTTCATCCATATACACAATGGGATAGCCTTGCTGCGTAAAGCGATCAAGCCTACTCTGGAATATCGCTCTTTTTAGGCGTCATCAGGTATTTTAGTTGGTGATTTATTTCTAGTTGTTTTAGGAGCTAAATTCTTCTGCCAACTGTGAATGGTGCTGGTACTAAGTCCATAAAACAGGGACGCTTCTCGTATGGTCATACCATCAGTGATGCTAGAAAGTACCTGTTTGCGATAGTCGATTGAATAAGTCATCGTTTACTTCATTAAATACAAATGTTAATAAGATTGGATCGGTTTTATTTGGGTTAGACTATAGTTAAATATCTTTAAATAACGGATTTTCTCTAAAAAAATTTATTGATTCTTCATGATTGTAGCTACCAGCTTGCCATAAAACTCGCATGAGGTGATTAAACCTATCAATACAATAATCAATGTCATCTTCGCTATATCTATATGTATCAAATGTCCATGTCCATGCAACTGTAGAGCTCCTATGAGCACAGACTAGATTATTTATACTATTTCCTAGGTAATAGATATTTCTTGCAAGATTCTTTTCTATCGTATTCTTGTCATTCAGGTACTTACTTAACTTTATTAGTGAATATTCAAGATCCCAATATTTATCAACATCCCATGTGTCTTCATTCTCTAAATAATAATGAAAAGAGTCACTATTCCAAAACTTTTCTTCGCATGCATTTATTTCCATAAGCATAATTTCCTGTTTTCTGCATTGAGCTTACCATTATCAGCGCACCAATAGAATCAGTTATAGGAGAAGCTGTTTTTTTAGAGTATTGCTAGTATACATATGGCGAACTAATCAGGTGCTTTCACTGGTGAGGACTTGAATCTTTGGTTGTAGGCTATATACGATAATTGATCAAACTATTTAGAGAGACATAGTGTACTTAGTAATGTAAATCATGTGAGCTTTTCGAGGAAAAACTATCTTTAGGATTTGTTACAACGAACCTAATTCCCACTTGAGCTATCCATAAAATTATGAATTTTTGCTATATTATTCTAATGAACTAGCTCTAAAAGAGAAGGGAAATGGAGTTAAATAATCGCGAAAAATTAGCACTACTGAATAATTTTGAAATCGACTTCGAGTATGGTGATATTACGCTTTTGGATAATTTCGATTACTTTTTGATTTTTAATAAAGAAACATTCTCTAGAAATACAGACTTTGTAGCAAAGGTATATGATAAAGCAGGTACTTATGTATTAACTATCCCATTTCCCGAGGTTGAAATGCATTATCAAAATGCTTAAGCTTATATTTAGCTGGTGTTGGGAAGTTGAACGTGGAGTTAGAATAGTATTCAATGCAGATGACAGAATCATGTGGGATTTTTGGTATGAATTTGATTTAATAATTCGTGAATACACTAATTGTAATAGAGCTTATTAATGTTAAATCCTGTTCGGTGCGCTATACAGGAATCGAACAGTAGGTTTTATATGTAATCTTCATGCCTATGAGGTCGTTGATTAAAAGCTAGTAAGTTAGCTTCTGTAGCCCATATTGAGGGCGTTTCAAGCTATATTGTAAGTGCGACAAGGGGAAATCCCCTTGTACCCCCAAAAGCCAAACTAAGTAACCTGAAAATGCTTTTTATTGGAAGGCAGTTATGACAGACAAAATAGATATGAATCTCTATAAATCTATAGCAGAAGCATTACATTACAAGTGGGATCCTATCGGTGTTTCAGGTATCCCACAGGCGATAGGAGAGTACGATTCTTATGTACCTGAGCTATATGAACTGATCTGTCAAAATGCTGATGGGGAATTAATTTTTAATTACTTATGGGCAATTGAGGTTCAGCACATGGGATGTGACGGTAATAGAGTCGCTACCTTAGCGTTTGTAGATTACCTCAAAGAAATAACCAAAGTCTAAATACTCATTTTTCTGCTAAAAAATGACAGAGTAAGGCTGAATATTATGCATGATACTTTCATATATTTGATGAATGCTTACTTTTATCAGGATTGGCAGTCCGAGTACTCAGGAATGAGTGGAGATGATACAAACGTCCTCATTCGCTTTACTCAAAATGAAAGTCTAGAAGTAGTAACTAACTTAGTTACCGACATCAAGTATATTTTGAACAGCGACTTGGCAAAACAAATTTTTGATACTAATGAGTTTGACTTCGAGCCATTGCTATACGGCTACAAAAGCGAAAAAGAATGGCTTGAAGTGGCTTATAAAAAACTCATTTCTGAAACCAAGTAATACAAGATAAGGTTTAACAAGTTACTCATGACGATCTATCACCTATCCGTCAAAACATTTTCACGCAGCAACGGTCAATCTGCTACCGCTGCTGTGGCTTACCATGCCGGTGCAAAAATTCATTGCGACCATGAAAGACGTGAGCATGATTATTCGAAAAAACGTGATGTGATACATAGTGAGATATTTTTGCCACCCAATGCCCCCAGTTGGGCAAATGACCGTCAGCAGCTTTGGAATGAGGTAGAAAGAGCCGAAAAGCGCAAAAACAGTACGGTAGCAAGAGAGTTTGAAGTGGCATTACCGAACGAACTCAATGAGCAGCAGCGTATTGCACTGGTGTAAGACTTCGCCAAGCAGATCGTAGCAAGACATGGCTGTGCTGTAGATGCTCATTTGCATGACGATAAAGGTTCGTATAAGAGTAAAGAGAACCAACACGCACACATCATGCTAGCGACAAGGCGATTAGAGCCAGAGGGTTTTACTAAGAAAACTCGTGAGCTAGACGAAAAGAAAAGCGGTGAAGTGGTCTATTGGCGTGAACAATGGGCAAAGACTGCTAATGAGTACTTGCGTGAGTATGGAATAGAGATTGACCATAGAAGTCTGAAAGATCAAGGCTTAGAGCGTGAGCCAACCATTAAAATGGGTGTGGCTGCTAGTGCCTTAGAGCGTAGAGGTGTCAAAACAGACCGTGGCGACATCAATCGTGAGGTAGCCAAATATAATAAGGTTCTCGAAACCAACAATAATGAGAAAATTAACGATATTTTAAGCAAGCAGAGGTATACGTGAATATCTGTAGAATCAGTGCACAAATTAGAAAAATGTATGAAGCGGAAGTAGATGCAGATATTGGGACATGGAGAGATGTTCTAAGTAACTTTGATAAAACAGTAGAAGAATGCTCCGATGTTGATATATTAGTTAAGTGCTTATTAGAAGATGACTTATGGTATATACCTTTTGATTCTAGAATGAAGCTTATGGAAAAAGCAAAATCTTCAGGCGGATGCTCATTTGAGTTTTTGGCAGATTACTATTCATTTAAAACAGCATTTCTGGATCCAGGCAAAGAATATGATGATGCTGTCGTAAAATTAGATGAATTATTTCAATAGGTTCTGTTAGGGTATGCATTTGGGTATTTGAATATTAATTTGGTATGAATATCTCTAAACCAGAGCATTCATTGAGGTTATGTTCTTTTTTAAACGCGACACTATCACCTACACCACCTCCACTTACTTGAATATAATCCCCTTCAGTATATTTTTTACCTTGGTACACTAAGCTATTATTAGTAACTTCAGATATGACTTCATTTCCTAGTATTGCTAACTGAATACCTTTTTCTCCTTTAGGTCTTACTATTATGCAATCTTCATTAAAGTGAAGGTTTCCGCTATATAAAGCTATCATAAAATCTTTACCAGTAATGGGTTCTTCATCTGATATTTGCTCTTGTTTTGGATTGGAATCAAACTGAGAGCAAGAAGACATTAGCAGGAAAGATAAGATTATCGGTGCTTTAAAATTAAGGAACAATGATACTTACTCCAAGTTTATTAAAATAATCTACACTAGTGTAAGTAGCGTATACCTAAAAAAATTCCGCTAGTTGTCTGACTAAAATATCCCAAGATTGAGTGTATGGCATTGACGGCAGGGGTCAATATTTCTTCAGTGGCAATTATTGAGTGTTTCTACTAGGAGTTGTTTCAATCGATATATCTAAGCTAGTTAATGATTCTAATTCAGCCTCTAGTTTATCTAAAGTAGCTTGGCTAGGGTTGCCCTCTGGAAAGAAAATCGTCACATTTGTCGTTTGGTCGTTTGGTTGTTAGGTTGTTAGGTTTATAGCCAATTGATTGCAATTCACCACGGTACTTATTTCTAATCAAGATGGTAATTTCTTCAGACACTTTCTGATCACCATAAATAGCCACTGATTCATCCGCTGAGCGGTTATTTGTCGGTAAGATTTGAATCGGAAGGCTAAAATCCTTAGCATCACTGCTGGTAAATACATAATGATGAATTTCTGCCTTCACATTGGGTTTTGTCATAATAAACAAACGATAGTCTCTAACAGCTTCTTCATCACTGACGGGTTTATCAGCTTTTCTAATGCCTTTTTGGTCAGGTGTTGCAAATCCCCAGCTTGCTGCCACCAGATCTTCACCCAGTTCATCAAATAAACCTTGCAATACACCCTCGTCTTGAACCCCGCTTTGCATTGCCAAAATCCTCATCGCTTGTTCCTTACTTACTTTAGAGTCTGACATAACGGCTTGCATCATGACGTCATCAATTTGATAGCGTTGGGTCACTTTCTTAGTGAAAATTATTAATGATAAGATTATTTGGTTTATCGATTTTTGACCAATCAAAGGCTTTGATCGTAACTGGCTTTGAATTGACTTTCGGTAATTCGACGACTTTAGGAATTGGTGGCTGTGTAGTAACAGCTTGACTGCATCCATTTAAAATTAGACTCGTCAATGTTAAAAATATTATTTTATTCACTCTTATTATCCTAATTCTCATAGTGGGTCTAATCAGCCAGCTTAAAGATGACCCCTGCCATCAATTCTGTACACTTATAATATCTATTGTTTCCATAACGGACGTTATGGCAAATAAATTGGATAAAAGAAGTAAATCACCCTCCGATATAGTCGGGGCAATTCAACCTAAGGTGTCCCCGTTTGATCAGGCTGTATTTAAGGTCGCGTACTTAGAAGCCTAGCAAGCGTCGATCCGTGACTGAATATCTGTTTTAGAGCGCTTTATGTTTGATGACCGTATTAGTAAGCCTTTAATCCAAACGGCAGTTACACAGAATCTAGAATAGACCCTCCAAATCAAAAAAGCCATAAAAGTCATTGCTCTTATGGCTTTACTATTTTTTATATATTGAAGCTTAGACTTAGCTTTGAGTTAAATGAACTCCTTTAATTCAGTCAGCTTGTCTAAAATCGCATCAGGTGAATATTTCACTAGCTGCTGCTCATTTTGTGCACCAGATAGCACACCTAAAACCAGCCCACACCCTGCATTTTGGCCTTCCTCAATATCGATACCACTATCCCCTGCTTTTAACACCTGCTGTGAGTTATCAATATTAAATTGTTTCATCGCAAGTGTAATCATATCAGGGCCTGGACGGCCATTGTCTACATCATCGGCTGTTATTAATGCATCTACTTGATCCCCCACAGACCAACCTAAGATAGTCAAAATTTTATTAGCAGTCTTAGCATCATATCCTGTATTTAATACCACATGACGACCGCTCGCCTTTAACTGCTCGAACAACTCTGACATGCCTTCAAACTCAGATAAGGTGTCCTTGCTATAAACAGTTGAAAGATTGACTTTAAAGGCTGCAAACGCCGTATCCGTTAACGATTCAATATCAGCATCAGATAAATCTAGCATGTCCAAAATATCACGGATGGCATTGCGTTTTTCTTTCCCTGCACCATATTCTAAACATAACTCAAGACTAACTTGCTTATCTAATTTGCCAGCGCGCATCAGTGCTTCATTGATGGCATTACGTACAGTTTTATAGACCAGGTTACCTTCATCTACTGTTGTGCCAGCCATATCAAATACACAGAGCTTAATATCAAAAAATTTATTTTTAATACTGTTTAAACTATCGCTATGTGAGCTGCTGCTTGTTACATTATTATTTACTGTATTCATCACTTTGATTCCAATACCAATTCAATTAATTCTTCGCCAAATGCGAAACCTGTTGATGCCCCTGTACCACTGGTGACTGCACCAACCACCACACCTTTTTCAGGTGATATCTTAAATACCACGTCATCTGCACTTGGATATACACCCAACCAGTGCTGAGTAATATCTATCTCACCAATATCCATCACCTGCTTAAATTCATTAATGATTAGATCATCAATTCGAGTGTCTCTAAACGGCAGTTCTCTATCACTATAATCATGACTATCGCCGATGATTAGTGAGCCATCTTCAGACTGAACCACAATTAGGTGGACACCTGCTTGACGCTCTACACTTTGAATATCGTCAAGTAAGCTTTTTAGTACCGTAGCTTCAGGTAACTGAGCAAATCCATCATAACGGGCAAAGCTTAAATCTGACATGACAGCGGCATTTAATCTAAATGCTTGTTTGGGCATGACTCGCATCATATTTAGCGTGCACATTTTAGCTTTGGTCTTAGCGAACACGTCTGGATATAAGCCAGTAAAGTCAGATCCTGGGCAGACCACACAATGCTCAGCGTTAAGGAAACCGCGGCTGGTATGCACTTTTGGTAATTCCACCGAAGTCACGGTGGTATGATTATAAAAGTCCACACTCTGCGTCTCTTGTAACCAATGAGCCAGCTTAGCGACTGCAGTATTAGACTCCACTCTAAGCTCATGAGGACTATATAACACCCCTTCTCCCTTGTTCAGATAAGGCGCGGCTTCATTAATTTCAGACTGTGTCAGTAGTCGGCACCCCTCACCCATTTCCGTCTTTAAAAAAGCTTGTGCAACATCTACCGCTTCAGGTCGCTGCATTAACATATGCAGACCGATATGCTCTATCTGAATACCTGCTTTTGGCGCAATCTCGGCCCAAACATTACGCGAGTGCATGGCGCGTTGCCAATGCTCACCTCGACGCTGACCACTAACGGTCACAAATCCAAAATTACGAACAGAAGCATCTTTGTTCTGAGATTGGCGTTCTACAACCGCGACACTCAGCCCCTTTTTAACGGCGGCGTAGGCGCTTGCCAGCCCAACGATGCCGCCACCTACGACAACTACATCATATGTTTTATCAGAAAGTATTTTGCTCATTGTCATATCTGCTCTTCCCATACATCTTTATTAATTAGCCCTCTACTTGCTTAACCTATGAACTAATGTAGCTAAGCATGAATGGGCATTATTTTGATTGAACTAAAATTACTCACCATGGAAAAAAGCACGGTGCTTATCTAACAGCTCGGCAGTTAATGGCTCTGGGTAGGTCTTAGAATTATCAATCTGATTCTCAGCAGCTACTGTCTCGCCGTCATACACAATATTTGGATAAATCTCTAATAAACCTAGGCGAGCTTTAGTGACAATTAACTCAGCCATTTTCATTGCTTTAGGATTGGTTTTCTCTCCTTTATCAATAACAGCAACCGATTCAGTCAATGTGTAATTACCTTCACTGGGATCAACAAAATCAATTGGTAAACCTTTTGCTTTATTAGCGACTGCCTGATGACGTAGACCAAAACCGATAGGCACCTCACCTGCCATTACCTTTTTAAGAGGACCAGAGCCAGATAGTTCTAAATTAGGCCCTGCATTTTCACGAATAGCATTCATGATTTGTTGACCTTCAACATCGGTGCCATATTCAGCAGCAATATCTTGTACAAATAGCCAACCGGTTGACGAGCCATTTGGATCAACCATAGAAATTTGGTTTTTATAAATAGGATTGGCTAAGTCTTTAGCACTGGCAGGTACTGGAAGATTATTGGCTTCCATCTCTTTGGTGTTGAGTAAAATGGCGCCCGTAAAGCTAAGGATCGGTGCGTAATAATTAGGCGTTGCAATCTGCGGGTTTGCCTTAAATGCTAACGCTTTAAACATTGGATTCTTTGCTTGAGCACTTTCGATATAAAACGAGCTCATTGTCACCATATCAGCTTCAATGTTTTTTCCTTCTGCTAATAGTCGGCCACCCAGCTCACCTGTTCCGAATGATTGAAATATGTATTGACCTTCAAAACCTGCCTCATCAAGTACCTCTTGAATAACTTCGACTGCCTCTTCATCAGCATTACTATAAATAATCACCTCCTCGCCAGCCGTATCGCCTGAGCTTTGCGACCCACAACCTGCTACTAAAACTCCACAAGTTAATCCCATTACTATCGTTTTGAATAAGTTCATTGTTGTTCCTAATTATTTGAGTAGTTAACGGTTCAATTGGTTTTCGTCACATCAACGCCTAAACTGTTTTGAAATATCTAAGCGACCGTCGTCACTGTGGTTTTTTTCACTTTTATTTTTGTTGTGCCATACATACTTCTGGTATAAAGATATCGCGCCACTGCGAAAAACATTAATGCCGTGATATTTGTGAGTAGCACCATCAGCGACAAGACAAAAATCTCATCAAAGCGGGCGAAGTGCTGTAGTTCAACAATTTTTGTAGTCAGCACCATCGTCTTTGCACCTGAAATGAATATCACTGCACTGATGCTGACCATCGCACTGATAAAGAAGTACGAGGCCACTTCGATAAGTGTAAATATTGAGTTGGGTACAACAATTCGGCGTAAAGACTGTAGCCATGAGTCTCCAAGTAAAGAAGCTGTGGTCTCCCAGCCTAAGTTCATTTTTGACAGTGCATTTTTGCTCATGAGATAAGGTGTCGAGAAGTAATGAATGATATTACTAATCACAATAATGAAGATGGTGTTCGATATCGATGAGCCTGAGAAAACCATCAGGTAAGCAATACCAATAACCATACCTGGCACTGTATTGGTTACTAATGCTGAGCTTTCGATCGTCAACTTTCCTATCTTGAATAACCCTGAGCGCTCGTATATCAACGCGGCAACATAGGTAATAATAGTGCCAAAAACAGCCGTTAGTGTGGCGACAATAAGTGAGTTCTTATACACTCGCATTAGGTTCGAGGACTCGGTCACCTTAGTAAATGTGTCTGTACTAAACGCCATCTCGTAAGGCCATGTCTTAATCCATGGAATGATGAATATCACAGCAAATACGAATAATAGTGAAATCAAAATGCCACTGGACAATACACCCAGAATCCTGTCTTTGACTTTAGAGGTGGGCAAGTCAAAATGCTCTACTGAGTCATATCTGACATTAAATCGAGCCACATACCAAAGCAGTAGAATGCTCAAAACAGACGGAATCAGCATAAACAAGGCAACCACAGAGCCCTTTTCAAACGAGGGAGATGCACCCAGTATTTGGGTATAAAGCTCAGTGGCGATAACCTTATACTGACCACCAATAGAGGCTGGAATACCAAAGTCAGTAAAGGCTAAAAAGAAGCATTGAATGATAGCGGCTGCAAACGTACCAATTAAAGGACGAATGACCGTCATATCTATCTGGCGTAAGCGTGAATCGCCCATCAGTTCTGATACGATTACGAATTTCTTATCCAAATACTGAAAGGTATTGTTAAGCAGTAAAAAGGCTATTGGCAAGGTATAGATGGTGTAGCCAAGCCACATACCATAGAAACCATATATGTCTTCAAACAACTGAAAGCCAATTATCTTGGTGAGTAGACCTTGCTTACCAAAGGTGTAAATAATGGCAAACCCATAAGTCACTGTTGGCAATAGCATAGGGAACAGTGACGCAAGCTTAATGGTTTGTTTAAAACCCTTTGGCAAGTTAGTCCAGTGCACCGTATAAGCAAGGATAAATGCCAAAAAGGTGGCACTCATCGCACTAACAATGGCAACAAAAAAACTATTTAACATCACTTGTCTGAAGTCATTACTGCTGATGATATCGATGTAATGGTTTAGACCTAATCCATCAGCCACATTAAATGACAGCATCAACATTTTGCCCAAAGGCACAAACATAAAGACGAGAAATAGCGCACCAATGAAAAGCCACGAAGCTTTCATTAGCGGTGAGTTATTAAGTTTCATAATGACCTACGCGCGAAATAAGTAAGTTTTGAGAGACCAGCGTTGGCCTAGTGCGATCAACCTTTATTAACCTTTGGAGGTATCTTTAATGGATTTAGCGGCTGTGCGCTGGATTATGGAGTTGATATCTTCAGTGACTGAGCTGCCATCTAGCACAGGTCTCATTTGAGTGTATTTTTCTAAGGGGTCAGTTGGCGCACTGTTCGCTTCAAATAGGCTCAAGATATTACGGCGTTTGATATTTAGCTGGTTCAAGATAAAGCTCTCAACAAAATCATTGGCAGGGTTTTTGATGATTTCTGATGGTTTAGCATATTGAGCTACTTTGCCATCTGATAACAACAAAATGCGATCAGAGAGTGTCATCGCTTCTTCAGGATCATGTGTCACAATCAAAGTGGTTAGCTCATAACGCTCTGCAATCTCGCGAATACGTGCCTTAATGGTCTCTTTAATAACCCCGTCTAAGGCAGATAAAGGCTCATCTAATAATAAAATCTTAGGCTTCATCACTAAAGTACGCGCTAATGCAACACGCTGCTTTTGTCCCCCAGAGAGCTGGCTGATTCGCTTGTTCAAATGCGGCTCAATCTCCAAAAGATCAACCAGCTCATCGACCTCTGCTTGCGTACTTACGTTAGGTCTATTACGTAGCCCATATTCAATATTCTGCTTTACATTCAAGTTAGGAAACAAAGCATAGTCTTGGAATACAATATTGAAACCTCTGTGCTTCATAGGCACACGTGTGATGTCTTCATTATCATAAGCAAGCCGACCAGAACTAATATCGGTTAGACCTAAAATAATATGCAGCAACGTGGTTTTCCCACAGCCAGATGGGCCCAATATTGAAACAATCTCACCCTTATTCACTTTTAGGGAGATATCCTCAAAAATAACTTTGCCATCATACTTCTTAGTCACATTTCTTAGTTCTAACATAATTCAAGCCCAAACTTATATTTTGGTATTGGCAGTGAGTGATAGCTCAAGCAAATACATTTAGGTAAATTGTTCAATGCTTTAATCGTTTACATGTAACTAATATAGAAGATGAATATGACAGTTTGGCGTCAAATATAAGGTTAGCTTATACATTTAATCATTCAGTCTTATTTATCGTGTATAACTTCTCGTACTTCCCAGAGATAGACCTGACAATCTCTGCAACCGAAAACCGATACGAAAGACGGCGGTCATATGACGAAAAAGCCCTACACCTATAATCAACTAAACATCTTAGACTCTGTGCTTGAGGAAGGTAATTACACGCAGGCAGCTAAACGTTTAGGCGTATCTCAATCTGCCATTAGCCAAGCACTATCTACGCTTGAAAACAATCTTGGATTTAAGCTATTTATGCAGCGTGGCAGACACCTTGTGCCAACAGATTACTGCTTAGAGCTTGGATCGTTAACGAGTAAAATACGAGCAGTTGAATATGATCTAGAGCAACTGATTCAAAGAAGTAAAGTTTTTGAAGCAGCTATATTAAAGGTAGGTCTATGCAGCCCGCTGCCGGGCACTGAAATTATCAGGCAGTTTAGTAAGCGCTATCCCAAGCTACAGACTGAAATCTATTTTGGTAATTTCTATGAAACGTTCAGTAGAGTAGTTAACGGTCAAGTAGATGTTGGCATTCTTGCAAATGTACCAAAGGATGACAGGTTGCAGTTTAAGAAATGTGCTACCCAAAGGCTTGTTGCTTTATGCTCACCTAACCATCCTTTTGCATTAAGAGAGTCTATAAGTTTAACTGAGCTGGCGTCGGAAACCGTCATATTCCGCACGCACGGCTCTACCACTCAAAAACTTATAAATGAGGCGCTAGCAAAAATTAATTTAGAGATAACCCCTACGTATATCGTAAACACCCAAGAAAGTGTTTACGATGCGGTTTACCAAAACTTAGGTGTCGGATTTGCATGGAGCGAAAGCGCAATAAGAAAGGGTGGTTTTGTGAAGGTACCCATTGCGGAGTTGCCTTCAGACTATGATGAAGTGGTTTTTTCACTCAAAAATGTAAACAACTTAGTGGTGACTGCTTTGATGAACTCTTTAGATACTTCTAGTTAGACTGTTTGAAAAAAGCATCCTAATGTTTTCAATATATACGCATCTTGCGAATTAAGTTTTCTGCATCAAATCCATTTATCATAATTGCTCTATTGGGAACAATAAATGTGGTTATGGAATAAGTGTTTAGTTAATTTGAGTACCTGTCACGCTTGTTTTTACCTGCATGATGAGTGATAAGCAATAAAGGATTAGTGCTAAAGCTAAAAAAATAAAAGTCAGAGGTAGAAACAAGCTTTCTTGGAGCACGCCATCAGAACCAATATCACCGTAAAATAAGCTTTCCATCAGTCCAGACAGTGTAGCGAGGGCCAGCATAATTGAGCCACTGATAAATAATTTAGATTTCATAAAAGCTCCGTTAGATGAGAATTAGCAATAATAATTTATCTTTATTCGAAAATTATAGCAGTATAGTTATTGCTGAATGACACAAATATGATGGTTTCCTGGATTCTGACCACCGCCTAGATCCAAACAAATATCATTGTAATAAAATTCATGGGCTTTGATGCCTAGCCAGAACGCAAGGATGGCAGTGACAACAATGATTGTCATTATCTTAGTATTCATATAAATATTCTAACCAATAAGTACGTCTATCAATTAATGAGTGCTTAGGCATATATTGTATGTGAAATAATACACGTATTGGGTGCTCTCCCTATTTTTTCATAAACTATTCATACTCGGTCTTTAAGAACATTAACTTTCATAAAAGTGCACTTAGCAGTCATCGACTATAAAAATTTGTGCGATAAAGATATATTCAAATCACTATCATGTGTTCTACCAAAAAATCTAAAAAAACGCGTGTTTTTGGTGAGACCATATCTCGCTTTAAATAAATAGCGTAAGTAGCACTAAGCTCTTCATAGGGACTAAAAATATGATCTGGCATGACTTGAACCAATGACCCATTCGCCAATTCACTTTTAACAGCCCACAATGGAATTAGCGTCAGACCTGTATGATGTAATACCAGCTGCTTCTGACCATTCACGGAGTTCACTGAAACCTGACTATTAATCATCAACTTTTTACGATCTTCTGCTATCAAAAACCACTCTTTCCAACCGTTATAACCATATCGGATACATTGGTGATCAGCTAGATCGTCAATGCTACAAGGCGTGCCATTATTTTTTAAATATTGGGGGCTTGCACACAGTAGAAAATCATTAAATACCAAGTGTCTGGCAACCATGGTCGAATCAGATAAGCGTCCACTTCGAATAGCCACGTCAATATTTTCTTCTATAAGATCTACAACCCGCTCTGTTAACTCAATTTTTATATCAATATCTGGATATAACGACATAAATTTCGGTATTAACGGCAATACCATGCTTTCACCAAAACCGACTGTCATGCTGATTTTTAGCTTACCCTGTGGCGTTATTTGTAAATCATTAACGGCTCTTTTGGCATTATCAAACTCTGATACAATTCGCTGAGAGTATTCATAATATTTGTGCCCCGCTTCAGTCAAACTGGTGTTTCTGGTCGTTTTATTAAGTAGACGTACCCCCAACTCTTTTTCAAGTACTGCTAACTGCCGTGAAATAGAAGACGGCTGTACATCAAAGATGCGGCTGGCTTCTGAAATGCTACCGGTTTCGACAACACTATTGAAATATGCCAATCGATTTATTGAGCTCATCGCCACTCCTTTATTAAGTTGATAGGTATTCCATTTAACTGTAACCATGGCTTGCTCAAAAAGCAAAAGTAATTTGTTTACTGGGTGATGGTTTGCAGGATTAGCAACGTCTAAACTGATTGTCCTGAAACAAGCAATAAGACATTCACACCAGTAAAGGGTAATAACATGAAAGCGATGATCATTAAAGAAATCGGTACAACTGCAGTTTTTCAATTGGCAGAAAAACCAAAACCAACGGCAACACTAGGTCACATGGTTGTGGAAGTGAAAGCCACTAGTGTGAACCCTATTGATACCATGCTGCGCTCAGTCGAGCTGCCTTGGTCGGAGAATTTGCCAGAGATACTACACGGTGATGTAGCTGGCATTGTGAGCGAGATAGGTGCCGACGTCACTGAATTTAGTGTTGGTGACGAAGTTTATGGTATGGCTGGTGGCCTCAACGGTATTGATGGTGCACTTGCTGAATTCATGTTGGTCGATGTGCGTTTAATGGCTAAAAAGCCTAAAACACTCAGCATGAAGCAAGCCGCAGCCCTGCCGTTGGTCGCACTCACTTCTTATGAGGCACTCGTACAAAAAATGAATGTCAAAGAAGGCGATAATGTCTTGATTCATGGTGCAACAGGGGGTGTTGGTCATCTTGCCGTTCAGCTAGCAAAAGTACTTGGCGCGACAGTCACCGCTACCTACTCTCCTGCTAATCGTGCATTAGCACAAACACTAAGCGCGGATCATCTAGTGGATTATACAACAGCGGAGGTTGATGATTATGTGGCGACGTATACTGACGGCGTGGGTTTTGACAAAGTTTTCGATACGGTGGCTGGTGATAATATTCAAAAGTCTTTTCAAGCCGTTAGATTCAATGGCCATGTCGCCACTATTTTACCCATTGCTGATCCATTGCAAGTTGCTCTCAAAGCCTTATCCTTTCATGGTGTTTTGGTGCTCATTCCATTATTTCATGGCATCAACCATGAATCGCATGGTCGTATCCTGACAATGATTGCAAAGCTGGTTGATAGTGGCAAAATCACGCCTATCATAGATGATAGTAACTACTCTATTTGGGAGGTAGCGCGCGCGCATGACCATCTTGAATCAGGTAAAGCAGTGGGTAAAATTACGCTCACTGTATAGTAGTATTCGGGCGTGTCCTCATTTTGAACATGACGATAAAAATGAGATAAATTGCAGCCAGACTGTATTAAATAGCTGTGTTAAAAATGAGATGTTCACAGGTAGTAATGACTCTCTAAAATAACACAGCTCGCTCGTAGACATTCTTATAACGGTGGGGTCA
This sequence comes from Psychrobacter sp. D2, assembly GCF_013608135.1. Lineage (NCBI taxonomy): Bacteria > Pseudomonadati > Pseudomonadota > Gammaproteobacteria > Moraxellales > Moraxellaceae > Psychrobacter > Psychrobacter sp. D2. The sequence continues at coordinate 71,061 of NZ_JACDXZ010000011.1, forward strand.
CTATTTTATTTGGAAGTTTCTAACAAATGGAATACGGGTAATCGCCACTTTGCTCTAACCGCTGCCATACGGATTGAGTAACCAGCAACCAAACTGAGTTATGCTGAATAAGCCGTACACCTAAACTTGGTAAGCTAAACGTATTAACAGGAATTTGCTCATATATCTTGTCTTAACATAATAGACTTGGACCCATTATAAAACCTCTCCAGAGTTAACTCATAGCTCGTACTACGTCCTGAAGCCTCAGATTTTTTCATCATGTCCTTCTCTATCAAATCATTAAATCTTGCAGTAACTAATCCCCTCATCACTGTAGAAAACAGGCTGGACTATAGTTTATTTTTTGGTCCTCAAAATATAGATATTTAATACTATCACCGACTAAATAATCTCGATTTCAGTATCAATCTCAAAAGTAGCAGCTAGTCCTCCTGTCGCCCTTCGCTGAATATCAACCAGGAGAAGGCTCTGCTTACTTATTACTTATGTACTCAATATTGATATTATCGGTCTAATCTGACAATAGAGTAGAGGTAAAAACACTATAAAAACACAGTGCCTAAATACGTGTTAAATTTTATTCGACTACAGTTTACATTGTGATTATTCAATTATATAATATCTGTAGGCCAATAATATAGGTACATGTAAGATATTGTCGTATTATGATATTTGGTCGACCTACTTTGACATGGTAGAGGTTATTAAAGAGCAACACGGCATCAAATGTCGTCGTCATAAGCGCTTTAAAGTGACCACCGACTCCAATCACAACAAGCTGGTCTATCCAAACGTACTGGATCAGAAGTTTGATTCCAAGTGCCCTAACCAAGCGTGGGTCAGTGACATCACCTATATCTGGACGCTTGAGGGCTGGCTGTACTTAGCCGGAGTGAAAGATTTATATACCAAAGAGTTGGTCGGTTACGCGATCAATAAACGTATGACCGCTGACTTAGTATGCAAAGCATTGAACATGGCCATCAAGAACAAACGACCCAGTAAAGGGCTGATTGTACATTCAGACAGAGGCAGTCAGTACTGTAGCCATGCCTACCACAAGATCATCAAACAGCATCTGTTTACAGGCTCAATGAGCGGCAAAGGTAATTGCTTTGATAACGCACCCATAGAGAGCTTCTCGGGTGAGGAGCACTGCTCTGCAAGGAAGAACGAGCTAGTGTATCACCAAGACTATAAAACAAGGTTTGCAGCCATCAAAGATATCATTGGATATATTGAGTTGTACTACAACCAAACAAGAACTCAAAAGGGCTTGGGTTATAAATCGCCAAGACAGGTGTGGTTTGATTATTATCGTCAAGCTGCGTAACTAAAATCTCCCAAGTTTGGTTCTACGGATTTGACAGCAGGGGTCACTATGCTCGCAGTGAAACTAGGAGTCAAAAGGGCTTGGGCTATAAATCGCCAAGACAGGTGCGGTTTGACTTTTATCGTCAAGCTGCGTAACTAAAATCTCCCAANGGGTCACTATGCTCGCAGTGAAACTAGGAGTCAAAAGGGCTTGGGCTATAAATCGCCAAGACAGGTGCGGTTTGACTTTTATCGTCAAGCTGCGTAACTAAAATCTCCCAATTTTAACTGTACGGATTTGACGGCAGGGGTCACGGTGTCCAATTTTATTATGCCAACACATATGTGCTCACAACCCTTTTTATACTAATACTCATTTCTAACGCTCACCCATGCCTTCTGACAAGGTCTTTGTAATTGGCTTAGTGAGGTAAGACAATACCGTCCGCTCCATTGCTTTGATATCCACAGAAGCTGTCATACCAGGCTTAATTACTATTCTATCTTCTCTACCCTTAAACTCAGCACCGGTTATAATAATTAACACTCGATAGTAAGACTCCTCTCCTTTGGGTGTTTGCTCCATTAAGGTATCTGGGCTGATATAGCTCACTGTTCCATTCATGGCGCCAAAGATTGAATAATCGTAAGCGTCAAGCTTCACAGTGGCTGCCTGACCTTCTTTAACATAAGCAATATCTGCAGGACTGACCTTTGCATCGATAATCAAATCACTACTCGTCGGTAGTATTTGTAATATAACTTCGCCAGGCTTAACGACACCACCGATAGTGGTCACGTTGATGTTTTTAATTTTGCCATCTGTCGGCGACATCAAGCGTTTTTCTTCTAAGACCTGTACGCGATCTCGCAGTTGCTCAAGCTCAGTGTCTAGCTCTTCTTGCGCCTTGGTCATTTCTGCTTGCGCTTCTTCAAAATATTTGTTTCGCTTATTATTGATTTGCGCTTCAATATCAGCCACTTGACGGCGCAATTTAATCACATCTGCTTGACTGACGTCGCCATATTCCAATAACGGCTCATTCATTCTCAGCTCTTTTTCTGCTAGTACCAGCATCGCTTCAAGAGAAGACACTTCTTCATTGATGGCTTGACGACGACGATTATAAAGTGCAGTTTGGTTTTGGATGTATTCAGGGTAATTTTTTATCTCTTTAGAAAAGACAAGAGACTTCTCAAAAATTTCTGCATTTAATCGAGCCAATTTAGCCTTTAATGCCGCTGTTTTAGAGGCAGAGTTATCTAAAGCTGCTTTAGCTCGCTCTTCTTCTAAGACCACAAGTAGCTGTCCGGCCTTTACTTCTTGACCTTCAGTCACTGCCAACTCTGTTAGGACACCCCCTTCTGAAGCTTGAATCTCTTGCGTACGAGCGCTAGCAATCACAGTCGCCTTTGCACGAGTCACCTGATCGATTTTGGCAAAGGACGCCCATACGATCAAGACCATGATTCCGATTAATCCGATCCAAATACTTAGCCTTGAGCGACCCACCTTGATAGTGGTGGGCGTATACTTATAGTCTGACATACCTACTTACCTTAAGCGTCTGTGAGCGTTTTAGTGATGCTAGACTTCACTATACTTTTAGAATTTGGCGATTGGGCAGGCGGATTTTTAGCTTGCTCATTTTTCTTCAATTCGTCAAGTACTGCTTGTTTTGGACCATCAATAATGATGCGTTGATTGTCCATAATAATCAGTCTATCAGCCAACTCTAATAATGCCGTTTTATGGGTTGAGACGATAAAAGTTTGACCTTCTGTCAGTTCTTGCTTGAGTACTTGAAGACAGCGCTGTTCTTGTCTATTATCCATAGAGGCAGTGGGCTCATCGAGTAAAAACACATTGGGCTTAGTCAATAATAAACGCGTAAAAGCAACGAGCTGTTTTTGCCCTCCAGACAGTCCGCGCCCACCTTCGCTAATAGGCAGATCAAGACCACTAGAATGACTAGAGACAAGATTTATCAGTCCAGTCTTGCTCAGCAGCTCTTGCATCACATCATCATTAGGCGCCGCCATTCCTATCAATAAGTTCTCTCGCAGCGTTCCTTGGAATAAACGATGATCTTGTTGTAGATAACCCAAACGCTCACTTAAGGTCTCGCGACTGATCTGATGAATATCAAGACCATCTAATAAGACCCGCCCTTTAGTAGGCGCATATAATCCAGCAAGTATCTTAAGCAATGTAGACTTACCTGAGCCGATAGGCCCTAAAATGGCTATACGCTCCCCTGGACGAATCGTTAATTTTTTAATATCTACAGCAGCTCTATCATTACCTTGATAATTAAATCCTAAGTTTTCACATTGATAAAAACCATTAATACGACTGGGTGACAATGGGTAAGCAACGCCATGGTTGTCCTGCTCTAATGAAAACAAGGTTTCAATATTAAGCTTAGCGGCCTTGGCATGTGAGTATTGCACCAGCAAATTCGGTAGCATCATGACAGGTGCTAATACCCTACCACCCAATATCGAGCAAGCAATCAATCCCCCCATGGTCATATCGCCACTGATCACCACGAATGATCCGACAATCACAATCCCAACATAACTGATCTGCTGTAGCATCTGGGTAAAATAGGTCAGATTATCATTGGTGTGCTTCATGTCTAAATCGTTTTTGATAGTGACCTTCATCACATCAAGCCAACGTGATAAAAACTTCCAACTTCCAGCCCCCGCTTTGATGGTTTCAACGCCTTCAACCGCTTCAACCAGCAGACCTGTCTTATAGTAAGAGGCAGTAGCACCTTCAGCAGCAATTGCATCAATACGCTTACGAGCGAACAGTCCCATAGCGACAGCAATCACGGCGGCAATGACAGGAACGACTGCCACCAGTGGTGACCCAATGAAAGCAACTAAAGAGATGAAAATAATGGTCATAGGTAAATCGACCAAGCCAAATAACGTACTGGCCGTAAAAAAGCTACGCACCTGCTCATAACCACGTAATTGCGCCGCCATCGAGCCTACTGAGCCTGGCATTTGATCTATACGAACTTTTAGCAGACGTTGAAACACCTCACGAGACAAGTATTGATCCAATCCCACAACGACTTTATCCATAATTCTCGACCGTGAGAACTTCATAAAAGCTTCAAAAAGGATCACGAGAAAGACACCACTGGCCAAAATAATGAGCGTATATTCACTGCGAGTGGGTATAACTCGATCATAAACCTGCATAGAGAATAACGACACTGCCAATGCCAACATATTAATCAAAAAGGTAGCCAAAACAGCTTCAAAAAGAACGCCTTTATAGTTGCCTAAATCAGATTTTAATAAGTCTGTAAAAGAGGATTTACGCTTTTGGATATGCTCATCACTAAGACGAATCCTTAGCACGAATGTCAGCTCATCAGCACGCGTATGGATACGATTATTTTCTTGTCTAAAATTCCAGCTTTTTTGCGGTGTTTGACCGTCAATAATGCCCCAGCCTAAATCCGGACGATAAGCCAATAAGGGTAAAAAAGCCGCGTCTGGCTGCTCTAATATTTCTGGCGTCTTATCTATTCCAACGTCTTTTAATACTGCAACCACGCTACCAAGCTCATTAATGACTTGACCGTCATCATTGGTTGACCTGCCATTATAACGGGCGACCATTTCCTGTAAGCGCACATTGTCTATCGGATAACCTTGCTGGCTCAGTAAATGCCTAATAGCATCAGCCAAAGTCTGCATCAAATCAGATGACATCAACACTTGATCTGCCATATTGCTCATCTGGTTACTCTCTAAATCTGCGGTTGTCAGCTTAAATTCTTCACTCATATCAGTCATTTCTTCAGCTCTATCATAGTATTCTGATCAACGATGGGTGTGACACTATAGTCTTCGTTTAGCATAATAAAATTACCATTGTTAAGACTGTCTTCTACATTGTCAGGCAACCTAATTTCTATATAATCCTCTTCTACTGTCGATCCATAACCCATGCTCTTGGCGGATTTTTTTACTTCTTGATTGTTAATCCACTCTTTTACTGGATCCAATGGCTTAAATAATGTCACTGGTTCACGATTGTGTCCATACTGTTGCCAAGGCATGCTGCCGAAATCTACTTGAAGACGATAAAATGCGCCTAGCATGTCTGCTCTTGTCTGTACCAGCTGCACTTGATATTCATTGTGCTCACGAACGGCATTTAGCACCTCTAACCACGATTTACGTCCGGCAATAAACTGACGACGATAAGAGCTGACGACAATCTGTGCTCCCGCTACCGCTGCTACTAATGAGGTTTCTCGATCTCTAGCGCTAACAAATTGCTGATATTGTACTTGAACGTTTTCTATAACGCGCCGACGTGCCGCTTCTTGGGTTTGTACCAGGCTGCTCACCTGCGCCTGCGAGGCACGTGCCAACGCTAGGTTAGAAAAACCTGCGCCAGGCGCGTAATTTAACCCTAATGAGAATTTGCCTTTATTTTCATTGTCTTCGTGATAGTAAGCATGCTCATATTGAGCATAAACCGTCGGATATTTAGAGGCTTGTTGGGCTTCGACACCTTGTTTTGCCGACTCAATTTGAAAGTGCTCTTTTACTACTGTGGGATTATAAAAACCGGCTTGCTCAAACGCCATGCGCTCAAAATTGGTGGATTGTTGTTTGGCTTGATTTACGAGGGCTTTGATATTGGGTAAACTCATCACACTACTCTGCGACAAAGGCTCCCCGACAATTTGCTCAAGGCGCGCAGCCGCAATGCGTTGCTGCTCTACTGCCGCTTGATAGGCATTTTGCTCCTGCAATATACGGTTAGTCACTAGATCAAGCTCAATACGCGCAGAGACACCCTGATTAACACGGCGCTGCATCATGGCTTCAAATTCATTCAACTCTTTTAAACCATCGATATGAACGCTTTGTTTAGCAATGGCCTGTATATAAGCCTGCCAAGCATCAATCGTGGTTTTTGCTACAAGATTTTGCTGCTCATAGATATACTCAACTGCAGCTTTGTCATCAAATATGGCTTGATTGACCTCAGCGGTGAGCTTACCGCCTGTCCACAATGGCTGGCGAATGGTAACTTGTGAGACAAAATCATTATCTCTATCATAGCCAGAGCTGACGCTTGGGGTTGGTAATAGATTCAATTTTGCCGCATTGATACCTTCCGTGGTTGCCTGTTGATTGGCGCGAGCTGATCCAACCAAAGGGTGAGTCTGAACTGCATGAGTAATCAAAGTATTGATTTGCATATCTTTTACTGCAGCTTGCGTATTCATAGCAAAGCACATGGTTGCAGCTAATATTGTTATTTGGCTGCATGGTATTAAGCTATTAGACAGAGTTTTTTGGTATGACAGATTTTTCATATTAGGTTTCGATAGTTAGCTCTGTAAATATATTTTGGTATGGGTAATTGGTCATGAAGGTCCAAATATCACCTTTTAAAACCACTCAGCAATAAGTGTAAAAACGCTTCCAACTAGGGAAGCGTTTTTTAGATCGCAATATCATTAGATAATATTGGCAATCTCAGTATCAATATAAACCTGAGAAGAGAAATTATTATCTATCTGCCAGACATCATAGGTCTGTCCTGCATTGTCGTTAACAGTTTGTCCAGTATTACTCCAATCATTCCCTTGAAGATGTACTGTGTCATCACCATCGCCTCTAATATAAATCGGATTCGACATTTCAGAACCAGTAATATCTTCCTCTCCAATATTTAAGGTATTTGCACCCGTACCGCTAATATCAATCACTTTAGTCTCGAAGAAATCTGACAAACTAATAGTCTGACCCGAGCCAGTCACATTGAAAATATCAGAACCTTCATCAAAGTTACGGAAGGATGAGCCATAGATATCATCCAGATAAACAGTATCTTCACCAATAGCTCCAATGCTATAGCTTGCTATATTAGCACCTGCCACTTGCCACTTTATGCTGCCTAACAACTCAGTAAGATCAGTAGCTGTGACTTGTAATAGTGCTTCATATTCAGCATTGCCATTGCGATCTACCATGAGAACGCCATTCTCATATTTCAGGTAGTTATCGATATTTTCAGTCGTTTGATTGCCATCGAGCAAGCCTGTCACATCAATCTTATCGCCTTGGGTCGCACTAAAGTCACTCCAAACATCCAGACCATTATTACCATTGCCGCCGTTTGCTGTACCTAGATTATCGAAGACTAAAGTGTCAGCGCCTGCACCCATTATGAAGCTATCGTTAGCAGCAGAGCTAATAGCAACATCATTATGAATAGAGCCGGTAACTGTTTTACCAACGTTAATCTCTAAATTAGCGGTTTCTTTGACGCCAGTCACAGATATAGTTTGGTAGGTAAAGTTTTCAATCCCAAAGCTTTCGCCATTTGGTAGATAGCTATAGCTACCATCTTTATTGACCGTCAAGGTTCCGTACAAACCTTCGATATCAATCGATTTAGCACCTTGGTTTGGATCGCTGATAAAGACTGACTTACTGCCAACTTTTAGTTCAGAGATATTGTCTGTACCTGTGTCATTATCAAGCAACAAACCCGTTATCGGATCAAGAGAAGATGCTGTGTAATCTTCTGAATGTATTACCGTCGACTTAAAGTTGATGCTTTGCAAGTTGCCTTTATTAGTGGTAATCGTGAGCTCATAATTGCCTGCTGGCAAATCAGGTAATGAAGCGTTAAATGATGCACTAGCCTTTGTACCTTCTACTGATCCAGTAAATCTATCGCCAGTTGTGGTATTTAACAATGTATAGGTAATGGTGACATTAGCACCAAAAGCTATATTGCTTGAGCTAGCAGTTGCTTCTATAACAACTGGAGCAGCGGCATCATGATCAGCAACGTCAAACTCCGTTGAATAAGATTTCCCATAGTTTTGACCAAATTTATCTGGCATATCGATATCGTTTACTGTCACTGTATTTTGCGTTTGAACTGTCACTTTATTGAAGTCATCAACCGCAGTATGCGTGCTAATCTTGATGTTTAGCGTTTCAACAGCAGCTTTACCGTTTGCATCTTTGGTTACCAATCTAAATGAGTCTACCGCACCATATGGCGGCTGCCAATTAGGATCACTAGCGTTATTATTTACGCTATAGGTGTAATCGCCATTTACATCAATCGTGAGCTGCCCATACGTGCCTTGGTAAGTCACTGGTGTATCTGATGTGACAGACTCTTCACCAACCTTAAGTATGACTTTGCCCGCATCAGGGGTGGCGTCGCCTGTTATCTCACCCATAAACTTGGAGGGCTGGTCATAATCATAGATGATATCGCGATCCACATATAAGCCATTACCACTGAGCACCCCAACGCCGCCTGCGGTTAATAACACGGCTTTATAGTCGCCTTCACCAAAACTTAGCGTCAAAGGATCTGACTTGCCACCGAGGAATGGAACATTGAACCAATTTTTTTCAAAGTGCACTTGTACATATTGTCCCGTATTTTCGTCAAGCTTGTAGACGGCCATACTATAAGTTTTTGCAATATCTACTCCGCCCCCACTACCATGTAAGGTAAGCTCGCGCACTTGATTGTCACCAACCGTAAACTCAAGTGGCGGCTTGCCTCCTAATAGCTCAAGATCAAGCACGGATGATGAGCCAAAGCTTAAATCAAGAACCCCAAAGCCAACAGCATCTTCAATCTCAGAATCGGTTGTATCTAATATGACCGTTGGTTCAACATCAACAATTAGGCTCTGATCTATCTTGATTTGCTTGTCAACGGGAAGAATATTTAATTGAATATTAAGCTCAGCAGAAGCAGTATTGCCATCAGGCGAGGTAATAGTATAAGTAAAGCTCTCTTCACTGCCATAAGGTCCACGGAAGTCTTCATTAACCCTATATTCATAACTACCGTCAGGTGATATGGTCAATGTGCCATACTGTCCTTGAATCGTTGTCTCGCCTGATTCAAGAGTTTGTGGTGCTCCATTAGATGAAGTGATGGATGTCACCGTAGTACCAACTGGTAGCTCATCATAACTAGAGCTTGCATCATCATCTGCTAAAATATTTCCTGTCACTGAACCACTCACCGCTGTTGCTTGGGAGTAATCTAAGACGGTATCTTCTAGGAATTTTAAGGTATAACCTGTCAGCGCTGAGATCCCTTCATTACCAGACATAACAAAAAGCCACTGACCTTCATCCAAGCTAAAGTTGGCCTCTTTGGACACGCCCCCTAGTAAATAAGACACTACCCAATTTTCTTTGACGGCCTGCAGCTCCCATTCGTTGGTGGACTCATTTAATTTGTATAAGTTCAGATTCATAGTGCCTGCGACTTGTACGCCGCCTGCATTACCTTGAACGGTGACTTCACGGACTTGATCCTCACCTACATTAAGCACCACTGAATTTTTGACGACATCAGCAACAACGCCTGCACCTAATACAGGACCTAAACTTGCATCGACAACGGTAAAACCTGTCTTGTTCAAGTCTGATGGCGTATCATTTTTTATCTCTAATGGCGTAGCCGTTATCTGAAAATCAACAAAGTTATCAGCAGCAGCGATGATTTCATCTGTATTGACGGTATATTCTTTAGTTGTATTTACTGTGCCCTTGTTACCAGCCGCATCGGTTGCTGTAACACTGACGTCAATAGTCTTATCAGCATCAGCGACTAATTCAATCCCTGAAACCTCAATACTAAATTTACCAGCAAGATCCACAACACCTGTATAGTCAACACTATTAACCGTTATCGTTACCGCATCTCCTTCACTGTAATCACCAGAAACTGTCCCTGTAACAGCGATAGTCCCCTCAGCTTCTATCGCATTGATAATGTTATCGGCAGTGACATCATCAATGATAATCTTAGTAGTATTAGCATCAGGGGCAATGGTATCAATGTTAATCGTCGCGCTAGTCACATCAGTGCTGCGTGTAGATTTTGCAGTCAGAGTCTCTAATCCTTCTCCCATGGCAGCAATGTTCTGAGAAGTGACTGGGATACTCCATTTATTATTCTCATCCACAATTGCAGTACCGATGATATCGCCTGCTTGGTTGGTTAGGGTAATGAGATCACCTACCACGCCAGTACCTGTTACGTTAAAGCCCGTATTTGCTTCTTGAGCATTGACGATATCGTCACCTGCAATTGGCGAGGTAATGGTTAATTGATCTGCAGGAACAATAGTAATATCAGCGGTTTCAGAACTAACGTTGCCCGCTGGGTCTTTGGCGGTGATCGTCAAAGTTTCTAACCCTTGATTCATATTGGCAACGTCTATTTGCGTGACAGCAATTGACCATTTGCCATTAGCTCCTACGATAGCAGTACCAATTTCACCATTTTTTCCATAGGTTAAAGTAATGGTATCGCCTGCCGTACCTGTACCTGTTACATTAAAACCTTGAACTGCCTCGTCAGCATTGACAATATTATCGCCTGCAATCGGCTTATTGACGGTCAATGAAGCTGTGGTATCAACCGTAATATTCACTACCGTACTTGGTGCACTACTATTGCCTGCTTTGTCTGTTACGGTGGCCACAATACTGTAATCACCATCTACAGTAATGCCGTTGGTTGCATTAGGTATGGTGACCGCTGAGACGCCAGCTTCGATCTCAGAGTCAGTAATGGTATGAGTGATTTTTATTGGAGCGCCGCCGCCCGTTGGGGTTACCGTGATAGTGATGGTGTCACCCATTAAGGTGCCCGTCGGTAAGGTCACTTGGGTTTGAATGCCATCAGCAAATTCTGTTGCATTCACGCCATTTTCAGCTTCTGGAATGGCAATGATGGGGGCAACTTGAGTGGCGCCTTCTTG
>NZ_JACDXZ010000012.1:0-73896 GCF_013608135.1 Psychrobacter sp. D2
AATACTTTATATTTTATTAAAAATCACACATGGAAAAGTGGCTAGCGATAGCCACTTTTTTTATGCTGCGTCTATAATAGACAACCTTAGCTTTACGCAACCAGACAGGATGTGTCATGAGACATTTTTATTTAGACTTCATCTTCACAGCTATCGCATTGATGGTAGCTGCATGGTGGGGATATTCACATGGCGGTATGGGCGGTTTGATAACCACCCTTTCTATTACTGCTATTTTGGCCGTTATGGAGATTTCATTATCCTTTGATAATGCGGTGGTCAACGCCTCAGTCCTCAAAGGCTGGGACGAATTTTGGAAAAAGATATTTTTAACCGTTGGTATTTTAATTGCTGTATTTGGTATGCGCTTGGTATTCCCAATTGTCATCGTTGCGGTTACCGCAGACCTTGGCATGATGCAAGTGATAGATTTGGCATTGAACGATCCTAAAGAATACTCAGCAAGACTGATGGCGCATCATGCTGAAATATCAGCCTTTGGTGGTATCTTCTTGTTACTTGTCTTCTTAAACTTTATCTTTGATGATAAAGAAGTGCATTGGTTTAACTGGCTTGAGAGCCGCTTAGCAAAGCTTGGCAAAGTGGATGCCATGAGCGTCTTCGTTGCGCTTATTGTCTTGATGTTTGCTGTATCTTGGGCCAGTGCGGAGCAAGCTTCTGCCGTACTGATTGCGGGTGTTTGGGGTATCTTGGTCTATCTTGGTGTCCAAGTTATCTCTGGTATGCTCGAGGGTGACCTTGAGGAAGACTTAGAAAATGAAGAGAAGGGTTCAGGCGCCGCAGCGACCAGCGCGATTATGAAGGGCGGTATTATCGGTTTCTTATACTTAGAAGTTCTTGATGCTTCATTCAGTTTCGATGGTGTGATTGGCGCATTTGCGATTACCAATGACGTTATTGTGATTATGCTTGGTCTGGCCATTGGTGCCATGTTTGTGCGTTCGATGACTATTTTCTTGGTAGACAAAGGCACACTTGATGAGTTCATCTATCTAGAACATGGTGCGCATTATGCCATTGGTGCTTTGGCAATTATTATGCTGCTATCAGTGAAATTCCATGTACCAGAGATTATTACTGGTTTGATTGGTATTGCCTTTATTGGTTGGGCATTGCTTGCTTCACTTAAGCATCGCAAGCAACAAGCAAAGGCGATTACTTAGTGTTGATTTTGTCTTACGTTTAAACGCTACGTTCAAATTAAGAAAAAGCGCTTTGGTAAAAAATCGTAGTCATGACAGGTTATATCAAGCGATTGGTATGACCTGTTTTTTATACCTTTTTTACTTTATGAGTAATTCATATCATAAGGTTTTGTTTCATTGCTAGGTTCGATATTGCAACCTTAGTACCAACTTCAATATCTAAAAAATTCATTTTTGATAACAATATCTTAACGATTGTTATCGGGACGGTTAGAAAGTATCAGATTTGCACAATTGCTATATCTGTTAGTAAACATAACATCAGCGCACAAAATACGCCTTGCTTAGTGAGCAAACGCTTAGTATAGTAAATCGTAATGATATGCAGGGCATGGCGTCCAGATAGATTTTTTCTAACGGCGTCTATATATCAACCACTGCACTATTTGAGTTCATTTTTTTATCAATCAATCCACTTAATTATTAATCCAAAGGATATTTACATGGCTATTAGCTTAACAAAAGGCGGCAACGTAAACTTATCAAAAGAAGCGCCAGGTTTAACCAATATTACGGTCGGTCTAGGCTGGGATCCACGCGCCACTGACGGTCAAGAATTTGACTTAGATGCGATTGGCTTTTTGGTAAATGAAGCGGGTCAAGTACGTAACGATCAAGATTTTATCTTCTTTAACAACTTAAAGTCAGACAATGGCGCGGTTGAACATACAGGCGATAACCGTACTGGTGAAGGTGATGGCGATGATGAAAAAATCAAAATCAACCTTGCAAGCATTCCAGCTGACGTGAGCAAAGTTGCTATCTGTGCCATCATTTATGAAGGTCAAGCTCGTAACCAAAACTTCGGTCAAGTGGGCGACGCTTATATCCGTGTTTTGAACGACAATGGCGACGCTGAAATCGCTCGTTATGACCTATCAGAAGACGGTAGTACTGAAACAGCGATGATTTTTGGTGAGTTATATCGTCATAGCGGTGACTGGAAATTCCGCGCGGTTGGTCAAGGCTTTAGCGGTGGTCTTGGACCATTAGCGGCTTCTTATGGCGTCAACGTTTAATAGTCTAATTGAATTAAGCGTGTCGCAAGCCAACTATCGTAAGTAACTATTTATTTACGAGCTACTTACGAGATCTATAAGCCATCAAGTGTGTTGTTTAAGACATTTGATGGCTTTAAATTTAAGTAGCTATGAATTTAATAACCACACGACATTGACAGAACATATTTGCTATATCCTCTACAGATGGACTCATAAAAATATTAGAACAAGGACTTTTGACCTATGGCTGCAACGTTTAGCTTAATTGGTACTATTGAACCTTTTTTACATTGTAATCTTAAAAAAGGCGACTCAATCTATTGCGAAGCCAACGCCATGGTGATGATGGAATCAAACCTTGAGCTAAAAGGTAAATTGCAAGGTGGACTGATGCAGTCATTGATGCGCCGTTTTGCTAACGATGAGTCACTTTTTCAACAGCAAATCGAAGCGGTAAACGGTGAAGGTGATTGCTTGCTGGCACCAACGCTCGATGGCGATATGCAAATCATTGATTGCGGCAAACATCAATATACTTTGAGCGATGGCGCTTTTGTCGCGGCGCAAATCGGTGTCGATATCAGAGCCAATATTCAACGTAATCTAGGTGGCGCAGTCTTTGGTGATACTGGCGGCTTTATGGTCATGCAGACGCAAGGTCAAGGTCAGGTAGTGGTATCGGGTTTTGGTTCATTATTTGAAATTGATGTGACGCCAGATAAAGACGTCATCATCGATAATGGTCATGTAGTCTGCTGGGACTCAAGTCTTGATTATAAGCTATCCGTGTCAACCAGTAAGAAAAAAGGCATCATGAGCAATATTATCAATTCAGTCACCAGTGGCGAAGGAATGGTACTCAACTTTTCAGGCTCAGGCAAAGTTATTATCTGCTCACGCAATCGTGACAGCTATCAAGGGTGGCTACAAAGCATCTTGGGCACCAGTTCAGGTGGTCGCTAGCAAATTACTTGGCAATATTTTATAGCAATTTCTCATACAACTATTATAAGGATTATCACATGGCAGTTAGTTTACAAAAGGGTCAAAAAATCTCCCTAAGCAAAGAAGCGGGCGGCGAGCTTACTCAAGTAAAATTGGGTTTAGGCTGGGACGTTGCCCAAGGTCCACAAGATAAAAAAGGTGGCTTCTTAGGTAAATTATTCGGCGGCGGTAGTGGCGGCGATTCTATCGATTTAGATGCATCATGCATTATGTTCGATAGCAACAAACAGCCAGTTGATGCCATTTGGTTTAGCCAATTAAAATCGAAAGACGGCAGTATCGTGCATACTGGTGATAACCGCACCGGTGACGGCGATGGTGATGATGAAGTAATCAATGTTGATTTATCAAAAGTTCCAGCTAACGTAGTATCCTTGGTATTTACCGTCAACAGCTTTACTGGTCAGACGTTTGAGACAGTAGAAAATGCGTTTTGCCGTATCGTCAATGCCAATAACAATACTGAAGTAGCACGCTATAATCTGTCTTCACAAGGTACGCATACGGCGATGATTATGGCAAAAGTTTATCGTCATAATAATGAGTGGAAGATGCATGCCATCGGTGAAACGGCGACTGGTCGCACTTTCCATGACTTAATGCCTGCTATCACCCCGCATGCTTAATATCCATAAGGGTCGTTTCTGAAATAATGTCCCGCTTTATCATTTATAAAAATGATTCATAGAAAAACAGCCCATCTATTATTAGATAGGCTGTTTTTTTACGTGTGCTAACAATACCCTTAGAGCTATTACTTACTGCCACGTTTCCAGCTAAATCCCCAATTAAAGGCTTTGTCCATCTCTTGATGTCCTTTAAAGTATTGGTTGATACGTTCAACGTTGATACTGCCTTGCTGATTGACCAGACGCGCAATAGCGCACATCGGTAAGTTACCTGTACCTTCTGTCAAACGCGTTTCAATCGGTGGCTGGTCGGGTACATGAATAGTCACTACCCCATCAGTTTGCGCCCAATTTGGTGCGCCTTCGTAAATGAAAGCAAAGATAAATACTTCTTCAATCTGTGACCACTGTTGCCCATTAATATCGAGCCATTCACCGCCGCTTACCTGTCCTGTTCTGTCATCGGCACGCAATAGAACGTATGGCGCTGACTGTAGGCTACCAAAACGACTTCCCAACGCTTGAATAAGCGTTTTTTCACCATTTTTCAGATGAATCATCGCACCAACATCGAGATCAATTCCACCAGCTTTATGCTGCTTAAATAAATCGCCAAGCAGCCCTTTTTTGGGTGCTTGCTTGCTAACATCTGGACGTTGGTTCCAGTCTAGGTTGACCGATATTTTGCCAAAATCATCACGTTTCTTGAGATTGATACTAGATTGATTTTTGGTTAAAGTAATTTTACTTAGGTTGATTGAAGGATTGGTAGAGCCAGCAGGAATCGGCGGTGGCGTAGTTGTCTGAGGCGCACTACTAGCTTTTTGCGTATTGATTGGTCGCTGCGTATTAATAGGCTGAGCTTGCCCTTGTGACTGATTTTGTACAGGGCTTTGAGCTGGTGCTTCATCGGCAATCTCTACACCGAAATGCTCAGATAAAGGTTTTAAGCCACCTTCAAAACCTTGAGCGATAAAACGAAACTTCCAATTGCCCTGCCGACGATAACATTCCGCTAAGATGATAGCTTTTTCATTACGCCCAACAGCATTTAATTGGCAAGTCATCAACACTTGACTGCCTTGTAGTACTTGAATATCCACATCACCGACTTGAGCCAACGTCTGCGCACTAGAAAACGCTAATGCAATCTTTTCAATACTTGCTGGCTGCGCAGGTAGATTGATATCAAAAAATCCATCACTGTCATGACCGCGAAAGCTCACGCTACCATCATCGCTACGCGTCTGCCCATAAAATATCATATCGCCATCGCCGCGTACTTTACCTTCAGTCGTCAGGCGATAAGCCGCACAGTCGATGGCATTTTGGCTTAAAATACGAATGCTAATATTATCTGTTGGCAGCGGCACGTTAGCACCTGCAATTAAAGCTTGAGGTTGACTCATCATTTATCCTTTACGTTATTTATTATTTACTTATATGAGTGAGGTTAACTATCGCCATATAGTAGCATGGATGGCATTACAACCTTAATCAGAACCAGCATCTTATAAAACATCATAAAAAAAGTAAAAATCCTTGATGCTATTTAATTGGAAACATTTATAACATCTAGCATTTGTATATAATAGAGCCCGTTATGTATAAATGCCATGTCTGAAATTGTTCGATCATATATTAAATTGCTAATCACTTTATGATGACGATATCGAGTGATCCACAACCCTATTATTTAAGAGAGTGCAAAGAGAATTATGGATAACCCTGTTAACAATAGTCATCATACAAAGTTAAGCGCTGCTTGGTTGGCTGAAGGTCAGTCAAGCCAGCGTGATATGTTAGCTAGCCTGCAAACCCTAAAAGCTCAATCTAGCATGCCCTTTCATATCGTTGCCTCACATCGTCATAATAGACCTGAGATTTTTGAATTTGCCGACATCATTTACCGCGAGCCTTCTATTAGCACCGCAGATAACAATGAGCAAGCAATGCTTGAAGCCGCTAAGCCATTGATGCCACGTTGGCAATTTGTGTTAGAACAAGCTCAGAAAAACAACGTGAAAGTGTTACTCACTGGACGCAATGGCATTGATTACGAAGCTCATCGCGAAAAATTTGCAGCAGCAGGTATCCGTTTATTGACAGGTGCGACCAGCGTTACAGCATTGGAATCCATCGATGATAAGTTTTCCTTTATGCAGCAGTGCCATGAGCATGATATCCCTGTCGCAGATGCATGGCGCTTTGATACTGTCGCAGAGCTTGAGGCGTTACTTGCTAAACATGGTCATCAGCCTTTATGCGTCAAACCAGTAACGGGTATTTTTGCTCAAGGATTCTGGCGCTTAGGCAAAGTTAAAGAGACGGGTAAAGAAGAAGGTGAGCAATACGACAGTTTTGAGCATCTATACTTTACCGAAGAGAAGAAAATCAATACCGCGCAATTTATCAATGCTTATACCAACAGTCTCATGGTGCATGAGCGCCCGATTCCCATGTTGCTGATGCCTTATTTATCAGGACAAGAATACTCTATCGATGTCGTCTGTGAATACGGCGAAGTGTTGGCTGCTATTACTCGTTATAAAACGGGGAAAATTCAGCATATTGGTTATGAGCAATCGGTCATGGATGTGGTCATTCCACTGATAAAAACGTTCGGCTGTGATGGTATCGTTAGTGTCCAGACTAAAGCGGATGATAATGGTCAGCATCGTGTGCTTGAGATTAATAGTCGCCCCTCTGGTGGTATTGATTACACCACTCATAGCGGCGTAGATCTAACTCAAGTTGGTTTTGCTTATTGGCTCGGTTTAAGTAAGAAGCCAAAACTGGCAGATATCGCACAGCAAATTACACCGTGCCAAGTACGTTCTATTATGGTGAGTGTAAAGATTGAAGACGATGCTTCGGAAGTTTAAGCTTTTCATCTATCGAAATATTTTATAAGATTTTTAAATATGATTATTAATTCTATTTATGATTTTTTAGTATATGAGTTAAAAGCTTTCCCTAATGCTTATTTTGACATCGCGAGAAATCTTTCCCATAGTATTGAAACAAGTTCATCCATTATGAATGGACTATCAATCATATTTGGTTTTTTCATGATGTTTGGTGGTTTAGCATTGTTTATAGGTATAGCAATAATAATCTTGCCTTTATTGCTAGTGTTTGCCGCGATAGTAATCATGTCAGAGAACATTCAGCAAAGTGTTTTTCCTAAATATGAGATTGCGATAGATATTATTGCAATACCTATTTTGTTGGCTCTTACTTACTATTTTGGTCATACCTATCTAAGTCTTGTACTTGCACCAGCGTTTAATTTTGGCTTAAATATTATTCTAAGCTTGTTTTCTATACCTATGCAATACAGTAGTTAATATAAGATTATTTCAGTCTTTAGCATTATTATATATTAATCACTCATATCAACTACCTGACTCAAAAATACAACAGCAGCATAACACTTACAACTGCCGTATGAAGTTTATTCTAATGAATTATAAGAGTTAGGAAATAATTTTAAATCTATAAAAATCCGGAAGGAATATGAATGCCAAATAAGCAACACTACACGACCATCACCTTACCTCGCGGTACGCTTGATCTGACCTATCAGACCAACGCTGCTAGTGGTAACAACGACCTTAAAAAAAGCAGCCATTATCAGCTAGAAGATTTGCTTGATTTTGCTCAACGTATCAACCCAAAACGGGCGTTTTTGTTTGTCTCAAAAGTGTTAGGTCGTCATATTCCGGTGGCACCAAGCATCATGCGTAATGCCTTTACTGATTTGGCAAACTTAGTACCTGATGATTTGCCTGAGCCAATTTTGGTCATCGGTATGGCAGAGACGGCGGTTGGCTTATCTGCCGGTGTGCACCAAGCGCTACAAACGCGCTATCCACAAGCGTTACTGCTGAATTCTACTCGTCATGCCCAGCATGATGACAACAGTAGCGATTCTTTATTGACCACTTTTAGCGAAGACCACAGTCATGCCAGTCAGCATCTGATTTATCAAAGTGCCGATAAAATGACGCAAGCGCAACTACTTGCCAGTAAAACGCTGATTATGGTCGATGATGAAGCATCAACGGGTAATACTTGCGTTAATGTCGTCACAGCATTACGTGAAGCTGGGTTGACCCAACTAGAGCAAGTGCATCTCACAACCTTGGTTGATTGGTCACTAAATCAAAATGAGTCTGATGCTAACGCCGATGATACGATTGCCATTCGT
This sequence comes from Psychrobacter sp. D2, assembly GCF_013608135.1. Lineage (NCBI taxonomy): Bacteria > Pseudomonadati > Pseudomonadota > Gammaproteobacteria > Moraxellales > Moraxellaceae > Psychrobacter > Psychrobacter sp. D2. Next base: position 8,075 of record NZ_JACDXZ010000012.1, read on the forward strand.
CTGCCAAACATTGATTTTCACCGCCATCATTTACTATCTGGCGCTTGGAAATGGACTGATGCGCCCAACCCTGAGCCTATCATTATGCCATCGGTTGATACGACCGAAGCTGGTAGTCAACCTTTGGGCAATACCGGTAATTGGGGACGCTTTCCAACGCTAGATAGCACGAATGGCTTGGCTGATTATCTAGCAAGTTTCCAAACTGCATTTGCAAGTTTTGATGGCCAAAACGCATTTAATAACGCTCAATTGCCACAAAAAATATTGGTATTGGGCAGTAATGAATTTGTCTGGTTGCCATTTTTGCTGGCGGAATGGCTTGAGACACAGACGAATTTAGATAACAGCAAGAATACGGTGAATTTTAGTGCATTAACCCGCTCACCGATTGCAGTTGGTAGCGGTATTGGCACGATGTTAAGCTTTCGTGATAATTATGGCCTTGGTATGACCAATTTTGCCTATAACGTTGAGCCAAATGAGTGGGATTTGATTGTATTGTGTGTGGAAACGTCGGCTGATAGTGTGGATACCATGTGGAAAGGTTTGGATAATGTGTTGGTGGTGAGTCCTAAATAGACGCGCATTTAACATGCATATTATGAGCTACTGATAATGGATTGTCATAGCCGTAATATGAACATCTTTAGAATATTTATTATATCTTTCTAAAACAAAGTTTACTCATACATGCCTGTGATTTTACGGAGGTTAAATACCTCATTAATAACAAAAAAGATGTCCATAGCATAAAAAAATTCATATTTGCGCTGTAGATACCTTGCACAACCTCATATTTACCTATATATTCGGTCTATTCATTTGCTTATTCAGTGTCAACATATCAACTATTAGAAGACCAAACACTTGAGAAACACCATTCTGAGGTGTTTCAAATTCTGATAATTTGTCATGACCTGAAATAATTTGAATTGATAAATACTTTAAAAGGAATTAAAGGTTTATCGATTAGAGTTCGACATCAACGGCGTCTAACGTCATTGTCGTGCTATCAATCGATAATTATCTAACGATTTATACAGGATGTAATCACAGTGCAAACTCCATTTTTCAAGCTCACCTTATTAGCAGCCTTAACGCTAGGCGTCAGCGCCTGTAGTGGCGACAATAAAACTGCGGATAAAACGGCAGATGCCGGTAGCGATGCCAAAGCCGCTAAGACCTTAATTTACTGTTCAGAAGGTAGCCCTGCCGGCTTTGACCCTGCGCAATATACGGCAGGTACTGACTTTGATGCCAGTGCTTATCCTATTTTTAATGGTATCGTACAGTTTAAACGTGGTGAAACCGAAATCGAGCCAGGCTTAGCCGAAAGTTGGGAAATCAGCGAAGACGGTAAGACTTATACGCTCAATCTACGTAAAGGCGTCAAATTCGGCAAGACCGATTATTTCACCCCAACTCGTGACTTCAACGCTGATGACATTATCTTTACTATCGAACGTCTTACCGATACAGGCTTTGCTTTTAATAAAGACTATCCAGCTGAATTCCCGTATTCAGTAGGTATGGGTTTGCCTGATATTATCGACAAAGTAGAAAAAGTCGATGATTATACGGTCAAAATCACTCTGACTGAGACCAACGCGCCATTCCTACAAAACCTAGCAATGCCGTTCGCCTATGTGCATTCTGCAGAGTATGCTAAGCAGTTACAAGACGCTGGCAATGCCGCTGATCTAAATACCAAACCAGTCGGTACCGGACCTTTCGTCTTTACTTCGTATCAAAAAGATGCCCAGATTCGTTATACCAAAAATCCTGACTATTGGAACAAAGACAACATTCATATCGATAACCTCGTCTTTGTCATCACTAAAGACTCGGCTGTTCGCGCACAGAAGGTACAAGCAGGCGAATGTAATGTCTCCGCTTATGCCAACCCATCTGAAGTTGATTCTGCCAAAAAATCTGGCAAAGCAAACGTACTAGATGATGCTGGATTTAACGTTGGTTACTTAGGCTACAACACTGAAAAACCAGACCTAAAAGATGTCAATGTTCGCCGCGCTCTTGATATGGCAATCAATAAAGACGCCATCATCAATGCGGTATATCAAGGTTCTGGTATCAAAGCAAGCAACCCAATGCCACCAACGCAGTGGGGCTATAACGATGAGATCAAAGATGCGCCTTACGATATCGAAAAAGCCAAAGCCCTACTGGCTGAAGCAGGTGCTAAAGATTTAGAAATCGACTTATGGTACATGCCCGTTCAGCGCCCTTATAACCCTAATGCTAAGCTAATGGCTGAAATGATTCAATCAGATTGGGCTAAAGTTGGCGTTAAAGCCAAGCTTGTGACTTATGAGTGGGGCGAGTACCTAAAGCGTGCAGGTAAAGGCGAGCCTGAAGCGATCCTAGCCGGTTGGACAGGCGATAATGGCGATCCTGATAACTGGTTAGGCGTTCTATTATCTTGTGATGCGGTTAATGGTAACAACTACTCGCGCTGGTGTAATAAAGACTTTGATAAGCTGGTCATGGATGCACGTGCAAATACCAATCAAGATGAGCGTATTACCAATTACAAGCAAGCTCAGGTTATCTTTAAAGACCAACTACCTTGGACGACAGTTGCTAACTCAGTCGTGACGGTATTAACGACCCCTAATGTAAAAGACTACAAAATTAGCCCACTCGGCTCCATTCGCTTTGATGGCGTTGATATTGAATAGCTGTATTAAATAGCCTTAGCTAATACCAATATCTCATGAGGTACTGGTATTAGATTCAATACCAGTACCTAACAAACCCTAGTGACGCCTTTTATTCTATAGTCATTGCTCTATATATGTTTGCGGCTGGTTCAGAGGTTCTGTTCCAGCCGTATTTGTCTGAGCCTGAGCTATAGCTAGTAAAAGCCACTTCTATAAAAACGAGCCGAGCTATGCTACTTTATATTCTACGCCGGATTTTAATCTTAGTTCCCGTCTATATCTGCTTAACCCTATCGACTTTTATTCTTATTCGCCTCGTACCTGGCGATGCAGTTGAGATTATGATGGGAGAGCGCATGGTTGATCCTGAGCTACATGCGCAGGCTTTAGCCCGCCTTGGTTTGGACAAACCCTTACCCGTACAATATTGGGATTATCTCACTGGGATACTGCAAGGTAACTTCGGTGAATCCTTTCGTACCCGTACGCCTATATTGCAGGACTTTTTTGCCCATTTTGTGCCGACATTAGAGCTGGCGCTTTGCGCGATTACGATAGCGAGTATCGTTGGTATTAGTCTGGGTATTTTGGCTGCCTTACGCCGTGGTACTTGGCTAGACTATACCTTAATGTCTGGCGCACTTGCTGGCTACTCTATGCCGATCTACTTACTTGGTCCTATCCTAACAGGTATCTTCGCCCATTACTTAGGTCTACTACCCGTCTCTGGCGTTATCTCTGTCGCGCAGTTCCTAGACGTCAAACCTTTATACGGGTCTTGGCTACTAGGTTCTTTAAGCTCTGGTGAGCCCGGTGCCTTTTGGAACGTTGTCAAACATTTCATCTTGCCCTCGGTTGCCCTATCTACCATTCCGCTAGCGATGATTGCCCGTATGACACGCTCAGCGATGCTTGAAGTATTGGATGAAGATTATGTGCGTACTGCAAGAGCCAAAGGTCTGTCACCAAAACGTGTGATTTTAATTCACGTGATGCGTAATGCGCTCATTACCGTGGTTACTGTAGTGGGATTGCAGATGGCAACGTTACTAGCTGGCGCTATTATCACTGAGACTATCTTTAGTTGGCCGGGTGTCGGCAACTGGTTATTAGATGGCTTCTTTACGCGTGATTATCCTATTGTACAAAATGGTATTTTATTGGTCGCTACTGCTCTGATTCTGGTGAGCTTAATGATCGATATTTTATATGGATTTATTAATCCTAGAATTCGCCATTCTTCATAGTCTATTGTTAGGGTGAAGCCCATTTGATGCATTGTTATTGCATCGACAATTGCTATTTATAGTTTTTAATAATTACCCATAGTGCTCATAAAGATCTTGTATCCCTAAGTTTGCATTACTCAGCTTACAGAAGATAAGCGCATGCTAAGTTAGCTGAAACCATAAGCGACTTATCCTAATAAAGTAAGCAAGCCAGTGGAGTAAAACAAGGTCTGATTCACTAAAGGAATATCCAATGAAGCCTTCTGTAGTTCCTTCTGACATTGCTCCGGTTGCGCCTAAGCCGCCGACTTCTTGGCAGCTGTTTTTATACACCTTTTGCCGAAATAAAGGCGCGGTACTGGGTTTTATAGTCTTGATGCTGATGGTCATCGTCGCAATCTTGGCCCCTACCATTGCCCCTTATGACCCTTATGAATTATTCACCGGTAAAGAGCAGTTGCCGCCCTCCTTCTTTAGTGGCGGTGATTCGATGTTCTTTTTGGGCACCGATGATGCCGGTCGTGATACGCTCTCGCGCGTCATGCACGGCGCACGTTATTCATTATTTATTGGCATCAGTGCTACTTCGATAGCGATGATTGTAGGCGTATCTTTAGGGCTAAGTGCTGCCTTTTGGCCCAAGGTTTGGGGCAAAGCGGTCATGCTAGTGAATGATATCTTGATGTCTTACCCAAGTTTACTGCTTGCTATCATCATTGCCGCTATCTTAGGGCCTTCGATGACCAACACCATAATTACCATTGCTTTGGTATGTACGCCGCCTTTTATTAGGTTGACCCGCGCAACAGCAATGGTTGAGCTGCAACGTGAGTATTTTATTGCTTCACAGGTCATGGGTGCAGGCGTCTTAAGATTATTATTTATCACGATATTACCCAACTGTATGGCGCCATTAATCGTCCAAGCGACCATGATTTTCTCTACTGCTATTTTGGAAGCCGGCGCGATTGGTTTCTTAGGTTTCGGTGTTCAACCCCCTGATGCTGAGTGGGGTGCGATGCTAGGTACTGCTCGCCAATATATCCAGAGCAATGTGTGGTTAGCGATTTGGCCCGGTGTAGCTATTTTCTTAGCCGCATTGTCCATCAATCTAACGGGTGACGGTCTGCGTGATGCCTTAGATCCAAAATTGAAGCAGGTATCTTAATGAACGATTCTCAAGTAAATAGCCCAATAGCAAATAACATTGCCACAGACAACCCATTACTCCTAGATATTGAGCATCTATCAGTGACTTTTGGAGAAGGAGCAAGAGCATTTCGCGCGGTCGATGATGTCTCTCTAAAAATCAAACAAGGAGAGGTCGTCGCAGTTGTCGGTGAATCAGGCTCTGGTAAATCGGTCACTATGATGGCACTGATGGGTTTATTACCCTCTTCTGCCACTGTCGTTGCTGATCGTCTTAACTTTGATGACAAGAATCTCCTCACCATGCCAGCAAAACAAAAGCGCAAGATTATCGGCAAAGATATCTCGATGATATTTCAAAACGCCATGTCATGCCTGAATCCAAGCTTTACGGTCGAGATGCAAATGGGAGAAGTATTAACTACCCATCTCGGCTTGCGCGGCGCAGCCGTCCGGCAGCGTCTTTTAGAATTATTAGAGCTGGTTGAGATGCCAGATGCTAAGAATCGCCTACGTGTCTATCCGCACCAACTTTCAGGTGGTATGAGTCAACGGGTCATGATTGCGATGGCACTGGCTTGCGAGCCAAAACTGCTTATCGCTGATGAACCGACGACCGCTCTCGACGTTACCGTTCAGGCTCAAATCATGGATTTACTCAGTCGCTTACAACGTGAAAAGCAAATGGCAATGGTGCTCATCACTCATGACTTGGGCTTAGTCGCACAAAACGCTCGTGATGTCGCTGTCATGTATGCCGGTCAAGTGGTCGAGACCAGTACAGTGCCAGAGATATTCCAAAAACCTGCGCACCCTTATACCGAAGCCCTACTGCAGGCTATTCCTGAGCTTGCGGTCGGACAAGATAGATTGAATAGCTTGCCAGGTGTGGTGCCTAGTCAATATGATAGACCGACAGGCTGCTTGCTTTCACCACGTTGTCCCTACAAAGAGCCTGCTTGTGAGGTGCCGCCACCTATTTTAGCAACCCCAAATGGCGAAGTCCGCTGTATTCACGCTACCCTTCCTGAAGATCCTACTCGGACTACTCAAACCGCTACGATGGAGTCTGAAATATGAGTAATAAAATCGTCTTAAAGGCAGATAACTTACATAAACACTATCAAGTGTCTCTAGGCTTAGGAAAAGGCAAAGCTTTCGTTAAGGCATTAAATGGCATCTCATTTGAGCTAGAAGCAGGTAAAACCCTAGCGGTCGTCGGAGAGTCAGGATGCGGCAAATCTACTTTGGCGCGCCAACTTACCTTGATAGAGGAACCTACCAGTGGCGAGTTATTTATTAACGATGAGGCAACTACGAGTTATAGTAGAAGTGCGCTTAAAAACTTGCGTACTGAGATTCAGATGGTATTCCAAAACCCTTATGGCAGTCTTAATCCACGTCATACTATTGGTTTTCAGCTCACAGAACCGTTAGACATTCATACCACGCTGAGCAAAGAAGAAAAACGCACCAAAGTCCATGCAATGATGAAGCACGTTGGTTTGCGTCCTGAGCATACCGGTCGCTATCCGCATATGTTTTCTGGCGGTCAGCGCCAACGTATTGCTCTTGCTCGTGCCATGATGCTCAATCCTAAAATTGTCGTCGCTGATGAGCCGACGTCAGCACTCGACGTCTCTATTCAGGCGCAAGTACTGAATCTATTTATGGATTTGCAAGATGAATATCATACCGCCTATGTCTTTATCTCGCATAACCTTTCTGTCGTACGCCACGTAGCAGATGACGTGATGGTCATGTATTTAGGCAAAGCCGTTGAGCACGGTGCTAAAGATGCTATTTATAATGATCCTAAACACCCTTATACCATCGCTTTACTCTCAGCAGCGCCCTCAGTGACGGGTCATAAAAAAGAGCTGACTCTACAAGGCGAATTACCTAGTCCGCTTAATCCGCCAAGTGGCTGCGCACTTCATAAACGCTGCCCCTATGCCAAACCAATATGTAGCGAAATTGAGCCTGAGCTACGTGAATGGGAAGGACGATTAGTCTCTTGCCTAAGGTTAGAAGAAATATACGGATAATTGGGTGCTGACTTCATAACTATTGTCTCTATAGTGAACTCAGTATTAAAACGATACAGCGGGACTGGAATAAATTTTACGCAGCCTCTGTCGGCGTAGGCACAGCACGCCAGAAAAATTCATACCAGTTCCGCGTTGCAATATAGCGTATCTATTTTATTTGGAATCGACTCTATCAGTTTAATACCGTCCTATTATTCAAGAAACCTCACTTTAATAAACTCGGAAAATTTCACACTGAATTTTCTGAGTTTATTAAATCGATGGTTATAATCAGCCACAAGCCATTTTTAAACTCTGTCATTTAAGCTTATCTATCCAATCCTACATTGGTTAAAGCCAATCCTCTTGCGATAATTCTGCACTTTTATTATCGATTTATTCTGACCTTTTTTATGATTATCGTTATACTGTCTGCATTTGGCTAAAGTCTGATAAATAGGTAATGCTCAGTTTTAAAAAACAGCGCTGCACCTCCCTTACATATTCGTATCCAAGCCATCTATAAACAGTCTTATCATCATTTTTATCTTTGGAAAACATAATGACCTTCCCATTTTTCCAGTCTAGTCCAAACATTGTAAAGCCATATGCGCTGATGGATTTGGACGATACGCTCTTTCAAACTCAGCGTAAAATTGATGCATGGAAATTACCAACGACTGAGCCGGAAAATTTGGTTTGCGCTACCATCAATAAACAAGGTGAGCCGTTAAGCTTTATGAGTCAGCGCCAAGCGGTCTTTTTTAATTGGCTATTTGCCAGTACTGAATTGATAGCTGTCACAGCACGTGATCGTCAAGAAATTAAACGCGTCAATCTGCCCTTTAACAGCTGGCAAGTATTGACCCATGGCGCGGTCATTTTAGCGTCTGATGGTGAGCTACTAAGCACGTGGCAGCAGCATATGTATAATGCGCTTGCTCCAGTACAAGATAAGCTCAGTCAGCTGACTGAGTTGGTCAATAGTTATAGACCAGAAAGCGATAGTACTCATAACGATTTAAAGTTAACCCCGCATACCGATACTTTTATCGATAGCGAGATGACCATTTATATAGCGATCAAACACACGCAAAAAGACCATCAAGCATTGGCAGATTTAGCCACACAATTACCAACGCTCATACCAGATTTTGATGAGATTTTTTATGTGCATGTGAATGCTAATAATTTAGCAATATTGCCGCATGTTATTCATAAACGTCATGCGGTACAATTTTTATTGGAACAGCATTTGGATCATCAGCGCCCAAGCTTCGGTTTTGGTGACAGTCTGGCAGATTTGCCATTTCTGCAATTACTTGACTGGTACGGCATGCCCAATCATGGACAGCTACATGAGAAATTTGCAGCTAAATGATGAGCGCTACCTTTTATTAAATGATATTCTGCTATTAATCTACTATTAAACCGTCATCAAACGAGTACAACTATTTCTACTATGACTTCAATCCATTCTAATATTAAAACAGCCTATTTATCACAATATGGCTCAGGCAGCTATCTTGCTAGCGATGTCACTGTGCTGCTCAATATCGTTGATAAAAATGCCGTTGCTGATGTGCCTGTCAGTCAAAAAGAAGCACTGATTCAAAGTGGGCAGCGTCATTACTCTGATATGCTGACCTTGGAAGACGCGCCAAGTGCCATGCATGAGCAGCTATATATCGAGGCGTTAGAGCAGGGAAAAGTAAGAGCAGCGACTGATATTACCAACTTGGCCTATACGCTACAGCAAGTTTTTCAGCCAAACGTCAATAATGAGCGCCCGTTAATATTAGTCAGTCTTGTGCGTGCCGGTTTACCAATAGGCGTGCTGTTACAACGCGCATTAGCAACTGCCGATAGCAGCTACTCTCTACCAAGTGTGCATTATGGCGTCAGTATTATCCGAGATCGTGGTCTTGATCCAGTTGCATTAAAAATGATATTAAATAATCATCCTCATAGCCCGATTGTATTTGTCGATGGTTGGACAGGTAAAGGGGCGATTTATCAAGAACTGGCGCATAGTCTAAAAGCCTTTGCTGATCCTAACCACCCTAACTTTGCCAATATTTTCCATCAAGGTCAGGATGTTATACCGCTACTGACCCTTGCTGATCCGGCTGGTGTTGCTTGGCTGGCTGCTAGTATCGATGACTGGTTGATTCCGTCAGGTTTATTAAATAGTACTGTATCAGGGCTTATATCACGCAGTTTATATACTGAGCCGGAATTGGGGCTGCATCGCAGTGTCTTTTATGATAATTTGATCAGTGCAGATCATAGTCTGGCCTTTATTGATTGTATCGATGCGACAAGGCGTATATTAAACACGCCTTTGAAATGCTTGCCAACACATAAGCAACCTCGCTATCAAACAGCCGACTTAGTCGATAAGCTGGCAGCAGAATACAATATCAGCAATCGTAATCGTATTAAACCGACCATTGCTGAGGCGACACGCGCGATACTACGCCGCGACCCTGAACGTATTTTGTTAGCGAGCGCTGAGCACCCCGACACTATATTATTAAGGCATTTATGTACACAGCGACATATCGCTATTAGCGTACTAGGTGATAAAATACTGCCTTATCAAGCGATTACCCTTATTAAGCAGCGCGCTACAGACGATTAATAACTCCTTATCTTTCTACCTAATCTTGAAACCATACTTTTAGACCCATTCATTTACCACTATTTACGATGCCCATTATGTCAGATATGCCAAAAAACGAGTCCCACCTTTATCAAAACACCCAGTCTTACGCGCATCTGATTACTGAGCGTCATGCTATGCTCAAGCCTAACATGCATCATCCGTATCAGTTGGGAGCGAGCTTATATATGCCAGCGACGCGCCAAGATATCTGGCAAGTGATGAAGCGTGATAAATTACCGACGATTAATAGTATTATCATCTGTCTAGAAGATGCGGTCAGCCACAATGATGTTGAGTTGGCACTTGAGCGCTTGCAGACGCTGCTGTATACGTGGGCGACACACGTTGATAGTATCAATGAGCCGACACAGCAAGCTGAAACACAACAAACCAAGATACAGACTGAGCAGCCAACGCGTCCGTTGGTATTTGTACGTCCGCGCCATCCTGCCATGCTAGAGCAGTTATCGGGCTTTACCCATATTGATTTGATTGATGGTTTTGTGATGCCAAAAGTCGATATGTACAGCCTATCTAATTGGCGCATGGCATGCCAGAATCTTAGTACTGACATGCTATTAATGCCGACGCTTGAGACGGCAGCATTGTTTAATCCACATCATAATCAAGAGCTGGCGATTGGTTTTAAAGAAGCTTTTAGCCAGCCGGTATTTGCTTTGCGTATTGGTGGTAATGATTTATTTGCAGCACTGCGTTTGCGCCGTCCTAAGAATAGCCTTGTCTATGATACACCTGTTGGTACACTAGCCTACCAGCTGCTTGGCTGTTTTGTACCACATGGCTTTTATCTGTCGGCACCGGTGTTTGAGTATTTGGATGAGCCTACGTTATTTATGCAAGAGTTGACGCGTGATGTCAGCTTGGGGTTGGTCGGAAAAACCGTTATTCATCCAAGTCAGATTGCCTTGGTACAGCAAGCATACTGCGTACCGCTTAGCACTTTAGATGAGGCACAGGCGATATTACATAGCGAGGCAAAAGCGGTCTTTAAATATAACAATACTATGCTAGAGCCTGCTACCCATCGTGCTTGGGCAACCGAAATCGTTAATAGAGCTAACGTTTTTGGCACCATTAATGATGGCAATAACGACTATACAGCGCGCTTATAAGTTTTAAACACTCCTTTTAAAGCGTTAAAAAAGCCGTTATCAAATCCATGATAACGGCTTTTTTGCTACATTTTTGCGATAATAAACGCTGTTATATCAGGTATATAGATCCGCAATGAACACTATATAAAGTTTACCAGAAACTTATTAATGGCTTTATTAACTTGCTCCGGCTCTTCAACCGTTGCCGTATGCCCCGCACCTTTAATAACCACCAGCTTAGAGCCTGCTATCGCAAAGTGCATGCGCTCAGCTTTTGCATACGGTGTTGCCACATCTTCATCGCCAACAATGATAAGCGTCGGCGTCTTGATATCACTGAGCTGATCATACGTTGCAGAGCGCTCAATCACGCCAGTAGTTGCCTTGATGACCCCGCCCTTACGATTGCTTTGCAACATAGACAACCACTCTCTACGGTCAGCTTTACGCGATTTATCAGCTAAAAAACTGCTGCCAAACATAATGGGCATTACTTTTTGGCTGACACGCTTCATGCCCAACCAACGAATGGCTTTAATCAACTTGCGGTACTGTGGCACGTTTTTAGGATCTTCAGGATCAGCAGAGGTTTCAAGCAGCGTCAGCGATAGCAATAATTCAGGACGCTTTAACGCTATACGTTGGGCGACAAATCCACCCATTGATAGTCCTAAGAAATGACACTGCTGAATATCTAGCGCATCTAACAACGCCAGCGTATCTTCAGTTAAGGTTTCCATATCATAGCCAGATTTGGTAATTTCAGACTGACCTTGTCCCCGAAAATCAAACGCAATACAGCGATAACCCGCTTTAAAATACTCGACTTGCTTGTCAAACATACGCGTATTCCATAGCAAACCATGGGCGAATACCATGATGGGCTTTTGCTTATCGTTTGGCGCGCTGTCTTCATAATAAATATCGATATCATTGACATGAATCATTGGCATAACCACTTCCTTGTTGGTGTGATAAAAAATAAAACCTTTTGAAATCTGTCTTCTAGAATAATTCAACGCTCTTACAGATAGTAGCCTTATTTTTGAATGATAGGTTTTATACCTTTGGCAATAGTGATAGCAGCAAAAAATGTTATTCAAAACGTGCCTTAAGCGCGCACAAATCTCGCTTTTATAATAAGCTCAAACTGCTATAGTAATTAGTATTGCACTATTTGTTTTACTTACTGCCGATATAGTTGATCCAATTTTAAAAGACTACAACACTACTAAGGTTAATTATTCGCAGCCTCTGTCTGCGCAGGCACAGAAAGCAAGAAAAATTAACCTCAGTAGTGCTTTATAACATGTATGTATGTTTCTTTTATTCAGGCATGACTATACCAGTATTTTATTGCAACCATTATCTAGAACATCATCTTAAGGATATCCAAAATGTCACAAGCTCTCGTCGAATACCAAGCCGAAAACCATATTGCTACCATCACAATGAACGATCCTAAAACCTTGAACGCCTTTAGCACGGTACTCAAAGATGCCATGATGGCAGCATTGACCAAAGCCGATGAAGATGAACAAGTACGAGTCATCGTTTTGCAGGGCGCCGGCAATAACTTCTCAAGTGGCGGGCATATCGGTGAGATGTTAGAAAACGGTATGGAAAGCGAGGCATTATCGGATAAGCTAAACTTTATGGTTGGTGAAGTCGCTGAGATTAGCTTAAAGCTGCGTAATATTCATAAGCCTATTATCGCCAAATTAGAAGGTGCAGTTGCTGGTGCTGGTATGAACTTGGCGCTGACTTGTGACTTTCGTATTGCCGCTGAAAATGCCAAATTTGTACAAGCTTTTGTCAATATTGGTCTGATTCCAGATGCTGGTGGTATTTACTTATTGAATCAATTGATTGGCGTCGCAAAAACGACTGAAATGGTCATGCTTGGCGATAAGCTCAAAGCGGAAGATATGGCACGCTTAAACTTAGTCAACGATGTGGTTAGTAACGATGAGCTTGATGCGAGCGTACTGGCATTGGCAACGCGTCTGAGCAATCTACCCGGCAAAGCATTGGCATCGATGAAGCACATGATTAATACTCATGCCTATATGGGTCTGAATGAAGCATTGGATATGGAAGTAGAACAACAAACGATGCTTGCTAAAACCGATGATTTTAAAGAAGGTATTACCGCATTTATGGAAAAGCGTAAGCCCGTTTATCAAGGCAAATAAAAACTGATAACACTGTTCTACTAAATATCATTCGAAAGGCTGCCATTAGGTAGCCTTTTATTTTGGATAAATTATATAATTAATGGTCAAAATTATTCCCATTGACCTCTTTATTTATCAAGAAGCAGAAGCACTTTTATAGTGATGTGGTAAGGTAAATATTTTGTCAAAACCCAAGGTAAAGAAAAAAGTATAAACCAAGAAAAACAGCAATAGCGCGGCTTCCATCATAAAGGCTTTGATAAAACCAACATCATACCAAATCATATATAGCGGTAGGCAAATCAGAACCAACCCGCCTTCAAAACCTATCGCATGGGCACTACGTACCAATAACGTGCGCTGCGGCACCTGCTTACGACGTTCCCAGTTTTCAAATGCCGTATTGTAAATAAAATTCCAAATCACCGCTGCCAATGAGACCATCACGGCAACTGGTAGAGATTTTGCGGCGCTGCTGTTACTCAACAGCATAAGAACCAAGGTAGATGAAATGATAGCAATGATTTCAAAGACAGTCACATAGACGATGCGACGTTTGATGGGGGATAAAGTAATCAACCAAAACTCCAAAGCACTTGATTGCAAACAAAAAGTGCCTATCAAAGTATCGGTCCGTCCCGAGATAGAAAAGGATAAATAACATACAGAGCCACGGTTTCCGCCTGCTCCCATATTATACATAAGATAATAAGAGAAACCAGCCATTGCTCACAGCAAAAAACCCCGCATCATGACGATACAGGGCTTCTATTTAAATAATAATTGTAAAACTTCAAAGCATTTAAGATTTGACCAAAATTAGCTCAACTGAGCAACGTTGATCTTATCAGCTTCTTCAGTATAGTCTTCCATACGGTCGAAGTTCATGTATTGATACACCTCTTCGCCCATACTATCAAGCATGCCAGCGTACTGCTGATACTCTTCGTTGGTTGGTAATTTACCAAGTACCGCAGCAACAGAAGCCAATTCAGCTGATGCTAGATATACGTTAGCACCTTGACCTAAACGGTTCGGGAAGTTACGGGTAGAAGTCGAAACGGCAGTAGAATTCGGTGCAATACGTGCTTGGTTACCCATACATAATGAACAACCTGGCATCTCAGTACGAGCGCCGGCTTGTGCATAAATATTATAATAACCTTCTTCCATCAACTGACGCGCGTCCATTTTGGTTGGTGGCGCAATCCATAGACGAGTTTGCAAAGAACCTGCTGGGACATCTTTTAGCAACTTACCAGCAGCGCGGAAGTGACCAATGTTAGTCATGCATGAACCAATGAATACTTCATCAATGGTGTCACCAGCGACATCAGCCAATGTTTTTGCATCGTCTGGATCGTTCGGGCAGCAAAGAATTGGCTCTTTGATTTCAGACATATCGATAACCATATCGATGGTATATTCTGCATCTTCATCAGCACGCATCAGGCTTGGATTCGCCAACCACTCTTGCATACCTTCGATACGACGGCTAATCGTACGTGCATCGCCGTAACCTTCTGAGATCATCCATTTTAATAATGTGATGTTCGACGTTAGATACTCGGCAACTGACTTTTCAGATAGAGTAATCGTACAACCAGCAGCACTACGCTCAGCAGAAGCATCAGACAATTCAAACGCTTGTTCAGCGGTTAAATCTTCTAAACCTTCGATTTCAAGAATACGACCGTTAAACTCGTTGATTTTACCTTTCTTATCAACGGTTAACAGACCTTCTTTAATCGCTTGGTATGGGATTGCATGGACTAAGTCACGTAAGGTGATACCGGCTTGACGCTCACCGATGAAACGGACACGGACCGATTCAGGCATATCAAGTGGCATAACACCAGTCGCAGCAGCAAACGCTACTAGACCAGAACCCGCTGGAAATGAGATACCGATTGGGAAACGCGTATGCGAGTCACCACCAGTACCAACGGTATCCGGAAGTAGCATACGGTTCAACCACGAGTGAATAATACCATCACCTGGACGTAAGCTTACGCCGCCACGGTTCATAATAAAGTCAGGTAGTGTATGCTGAGTTTCGATGTCAACTGGCTTTGGATAAGCAGCCGTATGACAGAATGACTGCATCACCAAATCTGCTTGGAAACCTAGGCAGGCTAAGTCTTTTAACTCATCACGAGTCATCGGACCAGTGGTATCTTGACTACCAACCGTAGTGATTTTTGGTTCACAGTACATACCAGGACGAACACCTGGCAGGCCACAAGCTTTACCAACCATTTTTTGCGCTAGTGTAAAGCCTTTGCCGGTATCAACTGGCTCTTCTGGCTTAGCAAATACGTCTGAATGACCAAGACCCATATATTCACGAGCACGATTGGTCAGACCACGACCAACGATTAAC
Organism: Psychrobacter sp. D2; assembly: GCF_013608135.1. Classification (NCBI taxonomy): domain Bacteria; kingdom Pseudomonadati; phylum Pseudomonadota; class Gammaproteobacteria; order Moraxellales; family Moraxellaceae; genus Psychrobacter; species Psychrobacter sp. D2. The sequence goes on from NZ_JACDXZ010000012.1 coordinate 23,510, forward strand.
GGAATACGACCACCCGCACGAACTTCGTCAAGCAAAGTTGGCGAATTTAGCTTAAAGGTTGACAGTACTTCATCAGAATCATGCTTAGTGATTTTGCCATCATACGGATAGATGTCAAAGACATCACCCATGTTTAGGTTATCAACGGCTACTTTTTCGATTGGTAATGCGCCAGAATCTTCCATAGTGTTAAAGAAGATAGGAGCAATATTGTTACCCAATACTAGACCGCCACCACGTTTGTTTGGTACGTTCGGGATATCATCACCCATCAACCACAGTACTGAGTTGGTTGCAGATTTACGGCTAGAACCAGTACCTACTACGTCGCCAACATAGGCTAATGGATGACCTTTTTCTTTTAACGCTTCGATCTGTTTCATCGGACCGATAACGCCCTCTTCGTCAGCAGTAATGCCGTCGCGAGAGTTTTTATGCATGGCTAATGAATGTAATGGGATATCAGGACGGCTCCACGCATCTTGCGCAGGAGACAAATCATCGGTATTGGTTTCGCCAGTCACTTTAAACGTCGTGTAAGTCGTCTTTGCTGGTACAGCATCACGGCTCAAGAACCACTCAGCGTCAGCCCAAGATTGAACGACTTCTTTAGCAATAGTATTGCCCGCTTCTGCTTTTTCGGTCACATCATTGAACGCGTCAAATACTAGCAAGGTTTTTTTCAACGCATCGGCAGCTTCTTGCGCGACTTCCGCATCATCAAGAGCAGCAACTAGCGGTTGAACGTTGTAACCACCTTGCATCGTACCCAAGATTTGAACCGCTTTTTTCTTACTTACTAGTGAAGAGGTCGCTTCACCCTTAAGGATCGCTGCTAAAAATGCCGCTTTAACGTAAGCAGCTTGGTCAACACCGGCAGGAATACGATTTTCGAGCAAGTCCATCAAGAACGCATCTTCGCCCGCTGGTGGATTCTTTAGTAGTTCAACCAACTCTGCTACTTGTTTTTCGTTCAGTGGTAGCGGAACCGTTCCTAGCTCAGCACGTTCTTCGACATGTTTACGATAAGCTTCTAACACAATAGTCGTCCTCGTCAGTTGGGAGTATTAGCACATTACGTGGGTAGTCAGCATGACTGCCTGCGTCTATATACTAGATGGAATAATTATCCGTGCAATCATAGCTTAAAACGCCCTAAATGTTAATGGCTCAGCCTTTAAAAGGCTCATAAAGCGGTCATAAAGGGGGCATATTGAACATTTATTATATAAATAGTGCCATAAATAATATGACTAATGGTGCCTATATCATAAATTCTAAATTTTTCATACTGAGGACCTATTTTGTTTTTTAACATTCATAATATATTAGTAATAAATTGCGGTTGCGACCATATATTCACTTAAAAATATATAACGCTACTGTCTTAGTATCTCATTATTGTTATACGTTGTTATTGTTAAATGGAATCAACTATATCTCGATTAACGGTTAAATAAAACCTACTCGACTGTTATAATGTTTGATAAGAATATACCGATTAAATGCAAAGGATTTAATCATAAAATCAAGGATGACAATGCCTCATAAAGAAAATGAAGATCGCAATACTACTCACAGCATGAGTCACAATGCCAATCAAAGCACCAGTCAAAACGTCAATTATGAAAACGGTTTAAAAGTTCGTACCGAAGTGATGGGTGCAGCACATGTCAAACGCTCACTTGACTCAGCAACGCCATTTACTCAGCCATTACAAGATTGGATTATCGAGCACGCTTGGGGCAGTACATGGCAAGATGACTCGGTACTACCGCGCAAATATCGCTCGCTTATCACGATTGGTTTTTTGATTGCACAAAAAAGCCCAAGTGAGCTAAAGGGACATATCCGAGGTGCCATCAATAATGGCGCCACTGTCGCTGAGGTTCGAGAAGTATTGATGCACAGCCTGCCTTATTGCGGCGCACCTGCCACTCAAGAAGCGTTTCGCGCTGCCATAGACGTACTAAATGACATGAACATTGATATCAATAAATGAAACTATGCTAAATCGCTTATTTATAGTAGCCTTGATAAACTGAATTTCATACGATTGCCTAAAAAACCTTGACCAAATATCTGCTATAATAGCTCTATTCATAAAGCATTCTAATAATTCCATAAACCCTTGTTCTATCAAGGGTTAAGAGAACATTCGATTATGACAAACGCCGTACAAACGCACACGCCTGCTGCCCGCGCAAAACCCAAAAAAGCCATTCAAGGCGAAAAACTCCGTGGCTACGATAAAGTTGCTCGTATCCCAATTAAAATTATCCCGACCGTCGAGGCCAAGAAAAAGCCAGATTGGATTCGGGTAAAACTGTCTTCACCTGCGGAAGTCGCACGTATCAAGTCTACTTTGCGTGAACAGAAACTCTATACCGTTTGTGAAGAAGCTGCCTGCCCTAACCTTCCACAGTGCTTTGCCGATGGTACCGCCACCTTTATGATTATGGGTGATATCTGTACACGTCGATGCCCGTTCTGTGATGTCGGACATGGTCGTCCAAATGAGCTTGATAAAGATGAGCCGCGTCATACTGCCGAGACCATCCAAGGTTTAGGTCTTAAATATGCCGTCATTACCTCGGTTGACCGTGATGATTTAAAAGATGGCGGCGCCATGCATTTCGTTGAAGTATTGAATGAATCGCGTGCGCTAAGCCCAAATTGCTTGATCGAGATTTTGGTACCAGATTTCCGTGGTCGTATGGATATCGCATTGGACTTATTGACTGAAACGGCGCCTGATATTTTTAACCACAATATCGAAACCGTGCCTCGTTTATATAAAGCTTTCCGTCCAGGTTCAGATTATCAGCATTCATTAGACTTGCTAAAGATTTATAAAGAACGTCGCCCTGATATCGCGACCAAATGCGGCTTTATGGTTGGACTTGGTGAAACAGAAGAAGAAATCTATAAGCTGCTTGATGATCTAAAGGCGCATAACGTTGATATGATTACCGTTGGTCAGTATTTACAACCCAGTAAAGACCATGCGCCAGTCGATCGCTATGTGCATCCAGATGAGTTCCAGCGCTATATGGACTATGGCAAAAAGATTGGCTTCTTTAATATTTGGGCAGGTCCTATGGTGCGCTCAAGCTATTTTGCTGATCGTCAGTACTACGGTGAAGATTGCCCTGCACCTATCCGTAGCAAAAAAGCCTTAGCAGCAGAAGGTAAACTTGGCTGTTAAGTGAGAGTCGTCACTATATCAACATAACGTGACTGGTCTTAAAATATAAAAAGGGCGAATAGCAGATATCTGCTATTCGCCCTTTTCTATGCTTCTAATTTTTCTGTCTCACTTAAAGTAGCAGTGCTTCAATGTTAAACACTTAAAGCGGTTGGCGCCTTACTACCTTTTATATTGAATGCCGCAATGCCTAGTACTATTACGCCACCTATTGCACCTGTGATCAGCCCAGGATAAATCAGCAGCAATGCGCCTAATGCTAATATTAAGCGCGTAGCGAGATTCATATCACTTTTAAAATAACCCTCTAACGCGGCGCTAAGTCCAATCACACCAATGACCGATGTCACAACAGCAATAATAATATCGATGACCGGCGGCAATGGAAATTCTTTCGCCGTGACCGCAAGATCTGTTGGGTCAATCATCAACATCGCAGGATTATAAATAAACATAAAGGGGACGATAAAACCTGCTAACGCTAACTTTAATGATAAATACCCTGTTTTCATCGGATCACCGCCAGAGATACCAGCACCAGCAAAAGCTGCCAGACAGACGGGCGGGGTAATATTTGCAAACACACCAAAATAGAAAACAAACATATGCGCTGACAAAATAGGAATATCAAATCCTGCTAGAGCAGGCGCTGCCATGGTTGCGGTAATGATATAAGCAGGGATAGAAGGCAATCCCATACCCAAGACCATAGACGCTAGCATGGTCAAAATCAAAGTAAGCAATAAAGACCCTGCACCCAAAGTAACAATTGAAGAGGTCATTACTGTACCAAAGCTGGTCAAACTAACGACCCCAATGATGATACCTACAACTGCACAAGCTGCCATCACTGCTAATGATTGGCGTGCGCCATCTTCTAGAGCGCCTAAAATATCTTTAAAGCCCATGCGGGTTTCTTTGCGTAGCATACTGATGACAACAGTAAAGCCAATGGTATAAGCCGCAGCATAACCTACAGGAACATTTTGTATTAGTAAATAAATCAAGAATACAATCGGCAACAACATATGACCGCGTGCTTTTAATACTTCTTTTACTTGCGGCAAACTCTCTTTTGCCATGCCTTTTAAGTCTCGGCGACCGGCACGAAAATGCACCTGTGCGATAACGCCTAGATAATAGAGAATGGCAGGTAATAACGCAGCCAAAGCAATAGTGCTATACGGTAGACCTGTCGTCTCCGCCATAATAAAAGCACTGGCACCCATAATAGGCGGTAAGATTTGACCACCGACCGACGCACTTGCCTCTACGGCTCCTGCAAAGTCTTTATGATAACCAACCTTTTTCATCAATGGGATGGTAAATGCGCCCGTACTGACCACGTTTGATAAGGCTGAACCATTGATACTGCCCATAAAGCCGCTTGATATGACAGCGACTTTAGCAGGTCCACCTTTTTTATCACCTGCTAGCGCCAATGCCAAATCATTAAACAGCTGACCCATTCCAGAACGCGCTAAAAATGCCCCAAATAGAATGAATAAGAAGATAAAAGTGACCGAGGCACCAATTGCAACCGAATATAAGCCTTCGGTCTTTAAGAATAATTGACCAAAAATATCGCCCAAATCATAAGGTCTGGTCAGCAGTCTATCCGGCATAAAGTCCAAATGACTGATAAAGGGATATAGCAAAAATATAGAGGCTAATATGGGCAAGATCCAGCCAGTAATACGCCGACTGCCTTCAAGGACGCAGATAACCGTAATAATAGAAAAGATCACATCGACCGAATTTGCCATACCGCCGCGACTGGTGACAATATCTTGATACTCATAAATGAGATACGTCATCCCAGATAAGGAAAAGATAAACCAAATCCAGTCATACCATGCCACTTTCTTACGGCTGCTTTTTTTACTGGCAGGAAAAATCAAAAAAATCAAAGCGAAGCCAACGCCCACATGCACAGAGCGCTGTAGTAACGATGGCATTGGATTAAAGGTAATGTATAAATGAAAAATGGAGTAGAAAATACAGATCGCAGCGATAATATACTTCACTGGACCTTGGGTGATATGACGCGTAATAGATTCTCGATCGTATTTTTCTAATATTGCCTGTGTGACACTAGGATCAACGTCATCGTAATTCTCAGTATCTTCAGGCGCATTTGGCTGAGTTGCCAACTTAGCATCATCACTGACATGAGGCTTATCGCTACTGTGATCCATCACTTGGGAGTTCATGACAAAAATCCTTATTGAATCTATCGATTGGACTATATGCTTTGGGCATGATAGTTACTTCTGAATAATCTGGTACCAGTTGATGAATAAGAATGCGCTGACCGGCATAATCAATCTCACCTTTTGTCAGTCTTGATACAACCCAGTTGAGATGGGGAAACCTTTGGTTGATTTGATACCCGACATAGCCCTCTTTTTGTATAGGAGCGACATTTTCAGTAGACGGCGTACCAGCACCAAACGCTTGAAAGTAGGTAGTGGTTAATAGTAAGCCCTCTTCTTCACGAAGATAATGCTCCTCCCACCATTGCTTTTCTACCGAGTGAATCCAGCGCAATTGAAAATTGGGCTCAACAAAATAGCAGACTAGGCTGGCACTATTGTTATTGTTACCAGCAACGCCCGCTACTCGTATTTCAATGACTGTTTGGCGGCTGAAAATCGCCCATAGTATAAATAAAACCAGCGCAGCAATAGATGCTACGCCAGCAAACCACCATACTTGCTTATTTAGCTGCTTTCTCATCATAGTATTTTTTGGCACCAGGATGAATAGGAGCAACCATACCGACTTGGGCAGTCTCTAAACTGATATCATTCGCCGCTTGGTGAGCATTCTTTAGACCATCCAAGTTTTCAAATAATGCTTTGGTCAGCTTATAGCCATCTTCTTCAGAGATATCAGAGCGTACCAATAAAGCATTCATGACGGCTGTGGTTGGAATAGCAGCAGCATTACCATAGGTACCAGCAGGAATCTCAAAAGTCTTAAAGTAAGGCTTGGTCTCAATAATTTTTTTGAGCTTATCTTGATTGATGGTCACCAACTGCAACTTGATACCTTGCTCTAGCTCTAAAAGCGAAGAGTTTGGTAAGCCACTACTAAAAAATGCCGCTTCAATTTTGCCAGCTTTCATCGCATCTGCAGCATCTGCAAAGCCTAAATAATCTACCTTGACATCATCATAGGTAATACCAAAACCTTCTAACAGGGTACGAGCATTGACTTCAGTACCAGATCCTTGATCACCAACCGCAATACGTTTGCCTTTTAAATCTTCAATGTTTTTGATGCCAGATTTCTCTGAAGCAACTAGCTGAATGACGTTGGGATACAGAACAGCAATTTGCTGAATATTGGCGATAGGTGCCTTGAAGTCATTTTTACCTTCGACTGCATCAGTGACAACATCACTAAGTGCCAGTACCATATCTACTTTACCTTGGGTCAATAGGTTGACGTTTTCTACTGACGCTCCTGTCGTTTGGGTCTTAGCATTAACGCCAAAAGTCTTGGCATAAATCTCTGCTAAAGACGTTCCAATAATATTGTAAGGACCGGAGGCGCCTCCTGTAGCAATGGTGACAAATTTGGTTTCAAGCTTGTCATTTGCTGTGGCAGCGGTATCTGTGGTGGTATCAGCAGTAGCACCGTCAGTAGCTGCGCTATCAGTAGCCGCTTTGTCTGAACAGGCAACCATTGTCATACTGGCTGCAATCATTGCTGCAAGTAAAGGCAGTTTATAAATGGACTTCATTATTTTCTTCCTTGATAAAATAAAGCAAATGGACTTATAAAAGTATGACTCAGATATAATGGTACTATCCATATCCGTCACACTAGCAACGTGCTACTTTGAATGGCTTTTTACTCACTCTGTTATCATAAGAGCGCCATAAAAAAACAGTCTATCTAATTAAAACATGAGAGACTTTATATTGCTATATTGTTTTTCTCACTAGCCCTTATCCTGACTATAAATCGAGATTTATTGAAAGTTAAGCGCTATTATTCACTAAATACCGCTTTCTTGTTTCGCTAAGCGATACTAAGTTTCATATTGTAAGTTATTTAAACAAACTTTAACCGCCTTGTAAACCTTTAAGTCCATAAAGCTGAACTACTCCTAGAATATTTATCATCATTTTTTCTACGACATAACTTGGTATAAAAAACAATTGTTAATAGATATTCTGATAGCACGTTTATATTTCCTTTGTCATCAATATTGAGTTCTAGTAAGATGACTTTTTATCTGTGCTGATGTATATCATGCAAATATCACAAGGTATAGACAGTAAAAAGCAGTTTATAGGTTTTGGTACATCTGCTCAGCACGATATAAAACTTTAAGAATATCCCCTCATAATACTGATCAATCTGAAAGGAAATTTGATGAAAAAATTATTCGCATCAACAGCATTACTAGCAACATTTGCACTAGCGGGCTGTGCTTCAACGGGCGGCAATACCAATGCAGGAACAGCAATGGGTACTGCAAACGAGATCGGTATGAGCGTTTTTAAAGCAGCTATCGACAATCAATGTCGCAGTCAGATCGAACAGCAAAACGCGTGGCGTATTGCCAGTGTCGCTATGACTGAAGCGCAAGAAGAAGCGGTAAAAGGCAGAGTTTGTGGTTGCGTTAGTGAGCAAGCACCGCAACAAGTCAGCATCGTTGAATTGGGTAATGCAGCCATAGACCCACAATATCGTGTGCAATTAGTGGCTAGAGTCGTTGCAAAATCATTGCAGAGCTGTTATTCCAGTATCGTTAAATAAATAGTTTATTAATAATATCTGTCATTATAAATAATTAGGCTGGGTTGGCGATTGCTTAACCCAGCCTATTCGTATAGATTATCAACAATAGATCGCGATCCATCATTAACCGCAGAACGCCCTGTTGATATCAATGAACAAGCTTTTCAGTGTGAATGGTATTTTACCAATACTTTAAAAACACGCGACGACAGTACTCTCTTTACCAAAGGCTTGGTCACACAAACCAAGACCAATCATTTAGTTGAAGGCGCACAATCTATTCCTATTACTAAATCATCTGCGTTATCTGCCAAAGATAAAGCTGTTGCTACGAAAAACTAAGCATCAGTAATGGCTGTTTCAAGCTGACACTAAAAAATGAAGTAAGAAAAAGGGCGCGTCATTTAAATATAACGCACCCTTTTTCTTACCAATTGCTTTTACTTCTTCTAAACCTACAATAGTTCAAATCACCTTATAGCTTACTTTTTGTAATGTGGCTGAGACATTAGAGACGCTGTAGGATGCAATGTCTTGTTCTGGCGAAAATATTTTGACCGACGCTCAAGTATCTTACTCACTTCTTTAGTCAAATCATGAATAATATCATCATAAACCCCATGATATAGCTCGGTCTCAAACGCAGTAAACGGATGCTTACGCGATGCGGAACTTACTTCTGTCACGCCATCCTTGGTATAAAAAACATCCACTCGACCATCACTATTGAGTACACAATTTAGTAATCCGCCTTCTAGCGCCATCTCTACACGCTCAGGCATAAAAATATAATCGTCTAAATTGATGAGTTTTTTTTCTACTTCTCGTTTAAAAAATGATTTGATATCAAACATGAATATATCTTTAACCTTATAATTATAATTGACGTTAGCACACCTAACTTTAGCTATCGCTCAACGTTTATCCAGCGACTTAAATTTATCTAGCAACTTGAAAGCTAGTACCCTAAAAGGGTGTGCTTAACTGACCAATCTTATAAGATAAAGTGGTGTTTTTTAAGGTGGGATATGTAAAACTGCGTTTGAGGTTGGTTAAGACATATGATTTATCTCACTCATACCCAGTCCTTTTCACGAAATAACTTTAATACTTTGATAAATGCTGCCATCTCATCGGGCGTACCAAGTGTTAAGCGGTTGAAGCCTGTAACAGGTGGGAACTCGCGACCAACCTTGATGCCATGGTCTCGCATTCTGTCGATATATGTTTTTAAATCACCTTTTATTTCATGAAAAATAAAGTTGGTCTGTGATGGTAAGTAGCGCAGGCCAAGCTCGTCCAATACCGTTTCAATCATCTGACGCGATTGATTGGTATTGCGCAAACTTAGCGCTAAAAACTCTGCATCATTTAACGTCGCAATAGCAGCAACCGCACCTGACAAGTTGGTATTATCCATAGACATAAATGCTTCGACAGTCTCAATAGCTTGGGGGTTAGAAATCGCGTAGCCCACTCGCATACCGGCTAAAGCACATAACTTTGAGAAAGTATGAATGACAATAAGCTTGTCTGATAACCCTTGTTTCACCCACTCAATCCCACTCTCAAAGCTTGGATCTGACACGTACTCCAAGTACGCTTGATCTAATAAAAAGTAATGGTTGTCTGGTGCATTACTTACCCAAGCTTTAAGCCTTGAAGTTGATGTAATGATTCCAGTTGGGTTGTTTGGATTGCAAATATAAAGTAGGCTGATGCCATCAAAATCGTCAGCTGCTTTTTGTAGTTCATCAAAATCATAATCATAGTTTTCAGCGATTAACGGTATCTTGACCACAGGCACGCCAATGGCATTTGCATACATCTCTGCACAATCAAAAGTGGGAACAGGGATCACCATTTGAAACTGCCTGCCCTCTTTTAGAGCTTTATATTGCAGCATTTGTAAGGTAGCTCGAATATTTTCAGTCGAGCCATTGCCCAATGAGATTTGGTTTTCTGCCACGCCATGGATGGTGGCAATTTTGCTAATGAGTGCCGCACGTGGATTATCTGGATAACGGAAGCCTGCACCTAAAGAGTCTGTAATGGCTTGTTTGGCAGAAGCTGACATGCCTAGTGAGTTTTCATTCGCATTTAATTCTAAGCATTTATTATTTTGCATGATGGATTATGTGCCTCAACGTCCGTTGTTATAAGTTCATATTGCTCATTGACATCATATTAATTGGCATTTAGTATAAACACAAGTTTTGTCATTACCAATTATTGGTTATTAATAACTTCGGGCAAAAATGAGGTTATTTTGGTTATAAGAAGACCATAAAAAAGGTGAGCTGCGCCGTTGGCAACTCACCTTTTTATTACTATTTTAAACGCAGTAGCTTTACTCTTTACAGTAAATGCGCTTTTAACTCTAGTACCTTATCACGCGTTTTTGCTGCATCTTCAAACTTCAAGTCACGTGACATCTGCTTCATGAGCTTCTCAAGGCGATTGATTTCTTTAGCCAATAAATCAGGACTGCGTAAGATACTGATATCGACATCAGGCAGATTGCTCTTAATTGGAATCATCTGATTATCGTTGGCATCATGGTCATCACCTGTATCAATTTTATCCGTGATACTACGGCGTGCGCCTGTTGGCGTAATGTTATGTTCAAGGTTGAAGGCGACTTGTTTTTCGCGGCGACGATCGGTCTCATCAATCGCTTTTTGCATACTGTTGGTAATACGGTCGGCATAGAGAATGGCTTTACCATTAATATGACGCGCCGCTCGACCAATGGTCTGAATCAGAGCACGTTCAGAGCGCAAAAAGCCCTCTTTGTCCGCATCAAATATCGCAACCAATGACACCTCAGGCATATCAAGCCCTTCACGTAGCAAGTTAATACCGACCAGCACATCATGCACGCCCGTACGCAGCTCATGGATAATCTGCATACGCTCAAGGGTATCGATATCCGAGTGTAGGTAAGCAACTTTGACATCGTATTCTTTGAGATAGCTGGTCAAATCCTCTGACATACGCTTGGTCAAGGTAGTGATTAACACGCGTTCGTCTTTTTCTCTGCGTTTAGTAATCTCTGATAACACGTCATCGACCTGCGTTAATACAGGACGAATCTCAATCTCAGGGTCAATCAAACCAGTCGGACGTACGACTTGCTCGACCACTTGCTCACTATGTTCCAGTTCATACAATGCAGGCGTGGCGCTCACATAAATAGTCTTAGGCTTGATACGCTCCCACTCTTCAAACTTCATGGGACGGTTATTCATCGCGCTTGGTAGTCGAAAGCCATAATTAACGAGATTCTCTTTACGTGATCTATCACCTTTATACATTGCACCAATCTGCGACACAGTCACGTGCGACTCATCAAGAAATAATAACGCATCTTCTGGAATATAATCAAACAAAGTCGGTGGTGCTTCCCCTGATGGACGACCAGAGAGATGCTGTGAATAGTTTTCGATACCGTTGCAGTAGCCGAGCTGTTGAATCATCTCAAGGTCATACTGAGTACGCTCTTTAAGACGCTGTGCCTCAATCAGCTTGTTATTTTCACGGAAATACTCTAGCCGTGGCTCAAGCTCAGCGCGGATGGTATGACTAGCAGCCTCCAATTTATTGCGCGGCGTCACATAATGTGATTTTGGATAAATAGTAATACGCGGCACTGTACGCACGGTCTTCCCTGTTAAAGGATCAAACCACGTGATTTTTTCCACTTCATTATCAAACAAGTGCACACGCACCGCTAGCTGCTCAGACTCAGCAGGATAAATATCTAATAGCTCACCGCGAAGACGATAAGTACCACGCCCAAAGTCTAGTTCGTTACGCGTATACTGCATTTCAACAAGACGTTTAATGGTAGCAGTGCGATCGATTTTGTCACCAACGACTACGTGTAGCAGCATTTTTAGATAACTTTCTGGATCACCTAGACCATAGATACAGGATACTGAGGCAACAATAATCGCATCACGACGCTCAAGTAGTGCACGCGTCGCTGACAGACGCATTTGATCAATATGATCATTAATCGCACTGTCTTTTTCGATAAAGGTATCGCTCGCTGCGACATAGGCTTCTGGCTGATAATAGTCATAATAACTAACGAAGTATTCAACCGCGTTATTCGGAAAGAACGACTTAAACTCACCATATAACTGGGCGGCAAGCGTCTTATTATGCGCCATGATAATAGTTGGACGTTGCGTCTCAGAGATGACCTTTGCCATGGTATAGGTCTTACCAGAACCCGTCACACCCAGTAATAGCTGCTCATCCATGCCAGCATTAATACCATTAACCAGTTTCTTTATCGCTTGCGGCTGATCGCCTGCTGGCTCAAATTCGGTGACCATCTCAAAGGCGCGACTTGATATTTGCGTACCAGACGCGTTGACACCACTAATTTCAGCTTCGCCTTGCAGCTGAGTGGCCAATTGATTTAACTGACGCGATGAGCGCGGTTCAGGCATTCGCATAATGGTTGTCTTCCTGGTATTTATAAAAGGTTATAAGAGGTTGGGTTTATAACAATATGGGGTTAAACCTTTATTTTTAAAGGTCATTTATTGCGCAAAACGCCCATAAATGGATGCACAAACACTCAATAAAAAGTATAGAAACTCAGGTATAGTTCAATGACTATTAATCAAGGAACGAGTTATGAAAGGTCACTGTCTGTGCGGTAACGTCACCATTGAATTAGAAGATATCAATACCTTTGAGGCGTGCCATTGTACGATGTGTCGTCGTTGGGGCAGCGGACCACTAATGGCAATACATAGCCAGTCAAAACCTGATATTAAAGGCGAGGAGTCAATGACTATTTACCCCTCTTCAGCATGGGCGGAACGTGCGTTTTGCCATAAATGCGGCACCAATCTCTATTATCATCAGCTTAGCTCTGAGACTTATGTTCTGTCACTAGGACTGTTTCAAGAGAATCCAAACCTTACTTTTGAGAGCCAGATTTTCATTGATAAAAAACCCGATTATTATGAATTTGCCAATGATACAGTCAACTTAACTCAGCAACAGCTGTTTGATAAATTTGCAGAGAAAGGCATTAGACCAAAGGACTAAACATTTATAATGCTTAAAATGCGTATGACTATTCTTAACTTAACGTCAATTAAATCAAATTTTAATACGATTGAATATACTGGCGTGTGCACGGATTGTTATCAAAGTGTCTATTTTAGCGGTTAAATTTACAAAGGTTTTCATGATTAACAAACTCATTACACGACCCTTGTATAAAGCCTAAATGTTGGGGTTCCATCTGTTATTTAAGCTGTTATTATCGATAATGAATTTATAAGCAGTCAGCAACACCTTAATAAATAAAAAATTTAAAGCGCTGTTGATAATTAGAAACTTAGATTTATTAAAATAGAATAATGGAGCAGAATATGAGAGAACGTTACGCAAGTGGAATAGATGACGCAACTGCAAAAAAAATGATCGATCTGTTGAATGCGAATTTAGCAAACCTGATTGATTTGAGTATGGATAGCAAGCAATGTCATTGGAATCTTCAAGGTACTGGTTTTATTGGTGTACATCAGTTATTGGATGACACTTATGGACGCTTAACAGAAGCTTATGATACAGTCGCTGAGCGCATTGTTATCCTTGGTGGTAAAGCCAATGGTATCTCTAAGCGTGTCGTTGAGGACTCTATCTTAGAGACTTACCCCACTGATATCACTGACGTTGACCAGCATGTTCGTGAGCTGACCAATCGCTATAAGACCATTGCTGCGTCTTTGCGTGAAGGGATTGATGCCGCTGGCGATGCTGGTGATGAAGATACCGCTGACTTATTGACTGAAGTGAGTCGTACTGTTGATAAAGATGCTTGGTTTATCGGTGCAAACGCCCCGAAAAAAGATACGTCTAAAAAATAAGCACGTTTCAACTTAAGATTAACTTATTTGCTAAATAGAAAAAGGTCACCTCTATGGTGACCTTTTTTATGTTTGACGATTTTGACTAGAATCATTAAACATCAATACCGATGAATCGTATATTACTGGTATTAATTTTTCTTGCTTGCTGTGCATACGCAGACAGAGGCAGCAAAACATTTATACCAGCACTAGCATAGATCTTTCAGGAACTTTAGCTATATTTCTAACACACACTTTAAAAAATACCTTTCACAATTTGCTTCATCTGCGGTAACAGCTCACTCAATTGGTTTTCAGTCTCTGAGGTATCTTGCGGTAAAGATTGCTTTAAAAAAGCGGCAGTAATTTGTGGTTGTTTTGCTAAGATATTTTGACCGACAGCAGTGTCGTAAAATTTGATTTGGGCATCCACTTCCGCTTGCGTATAGTAAGTTTTTGCTGCACTGATATAAGCTTGCGTTAAGGTTTGAATATCTGCCGTATTGCCCATCCCATTGGTCATAATTTTGGCATATTGCCCTAACACACTTTGGATCTGATTTTGTAGCTCACGTTGACGTTTATTCAACGGTTCATCAGTCACCTGTTGATTCTGAGTTTGCGTATTGATTGCATTGATAGCCGCTTGCTTGCCATCGACGATAGATTGGATTTGGTCGTCAATATGCATGACTTGCATCAGTTTAATAATAGAGATATCGGTAGGTAACGGGCGGTTGACACTCTGTGGATCATCGATCTTACGGACGTTATAGGGTGCTGATGTGACCGTTTTTGATTGGTATCACTGTGTACGATTAATTCTGCATTGGCTTGTACAGCAGTAGCTGACATCAAAGTCACCACTACTAATGTCAGCAACGGTGACACTATCTGTGTATGGCGATTAGGATATTTTGTTAATGGTTTTAAAGGACTTTTCATATTATGTTCTCATTCTTATTATAGATTATAAATGTTCATTATCAGGTAAGCGTAAGATTTCAGCGTTAGGGACAGATAAAGTTAAGATAGCTTCTTGAAACAATGACTGACTGCGAAACTGATTTTCTATACTTTCAAATTTGTGCGCAATCTCATGTTCATGTTGATTTCCAGCAATATCGACCGCCGCGACCATAAATATTTTTTTGGGACCTACCCACTCCAAGTGCAAGTAAGAAACACTATCAATATCTGGATGCTTGATAAGCTCTGATAAAATATAATCATGCATTTTTTCTGAGACTCTATAGCCAACCAAAAAATCACGATTACGACTGATTAAAAAGACTGCCACTACGGCCAGCAATATACCGACAATGATAGACCCAAGCGCATCCCAAAATGGTTCGCCAGTATAGGCATGCATTGCCATAGCAGCTGCTGCCACAACCAAACCTACTACTGCCGCCAAATCTTCAAAGAACACACCGCGCAAGGTGGGATTAGAGGTGTCCATCACATAGCCGATGGCACTGACATTAATCGCTTCACCATGTTTTTTACTTTGCAAATACGCTTGTGTTAAAGAAAATCCTTCAAGCACAAAAGCGACTGCCAAGATAATAAAACCGATGGTATAGTTGGTTTCAGTCTCAGCTGCATTCCACTCGGTAATGCCAGTATAAATAGACACTACTGAACCTGCCATAAATACGCCAAACGCAGCAATCATCGACCATACATACGACTCTTTACCGTAGCCGAGTGGATGGCTTTTGTCAGCAGGTTTGACCGACTTTTTCTCTGCAACGATCAATAAGGTGCCATTGCCCGCGTCTGCCCAAGAATGCGCTGATTCCGCTATCATGGAAGCGGAACCCGTCATAAACGCTGCTACTGTTTTAGCAATTGCAATAATAAGATTGGCACCAACTGCAATCAAAACCGTTATTAATGAGCTTGATTTGTTGTCGTCATGGCTTGGCGTAGATTTAGAGGGGTCAGAATTGGTGTTATCTGAAGCATTAAAAGGGTTTTGAGCGCGTGAGCGACCAATGCCGTGCGTATCAGCGCGCGGCGTTGGCGCATCTTTTGGATTGGATTCTAGCGGCTTTAAACTCATCTAGGTCTCAATAAATGGATGGTTTAAGGTATAAAACCAGACTAGTTATATATATATACACTAGCTGATCTATTAGTTACTTTAGATTCCATTTACTGTAGTCAAAAAACCTGTTCTTATCAGTAATGTTTTGGTGAGAGTATGTTTATTGTCTGCATTAATGAGCAGATTATGCGCTTGCTACTTTATTAGTCAATTTACTGATGTCACAGCTGATACGTTGCGAGCCTTCCATACGCAGCTTTCTGCGCTCTAAGCCTGCGTCAAATCGGCATTGTTGCAAGGCATCTTTAATCTCAAGCTCAGGGATTAGCGTGGGCTTACGATTTTCATCAATCGCCACCATGGTAAAGTAGCAGCTGTTGGTATGGCGAACGGTACGTGCACGTACATCTTCTGCCTCTACTCGAATGCCGACTTCCATTGAAGTCTTACCAACGTAATTGACACTAGCTGCAAACGTTACCAACTCTCCAACATGAATAGGCTCACGGAACATCACCTGATCAACTGACAGTGTCACTACATAACTACCGCTATAGCGACTGGCACAGGCATAAGCGACTTGGTCCAGCATCTTGAGCAAATCCCCACCATGGACGTTACCAATAAAATTGGCCATATCTGGCGTCATAAGCACTGACATATACAGCTCATGGTTTAATGGGACTGTTTTGGCGGTAGAGCTGGTGTTATATTGCGTCATAATGTTCCTTAACGGGGGTAGAATCTATTTAAAGTGCTATTTATACAGTAGCAATTTCGATAGCGCAAATATAGTCGATTTAACTTAACTACTAGATTAGCTTAACCAATGAAAACGATAAGCAAGCCAAGCCACGATAGCACTCACTGAACCTGTTAAAATACCACCCCAAGCAAAATCAATCAAAGCGGTGTCCAGAGTAAAACCTTTATATAACGCCAAGCTAGTAAAATCATAAGTACCGTAAGCCATCAGTCCTATCAAAGCGCCCAATAAGAAGATATGGTGAATCGGCGCATTTGATCTGATTTGTGGGTATAAAATAATAATACACAGCGCCAATAGGTAAAACAGATAAAACACCCCAGCAGCAGTCATATTTGGCTGTTCGGCAAGTAAGTGTCCGATACGCTTTTCATAAAACAGACCGGTCATGGTCTTCAGCCAAACCGCATCAATGCCCAAAAATATGACAAGAGAAGCAAGATAGATATAAATATAACCCATAGTAAGATCCTTTTATAATAGGGACTAAAATGCAGCCTATGAATGCCATGCATCAATGTTGTTTGGCTTAACGGCGGTGACTTGCACGACTCCAATCGTACGTTCCAAAAACCCCCCTTCGCAGTAGCAGAAATAAAACTCCCATAAGCGAATAAACGCTTCATCATAACCGAGTGCTTTTATCTCCTCACGTTGTGCCATAAACGCAGTACGCCAATCCCGCAGCGTAAAAGCGTAGTCAAAACCATAATCATGCAATTGTTTGATGACCATATCGGTCTGCTCAGTAAACTGCGTCGTCAATTCTTGATTAGATAGTAAGCAACCACCGGGGAAAATGTGCGTCTGAATAAAATCGACCGACTTTATATAGTCTTGATAATTTTGATCATTAAAGGTAATGGCTTGTAATACCATCAAACCTGTTGGCTTCAGCAGGCTATTACATTTGGCAAAAAACGTCGGTAAATACTCATGTCCGACCGCCTCAATCATCTCGATACTGACCAACTTATCATACTGCCCTGTCAGCTCACGATAGTCTTGCTTCAGTAAGGTAATTTTATCCGACAGTCCAGCCACTTCGACACGGCGCTGCGCCTCTTCATATTGCGCATCCGAGATAGTGGTCGTCGTTATATGACAACCATAATGCGTTGCTGCATAAATAGCAAAACCGCCCCAACCAGTCCCAATTTCTATCACAGTATCTTCTGGTTTCAGTTGTAAACGCCCACAAATCAAAGCGAGTTTATGCTGCTGCGCTTCAGCCAATGTCGTATCTACTTTTTTATAGACTGCTGATGAGTACATCATCGTATCGTCTAAAAAACGCTGGTACATGTCATTACCTAAGTCGTAATGCGCCAAAATATTAGACTTTGAACCCAATTTATCATTACTGCGTAACTTATGATTGGCTCGCTCAAAGGTTTTACTAATAACCGCAAAACGATTTTCTAACTGATTAAGTACCGCCAAATTACGCGCTGCCAGTCGAATCAAACCCGTTAAATCATCTGTATCCCATTCGCCATTGATATAGCTGTCCGCTAGCGCAATAGAACCTCCAAATAATAACTGACGATAGACGCTGCTATCATGAATGGTCAGCGTTACATCCAATGTATGACGACCGATAGCTGAGCTACTTATGTTGCTAGAAGCAGCTGTGCCAAAACAATGCGGCTTAGCATCCTGCCCAACAAAACCCTCAATAATAGTAATACTACCAAATTGAATGTGCTTCAAAGCTCGGAATATGGCTTTTCGCGCCAGATAATTCACACTATTACTAACTGGCTGCAAAATAGCACTATCGTTAACCGTTTGATTGATGTGAGCAGTGATTTTTCCTAATTTTGATACGGGTGCCTTGCTTGCTAGTCTTGCTGACATCATTTATCCATCCTTGTATAATTATTCGATAGTAAAAGGTCTACGTTAAATTCTTGAACCTTTGAAGTTTTAAAGTTTTGGCATAATAGTTACTGTCACTGCTCATGCTTATTATTGCCATTCTGCTGCTTGCTATCGGCTAATGTTTCATCGTAATTAATATAGGGTACTTTTTTGATAGCATAGAGTTTAAAAGCCTGCCCATAAATACGCATTAAAGACGTTATATTCATCAGTGGATTTTTGCGCAAGCTCTCATAAATCGTCGATGCCGTCATTGGTACGCCAGACACTTTAATACCTGTTTTTAATACTTCACCGCGCTTATCGCTGATATTTATAGCGATACGAACGTCCAAGCAGTGATTAGACTGCTCCTCTATCTCACTTTTTACTTCACTAGTGACAGTATTTTTTATTGCCCTTTTAATCGTTACTTGCCACTGATACTGCTGGTCAATAGGATTAAAAGGTGAGACATGGAAATCTTTATCGTGACAAAACTCAGTGTTTGCGCCATCTAATAAAAACCCATAGTAATGGTGTTTATCCCATGGCGTATTAGATACTTCTGCCAATAGATGGCTGGGTTTTTGCTCTTTATCAAAGCCCAAATAGAAATTTACTGGGCTAAAATATATCCCTGCATTACGACAAACGACCATCCCAATCATATCGCCTGTTGGTGCACTACCCGTCCGTTCTGTAAATACCTGAATTAAACGTTGTTCTAGTGATTGAACATCTGATAAATCCCTTCCTTTATCGTCAGCATCTTTGCTTTTACATATGCTATCTTTATCTTGGGTAATTAAACCTTGTAAATAATCCTCAGGATTAAACTGTTGTAAGGCTTTTTTTGTTCCAGAGAATAGTAATCGTTTATTAAATGGCAACTTTTTTAGGATTTTATTGCCGCTAAATGAACTGATATCCACTTCTGGTAATGCTTGCCCTGCTGCTAATGCGGTGATATTGACACCCCAATAACGATAAGGATAGGCAAATTTATGCACACTCGGTAGCAACCGGCTGTGCCAAGTTATTCCGTGAAATATTTGGTGTGGCAAGCCTTTAGTATCATCTGCCAAGGTAGGCTCTACGCTTATACTGTTAGGCTGTTCTGCTTCTACCATACTTAATAACCTTAATTGGTCATGCTGTATTTAACTGCTACGAGTGCTTATCTTTACGAGCAGCAAAAAATCCCAGTTTTTTCTTTTTAAACGCTTTAGCCGCGGGCGCCAACATTGCAATGTATTGCACCAACTCTTGATTGGTCGTGGCAGTGACTAGCTGACGTTTTTTAAGTTTGCGTAATTGTTTGTCTGCTTTTACTGGTAAATCTTTATAGCGGAACGGCGTATGTGCGCTTTCAGCATCAGGCAAATGGCTTGGGTCAACGCTATCCTTAATATCGATGTTGCATCCCAATGCCTGACAGACACGTAGCGCGCTTCTTACGCCATCCTCATGAAAACCGTTGAACCAATAAGCACCGCAAAAATGGGTGTGCGAATCGCTACTACCAGAGATATTTGACCACTGTGCTTGCGCGGCAATCATTTCATTGTTAAATACTGGATGGCTATAGTCGATACGCTTGATGACTTGGCTCTCATCCACCTCATGATTGAGAGTCACTAAGTAATTATGCTGTTTGGTCAAGCGCTGCAAAATATTCATATGATAGGTCAATACGGGCTTTGTGGCAGTTTGCAGCGATTCTTTATCTTTTTTAATAGTATTTTTATCATCGATTAAATAATTCCAGCTTGCCCACGCCAGCGGTTTTTTGGGTAAGACTGAGGTATCGGTATGTAAAACAGCAGTGTTATCGGTAAAGGTAAAATGATTCAGTACTTCTTGCTCGGTAGGATTGGCATCTTGTAAGATTTTGAGCGCTGTATCTGCATGACAGGCAAAGATGACTTCATCAAACACAAGACCTTGCGCCTTATTATCTGTTGTATCTGTAACGCTCAATATCACCTTATTATCTTTGCGAGTAACTGATTGCACGGGACTGTTCACGCGAACGCTGCCACCTGCCTTCACAAAACGTCTGATCAGCTTATTTACATACTGCTTAGAACCGCCTTTTATCGTAAACCACTGCGGACGATTGACCACATCAAGCAAACCATGATTATCGAAGAATTGAGCGAAAAACACCAAGGGGAAATCTCGTACGTCGCGTAGACTGGTCGACCAAATAGCAGACACCATCGGTAATAAATAATTGCCAGTGAATAAATCACCATACTTTTTAGTATCTAGATACTCGCCTAGCGTTTGCTTGGTAAAAACAGCAATATCCTGCCCCTGCTCACGCGCCTTATCATAATCTTGACGTAGCTGACGTACCTGTTTATTAAACTGCAAAATATCATTAATAAATCCCCAAAACTTCGGATTCAGAAGATTCTTGCGCTGTGATAACAAGGTATTGAGCGTATGGCCGTTATATTCAAAATGACGCGCCGCGTTTTTGACAGAAAAGCTCATATCCGTTGCTTGAAACGGTACTTGCAGCTCATGAAGCAGGCGAAAGAAGTTAGGATAAGTACGCTCATTAAAGACAATAAAGCCGGTATCTATGGCACTTTTCTCAACCTTATTAGGCTTGGCTTTTTTACCATCTTGTAACGTCACATCGATGGTATTTACGTGTCCACCGATATAATCACTGGCTTCAAATATGGTGACGTCAAATTGCGTTGCCAAGTAATGAGCACAAGTTAAACCTGATACCCCTGAGCCAATAATAGCGATACTTTTTCTGACTTGTGCATCATTCTTATCCTCTGAATGACGGCTTGTAGCCTTAACAACGGCTTCTACTTGATTAGATAGCTGCTTAGATTTACGGCGCAAAAACGGCATAAAATATTCCTAGTTATTTTCTTTATAGGTGCTCAAAAATAGTAAAACTGGCTATTTTTTATTGATTTTTGTACTGACCTGTTGCCAAACCATATCAGGTAATGTCCCTAATACTTTTAATGGCAACGTCAGTTTTTTGGGAAACTCAATAACGTCATTGCCACTTTTTATACCATCACGAATCGCTTGACTTGCCTGCTGTGTAGTCTGTAAAAACGGCATCGGAAAATCGTTTTGTTTGGTCATTGGCGTCTCTACAAAGCCGGGAACTACTAGGCTGACTGCTACACCTTGCGGTGCAAGGCTAATCTGTAAAGTTTTCATTAAATAGTGAACAGCTGCTTTTGAGCTACCATAAGCCTCTGCACGAGCAAAAGGCACGTAAGCCGACGCCGAGCCAATACCAACTAAGCGTCCTTTTGAAGCCATCAGCTTTGGCAGTACTCCTTCAATGGCATGCGATAACGTACCCATATTCACCGACAGCACTTTCATAAACGCCGCACTATCAAAGTTTGGCATATCTAGATACTCACACATGCCAGCGCCGCAAATCGCCAAATCAATCTCATTAATTTTATCAAAAGCAGCAATCACCTTATCTCGATCCATTAGATCTAAATCGATAGTTTCTGCTCCTAATGATTTTAGCTCAGACAAGGCTTCCTCATCGCGACCGACGGCATAGACATGCTGTCCCTCTCGCAGATAGTCTTTTACCAGCTGATAACCAATCCCAGAGGTCGCACCCGTAATCACAATATGTTGTTTCTTAGCAGTGTCTGTCATCGCAAATATCCTTTTCGTCGTTTGCTATCTTATTCTTGGTTTGGCTTTGATAAATCTTTATCTTATAAGCCTTTAGCAGCTTTATAGCTATTAACAATGTAATTTCATTAGCATTATTTTATTAACCAATACAGTCTTTTATTTATCAAATCTAAATAATTATAGTATAAGCAAGTTGCTTTATTTGTTGTTACTTCGCAAACAGAGTGATATCTAAGATATGACGCAAATTGGCTCGACAACAACCTTTGCGCTAGCGTTAATATCTTTAATGTATAAAAACATGCAAAAAAAGCTTGACGTATTTTTTATCTTTGCTAGAATACGCCCCACTTAGCAAGAACTCGTTAGAGACTTTCTAAGCTCGCAGTAAGTCATTAAACACTTACCGCTTATTCTCCAATAGCTCAGTTGGTAGAGCAACGGACTGTTAATCCGTGTGTCCCTGGTTCGAGCCCAGGTTGGAGAGCCATATTTTAGTAGTAAATTTTTTGAGTCATATTTGATTCGATTATGGCATTTGCCAAGACCCTCATCACTTTGATGGGGGTTTTTTTATGGTCGATATTTTTGTAGCTGTCGTTTAAATGACTAGGCCATGACGCTCACTAAAAACCAAATAACATACTAATGTTGCCAAATTTCGCAATTAGATTGGTTGTAGCAATAACTTATCCCTATAATAAAGCCCTAAAAAATATATAATCTATCTCATCATACCCTTAACCATTCAAGGACTGGATTTTTATGAGTAATAATGAACAAATAACTTCCTCTGACAATACCCATTATCTGCATCATACTTTTTTTGAGCCGAGCCATAGTGATACTGCCATTAGTGCAACCTTGCTGATTGTACACGGCATGGCAGAGCACAGCGGGCGTTATGCAGACGTGGCGCAATTTTTAGCCGATCACGGTATTGCGGTCGCCACTTATGACCAGCTTGGTCATGGAAAAACTGTTAAATCAGCCAAAGACTTAGGTTTTTTTGGTGAAGAGCATCCTGTGCAGTCATTATTAAAAGATGTCATCGTCATGGCGGACAGCTTAAAAGCGCGTCATCCGAATGTACCACATTTCGTCATGGGTCACTCTATGGGCTCGTTTATCGTCCGTAACGTCCTTAAACACCATGCGCGCAACTTTACTGGTGCTATTTTAATGGGCACAGCGGATGCCAATCCATTGATCAAAGTATTATTGCCGGTCAATAAGTTACTGACAAAAGCGGCGCCTAAAAAGCCAAATACCTTATTTGCTAACGTGATGAATAAAGTACTTAATAGCAAGCTTAATAATCGTATTTCTTCATCAAAGTTTGCGTGGTTAAGCGAAAATCCTGCCGCTGTTGAAGCTTATGAAGCCGATCCATTGACGGGTTTTGACTTTACTAATAACGGCTTTATGACCCTCTTTACACTGATGAATGCAGGCTTGCATAAAAACTGGGCAATGACGATTGCTAAAGATTTTCCAATGTTATTAATCAGCGGAGAAAATGACCCAATCGGTGATATGGGTCGCGGTATTCGTAATATTGCCAATCGCTTAGATAGACAACATTTTGATCATGTCTCTGTGCAGCTCTACCCTCATATGCGCCATGAGCCGCTCCATGAACAGAATAAAGAGCAGGTTTACCAAGACATCTTAGGCTGGATAAATAGCAATACTTAAGCTCATAAAATCCCGAAATTATAGTATCGTCTATCACGTTTGCTAAAAGTCGCCAAATTAGCGACAATACGGCAAGTTTTTATTTACCTTCATCAATTCTAGGAATGTTTATGTCATTACAACAAACCATCGAACAAGCTTTTGAGAACCGCAACGAATATAGCCCAGCAACCATGCCCCAAGATGTCCGTGATGCCATCAATCAAGTACTTGAGCAGCTAGATAACGGCACTTTGCGCGTTGCAGAAAAAAAGGATGGCGAATGGGTCGTCAATCAGTGGGCAAAAAAAGCTGTCTTGCTATCGTTCCGCTTAAATGACAACTACGTTCAAGCAGCGGGCGAGCATGTCCAGTTTTATGACAAGGTACCAACGAAATTTGCAGATTGGACAGAAGCGCAGTTTAAAGAAGCTGGCGTGCGTGTTGTACCACCAGCCGTTGCGCGTAAAGGCTCTTATATCGCGCCAGGCGCCGTATTAATGCCATCGTATGTCAATATCGGTGCTTATGTCGATCAAGGCGCTATGGTAGATACCTGGGCGACTGTTGGTTCATGTGCTCAAATAGGTAAAAATGTCCATCTATCAGGCGGCGTCGGTATCGGTGGTGTTCTAGAGCCATTACAAGCCAATCCGACTATCATTGAAGACAACTGCTTTATCGGTGCGCGCTCTGAAATCGTTGAAGGCGTTATCGTAGAAGAAGGCGCAGTGATCTCTATGGGCGTCTATATTGGTCAATCTACCCGCATCTATGATCGCGAAACTGGCGAGATTCATCGTGGTCGCGTACCAGCAGGCTCAGTTGTTGTGCCAGGCAGCTTGCCTTCTGAAGATGGTACGCATAGCTTGTATGCAGCTATCATCGTGAAAAAAGTCGATGCGCAAACCCGTGCTAAAACATCCGTAAATGAGTTATTACGTTTAGCTTAAATACTTAATCACGATAGTGATTGTTGTAAATAAAAAAAGATGCTGAAGCTTTGTGCTCTAGCATCTTTTTGTTGTTAGGTAGCAGCTTAATAGAGGACTTTACGTTATAATATTTGTCTTGTCTGGGCACTGAATTTCCAAGCATTAGACAGATTCTTAAACCTTTTTTATTTGATATGTGCTCGATGGCACAATCAATCCTTAACTGTATTTGAAATATTATGAGTGAGTTATCTTTACGCACCGCTGCTATCCCTGTCACTGACCCTGAAGCGGGGTTACGTTTGACGGAGATTTTTTATTCTCTGCAAGGTGAGGCAATGACTTCAGGGTTGCCGACGATATTTGTGCGTCTGACCGGCTGCCCGCTACGTTG
Organism: Psychrobacter sp. D2; assembly: GCF_013608135.1. Classification (NCBI taxonomy): domain Bacteria; kingdom Pseudomonadati; phylum Pseudomonadota; class Gammaproteobacteria; order Moraxellales; family Moraxellaceae; genus Psychrobacter; species Psychrobacter sp. D2. The sequence goes on from NZ_JACDXZ010000012.1 coordinate 48,700, forward strand.
CGTTTACTGCGATACCGAATATGCCTTTAGTGGCGGCGAACGTCAGTCGCTTGAGACTATTATGGCGACTATTGCCAGCTTCCCTTGTAAGCGTATTTGCTTAACCGGTGGTGAGCCTTTAGCTCAGCCTAACGCTATTGAATTGATGAAGCGTCTGCTCAATGAGGGTTATGAGATTTCTCTTGAAACGGCAGGGGCACTGACGGTCGAAAATGTCCCGCCATCGGTCAGCAAAGTGATGGATTTGAAAACCCCAAGCTCAGGTGAAGTTGATAAGAATCTTTGGTCAAACCTCGATTACCTCACTCAACATGACCAAATAAAATTTGTCATCATGAATCGCACCGATTATGACTGGGCAAAAGCGAAGCTTATCGACTATAAGCTAAATGACTTGGTCGGTACGGTATGGTTTTCACCGATGTTTAATGTGGCACATGAAGATACGGCAAACGATAATAGTCCAGAAGTGCCAGTACTCGCACGTGAGCTTGCCGAATGGATGTTAGGCGACGCCCTACCCGTACGTTTTCAATTGCAACTACATAAGATTATTTGGGCAGATGCTAAGGGCAAATAGTCTCTAAAATCTGAATGGATTCTCAAATAAATAGCAAGCCAAGGAAGAAAGGGATAGCTATGGTCAAACTCATTTTATTGGGCTTATTAGCGGGCGCGTTTTTTAGCTCCACTTTTATATTAAATGAGATGATGAGCAGTGCTGGTGGGCACTGGTTTTGGTCAGCAAGCCTACGCTATTTATTTATGTGGCTCATCATTACTGTCCTGATTGCGATGCAGCATGGTTTTGGACGTATTAGAGAATTAAGTGCTATCTTCTTTCAGCATTGGCGATTTTGGTGTATTACCGGCAGTATCGGCTTTGGTGTGTTCTATACTGGCATTTGTTATGCTGGTGACCACGTTGCAGGCTGGGTGGTTGCAGCAACCTTTATGTTTACGGTGGTGACAAGTTTATTGGTATTGGTGGCATTTGGGCAAAGATTTGATAAGAAATTTATCATTTATGCGCTACTCGTCTTTATCGGTGTAGTGATGGTCAATGTCAGTGAAGGCTTACATGCATCCACTCTCGCTGATACCGTACCTATGGCTGATATGCTGCTATATGGCGCGCTGCCTGCACTTATTGCAGCATTCAGTTATCCGATTGGCAATCAGCTGGTTTGGCAAGTGTCTCATAATTCGCGCAAACACAGTGCTGAGCAGAAACAGGCTCGTGATAATCTTCAGCCAAATGACACTGATGATAGCATTGACACTCATACCCAACGCATCATTACCGAAGCCCCTATCCTACCTATCGATAGACAAGCTGCGTCACGCTTACAAAATCTCATTGCGCGCATTCCTGCGATTGAGACAACATTATTACAAAATGCCTTTAATAAAGTCTGGTTAATGACCCTCGGTAGTTTGCCATTTTGGTTATTATTAGGCTTAATCATACGTCCTGAGCAACCGGCGACCACACAAGTGTTTAATACGTTACTGGTAGCAGTACTCGCAGGTGTGGCGGCGACGAGTATATTTTTATATGCCCGTGAGCAAGCAGTAACATCGAGCGAGGTGGCAGGCGTAGATTCTACCCAAGCCAGTGAAGTGATATTTGCTTTAATTGGCGGCATGTTATTACTGAATAATGCCCTTCCTTCTACACTGGGCTTGGTGGGTATTGCGCTTATCATTCTGGGACTGATATTATTTGCCAAAGATGGTTAAGGCTCAAATATAGCGATGATAAATAACTTTATTTTCCCCGATATCCTGCTGTATATGTTGGATATGGTTGGGATCATCGCCTGTGCTATCGCTGGCACATTGCTCGCGCAGCACAAAGGTTTTGATATTGCAGGCTGCATATTAGTTGCACTGGTCAATGCTATCGGCGGTGGTACACTACGGGATATGGCACTTGATCGCCATCCTTTATTTTGGATGACAGATCTCAATTACGTCATTGTGATTACTGCCACCTCTCTTATCTTGCAAATGTTTTTTCATCTGTATCATAAAATTGATAACGCGCTTAAGTTCTTTGATGCTATTGGTCTGGCAGCCTTTAGTGTGATTGGCTTTAAAGTGGGATTGACGCAAGATATAGCGCCAATGATTGCTATTATGATGGGAGTTTGGACAGCCATTATTGGTGGTTTATTGCGTGATATCATTTGTAATGAGATTCCGCTCGTACTACAGCGTGAGATTTATATCACTGCCAGTATTGCAGGCTCATTGACGTATTTGGTGCTCGACTACTGGGGGCTAGACGCGACAATAAACGAATTTATAATGCTATTTATCATCTTTGCTGTGCGTATGCTGGCATTGAAATTCGATTGGCACTTGCCTTCGATTCGTTTGATCGATTAACAGATTAGCCAGTTTTTACGATGAGCGAATAAACTAGCAGCACTGTGATCTCAGTGCTTTAATGAGAATAACTCATGCCCATTATTGCCTTAGATTCGGATTTGATTACTACTTTTAACCCGCGCTCACTGATTTATTTGTTCGATATGATTGGTATTGTCGCTTGTAGTATTTCAGGGACGATATTAGCTAAGCATAAAAATTTCGACGTGTTCGGCTGCTTGCTGGTATCGATTGTGACGGCTATCGGAGGGGGTACGGTGCGCGATGTGATTTTGGATCGTCACCCACTGTTTTGGATGGTAGATATGAGCTATTTGACAGTTATTACCATCTCTTCACTGGTGATGCAGATATTCTTTCACCCCAATTCTAGACGTGTTGACACATTTCTTAAACTCTCTGACACTATTGGTCTTTCAGCCTTCACCTTAATCGGTATCAAGGTGGCTGATAGTATGGGCGCAAATATGCCGGTGGCACTATTACTCGGGGTTATTACGATTATTGTCGGCGGTATCATCCGCGATATGATCTGCAATGAAATTCCGCTGGTGCTACAGCAAGAGATTTATATCACCGCCGCTTTAACAGGTGGTATCCTTTACTTTGCGCTACACCATATTGGTGTGACCGCTTGGATTGCTGATATCTCAGCAATGGCAACGATTTTTACCTTACGCATGCTTGCTATTCGCTATGATTGGCAGTTTCCGACCATTGAATGGAAATATTAAAGCATTGGAAATATGGACGCTTAGAGACTATTAGCGCAGTTACTATCTGTACTGTTAAGTCTCTAATTTGCTTCGACCGTCTCTTTTACCAGCGCCAAATCTTTTATCATTAACTGCAAGCTTTGTTTGCCATTCCATTCATTGATGTCCAGCTCAAACAATATATGTACTTTTTCGGCACGGTAATCCCAAGCACTGCTATCAAAATTAAATTGAATCGCCTCAATCGGATACTGTACATCAGGATAACGTAGCGACAGTTTAAGATGCTTATCCTTTAACACTTTAAAGTTCAACACTTCAAACACCCCATCAAATATCGGTGGCGCAAACCCATGTCCCCAAATACTAGACTCTGCCAGATGCTCAGCAAACCATAAGCTAAAATCACTTGCTTGCAAAGCACCATCGGTGAATTTTTGCTCAGCGAACACCTCATCCTCCATCTGTGCCAGCACCGCGTTAAATGCTGTCACAAAGGCATCAAAGTTACCTCGTTTCAACGTCAGTCCAGCTGCCATGGCATGACCGCCAAAATGGCTGATTAAATCAGGATGGCTCTCGGCAACTTGTTCAATGGCATCACGAATATGCACGCCAGCAATAGAACGCGCTGAGCCTTTGATGACATCTTCAGCACCTGTACGTTCAGTATCCGCCGGCGCAAAGACAATGCTCGGCAGATAATGGCTTTCTTTCAAACGTCCTGCGACGATACCGATAACACCTTGATGCCAGTCATCTTGATATAACACAATACTGCGGGTATTAGTGCTCTTCTTCTCAAGCCTATGCTGAACGATAATATCATCGCTTTCTTCAACATCAGCTTCAATACCTGTATCAGCAGCAGCTAATGCTTGGACGATATTATCCGCTTGCGTACGCATCTCACTTTCTACTTGGCGACGCGTACGATTAAGCTGCTCAAGCTCTTGTGCCAATCGCTGCGCTGTTGCCCAATCATCTGCTAGCAAGCACTCAATACCGATGCGCATATTATCCATACGCCCAGCCGCATTAATACGTGGACCCAAGACAAAACCAAAATCTTGCGCCTGTAGTTTTTTGGGATCTCGACCCGCTTGCTCGAGTAGCGCTAGTATGCCAAGAGAGCCACGTCCTTGACGAATAGCCGCTAAGCCATGATGGACCAAAATACGATTGTTTTTATCAAGTACGCCCACATCAGCAATCGTACCAAGCGCCACTAAATCCAAATACTGACTGACTTGTACGGTAGATTTGCCAGCATCGCGGCGCAGCTTTGCCAGTCGTCCGAGTACGTAAAAAGCTACCCCAACACCTACCAAAGCTTTACTAGAAAAAGTGCAATCAAGCTGATTGGGATTGACTACCGCTTCAGCAGGCGGTGTCTCTTTGGTAGTGAGATGATGGTCTGTAATAATGACAGTAATGCCATCAGCCTGCGCGCGCGCCACGCCTTCATGGCTTGAGATACCATTATCTACCGTGACAATCATTTGCGGTTGATAAGTTTTAATACCCAATTCGACAATCTCTGGCGTCAACCCATAACCGTATTTAAAACGGTCAGGGACTAGAAAATCAACCTTGGCACCCATGGCAGTCAGGGCGCGCATCATTAACGCCGTACTGGTTGCGCCATCACAGTCAAAGTCACCAACGATCAGAATACGCTGACCGTCATCAATAGCGATATCTAATAGATCTACCGCTTCAATGATACCTTTTAGCTTCTCAGCAGGCAGCAAACCAGCCAGCTGAGTCTCAAGCTCATCTGGCTGCATAATACCGCGAGCGGCATATAGGCGAGCAAGCGTCAGTGATTGGGCGGCAAGTGGTTGCAACGCGGCGGGCAACTCGTCAATGCGAGTGCTGGTATAACGGGGAGTTAAATTTAGCATGAACGTATTCTACTGGCTTTAGTAAGTGCTCACAATATTAATTTAGAGGTAATTTTTGGCATGTCGGTGCAAGGTTAGAGATTGCTTATACATCCATCATCACGTAACTTATAGAATAATTTTAGCGCACCTAGACAATGTATTTATTTCTAAACTTATATTTTTAGCGTATGGCTTCATTTACAAAAACGGTGCAGATTACCCCTATTTTTCAGCATTTTGCTACAAAGCAGCGATTGTATGGCGTTTATAAATACATAAAATGGTAGGCATCTTATAAACACTGCAGTTGCTTGTTATTTATTCTATGTTTTATTTTTTATTTTTTTCTTTTAATTGCTATTTTACCTATTTTAAGGATATTTCATGAAAACGACCCCTTTAGCTGAAAAACTACCGAATACGATTGATCCAAACTTAAATCTTGAACAAGTCAAAAAAGAATGTATCGCCATGGTCAAAAAGCGCGCCAGAATCTCTGCTGGTGTTGCTATCGTTCCGGTACCATTTTTTGATGTGGCAATTGACGCTAGCATGCTGACAATGCTTTTACCTGAAATCAGTGAGCGCTTTGGTTTACTCGAGGATCGCCAAGCAGCGGTAGATTTAGAGTCACGCGCTATTCACTGGAGTGCGCTAAAAGATCGTACCGTTGACTTTGCAGGCTTAATGGCAACTCGTGGTATCGTTAAAAAGACCGTGCAAGGCTTCGGTGGTCGTATCGCTGCTAAGCAAGTAACCAAATTTATCCCACTTGGTGGTCAACTGGTCGCAGGTACTATGGGCTATATGATCTTTAAGAAGATTGCTACTGACCATATCAATGAATGCTATAACTTAGCTAAAGACATTCAGCAAAAGCAACACGGCAAAAATGTCTAAAGTACTATTTTAAATAAAAAAGTTACCTATCGCTTAATAAAAAAAGCCCTGTACCTAACAGGGCTTTTTTGTGCCACCTATTTAATGAACCGTAGCGTTTTAAAGCTAATGATTTATGTATGTGGACTTTGCATAAATGAACCCCTTTGCCTGCAAAGTAAAATTAGATTGTGATACAGAAATGTTGCCAAAAGGAATCAGTACAATAGTATTGCATCATTGATATTAGAACAGAGATAATATATTATAAGATTCATTTTAAATGAATCTTATAATTTCGGTTAACGATTTGACTTTTAAGTGTTGAGTCACTGCGTTTTATTGGCTCATCCAAACGGTTCGAAATTTTGATTATCGTTATTAATTTCGTTCATTAATCTTAAATCACTAAATATTATCAATGTGAATAATCACTAAAGGATCCACAATGGCGTCACTACAAACATTAGCAATCGTCAAAGCAACGGTACCGGTACTCGAAGAGCATGGGATCGCGATTACTACTGTATTTTATAAAAATATGTTTCATGAGCATCCTGAACTACTTGATATTTTTAATGAAACCAATCAAAAGCTTGGTCGTCAACAGACTGCGTTGGCAATGACGGTTTTGGCAGCGGCTAAACATCTAGAAAACTTAGCCACGTTATTGCCTCAAGTAACGCAAATCAGCCATAAGCATCGCGCCTTACAAATCCTACCAGAGCACTACCCTATCGTTGGCAAGCATCTGCTTGCTGCCATCAAGGAAGTATTGGGTGATGCAGCAACTGACGATATCCTTACGGCTTGGGCAGAAGCTTATGATGAGATTGCCTCGATATTTATCCAAATCGAGCACGGTATGTATGAGCAGGCAATATGGCAAGGCTTTGCACCGTTTATAGTAACGGCAAAAGTAGAAGCAGCAACTGATATCGCCGCCTTTACCGTCGTCTCGGTAAATGACCATTCAGTAAACAATCAGACTATCGATTTAAGCAAAATTAAACTGTCTGCCGGTCAATACATTACCGTAAAAACAGACCCAGCAGATAGCGATCATATTGCTCTGCGTCACTACTCTTTATACTCAGCCAATAGCGATCAAGGTATCCAGTTTGCAGTTAGACGTGACAATCGCAATGAGCATCATGGTCTAGTGTCTAATTATTTACATGATCATCTAGCCATCGGTGACACCGTTTTATTGTCGGCACCGGCTGGTGATTTTGAGCTGAATCAGGAGTTGATGCAGCAAAATGATATTCCCTTGGTACTGATCAGTGCTGGCGTTGGCGTGACACCTATTTTATCCATGTTAGAATCTCAAGTTACCGCTAATCCAAAACGTCCTATCGTTTGGGTTTATGCTTGCCAAAACCGAGAGCATCATGCTTTTGATAGTGAAGTTAATAAACTATTGGCTACTGCGACAAACGTAGAAAAGCACATTTTTTACTTTGAGTCTGGGCAGATTCTGAATGAAGCTTGGCTTAGCAATTTGCCTAAACTTGCTGATATTTATGTTTGTGGTTCCATGCCTTTTATGGAAAGCATTATTGATAGCCTGATCATCCTTGACCATGTCCTTAATAACATTCATTACGAACCCTTTGGTCCTAAAATGAGTATAGAGCTGGCTTAAGGTTATAAGCAATTGTTAATGACAAAATAGCATTACTGGGATGGGGTTTTTTGAAGCTTCTGCATCGTTTTCTTCGAGCAATCGATAAAAAAACTATCTCGGTAAAGTGATATGAAAATCTGCTCTATCTTCATCCATTCTTTAACGTACAACCTCAATCATATCTTACGACTCCGCTTATAAAATCCCTGTCAGCCATGTCATTCTTATGGTATAAAGTATGTCTGATGCTATATATAGCTCAACATTAATAAGATGAGTACAAGGTTATGATTACGGTTGAAGGGCTTGTAGCTGAGATACAGCAGCGCGTAGAGAATTATAATAATAACGACTATCCGCTTGATAAAAGAGCCGTCGCTAACTACGATTTATTAGACAGCTGTCATCACATACTGGCTGAAGATATCGTCTCGCCTTTTTCGGTACCAAGAGAGAACCTATCCGCGATGGATGGTTATGCGATTGCTAAAGGGACTAAGCTTGCAACAAATACTACCATCACCATCATCGGCGAATCGCAAGCTGGTAGCCCTTATAATGGTGATATCCAGTCAGGTCAAGGAGTACGCATTTTTACTGGTGCGGTCGTACCTGATGAATGTGATACCGTCATCATGCAAGAAAACACCAATTTTGCCGCGATAAAAAGCAGCATTGATAAATCACAGCCATACCCTATCATCCTTAGTCAAACTGCCCAGTCTGATGACCATATTCGCAAACAAGGCGAAGAAATTGCAGCGGGAGAAGCCGTTTTACTCAAAGGTAAGCGGCTGAATCCTGCTGATATCAGTTTATTGGCGAATTTGGGTTTTGATAAAGTCAACGTCTATCAGCCATTAATTGTTGGTGTACTCGCGACAGGCGATGAGCTAGTGGCGATTGGCAATGAGCTTAAAAGTTTGGCGCAAATCTATAATTCTAATACCCCCACTCTTAAAAGCCTGCTCTCTGATTTACCAATAGCTATTCGTGATTATGGGATTATCCCTGATGATTTAGACAAAACGACGGCTGCTGTCACTCAAGCCATGCAAGAGTGTGACGTACTAATCTCTACCGCTGGTGTATCCGTTGGTGATTATGATTTTTTGACCACCGTCATTGAGCAATTGGGCAAGATTAATCACTACAAAGTCGCGATGAAACCTGGTAAGCCGTTTGTTTTTGGTGAGCTGACACAAAACCTTGCCAAGCCTGTCTTATATTTTGGTTTGCCTGGTAATCCACTATCGACGGTCGTTGGTACGCTACAGTTTGTGATTCCTGCTTTGTGGCAAATGGCAGGCGCGTCTCGTTCAGAGCGACCCATGCAATTAACAGTCATGGCAACACTTAAAAACGATGTTAAAAAATCAGCTGGTCGTAAGGACTTCCAAAGAGGCGTTTTAACCCAAGATGAAGCAGGCAGTTTTTACGTTGAAAGCTTTACCAAACAACAATCACACCGTATCAAGCAGCTGAGCCATGCCAACTGCTTTATTGTATTGGCACAAGATTCTGGCAATGTAGCCGCTGGCGAAAGCGTACAAGTGCAACCTTTCCCTTGGATATAGTGAATGTCGCTTAAAAATGATACAGTGAATAAACCTCTATGCTATAGACCGTGTGAAACTTAACATTTATTATCTAACTGCTACTCTGGTGTTAGTCACTAATTGAATGACGGTTGATTGTTATTTGTAGTTACTCGGTCATATTTATACCTGAATAGCCTATTTCACTCACAACCTGAGGCAACGCTTAAAAGTACACACTATATTTTATATTAATGGTAATCATCTATGAACCATCTTGCCCCCACCGTAGGAAATGCTCAACTGTATTCGCCTACTGCTGCATCTAATTTTTTTGATGATCATTTACCATCAAAATTGGCAGTTTTGTCTATTGATTCTGCAGCTAACTTAGCTCAACCATTAACAGATGGCTTTGCACGACGTTTGACCTATTTGCGTTTATCGATTACTGATTTCTGTAATTTTCGCTGTGAGTATTGCTTGCCCAATGGCTATCAAGGCAAACCTCCACAAGATGAGCTTAGTGTCGCTGAAATTGCTACGTTAATCCGCGGATTTGCTCAAGTTGGCACCAAAAAAGTCAGGATTACGGGCGGTGAGCCTTCTATACGCCGTGATGTGGTAGACATTATTAAAACAATCAAAAACACTGAAGGCATTGAAACCGTTGCCATGACCAGTAATGGTTATAAGCTTAGTAAGCACTTAGCTAGTTGGCAGGCAGCCGGACTAAATCAGCTTAATATCAGTATGGACAGCTTTGATGCCGCTACTTTCCATAAGATGACTGGCTTTGATATGTTGCCACAACTCTTGGCTGATATGGATACCTTGTTGGCAACCACCGATATTAAACTTAAGATAAACAGCATTCTGATGGCAGAAACTGCCTTTGAAAACTTAATGGATGCCATTGATTATGTCAAAGATAGAGCAGTCACTTATCGCTTTATTGAATTTATGCAGACCAGTGACAACAGCGATTTGTTTTTTGCTCAGCATGCCCAAACCGACATCATTACCAATTATCTGATGGAAGACGGCTGGCAAACCCATGAACGCGGCAGCAACGACGGTCCAGCAATTGAATACAGTCATCCTGATTATAAAGGGCGTATCGGCCTGATTGCACCATATGCAGCCCATTTTTGTGACAGCTGTAATCGCCTGCGGGTTAGCAGTCAAGGCAAGGTGCATCTGTGCCTATTTGATCAAGGCAATTACGACATTCGTGAGCATTTGCAGCAAGATGATGTTGCAGGACTGGTAAGTACTTTACATAGTTTTATGCCCATTAAACCTGAGCACCATCATCTTCATGACTCGAACAGTGGCATTATGAATAACTTGTCGATGATTGGTGGTTAATTTATTTATCAGCAATATTTTTCATAATAAGCATATTTATCAAGGAACATTCATGAGCAAGCTGCAAGCACCTTTTACCCCACTTAATCTCGCGATATTAACCGTTTCTGATAGTCGTACGATGGCAGAAGACAGCTCAGGACAATATCTGGTCGATCAGTTAACCGCAGCAGGGCATCAGCTTGCTGATCGTCAACTGATTACCGACGATATCTATAAGATTAGAGCCGTTGTCAGCGGCTGGATTGCGGACCCAAATGTTCATGCAGTGATTACCACTGGCGGTACGGGGTTTTATATTAGAGACAGCATTCCAGAGGCAGTCAGCGTCTTGTTTGACAAGTCAGTAGATGGTTTTGGCGAGATGTTCCGCTTAATCTCAAAAGACGATATCGGCATGTCTACCATCCAATCTCGCGCTGTAGCTGGTATGGCAAATGGTACAGGCATTTTTTGTTTACCTGGCTCGTCGGGTGCTTGCCGTACTGCTTGGGAAGGCATCTTACAAGAGCAGCTGGATAGCCGTACGCGCCCATGCAATTTTGTCCCGCACTTTATGCGTACCAACCCCGGTCACGATTAATCATGACAGATGCTGTAAATACCTTAAAAAGTGTAAATAGCTCAAGCGATATAGATCACTTGAATCGCTTAGCAGGTATCGTCATCTTAGCAGGTGGTGCATCCAAACGTATGGGTTCGCCTAAAGCTGAGTTGATGCTACCAACCAATGAGCAATTGCTTGATTATCATGTCAGGCAAGCGCTTAAACTAAGCGCAGCCACTGCTTATAATGTGCCTATTATGATTGCAGATAACGGTCGTGGTTTTGGTATCAATCCAGATTTGATTTTGAATAACCCGCAAGTGCCCATCATTCATATCACTGATTACCTTTCGGTTGACGATTTTGCTAGTAATGACAATGAACAGATCGAAACTGGCGGCGCATTGGTCGCCATAGAGGCGGCATTACAATATTTGATTTCGTCAACGACATTAGCCACTATATCAAATGCGCCTAGCTCTTGGCTGATGGTTATCAGCTGTGATAGCTTGATTGCTGCAACCGATTTATGGAAAAAACTGCAACCTTATATAACACAAGCTGTAGATAAGTCGGTCATTTGTCTCACCGATGAGCATCATTTATATCCATTGTTAGGTATTTATCGCTTAAGTATTGAGCAGGATTTGAAGCATTATATTGACAATGGGCAGCGCCAAGTAATGAAATTTATTCAGCCAATTGTGCAGCCTGTAACGTTTTCAGAGGATTGGCAATCTCTTACCAATTTTAATACGCCTAAAGATTTTGAGCGCGCCTGTATTGCCTCACGTAATATATAATAAGATTTACTGAGAGAAACTAGCCATTTAAGAGAAATGATAAATGAATATCAGCAGTCAAAAAACCATTCAAACTGCCTTGTCGCATTTAGATAGCGACGGTGATATCACCATGGTCGATGTGAGTGGCAAAATAGCGACGACAAGAGAAGCACGTGCGCAGGGACAAGTGATCTTCCCTGCGATAATTTATGAGCAAATCAAAGCTGCTGATGGTATGACTAAAAAAGGCAGTATCACGCAGACCGCTCATATCGCAGGTATCATGGCTGCAAAGCGCACCCATGACTTGATTCCACTTTGTCACCCCTTGCCATTAGATAAGATTGGTTTAAATTTTGAATACGACGATAGTCAAAACAGCATTACTGTCACTGCTACTGTCAAAGTTACGCATAAAACCGGCGTAGAAATGGAAGCACTGACAGCCGTCAGCGTCGCTTGCCTAACTATCTATGATATGACCAAAGCCATCTCTCACGACATCATCATCAATAACATCCATCTGATGAATAAGACGGGCGGCAAATCTGACTATCAACATGTGTAAATACGCCATAGCGATATGATAGATATAAAGCTTGGCAATTAATAAATAATGGAGACTTCTATGAGCGATTTAGTAGAAAGCAGTGACGATATAAATACGACGATGAATATCACCGTTTTATACTTTGCCAGCTTAGCCGATGAAGCCAATTGTCATGAAGAAAAAGTAAACGTGCCACATTCTACGTCATTGACCGAGTTATACGAGCAACTGCGCCAAAAGCATCGTTTTAGCCGTCCACAGTCAGAGCTGCGTGTGGCAGTAAACGATTACTTTGCCAAGTGGACAGATGAGATTAATCATGGCGATAGCGTGGTTTTCATTACTCCAGTAGCAGGCGGTTAATAGTATTTAGACGCTTATTTGTATCACTAAAAATTTTAAGAATAATAAATAGAGACAATATATGGCAGACCAAGTACATGGGCAGTCGATGTGCATTACGCGTAGCATCGATGAGGCTTATCTCATCGCTGAACGTGATGGCTTTGCGCTACTAGATTCAGACATTGATGAAAATCGACTAAAGAAAACCCTTGATGATGATAGCTGCGGCGCTTTCGTATGCTTTGAAGGTCGTGTACGTAATCACAATAATGCCAGTAGCGTCAACCGCTTGACCTACTATGGCTACGAAGAACTTGCACTCAATCAAGGGCGTGCCATTATCGAAGAAGCCAAAAAGCGCTTTGAAATTACTCACGCTATCGCCATTCATCGTATCGGGGCTTTAGAGATTGGTGATGTGGCCGTTTGGGTTGGGGTGATTTCTGCCCATCGTTATCCTGCTTTTGATGCCTGCCGCTGGATATTAGATACGATAAAAGCGGACATTCCCGTTTGGAAGCAAGAATACTACCAAGATGACTCTTCAAAATGGCTAAGCAATAATGGGTAAGAATATAAAAATGGCAGCAGTCTGCTTAGCCTTGATGCTAACGGCTTGTACTAAAGAAAAAGGTACTGACTTGCCAGCTGAGATCAACAACACCGCTGAGCCAACTCAAATACTCCGTATCGCTGCAGCTGCCAATTTATCGGACGTATTGCCTGAAGTTATCGAGGGCTACAAAACTGATAAGGGTTTACCTAACCAAGAAATAGAAGTCACTTTTGCCTCATCAGGTAAGCTTTATTCTCAAATTATCTCAGGTGCACCATATGATATCTTTTTAGCAGCCAACCAAGACTTCCCCGCGCAGCTGCTAAATGAGGTTTTTAAAGATGATGCAAATCATACGCCTTTTACTTATACTCAAGGGCAACTGTCCATTTATAGTGCCACCAAAGCTGTCGGTGTATTCGATCAAAACACATTAACTGAGCTACTTAATAGCAATAATAAAAGCAAAATCACCATTGCCAATCCTGAACTTGCGCCTTATGGTGCATCTGCAAAATCCTATCTACAAACGCAAAATCTATATGAGGCGCTAAGAGCACAAAAACGTCTTATCCAAGCGGAAAATATCGGTCAAGCGTTCCAATATGCCCATACTGGTAGTGTCGACTATGGCTTTGTTGCGCACTCACAAGTCATAGCAATGAAAGCAACACCTGAGCATTTTTACCTCTTACCACCAACATCTTATCCTGCTATCTTACAAGACGGCATACTCATTACTAATGAAGCAAATGCAGCAGATTTCACGGATTATCTACGTTCTCCTACAGGACAAGCTTACTTCTCTAGAGCTGGTTATTTAGCAGTTCGGTAATCTATTTATAGCCGCTTATCATATGGCTTTAAATATCGTTATAAATGTGTTTTCTTATCATGATGTTTGAAAAAAAGGATGTGATAAGTGGCACTTTATAATTGATGCTCTATATAAGCTACAAGCGAGCTATTAGATAAAAGGTAAATAAACAGTAACGTTATGATGTCTCCTGCTCTTATCTCAGATATGCTGCTTCCTGTGTGGGTGAGCATCAAGCTTGCTGGTGTCACTACCTTGTGCTTGCTGGTGTTCGCAACCCCATTAGCCTATTGGCTGGCAAAGCCGAGTCGTGGTCAGATTATTGGGCGCATCAAAATCATGCTCATGGGCGTGATTGCCATGCCGCTGGTCTTGCCGCCTACAGTGATTGGTTTTTATTTATTATTACTGTTAAGCCCCAATTTTGGTATCGGTAAATGGCTGTTGCAATACAATATCAGCGCCTTTGTATTTACCTTTGAAGGACTGGTCATTGGCTCTATTATTTACTCGTTGCCTTTTTTTGTTCAGCCTGTCTACGCGCAATTTTTACGCATTCCAACCAGTGTCATGGAAGTTGCAAACTTACTGGAACCTAGCCGTTTCAGACGCTTTATACGGGTAGCATTACCGCAAGCTCGTATCGGTATCATCCTTGGCAGCTTAATCAGCTTTGCGCATACCATTGGCGAGTTTGGCGTGGTATTGATGATTGGTGGCAGTATTTCGGGGGAAACCAAAGTGGTCTCCATTGCTATCTATGAGCAAGTAGAAGCATTGAATTACGAGGCAGCACACATGATGTCTGCTATTCTTATCATAATGGGTATGGTCATGGTGGCGCTGATTGCAAGTGTCAGTCGACTCTATCAGCGCCCATAAGCGCATGAGTCAAATTTAAAATTTATGCGGTTTTTTAGCACCTTTATTTTCTTCTTAAGCCTATCTGACTTTCGATTTTTTTGCATACATAACAAAAAACCCTCATCCAACCGATAAAGTTAGCATGAGGGCTTTATTAATCATATTTAAAAATTCATAACTGTTTAAAAATGGAACTTCACTAAAGCGCTCGCAGCATTCTGCGTTTTGTCACTACCAAATTTATTCTTCCAGTAGCTATATTCCATACCAACTTCTAAGCGGTTATCAATACCCAACACTTCTTGTAAGTTATATTTTAATTGCGGATTGATATGGATATTATCTTTCACAGAATCATCTTCGCTGTTAAATGCATAGTCAACATAACCATCTATGACAAAGTTATTTTTCTCCCAGCCATAGGTTAAGGTAATCTGTTGATCATCAGCATTGTCCTTATCATTAAACGCATGATATAACGATGCCGATGCATATTTCATACCCGGAATAGGGACATTTAAATCCGCGCCAACACCTACCAGATAGTTATCTTGACTAAAACCGTTACTGTTTGAGCCAAACTCGTACTGCCCCGCTAAATTGACTTGTTTGATAAAGCTGTTATCAAACTTTGCCAGCTTAAGTTTGGGCGCAAGCTCACCATAGGTTTCCTTAAACTCTTTACCTGCCGCATTTTCTTTACCTTGATGGCGATCGACAAAGAAAAATACACCACCCCATGTATGGGTCGAGGCATGCTCTAAAGTAACGGTGGTTAAGGTTTCTTGAGGCACTAGCTCATAATCAGTACCGTAAAGCGCTGAGATACTGGTATCAGTGAAGAGCACTTTTGCTTGAGCGCCGCTCATAGCGCCTAAAGCAGCAATGGCAACAAGCGCATAGGTTAGCTTATTAGTGATTAATGATAGGCTTATAGATGAATGATCACGCACAGTAGTATTCCTTTATTTACAGTCGTTGGTGCCTAGCAACATTGCCATCATGGCTATAAACGGGGTTTAACTTCCTGTTAAAACGCACCCGTACTGCTAGAGGGAAAAAGGCTATTAGCTTTCAGTAAAAATAAAACGTCATCAAAACAAGCATCAATACTGCTGAAACTACAAAAATTTTCTTAATAACTTATTTCAGCAATCCTTATTTCGGCAGCAATTATTAACACTTTGAAACAGTTAAGCATGTTTTATGAGGGCTGACAACTGCATTTTAGCGCCAAGTATCAGTAAAAAACGTACTCTAAGTTATTGATATCATCTAAGTTTATGATTTTATTAAAATAACTGACTAAATGGTCAGGAATATTAATTTTGTAAAGGAGGAAGAAATATTGTTACTGTGGTCAATAATCTGATGCTGAAATGCTTGGAGAATTTTTAGACAGAAAAAAGCCTCAATTATGTAAATAATCGAGGCGAACTTTGCTTAAACAATAACATCTAAATACAGTCTTAATTATTTGGCTAAGTGGGACGAGAAGCTCAAATTTTCTTATTTGATACTTATTTATCTAGCCATCATCAACTCGACACTGACTTGAAAATAAGAGTCATCTTTTATAGTAATACTGACCTTGCCATTATGGGCATTGGCGATAGCTTGCACGATAGATAAGCCTAAGCCTGTTCCCGAATGCATCGTATTCGTTTTATTATGACGGTAAAAGCGCTCAAACAGTTTATCAGCCTCTACTTGAGTCAATGGTTGATCTAAGCGATTGGTGATCACTACCTTGAAAGATGCAGGATTTAATATAGATGACCTCATATCTTGCTTATCACTCGTGACAGTATGAGGAACAGTCGGGATCTCAATACTAGAGGCTTCAATAATGATCACACTGTCACTAGCAGCATAATAAATGGCATTTGACATGAGATTAGCGAACAGTCTTTGTAATAAGCTTTCATCTCCTAGCACAGCTTGGAAGTTGCCCGTCTTTTCAAAGGAGATATTCCGATCTTCTGCGATTAGCTCATAGTAATCAATCAGCTTAGTGAACATTGACTCGGTATCAACCCGATTGAGCTGTGAGTCAGACAGCCCTTTTTGTGTCTTTGCTAGCAGCAGCATATTATTAATCAGCATAGATAACTGCTCAAGGGTGTCATGCTGATGGTGCAGCTGCTCAACATATTCATGGCTCGCTCTAGGCTTACTTAACATCACTTGGGTTTGAGTGCCAAGCGTCGCCAGCGGAGTACGTAGTTCATGGGCAATATTGTCTGAAAAGCGTGATAACGATTCAAAATTACTTTCCAGCTTTTCCATCATTAAGTTATAAGACTCAGCCAATGGTCGTAGCTCTAAGGGCATATTACTGACCACCACCCTTTCATGTAACTGTTCAGGATTAATACCCTTCATCTTTTGGACGATAGTAGCAAGTGGCGCAAATCCCCAATAGACACTTAATGCGGCAATTGACACCAGTAATAGTGTGATCGCGATCAGTATCAAGCTCAGCTGGCGATTAAAATGTATGAGATACTGATGATGAACATCGATAGGCAGCGCAATAAGCGCCAAAGCCTCGTGGTTTGCAATGACCATCGCTCGATAATGTCTACTATTAATTTTGATCATAAACTGCTGATCGCGATAGTCCTGCCGTAGTTGTAACAAGCTAAAGTCGGTCGGTAAATCATGGATAAAATTACTGGGATCGCTGGATAATAATTTGCCGTTTTTATCTGATATTAGCGTTTTTAAATCATAATCTAGCCAAGAAGAATGCAGGTGATTGTCATCAATGAGTGATTGGGACTTTGAAGCTGTTAATGGCTCTACTTCCTCGCCCAAGGCAACCATACGTTTGCGCAAATTAAACGCGGCATGAGTAATGATCTCTGAATCCATTTGCTCAAAGTGCTCGTTAACAGAGCGCTGAACCCATATATAAATAATGACTTGAGAGATGACAACAAATATGGTCAGTAAAAAAACAGTGCGCCATAACAGCGGCCAACGTCGATTCTTAAATTTATATCTCATTTTATTTTGGATCATCTTTGTCATCGTCGCCCACGCCTACAGCCAACGGCTCTAACCTGTAGCCCATACCGCGTACTGTGTGAATCAGCTTGGTATCAAAACCATCGTCGATTTTGATTCGTAGACGTCTGATAGCTACGTCAATGACATTGGTATCGCTGTCAAAATTTATATCCCATACTTGCGAGGCAATCACAGTACGTGGCAGTACTTCACCTTGACGTTCTAGGAAAAACTGTAATAAAGCAAACTCTTTGGCAGTCAGTTTGATAAGGGTGTCGCCTCTATATACAGTGCGTTTGGCAATATCCATTTTCAGATCAGCGGTATGGATGACTGTGCTTTTATAGTCCGATTGGTTGGCACGTCGCAGCAAACTTTTTATTCTAACAATCAGCTCAGCAAAAGCAAAAGGCTTGGTCAGATAATCATCGCCACCAATTTCAATACCTTTGATTCGATCGCTTAAATCATCTTTAGCGGTTAAAAATAAAACAGGCGTATGCTTTCCAGCCGCACGGTAGCGCTGTATCAGCTCAAAGCCACTGACGTCAGGTAGCATTACATCCATCAGTACCACACTAAATTCTTCAGTCATTAGCGCATGATAGCCATCTAGACCAGTCATATAATGATCCACGATGAAGCCGGCCTCAGTTAAGCCTTTTTTAATATATTCTCCAAGTTTTTGCTCATCTTCTACTAACAGTACTTTCATCGTCGCCCACCTTCATATCATTATATTTGTCAACAGCGTATCACTAACGTTGTTAGATTATCATCTATATATTTATCAAAAGTCCTTGTTATAACAGCGCTCTATGGATAAAAGCGGATAATGACATTTGGTTCTAATGACAAGCAGATGACAGTATTGTTTTGTTTCTAACAAAAACGTCATGTCCGTGTCATCTAGCTGTCAGCCTCTATTTAGTATTCTAAATCAACGCCACATAGAAGCTTGTCTCTGATATAGACCGCTTCTATGAGTTAGGCAATTATCTTACTTAAATGATTTATTATTTGAATTCAAAGGGTTTTAAATGAAAAAATATAGTACATTAAAAAAAGCAGCTTTACTTTCAGTATCAATGTTAGTTGGTATGTCAGCGGCCAATGCTCACACCACGAACTTAGATGCTTCTATTCTTAGTAGTTGTGATGCGGTTACTAGTTTTGCAAAGAACGCAGATCATAACGATGCACAAATTTCTAGCGCGCAAATGAAAGGTTATGTCGATGCGAGAGTCGCGTGTCAGGTTCAGCATCAGGATCAACACTTGCAATCTGAAAAATATTTTGTGAAAAATTATAATAGCGAGAAGTAATACTAAAAGATTACTTGGGATATTGAAATCCCAATATGTGAAGATGACAATATTGTAATCTTAATGTCATGTGCCAGTCAGAATGAATAATGTATCATTGGGGCTGGTCTAACTGCTTTACCCTCAATAGCTCTTAATCCAATCAATAGGAATTAATTATGTCGCAATTTAAAGCACTGACTAAATCAATCGCCATTACTGCCATCGCTCTTGTTGTATCAACCTCAGCTCTAGCGCATGACCCTAAAATGCATGCTGAAAAAGATCAAATGAACTGTGAAAAGATGCAAAAGCACATGCAAATGATGGGAAAAATGGATCATAGCAAGATGGACATGAATGACCCTGCTATGAAAGCCATGATGGCCAATATGAGCAAAATGAAGCAAATGTACCAAAAACATTGTGTGACTACTGACAGTAAATCTTAAAAATTTTAGCTCTGTTAACTCACAGCTCCTCTCTAATAGCAGAGAGAAATTAACGGAAATAAGTTTTTAGGAAAATATATGAAGTTTTTATTGGGTGTGCTCTTTACTTTATTTGTGGCAATCGTTGGGATGTTTGCGGTTGTCAGCAGTGGCGTTGTCAACGTGGGTGCCGACCAAGAGCATAGCCCAATGATGTATAGCTTTTTAGAAACTGCGCGCAATCGTTCTATACAAACTGCCAGTAAAGATATTGTGGTACCAGACTTAGAGCAGGTTGACATGATCAGCTCTGGTGGCGCGGACTATAAAGATATGTGTGCAGGCTGTCACTTGTCTCCGGGAGTGGCACAAACTGACTTTAGCGAAAGCTTATATCCGAAGCCGCCCAACTTTACCAAGGCTGATATCGTCAAACGTTATCAAACTGAGGACGGTGCAAAGCAAAGCTTTTGGGCCATCAAACATGGCATTATGGCTTCGGGAATGCCTGCATGGGGCGCCTCCCATGATGACGATAGAATGTGGGCAATGGTCGCTTTTATCAGATCGTTACCTGAATTAGATGAAGCTCAGTACACGATGCTAACCACTCGGATAGATGGCGATATGATGGACATGTCATTTGATGGTGATATGAATATGTCGGATGATGGTATGGGTATGGAGATGTCGGAAGATGGTTCTGGAATGCAGCATTAACCCTATCTGTATATAGAAGCATCATCATTAAACGTTATCGTTATTAACAATGCAGTACTGAACGGTGCTGCATTTAATGTTTATAGTTAAATATATAAGAATTCAAATATAGGCTATAAATATTTAGAGTATCGAGCATAATAACAGACACTTAAAGGTGATTTGATGAGACATTACATACACGGGTTTTCTAATGGACATCACTGGTTATCCGGTCGTGTCCTTTTATTGATGGCGGTATCAGCACTACCCCTTACACTAGCCGCTTGTAGCCAATCTACTACCAGTGTCCCTGATTCTCAACCAGTAAAGGTTGAACAGTCTGCTACTCAGAATGCACAAGTACAAAACGAAAGTTCGGCTCCGGCAGATTCTCCTGCAATCGACCCATCATCATTACTCAAAAACGTCTCAGCGACCGTCTATAAAGATGCCAACTGTGGCTGCTGTAAAGAATGGGTAGGCTATGCGAAAGACAATGGATTAAGTGCAACCACGCAAGATGTGGCAGATGTCTCTTTATTCAAAGATCGCTATGGCGTACCACAGCAAATGCGCTCTTGCCATACCACCGTTACTACCGACGGTTTCGTCTTTGAAGGACATGTCCCTGCTAAACACATGGCTCAGTTCTTAGAAAATCCTCCTATACAAGCCATTGGTCTTGCCGTACCTAGTATGCCAGTTGGCAGCCCCGGTATGGAATATCAAGATAAATTCATGCCTTATAAAGTAATGCAGCTTAATAAAGACGGCACCACAGAAGTTTATGCCGCTATTGATTCTCCTCAGCAGCAACTATAATTTTGATGGTTGTTTTGGCTGAGATCTGGATAAATTGAATGTGAGTAGCATTAAAAGCGGCTTAATAAGATTCCTAATCGTAATTGACGTATTGTTAAATATTATAACCATAAGCTTAACCACCATCTCTCAAATTAAATTAGGTCATCATTATGAATAAACAGAACATATTGAACCGCCGACGTTTTTTAACCGGATCCTCCGCTGTCCTTGGCGCCTCCTTGATACCGACCATGGCCAGTAGTGCATTGGGACACTCAAGTCGCTTGGGCAGTCAGAGTGCTACTATCAATAGTGACCAAAACACTCATAAAGTGCCTATATTGACCGGTAAAGAGTTTGACTTATACGTCAGTAAACAGTCCGCTATTGTCAACGGTAAAAAGAGCATGGCAACGCTCATCAATAATTCACTGCCAGCACCGACGCTAAAGATGGTTGAGGGCGATACGGTGGTGATACGTGTTCATAATCAGATGGATGAATCAACCTCTATCCATTGGCATGGATTGCTGGTGCCTTTTGAGATGGATGGGGTACCGGGTATTAGCTTTGATGGCATTCCTGCAAACAGCACCTTTACTTATAAATTCAAACTCAAACAATCAGGCACCTATTGGTATCACTCACACAGTGGCTTCCAAGAACAAACCGGTATGTTGGGTGCCATTGTGATTGAACCTAAAGGGCGTGAGCGTCATCCTATCGAAGAAGACCACGTGATCGTGCTCAGTGATTGGACCAGCCGCAACCCGCATAATCTCTTGAAGCTGCTCAAACAGCGCGCCGACTTTGACAACTATCATCTGCCAGACTTCAAGAAGCTACTGTCTGATATCGCTGAAACGGATATGAAAACTGCGTTTGATAAACGCAAAATGTGGAATCAGATGCGCATGATGCCCACTGATTTTACTGACTTGTCGGGCGAAAACACCTTCACCTATCTTATGAATGGCAAAACCACCGCGGCTAATTGGGCACAAATCGTCAAGGCAGGACAGCGCGTTAAATTACGCTTTATCAATGCTTCAGCACAAACCATCTTTGATGTGCGCATACCCGGTCTCAAAATGACTGTGGTGGCAACCGATGGTATTGATGTCGCACCCGTTGCGATTGATGATTTTCGTATTGGCGTGGCTGAGACCTATGATGTCATTGTCACCCCGACCAAAGAGGCGCATACCATATTTGCCCAAAACATAGACCGTTCAGGCTATGTCGCCGCAACGCTTGCCACCAAAGAAGGCGCTCGTGCGCCAACGCCTGCTATGGACAAAATAGAATGGCTCACCATGGCAGATATGATGGGCGCTATGGGTGCTAATGGTTATAAAGCCAAGCATGCCAAAACTGAGTATGACTTCAAATCTGACATGCGTGTGGACAGTCCACGTATGAACCTTGATGATCCCGGTATTAACCTGCGTAACATTGATAGAAAGGTGCTGAACTATAGCCAGCTGCGCTCTGTCGATGAGGCAATATTTGCAGAGCAGCGCAAGCCTACCCGAGAGATCGAGCTACATTTGACCGGTAACATGGAGCGCTATATCTGGGCGTTTGATGGGGTTAAGTTCAGTGAAGCGACACCGGTTAATATTAAGCCGGGTGAGCGCGTGCGCATTACCTTAGTCAATGACACGATGATGAACCATCCGATGCATTTACACGGCATGTGGAGCGATTTGCGCATGCCTAACGGCGAGTTTCAGGTGCGCAAGCATACTATTATGGTGCAGCCGGCACAAAAAATCAGCTTTGATGTCACAGGGGAAGCTGGTCGATGGGCATGGCATTGTCATCTGCTCTATCACATGGAAGCCGGTATGTTTAGAGAAGTGGCGGTCATTTAAGCAAATCTTTGATTGATAGGTGAGAGATGAGATGAAAATACATAAAGTAGGTTTACGGTTCGCTGGGGCATCATCATTGGTACTGCTGGCATCATCATTTGCTAATGCTGCTGACCCGTCCACTGCTAAAAAAGACATGATGATGTCAGGCATGGATCATAGTAGTATGGACATGTCAGATATGGATCACAGCGGCATGGATATGTCAGATATGGACATGTCGGATATGGATCATAGCGGTATGGACATGTCTGGTATGGATATGTCGGATATGGATCATAGCGGTATGGATATGTCAGATATGGACCATAGCGGCATGGATATGTCAGGTATGGATCACAGTGGTATGGACATGTCAAGTATGGACCATAGCAAAATGAATATGTCAGGTATGCAAGGTGGTAAAGCTCCAGCTGATGCACGAAGTTCCGACTACTCAAACGGCGTTCCCTATGGACAGTATGGTAAGCCTATGATGATGGGTGATATGCCATTGTGGGGCGTTTCTGTAGATGATTTAGGTTATCAGTTTGATAGCGATCAGATTAATTATGAGGTTGGTGCTTGGTATGGCGTAGATGAGCGTCGCCTCTCTTTACGCAGCGAAGGTAGTATTCAGACCGAAGGTGATAAAGAAATTGATAGTCTGACCTCACTATCTTACTGGAAGCCGCT
The DNA here is from genome assembly GCF_013608135.1 of Psychrobacter sp. D2. NCBI lineage: Bacteria > Pseudomonadati > Pseudomonadota > Gammaproteobacteria > Moraxellales > Moraxellaceae > Psychrobacter > Psychrobacter sp. D2. The sequence goes on from NZ_JACDXZ010000012.1 coordinate 72,392, forward strand.
AAGTATCTTCTGGAATGGCGAGGCCGGTGTTGCTTATGATACCGAAAATGATAAACCTGCCATTATGGCGGGTATTGTCGGTACTATGCCTTACTTTATTGAAACCGATGCCAGAGCTTATCTGTATTCTGATGGACAAGTTCGATTGGACCTTGGCGCAGAATACGAGTGGCGTTTGAGCCAGCACTGGGTTGTGATACCGGAAGTAGGACTAACAGCCTTTAGTAAAGAAGACAGCGACAATCATATTACCAAAGGTTTCAACGAGATGGATGCTGAAGTGAGGCTCACTTATGAGACATTCAGTCGCCAACTTGCGCCTTATGTGGGTATGAGTTATGAGACAGCGCTTGGTAGTGCTCGAGATCAGCGTCGTCAACATAATGAATCAGTTGATAGCAGTAGTTTGACTGCGGGGGTTAAATTCTGGTTCTAATATTATTAATATAATAGGAGATATACTATGAATGCTTCAGATCAAAACAACATGAATCATCAACAGGGTATGAACCCTTATGTCAAGTTCACTCTGATGATAGTGACGTCTACGATTGTGATGTACATCATGATGTATTTCAATACCTATGAGTGGGATCACATCTACTTTAGCGAAACCCGAGCTTATATGGCGCTCTACATGGGTGCGGGTATGGCCGTCATTATGCTGGCCTTTATGGGTAATATGTACAAAAAAACCAAAGTTAATTTGATGGTTTATGGACTGAGTGTGTTGATGTTTGCCGTTGGGATATGGGGCGTGCGCTCTCAATCAACTGTCGATCAAGTCGATTGGATGCAAGCGATGATACCACATCACTCGATTGCTATTTTGACCAGCTCAAGAGCAGATATCGAAGATCCTAGAGTGCAACAGCTCGCTGACGATATTATTAAAGCGCAAAAGCGTGAAATCGCTGAGATGCAAGCGCTGATCGAAGAGCTGGAATAGACACTGATGTATGTAAATATTATAAAGCTATTAAATAAAAAAATACCTGCATGAATGCAGGTATTTTTTTATTAGAGAGTAAGCTGTTTCAAGAAAAGTGACAAAAAATAAAATGGCAAGCTCATAAAAATAAAGGGTTTAAAGAGAAATCCAAACACAAAAAAACCTCAAATATAAATACTTGAGGTTGAAACTTTTGTATTAAAACTAAGTTTTAAATATGGCGCAGCGGACGGGACTCGAACCCGCGACCCCCGGCGTGACAGGCCGGTATTCTAACCAACTGAACTACCGCTGCTTAGGTCGTACTTAGTTTATTTAACCACTTAGCCTACTACTTAAGAGTAACGCTATACTAAATAGTGGTGGGTGATGACGGATTCGAACCGCCGACATTCTGCGTGTAAGGCAGACGCTCTACCAACTGAGCTAATCACCCTTCGAACAATTGCTAAGCAATTTATTCAACATCAGCTGAGCTCTAAGTTTGTCACTAAGCTCTGCTGCTGTGGGTGTGTATTATATAGATTTACACATGGCTGTCAAACACTATTTT
>NZ_JACDXZ010000013.1:0-28563 GCF_013608135.1 Psychrobacter sp. D2
GCTGTGGTATCAACCGTAATATTCACTACCGTACTTGGTGCACTACTATTGCCTGCTTTGTCTGTTACGGTGGCCACAATACTGTAATCACCATCTACAGTAATGCCGTTGGTTGCATTAGGTATGGTGACCGCTGAGACGCCAGCTTCGATCTCAGAGTCAGTAATGGTATGAGTGATTTTTATTGGAGCGCCGCCGCCCGTTGGGGTTACCGTGATAGTGATGGTGTCACCCATTAAGGTGCCCGTCGGTAAGGTCACTTGGGTTTGAATGCCATCAGCAAATTCTGTTGCATTCACGCCATTTTCAGCTTCTGGAATGGCAATGATGGGGGCAACTTGAGTGGCGCCTTCTTGGCCACCAGGCGCTGTGCTGTCTTCTGCTACAATGTCAGCAGGGTTAGACTTGTTACCTGCAGCATCAGTTGCCGTTACAGTGATGGTCTCACCATCAACCAATGGCGTGCCACTGGTATCAACCGTATAGTTACCATCATTATCAGCGGTAACAGTGTACTCGGGGACGCCATCACCATCAGTATCTACCTTAACGATAGCACCAGGCTCAGTAGTACCTGTGATTAGTGTGCCTTCAGGGTTTATCTCAGCGGTCGGAGCGTCAGGTACTACAGTATCAATATTAATAGTTGTGCTGGTAGATGCTGTGTTACCTGCAGGATCAGATGCGGTTGCCGTTAATATTTCTGAACCCTGATCCATTGCAGCAACATTATCTGTATTAACAGGAATTATCCAACTGCCATTCGCATTCACCTGAGTGACGCCTATCACAGCGCCCGCTTCGTTGGTTAAAGTAATGGTGTCACCAGCAGTGCCAGTACCCGTTACATTAAATCCTTCTATAGCTTCTTCACTATTAACCACATCATCACTGGCAATAGGTGTATTAATCTCTGGTGCTGTCGGGTCTGTGGTGTCTGTGGTGTCTGTAGCTAAAATCTTAGTAGGATCAGATTTATTCCCCGCTTTATCGGTTGCCGTTACGGTAATGGTCTCACCATTAACCAATGGCGTGCCACTGGTATCAACCGTATAGTTACCATCATTATCAGCGGTAACAGTGTACTCGGGGACGCCATCACCATCAGTATCTACCTTAACGATAGCACCAGGCTCAGTAGTACCTGTGATTAGTGTGCCTTCAGGGTTTATCTCAGCGGTCGGAGCGTCAGGTGCAGTTAAGTCAGGCGCTGTTGCACTTTCAGAATCAGAGGTATTACCCGCTTTATCCGTTAAAGTAGCTTCTATCTTTTCACCGTCAACTTGTGGCGGAACCAAGTCGACTTCAAACTCACCGTCTGCATCAACCACACCTTCACCAATCACATCACCATTTGGATTTGTGATTTCAACTTTAGTATCAGGTTCACCTTTACCAGTTACCTTGGTACCGTCTTCACTGACCACCAAGTCAGTCGGTGCATCCGGAGCCGTGGTATCAACTGGTGGTTTATTGGTATTGTTACTATCATTGTTGCTACCACCTAGAGCAGCGCCTAATAGCCCTACACCTGCAAGACCCACCAACCATGGTAACGCATTAAAACCTTCAGTCTCTGTAGCACCTACCCACCAAGGCGCGACCTGTGGATTGCCGCCTAGCGCTTGACCCTGCATTTCACCTGCTTGTAGCTCAGTGACGTAGTCGCCAACTTCACCGGAATCAGGAATGTAATAATAATAACTGCCATCTTCAGCAACACCGATAAGAGCACTATCGATATCATCATAGAACCCTTCAATAATAAGATCAGGATTTTCATTATTGTCTTCAAAAGAGATATGCAGTGCTTTATCTATACGTTTGGTAACAATATGGTTCGGAGCGCGGCCCGTAGACTCATCAAGTAGCTCGTAGTTCACTTTATCAACGGCTTTTATTATTGTAGGTTTACCATTTTGTGTCACAACCTTATGTTCAGTAATAGTTTCAGTTTGGGCGTTGACTTTGACAGTTATAGTGCTCATAAAATCATCCTTAATTAACTGGTTCTAAATGAGAGACTTATCCATATAGAAGTATGAGTTCGTTTAGTTATTTCATTGACTAACGATAGCAACAACTCGGCGGTTGTTTTGACGACCCTTTTCAGTATCATTGGTATCCACTGGCATAGTTTCCCCATACCCTACTGTGCTTAAACGCATAGCTTCAACATCGTACTGGTCTACTAAAATATCTTTAACCATATTTGCACGGGACTCCGAAAGCTTTAAGTTATAGCTTTCAGAACCTTTATTGTCCGTATGACCTTCTAACGTAACTGACATCTGTGGATAAGCTTGAATAAAATTAGCCATGCTCCTTAACACTGCAGAGTGATTGCTTTTAACACCTGTACTATTGAAGTCAAACAGCACATTAAACTGCGCGGGGGTTTTAATTTCCGTTTTATCTACCGCAGGGATCACTATTGGGTTTTGGGGTGAAGCTAAAATTGGAAAGGATGTTGAAACATTGCAGCCCGCTAAAACCCGACTGATCTGATGAGTTTGACGCGTCGTTTGATGTAATAACACCAATGCTTCATCAGCTGGTATCTGCTGAATAACAGGACTACCTGCTGCTGACAAGAAAACTTGCAAATAAGTTGTTGTTTGAGGAATAAATTGATAATTTCTAGAATGAGAAATAACTTGACCACTTTCCTGATTTAGTTTTCCTATAGTAATGATTTGGTCGCCGCTACAGATAACGGCATCTGAATAATATCCGTTTTGAAGACTCACATGGAAGGTGTTATCAGATCCCATTCCTATTTTGATATTATGTAACTGCTCGTTATCATTCGAGTCGCGGAAAAAGACAACTCTGCTTTCATTAGCTGCTAAATTATTATCAGTAGGCACATGAAATAGCTCGCCAGTTTTTCCCCAAGTAACGTCTTTAACTTCATGGCTATTATTAGAGGTAGATAACATGTAATCGGTTTTTATAGTCTGGCAACCTACTAAACCAATTGCTGAAAAAATCGCGGTTGATAACAATACAGTTCTGCTGTCCATAGCATCTTATTCCTGTCAATGGAAAATCCAGTATATAAATATCAATATTATTATAGATATTTGATATTTCATTAAAATTGAGCTGGGTTTTCCTAAAAAATTATGCCTCTTAAAAAAAGCAATAGCTAATTTTTACTGTGGTGTTCACTTTATTATATCTACCCATATTTATAATGCAATCGAGTGATTTTACTAAAATATACACTCTCACCCTGAATATATAATAAAACCTGTCTTCATATCACGAAGATTAAACCGAGTAATATTTTTCTAAAAAACATAAAAACAATCGTACAATATGGAGTCATTACTAACTGAGAATTTCATATTTTATTTTGTATATTTGATTAATAAAACTTTCAATAGAAATTTATACTATTAGAAAATCTTATCAATATTTTGATAAACAGATACATGGCTGCCACATTCTAAGATTAGAAAAAAAGGATTTTTTATGATGTCTCAATTCTTTAAAAAATGGTCAACAGCATTAGTATTTGCAATACTTCTGCACCTAGGTGTCTTCTTTCTTTTCTATATAAATTCGTATGAAAATCGTACAGACAATATAGCTAATAGTCAGGAATTTATTGAAGATACTACTATGCGTACTAATATAGAAAAAGATTATCTATCGACTATGACTCAAGCTCAGGTAACAACGCTTAATACTGCAGAAAAAGACTATGAAATTGACAACGTTCAAGAGAAGAATTTAGATATGAGCCAAGAATCAATCAGTAAAGCTAAGGAGAAAATGCCTAGTAAATCTTTAAAGGTCGTTAATATTACCCCTACTTATCCCTTGGAAATGGAAACAATAAGTAATAAAAACTTACAAGAAAATAACAAGATATTAGAAAATGAGAGAAGTATTGATGTAGAACCTAGCATTTTTTCTAATGAAGATTTAGCTGATATTAAAGATGATTTAGGTTTGCTTAATATAGATACACCTATACAAAGTTCAAAACCTAAAATAGATAGCAATTATGATCTCATAAAATCTGAAATAGAAGAAACTAACGATCAACTTAGCGATGCTATTAATGAAGTAAAAAAACGCAATCAACAAAAAATAGATAAAATACAACAACAGAATAAATATATTCATAATATTGAAAGTAATGATTTAGCTATTGGTAATGCTGAATAAAAATTCATATTTTTATAAGAATTTTTTCACTAAAGATATATCGAAATTAATAATTTAAAATGTAGAAATTGAGCTATGCTAAGAAAAATGTAGAACCAAACTTGGTAAACTAAGTGTATTAACAGAAGCTTATCGTGACTAAGAAAGCTAGAAATTTATGACTGATCCAAGCTGCTAATCTTATAGGAACTAGAGCGTTTCATCAGTTTGCTCTATAGTCTAATCCATATAAAACCGATACATCATGTTTTGAGGCAGCACTAATATAAATTTTTCTAGCTTACTGTGCCTGCGCAGACAGAGGCTGCAAAAAATTCATTCTAGTCCCGCTGTATCATTTTTATACTGAGCTTACTATATCATTATCGCCGCAACATAAAAAAAACGAAAGAACCAGAGAGGTATCTTTCGTTTAGGACTTGCTTAGCTATACTTAGTGAAACTCATACAGTATAGAAAATATAACACTACAGTGCGGCGTGGTTTAAGTCATATCATAACACCTAGACAAACACGCTCTTCCTTGCTTTATTTTTTATAGTTTATTAACTTGGTTAACATACCACTACATCATCTCCTTATTAATACAATCATCCTTATGCAGTGCGTTGTAGAGCTTCGTCTCTGCAACTTTTATTAATGCCTCACGCTTAGCATAATCGTAACTTTGGGTAGCATTGGCATCAACTAATCGGTCTTGATTGTTCTCTTCTTGCCACCCAATGATACTCTGCAAAAGCTGGGCACAATAAGCTTCATGCGCCTCATCAAACAAGGGCGTATCAGCGGTAGGTGCACTACCAATATCATCTGAGACCGTAGTGATTGCTAACATCATAATGGCGTCAAAACTTTGCTGACTAACTTGTATATCACTTTGCTTTTTTGTGGCGAACATTATCTTTCCCGCTGTCTTGTACTTAAGAATTTATAACTCGCTATACTAGATTTCTGATGTGACAAACTAATGACATCATCACAATTATTGTAATTAATTACAGCTTTCAACTGAACCGTCCCGGTATTGCTGGACACTCAACAGGAACGCGTATAAAGCCCATGAGAACCTATTGAACCGTAATTTTAGCCCAACTACGCTCAACCAAATTTGGACGGGCGACGTGACTTATATTCGTATTAAAAGCGGCTGGTGCTATCTAGCCGTTGTTTTAGATTTATATGCCCAGCATATGGTGGGCTTTACCATCTCAGTCTCAGACTCCCCTGACAGACAGTGTGCTGACCGCTAAGACGCTACAAATGGCATATCACACCAGTCAGACATTCGCTGAAGCTAGGAGTGCCATTATTGATTATATCTGAGGCTATATTCTATCTAATAATGCGCCAACCTCTGAACTTAGCAAAGAAACCCTTAAGTCTTTCAGAAAAATTCAAAGCCTCCGATTCTGTCACTTCTTCGACATGATGGCGAGCCGCCAGTATCGGTTGTTCTACCAATCTTTCGTGATGATCAAAAGCGCGATCAAGACTGATACTCATGATAGAGAAGTTGGTCGGCCGTGGTAGACAGCGATATACTTGACCTTTATTAATTAAATCAATGACCATATGGGCGTCTTTGAATTCAGTCAGCATCAGAACCATCAAATCTGGCTGGATGTTTTTTAAGGCATAAACAATGGGGGTAATATTTTCTTTATTGAGTGTCGAATCCGTAATAGTGACGCCAAAGCGTTTTTTTTGTAATAACTTTGCTGCCTGTTCAAGGTTACTAGCCCAGCTCACACTATAAGCGCTCTTAACATGACTTTTTATTTGCTGATAGACGCTCTCGTCGTCATCTAATACCAGTATATTGCGATTGCTAACAGTGCCACTATCAGCATGGTTTTGAGTCGCATTCTTTTCCATAGAATTTTGCGTGATTTCTTGGGTTTTCTGAGCAATTTCTGTGGCTTTATTAACGATTTTTTTAAGTTCATCATTTTGCCATGGCTTAGTGATATAGCGATAAATTTCGCCCTCATTCACAGAATCCATCACGGCATTTAGATCCGCATAACCGGTTAGCAAGATACGAATAGTATTTGGCGAAGCCGCTTTGATGTCACTCAATACTTCCGTACCTTGCTTATCTGGCATGCGTTGGTCGCTGATGACCACCTGCACCTCATTCTGGCTGACATACTCCATCAGCTCAGTAGCATCGGTAGTAATAAATACGTCATGTGACTGGCGAAAATGCATTTTTAAGCTGCGCAGGATACGCGGCTCGTCATCGATAAAAGCGATTTTTGGTTTTTGCATGACGCTCTCTTTAAATAAGTGATGGGAAGTCTCTTAACTTTCAAATAAGGCTTGTGAAGGTTTAGGTTCATGAGCGCTAGACTGTATCGGCAGGTTGATGGTAAAGGTCGTGCCCGCGCCAACGATTGAACTAACCTCGATATATCCACCATGTTGCTCGATGATTTGTGCCGTAATGGCCAACCCTAGCCCTGTGCCATCGCCTGCTTTTTTGGTAGTAAAAAACGGCTCAAAAATCTTCGCCAGCGTATTTTCTTGGATACCGACACCATTGTCTTTGACACTCACGATAATGTGCTGCTGCGCCTTATCGATAGACGAGCTGACTTGCAATGTCCCTTTATAATCAATCGGTATAGCTTGGGCGGCATTATTAAATAGGTTCAATAATACTTGGTTGATTTGTGAAGGATTGCATTGAATCGGTGGCAGCTCGACTAGATTGGTTTTGACGTCTAGAGTTTTTAAATTATTGCGCGCCATAATCAATGAGGTATTGATGCAATCATTAATATCAACATCCTTTACCTTAGATTCATCAATTCGAGAAAAGTCGCGCAAGCTGACGACCAGCTCGGCAATCTGATCAACGCCATAAAGTCCATCTTTAATCAAATCGGCCAAATCCTCACTGACCTCATCTTCTTTAATTTCCTCGCAGCATTGTAAGGTTTGCTCTATCAGTTGCTCGACTTGTTCTTGATTGATAGTTGGCGCTTTTAAGACCTGCAATAATTGATCAGTATGTTGTAGCAACTCATCAAAACGCTTGAGATTATCGCCAACCAATTCCATGTTACTTCGCACGTAGCCTAACGGCGTGTTGACCTCATGCGCCACACCTGCCACCATTTGGCCAAGCGTAGCCATTTTTTCGGAGCGCACCAAATGCACTTGTGAGGCTTTTAACTCATCCATGGCTTGCTGTAAGTCTTGCGTGCGGGCGGCGACTTGTTTTTCTAGATGAACATTGATTTCAGCAAGTGCGCCTTCATTCTCGACGACGCGATCAATCAGCTGATTGGTCTGCTCACTAATAATTTGAATCTCGCTGACATTTGAATGAGGGAGTTTATGCGCGCTTAATTGTTGATATTTTTTTTGCTCAATCAACACTCCCATATCAGCCACTGACTGTGCCATGTGCTTTAGCGGCCGCGTAAAGTAGCGACGAAACACCCATGCGGTCAACAACAAGATAGGAATGAAACCCAGCAGCATGGCTTGAATGAGTTTATTGGACAGCGCATTTGCCACTATCATCATGTCATTATTAGGCTTGACGATGACCATCTTCCAATACGTAAACGGCATGCGAAACACGAAGGCGGTGGCGGGCTGCTGCAACACAAAATCATTGGGCACAGCGATGGTATCGACCAAATGACTATCTACCAAATTAAACGTTTGATCGATATTTAACAGCAATAATGCTGAGAGTAATTTGGACTCTTGCTCGCTGATTTTATTCAGATTGGTCGTACTTAGAATACTACGAGCAGCGAGCGTATAGCGGCTTTCATCTTTAGTTACTGCCTCATCTATCAGTGTCTGATTAATACTATCTAGACTGTCCGCAATAGGGGCAAAGCTAGGGTTGCTCTCAGCTAACTGCCGTGCCGTTACGACCTCGCCCTGACCGCTATCTTTAGTTGCGTGCATGGCCATCGACTGATCGGGAAAGGTCAAAAACCGATTATCCAAGTCTACTAAAAAGACATAACCACCGAGCTTATCTTGCCACTTTTTCATCGCCTCGCCGAGGTTGTCTAATAGCAGATTGAAACTTACCACTCCATCAAAAGCCTGATTGCGACTGTCGTATAAAGCCTTGGCACACGTCATCATCGGCTGATTACTCATCGGATCGACATAGGCACGACTCCAAACACAGTGGTCATGACGCGCGTACATTGCAGGAATGTACCACCAATCACGATAATAGGGATTAGGGGTTTGGCGCGCTTGATTATAGCGCGCTAATGGCTGCATATTGCCTGAGCTATCGCGCGCCCACACAAATGACTGCCGCTCTCTACCCTCAGCGTACATATTTGGATCAAACCATACGCCACCGCCTACAATGCGTTGATCCATTTGTTGCATGAGATTACCAAAGGTTTCTTTATAAAGGATGTCTTGTTTTGGTAACCCGCCCGCCATCGTACTGGTGGCTTTGGCCAATCCGTCGACATGATTGATACTCGCCATGATGCTATTGATGGCTTCATTACCTGTTTCAACCACTGTCTCTGAGGTCATCTCCAGTATGCGCGGCTTAGCTTGGGTTTCGATGACCCAGTACACCAGCAAAATAATGAGTAAAAAAGCCAATGTTAAAATAATCAGTATACGGGTGGAGATACTACCAAACCGATCAACAACCTTCATAAACACACCTGATATCTATGCGCTAACTGTTATCAACAAATCAGTGAATGACTAAAGATATGAGTGATACGCAACCGCTATTTATAGTGAGCTCAAGAATACGATGCCGTTATGACAATACGATGACAATAATCGTGTTTTACCGTATGGTAGCTATTGTCTGTCTATGCGCAGCAGCTATATGATCTCTTCATTATTTATTTTTGCGACTTTTTTAGCATAAACGACATTCCTCTTATTGCGAGCCTACATCAGGCTTGGCAATACTATTATTGCCTTAGATAAGGAAAAAATTATAGCTAAAGAGACAGTGCTTATTATGGGAAAGCCCACTCAAATTGGACCATAGAGAAGAGAAGAGAAGTGACTATAGTCAGTTTAATATAAAATCGATACAGCCCATATCATGAAATAGTTTAGGTAGATTCTTCTCCATCTATCCTTGGCGTAGAAATTTAGCTTGTGCCCACTTCTTCTCGATAGGATTTAGATCAGGGCTATATGGTGGTAAAAATAACAGGCGATCGCCGTGCCTATTAATTAGCTTTTGCACGCGTTTATGAAAGCTTGCGTTATTGACCTATGCTGACAATACTATAGAAACTAACTTAGGAAATTTTAATAATAAAGCTTAATGATGATGACCCATGCTATCGACCTCATAGCCATTAAATTTATATCCAACACTAGAAGTTCGATTCCCATATAGAGAATTGAACCCAATTAAAGCACCTCAACAAGTATTACATTATTCAGTGATTTCGGCACCCTAGTGAGGACTCAAATGTTTAGCTGTAGGCTAATGGTATCAATATTTTTGTTCTCTGAAATAGCTACGGTGTATTTCGTGATATACATGCCATACATATACTATTCGTGATCGGTGCGCTGTGTACGTATCAATCAAACTTTAGCATCAATGAAATCGAGCATAAAAAAGACAGTTTATACAAGGTTCATTAAGGTATATATTAATATCAATGACTCGAATTCGGGAATTAAGCCATGTTAACTTTTCATTCAAAATCATCATTGCCAATAATTAAGACGGCAGTGATTTCTACTTTACTAATCGGTACTGTCCAACTGATGATAGGCTGTGACTCACAGCCCTCATCTTCGAATAATGACGGCACTGCGCAAACGAATACTGTAGATAAAGACATGGCTAAGAATGATGAGATGTCTGTCAATCCAGCGCTTACAGATACGAGTGTTATGGATAAAACACAAACTAACGACGCAGCAGATATAGCTGATGCGCAAATCGTCAGCCCGTTAGGGTATCAGAAGTTAAGCTTCGGTCAGGTTATTACCCCTAAGCTGCTAAGTAGCCTAGGAATGACCAAAGCAAAGAGCGATAACGAACAGTGCTATTACGTCAATAATCCAAAATTGAGCTATATCGATGAAGAGTACGGTGAACGTGCTTCTGTGCTATATCAAATCATAGACAACAAGGTTGCTCTGATTAGTATTCAGAATCCAAGCATCCCGTTTTATAAAGACATCAACGTTGGTGATTCAGCCACAGCGGTTATGAAAGCACATAATGACGAGCTTAGCTACGAGGTCGATAAATATGCGGTTGATGGTGACTACTATAGCCTGATTGCTAATGTTAATTTCAAGGTAATAAAAGAAGGTCCACTCGGAGAATCATTGAAAGACGAAAATATTGAGCTTAATAATAAACAGGACAAGCTGCCTCTACAAATTGAATATCATATCAAGGGCGGTCAAAAGCTTAATGATTATCAGATTAAGGCGACTGAGTGGACAGCAGACAATAAAAGCCTATTAAAAGGTGAAGTAGAAAGCATCGATATTGGTATACCAGAAGCGATTTATTTGGTGGAAGGCTGCTCTTAAAAGTTGAACATAAAAACCCAGCATCTAGCTGGGTTTTTAATGAAAGGCTATTTTCTATAAGGTTGCTTTGTGACTCAAGATTAATTAACGAGTCATCGCACTCTCTAAAATCGTATAGGCTGCTTTAACCCTATCTGCATTTGGATAGTTTTTATTTGCCAAAATGACAATGCCTGATCTTTCGGCAGGAATATAAGCGATATAGCCACCAAACCCATTAGTAGCACCTGTCTTATTTACCCAGACGTTATTTAAAACAGCCGTTGGATGATTATCTGTTGTAATGGCTTGAGGCTTTAGTACCACGTCCATCGAGTTGCCTTCAAGCAAGGTATCTAGCTGAGTAGGATAAGAGTACATCTCCCATCCTAACCCTTGTGTAAAAGTACTCGCCTGATAGTAACCCTTTCTATTATTGTATAACGCTTGCTGAATATCTTTATCCAGCGGCACAAGACTCATATTAGCAGCCATAAAATGCGTCATATCTTTAATGGTGGATTTAATGCCATAGGCTTCAGCGTCTAACATGCCAGGATTGACTCGGATAGCATCGCCAGCAGCGTTATAACCAAACGCATAATCAGCCATCTTGTCACTAGGCACATTGATAAAGGTATTGGGCATATTGAGTGACGGCAGTATTTTTTCTTCCATCAATTGTGTGTAATCAGCATCCATGCTCAATGCCGATATATAACCAAACAGACCGATACTGGCGTTGGAATACAGACGCTTTGAGTTGATAGGGAATACAGGCTGCCAAGATTTATAATAACGGAGCAACTGTTTATTATTTTCAACGTTATCAGGTACTTGTACCGGTAGACCACCAGCGGAATAGGTGGCTAGGTTTATAAGCTTGGTGTTGCCAATGGAGCTGTTTTTTAGGTAGGGAATATATTTATCAGCTGTATCTTCTAATTTAAGTGTGCCATTTAATTCTGAATAACTGGCTAAGGTAGCAGCAAACGTTTTACTGATTGAGCCTAGCTCAAAAATAGTGTTTTCTGAGACAGGTATTTTGGCTTTCTTATCAGCCAAACCATAATGATAGAAGTGTGATTTACCATCAATAATAATGCCAAAAGCCATCCCTGAAATATCATGTTCATTCATTAGTAATTTGGCTTGTTGATCAACAGCGCTCTTTAGATGGTCATTGTTATCCGCTGCTTGTACGGTTCCAGATAGTAATGATGCTGTCACTAAAGCGGTAAATCCCACTTGATTTAAAAAGGTTTGAAAGGGTTGTTTCATTATAGGGTTTCTCATTTATTCTGATAGATGTACTGATAATTTAGTGAGCATGCAAATAGCGCTTTGCTTTCAGTTCGGGTATGCCGTTTTACATTATCTCAGAATGCTGAATCCCCGACAATCTTAGCGATTTAGTATCATGGAATAGATCTTTTAGAATGTACCTCAAAGGGATCATTGAAAACTGGCTTCTTCTATCTAAAGCCATTTTTCATAATATTTATTACTGGAACAAAAGGCGCGCTTCATACTTTGTGCTGATGATCAGCGGTAACAGGGCTAATCTTTATATCTTCAGCCTGAGTACCTACCTGCGTATTTAAATCATTACTTGCAGCGGGCGTACTATTTTCATGGCTAAGCACACGATTCTTGCGAGCATGCTGGGCTTCTTCATCTTTGACTGCTTCTTTAAAACCCTTTACCGCACCGCCTAAATCCTTGCCAGCATTTTTAAGCTTAGCAGTGCCAAATACGACAACAACCACAACCAATAAAATCAGCCAATGTGTAATAGAAAAACTGCCCATAACGGTATCCTTATATCTTAGGCCTTGATAAGACCAGTATGTGTATGTATGCTTTAAAACCCTCTTCACCGTACCAGAATTACAACTTCAAACGGCGCAATCGCAGCGCGTTACCAATAACAGATACTGACGAGAGACTCATAGCCGCCGCTGCTATCATTGGACTGAGTAAAAGTCCGAAGAACGGATACAGCACACCTGCCGCAATCGGCACACCAAGGGCGTTGTAGATAAAGGCAAAAAACAGATTCTGTCTGATATTGCGCATCGTAGAATGGCTCAGTTTATGGGCTCTTACGATTCCCATCAGATCACCTTTCACTAACGTGATCCCAGCACTCTCCATGGCCACATCTGTTCCTGTGCCCATGGCGATGCCGACATCTGCTTGGGCAAGAGCGGGAGCATCGTTAATACCGTCACCCGCCATAGCCACAACCTTGCCACTACTTTGCAACTCTTTGATGATACGGTTTTTGTCTTCTGGAGAAACGTCAGCATGTACCTCATCAATCTTTAACTTACTAGCAACCGCTCTAGCCGTTATCTCATTATCACCTGTCAGCATAACTACCCGCAGTCCAGCTTTGTGCAACAGCGATATTGCCTCACTGGTACTCGGCTTGATCGGATCAGCCACTGAGATTAAACCAGCAGCTTGCCCATCTACTGCAATGAACATAACAGTTTCACCGTCCTTCCTGCGCTTGTCGGCGCGTTCTGAAAGCGTACTATCAAAACTATTAAGGCGTTGCATGAATTTTGAGTTGCCTACGGCGACTTGCTTGCCATTGACCAGCGCCTGCGCGCCTTCACCGGTAGTTGAACTAAAATCGCTTGCCTTAACCATATCGAGAGATTTTGTCTTTGCTGCATTGACAATAGCTTCTGCCAGAGGATGTTCGCTCGCACTCTCTACGGCGGCGACGAGCACAAGAAGTTCATCTTCATTTAAGCCGCCAAGCGCTTCGATAGCCGTGAGCTCTGGTTTGCCTGCTGTCAATGTGCCCGTTTTGTCGACAACGATGGTGTCGACTTTTTCCATGCTCTCTAATGCTTCAGCATTCTTGATAAGCACCCCATTTTGCGCACCCTTACCCGTGCCCACCATGATTGACATCGGTGTGGCGAGCCCTAACGCACAAGGGCAGGCGATGATTAATACAGCGATAGCATTGACCAGCGCAAAAGCCATTGCAGGCGCAGGTCCGAACATAGCCCAGACAATAAAGGTAATGACGGAGCAAATAAGTACTATCGGCACAAACCACCCTGCTACCTTATCAACTAGTTTCTGTATTGGTGCGCGACTGCGCTGGGCTTCAGCAACCATCTTGACGATCTTAGATAATACAGTATCATCACCAACATCGACCGCTTTGATCAGTAGTGTCCCAGTACCGTTGACTGTACCACCGGTGACTGTATCTCCTTGTGCCTTTAAGACTGGGATTGGTTCGCCAGTCACCATTGATTCATCAATGCTACTACTACCATCAAGTACCGTACCGTCTACAGGAAGCTTCTCTCCTGGCTTGACTCGCAATCTGTCGCCGCTGATCACTTCGTCAAGTGATACTTCGGTCTCGACATCGTTCTCATCCACACGTCTTGCCGTTGGTGGTGCCAGCTCGAGTAACGCACGGATCGCTCCTGAGGTCTGACTTCTGGCTTTGAGCTCTAACACTTGACCCAATAGCACCAAGGTCACAATGACCGCTGCCGCTTCGTAGTACACCCCTACTTGGCCAGTGGCGTCCCTGAAGCTGTCTGGAAAAACATCCGGAAGGAAGGTTGCTACCAGACTGAAACCAAAAGCTGCGCCTACACCAACGGCAATCAGAGTAAACATGTTTAGGTTTCGACTTTTTATTGATTGCCAGCCACGGACAAAGAACGGTGCGCCTCCCCATAACACGACAGGTGTTGCAAGCGCTAGCTGAATCCACTGAGCGATCTGTCCAGAGATATTACCTTGACCAAGGTTGTCTAAGCTTAGACCTACCATGTCACTCATAGCATACAGAAATAGCGGTATGGTAAGCACCGTGCATATCCAAAAACGGCGTGTCATATCGTCGAGCTCTGAGGTGTCCTCCTCACCAATAGTAGCCGTCTCTGGTTCAAGTGCCATTCCGCATATTGGACAGCCGCTATTCTTCACATCTCTGACTTCTGGATGCATGGGACAAATATAGACCGTACCGCTATAATTTTCCGGTACTTTATCGTACTTACTATCTTTAATAGGATGGGTATCGGTATTCGACGCGCTGTGGCAGTTGGTATGGTCATAATTCATTGCTGCCATCTCGGCAACATTATCTTCGGCAATACTGTCTTCAGGTTTAAGGGACATACCGCATATTGGGCAGTCGCTATCTGTAACGTCTTTCACCTCTGGATGCATCGGGCAAATATAGACCGTACCGCTATAGTTCTCTGGTACTTTGTCGTACTTACTATCTTTAGTAGGATGAGTATCAGTATTCGACGCGCTGTGGCAGTTGGTATGGTCATCTTTCATTGCTGCTATCTCGGCAACATTATCTTCGGCAATACTGTCTTCAGGTTTAAGAGACATGTTGCATATTGGGCAGCCACTATCTGTAACGTCTTTCACCTCTGGATGCATCGGACAAGTATAAACGGTGCCATTATAATCAGCTGGCACTTGGTTATACTCTTTGAAGGTAGTATGGGTTTGATTAGCATTCTTTGAATCTTGGCCACTAAGGCCATTATTTTTATCGCTATTATTAGGGTTCATCAGATAACTCCTTCACTTATATTGAGTAAGGATTGCGCTCTAACTCAATGGTTAAGAGATGCCCGTTATCATGATTACTATTTGATAAAATCTTAATTTTGATGTTAGAGACGGATGCTAGAGAAAAGGTAATATGTACCAATAGCACTTAAAATTGGGCTACTGTTAGGCTACTGAAGAAAGGTATATAGCGAAGGTCTCAGCCATCCAATAATATATTTAAACCTAACGTCAAAGAGCAATAACTCTCTATTGGATAGTTTTATCTAAATATAGATTCAGACTCTACGAGATTGCTACTCAAAAGCCATTTCCCGACGAATACACGCATCTCTTTATTACAAGCTTTAATCGGGTTTACGCAGATATTTCAGAATTGCCATCAATATAAACACAAGTACAGCAAAAAGAAGTAGCGCAAACAGTAGGCAGAGAATCATCCAGCCCCAGCCCATCCCTTGCATCATCGTTCCCTGCATCATTTCTCCGTTCATTATGCCGTTCATAATAGTATTTCTCCGTAGATTATAGTATTGGCATTAATAGTAGTGTGCGTGCTAAGCATGGGAATATCAAATGCTCATTAATTACATCTCTTCAAGATCAGAGCCGATAAATTAATCATCGTTAAATGTCGACTCTCTTAAAATCAGTAACGTTATCCTTGAGGGCTCTGCATCATCTGGCGACAGTAAGTGGCTAAATTTTCTGGTAAATCCTCTGGGCAGACGCCACACTGCTGGTTGCCAGGGACAGCATAGTCAATGAATTTTGGATATGATAGATTTAGGTTGCTCATGATGACCTTGAATTCTTCGAGTGATATGTCCCCGCCAAGCCGTGGATTGCGCTTTTTTTCCTGCGCGATTGAAGAGACAAAGCGCTCCTTGTAGTCGTGCGCAGGATAGACCAGCGTGTCGTCTGGTAAAGAAAAAAGTTTCTGCCGCACAGATTTATACAGCGCATCGGCATCGCCATTCTGGAAGTCGGTCCGGCCACATCCATCGATAAGTAAAGCATCGCCAGTGAATACCCGCTCATTAAAGAGATACGCAAAATGACCATCGGTGTGTCCCGGCGTATGCAATGGGTGCAGGGTAATACCAGCAACCTGCAAAGGTGTTCCTTCCTCCAGCCCGACATCCACACATGGTAGACGGTCAAAGGCAGGCGCTGCGATCTTGCTACCGACGGCACGCTTCATCTCTAGTGCTGCAGTAATGTGATCTGCGTGGATATGCGTGTCAACTGTGTAGACCAAATCCAGTCCCAATCTATGGATTTCAGCCAAGTCACGATCCATAGTCGCGATGACCGGATCAATCAGGATAGCTTGACCTGTATCCTCATCCCCTAACAGATAGGTATAAGTGCTCGAAAGGGGTTCGTACAATTGACGAAATATCATGATTATTCCTTGTCTAAGGTAAGGGGTGATGCCCAACACACTGGTTATTGCACCTATTTTTTATATATTATGTTCTAATATAGTGTATTCATAAAGCATTACTCTGTATGGTTTTTATGTGACATTAGCAGACCAAAGCTGTTGGACTCGTGGGTCTTCGATATTTGCTCTTGAGCTGGTCAAGACGGCAAGCGAGTGATGCGGTATCATCAATGAATTGCTGTATCAAATAACCATAGTGTTAAGATTGGTTTTTAGGTTATTACACGCCCTTTCATAATCTTCTCTCTTTATATAATCTTCCGTAATACTAAACATCATATCTTCAGTATATGAATTTAATGACCATGACATCGACAGCACGGTTCATTATCATCGAGCTGACTGATTAAACTCTCCCAAGTTAGTGGCTAAAGATTTGATATCATAAAATAAAATTATTCACTCGGATCAGAACCCGGTGGAAAGTCATGACGGAGCTGAGCAACGTTGGCAGCAGTGACCGTATCGGTAAATTTATTAAGGTCACTATGCACATATTGAGTGACCGCTGCTATTTGTTCATCATTCATCATACTTTGAAAGGATGGCATACCGCGTAAGCCATTCATCACAACACTAATGATGTAATACTTTGATTGCATCTTACTGTTATCAGTAAGCGGCGGATAGTAACCTGCCCCCTCTGCACCTTTACCATCTTGCATATGACAGCCAGCACAAGAATCATTATAGAGATTTTTACCATTGGTAGTAATAAACCCCTTTTTACCTTCAGAGCTACCTTCGAATTTTGTCAGCCACTTTTGCAAGCTAGCATCTTCTACCATTTTCGGTAGTAAGCTGACATCGACGATATTGACGGTTGGCGACCTAAGCGCTTCTTTAGTCATATACACTGCACCCCATGCACCATTATTGCGACTGGCTTGATTATCAAAGACCATTTGCGTGGTTTGTTGCTGACTGGCGAGAGTGACAACGTTGGCTTTAGTGGATTGGCTACAGCCTGATAGCGTGACTGTGCTTCCGATACCTAATATCATTACCACAGCAAGCCGGTTTGGTTTGATCATGTCCATGATTACCTCTGAATTTATTATGATTAATTTACTGTAATAATCACTTCTACTAACCAAGTTTTTTTGCCTTTTGATGTAGTCGCTGAGCGGCATCCATGCCAGATAAAATTGCCCCTTCTTGCCATGCTGGGATATGTGAGCAGTGCTCACCTGCTAGTACGATACGGTGGTCAATCGCGCATAGCGTATCGTAGTACTGATCACGGCTTGACTCGCTCCAAATGCCATAGCAACCGAGCGACCATGGAATACGGTGCCAAGCGACGGACGTTCCAGAGCGGAACTCTTTGGTATATTGCGGATGAATATACTTACCATACTGTAGTGCCGCATCAATACGCTCTTTTGGATTCAGCGTATTAAATCGATAAGAGGCTTCTCCAAATCCATACGCGCCGAGTAGCACCCCTGAGCCTGTGGTAAACATATCGTGTGAAGGATAGGATATCTGTGAGATAGGCATATCGGTATAGGTGATACCGCCGTAAATCCATTCGTCTTCTTCCCAAAAGCGGCGTTTGAATTCTAAACCTACTTTATAAGAGGTGTCATAAGGTAACGCTGCCATCGCTTGCTTCATCGGCGCTGAGACGTTAATGCCAATCTGGGTCAATACTGATAGTGGAATGTTGCAGATACACCAGTCAGCACGTACAGTTTTAGTTTCGCCATCTAGATTGTTACTGATGCTATCGACATAATCGACATAATCGACAGTGACGCCAGTCTCATCTTGATGAATCTTAGTGACTTTAGCGTTGAATGTAATCATGTCTCGACATTCGCGAGTGAATGCATCACCGATTTTTCCCATACCACCGACAGGCTGAAACATCGCTGGTTGATGGTCATATGTCGTATAGTTACTATAAATATCTGACCACATCCCTGAATTTAAGAGCTTGTCCATCGGTATCGGTGTCGAAGGTTTGGCATCAGGCATCAAACCGCCACCCGGATAAACGCTATAGCCACGATGCTTGCTGGTTTCGTGGCTTTTAACATAGCGATAATTATTATCAAGGACACCCCAACCTTTTAATCCTTCTAATAACTTCTCTTTATCCTCTTTGTTAACTGTCTTATCAAGGCTACCGGTATTGACTGCTTTGGATAATAGCTCTGAGACATAGCCACGTATGTCACTTTGTACTTCACCCAATCGCTGCGGTGCACCATTAAAATGAGTGGTACGGTGCAAATAGGCGCGGTCATTGGTTTGGATAAAAGGCTGCAGTGCCACACCGAATTTTTTACAATAATGGAATACCGCATAATGATGAACGGGCAATCGCCATGGTCCCCCATTAAAGTAATTGCCTTTTTTAAAGTCACAAGTCACCTCGGCGCCACCAAGCTCGGTATATTTATCACCTGCGTTTAGTGTCCAACTGCGACCACCACCGCGATTTTGAAACTCAAGAACAGTGACTTTATAGCCGGCTTTACGTAGCTCATAAGCAGCGGTGAGTCCGCCCAATCCTGCGCCAAGGATCACAATGCTAGCGCCAGCAGGCGCACCCTTCAAATTCATCTCTTGTTTAAAGCTAGATTCAGAAGCAAACCCTAACGTAGTCATCGCCTGATACATTGCTGTCGCCCCTGCGGTCTTACCGATCATTGATAGCAGTTGCCGGCGTGTGGGCGATTGAAGCATATCATTCATTTTATTATCCTTATTATTGAACCGTCATCCATGTCATCAGGTTGCATTAGGTATTTTTATAGCTGTATCGATAGTGGGATTAATAGCACTTACTTTAAGATGCGTTTAACGTCAGCAGCACTAACATCACTACTTTGTAGACCACCGAAAGTTACCCGCACGTAATTGGTAATACTGGCAATCTGCGCATGACTTAATTCTTTAGAGAAGCCGGGCATTTTGGGTGCGGTGTTTAACGCCCCTTTTGCACCATAAGCAATAACGTTAATCAGTGCGTCTGGCTTAACGCGACGAATACTACTCAGTCCTACGATAGAGGCGTAACGAGCATCGGGCTGCGCGTAACCATCGACCCCATGACAGCTGCCACAGGCAGCAAGATATAGCGCTTTTGGTGAGTTTTGGTCATTATTAGAATGAGCATTCGTGGATGTTTTTGCCTGCGCTAAATAGTCTTTTTGCTCAATTAAATCATAGGTAATAGAGTGACTAACCGGACTGGGTAGCCGTGACGTGTCCACGGGTATCACGTAATCGTCTGTCTTAATGATAGGGACGACTTTTAGATAAGCAGCCATGGCAATTAAGTCGCTATCGCTTAGATAGCGTGTACTGTGGGCGACGGCTTCAGCCATTGGTCCACCCGCATAAGACCGTTTGTCGAGCATGCCGGTACGTAGATAAGTGACGATATCACTCTCGCTCCAACGACCGATACCGCTGTCATTATCTGGAGTGATGTTGGGTGCATACCACTTACCAAGTGGTGCCCCGGATAAATACTTGTCTTTATCAAGACCTTGCGTGAGGTTGCGCGGTGTGTGACAAGTACCGCAATGTTCCAAGTTATTAACCAAATATTCACCACGCTGCTGGGTTTGGGTAAGCCCTGCACGATTTTCGGTAGAAGGTACGTTAATCACATTCCAAGCCAACATTAATGTTCGTATATTTAACGGGAATGGTAGCTTAGTGGTATTTTCAGGTGGCTCCTCTACTGGAGGTACGGTTTGAAAGTAAGCAAATAATGCACTGATATCCACATCAGCCATACCATGATAAGACGGATATGGCATCGCAGGATATAGCTGATGCGCAGGTGCACGACCTTTTTTCAGGGCTTTTTTAAAGTCAGTCTCAGTATAGTTGCCGATACCATAACGTGTGGAGGGCGTGATATTGGTCGAGTAAATATTACCAATAGGGGTTTCAATCGCGACGCCGCCGCTATAGTCCTCGCGATGACACGCCATGCAATCAGCAGTACGGGCAATGTAGGCACCGCGATTAACCAAATCACTATTGGCAGGACTGACATTGGGTAAGCTGATAGCGGGACTGATATTGAATAGGCTCGTCGTATTAGCTAAGCTTGCACTATCAGCCATGACAGCGCTGGAAGCCATACTAAGTGCAAGTGCTGATAACAGCATATAACTTGGTTTCATACTATCCTCACTAGGCTGGCAAAAACTCATTTTTAATCATTTTAGCCATGACTTTATGACACGTTTATTATTTATCGACGCTAAAAAGGTTATTGTT
The DNA here is from genome assembly GCF_013608135.1 of Psychrobacter sp. D2. NCBI lineage: Bacteria > Pseudomonadati > Pseudomonadota > Gammaproteobacteria > Moraxellales > Moraxellaceae > Psychrobacter > Psychrobacter sp. D2. Next base: position 20,978 of record NZ_JACDXZ010000013.1, read on the forward strand.
TAGCCGCTTCAACTTTTATATTTAAAGTCAGATTCTTGGTCATGCCGAACAAGACATATTTTTTAATATCCCACTGAGTACGGTCAATAGTGGCGGTAAAATTGCCTCCGCAGATATTCTTCTTAGCTAGAGCGGTCAGATAGCAATTAAATTTGGTCGCCAATAAGCTAATAGGATGGGTCTGACCGTTTAAGGTTAGCTTGCCATCCACTTGTGTGACCTTTGGGTTTTCTGTGTCAGAGGTAAAATGCCATTTGGTAGATTCAAAATGAGCCAATGGAAACTGTTCCATATTAAAAAAATCAGAGCCCATCAGTTTGAGAGTGAAGCTTTTGTTGCCTGTGTTTAAGGATTTTATGGGGATAATAAGAGAGATGTCGCCAGTTTTTGCGCTCGGATCATACTGGAGTATTCCCGTCACATTATAGAAGCCGCCAGTGGTGGCAGAGGTTTTGAGGTGGTCAATAGCGAAACGTACGTTAGAGGTGTCAGGCTCAATTTTATAAGTGGCGGCAAAGCTACTAACCGTACAACCTGCTAGCAATAATAACGTCCCTAATGGCTTGGAGTAATGCAATAGTACTTTGTCAAATACAAGCTGGCTCATGACAACATTCCTTTGTTGTGTGATCTTACTTATGACACGATTTCTAAGCGTTTACTAGTATTGTTTTATTTGGAGGAGTTTTTAAGATTAGTACTGTGTCTGTTATTGAACTGCCTTACTATATTGATCGAAAACTAACAGAATATGATAACCAAGCGGTTAAATGAATTGTAGCAGAGGGTTGGACTCATAATTCCCAACCATAATCACTAAGAATATCTTTCAATAAATCAACTTATACCAACCAGTTATACCACAACCGGCTTGCTGCTTTTTTTAGTCAATACGTAGTGAGCAATCATACCGATGCAAATACCCCAAAACACCGAACTTAATCCCAAAAACTGCATACCGGATGCCGTGGCTAAAAAAGTAATCAGTGCCGACTCTCTTTGACCATCATCTTTCATGGCAATAGTAATATTGGCTGAGATAGCACCTATTAGCGCCAGACCAGCTAGAGCGGCGATCAGCTCTTTAGGTAATAAGCTAAATACCAGCACAATACTACTAGCAAACAATCCCCCCAATAAGTAAAAAATACCATTAGCGACACCAGCGATATAACGCTTTTCTTTGAGCTCGTGCGCATCTTTTCCCGTACATAGTGCAGCGGTGATTGCTGCTAATGTAATGGTGATACCTCCTACGCAAGCAACCGCTAGTGAGGCAATGCTAGTGGCCATGACAATAGGTTTCGCCGGCGTGTCATAGCCACTTAAATTTAAGATAGCCATGCCGGGTAAAAACTGTCCGCTTAAGCTCACGAGAATAAGAGGGATTGCAAGGTTAAACGTTGAATGCCATGACCATTCTGGCCAGATGAGGACGGGTATGGTCATCGTAAAGTTGATATCGACAGGGTTCATCTTGCCAAATAGTAAGCTTAAGATGACGCCACATAATAATACCCAAATCATTGTATAGCGCGGTGACAAGCGCTTGGCCAATAAATAACAGCCCAACATACTAAAAATAATAAATGGCATGGTGTCAGTGGCGACAAATAACCCTAAGCCAAATTGAAATAGGATACCTGCCATCATACCGGCGGCGATACTGTTAGGAATCCACTGTAAAACCTTATCAAAATAGCCAGTCACGCCGACCATAAAAATAACGATGGCTGAGATAATGTAAGCCGCAACGGCCTCATTAATACTCATCTGTGGAAACAATGTCACGAGCAGCACGGTTCCTGGAGCAGACCAAGCAGTCACTATCGGCGCTTTATATTTGATAGAAAGATAAATACCAGGTATCGCAGTGCCTATCGATATACCCCAAATCCAAGACGCCATCATGGCCTCTGACACTTGTGCTGCTTGTGCCGCTTGAAAGAAAATAACCAGTGGCCCTGCATAAGCAATGAGTACCGCTAAAAAGCCAGCAACGGACGCTGAAAGTGACCAGTCTTGTTTTAAATCTTGTATTACAGTTACCATCTTACGTTCCTAAAAACTCTATAATTTTATCAATTGATCATCTTTAGGATAAATATGACCTCTTATACGAGTCATTACTAGTCGATAAAAATTTATCTATAGAAACTAAGAAACTCTTAATTTTAAAAAATTAAGAGTTTCTTACTACATATCATATCGACAAGAAAATAGATGTCCTTTATATTTTTACGACATACCTGCCCACTGACTTTCCCTCTAGCATCAATGCGTAGGTGTCTTTGATATCTTCTAGGCCAATCTCGTTAGTGATACTATCTAAAGTAGCTATTTTAAACTCACCAGCCAGTTTGTCCCATGCCGCTTGCTTCTTCTCAAGCTTACATTCAACCGAGTCGATACCTATTAGTCTGACGCCTCTTAAAATAAATGGGAATACATTGGTATTGAGCTCATGTGACGCTGTTAACCCACAGCAAGTAGCAACCCCATCGTATTTTATATATTTTAGGGCATTGGCTAAAATATCACCGCCAACCGTATCGACGACCCCTGCATATCTTTCAGCCATAATGGGTTTTTTAGCATCCTCATTAAAAGTATCTCTAAGGATGACTTCTGATGCGCCAATTTGTTTAAGATAATCAATTTGTTCCTCTTTTCCTGATACGGCAACGACAGTAAAGCCAATTTTATTCAGGATAGAAACTGCTAAAGAACCCACGCCACCAGTAGCACCAGTGACTAAAACCTCACCATCTTCTGGCTTGACACCGTTATCTAGTAATTCATTAACACTCAAAGCTGCCGTTAATCCTGCCGTACCGAAAGTCATAATTTCTTTATCAGTTATTGTGTCAGGAATACGAGCAACCCATGACGCTGGCACTTTGACAAACTCTGCATGACCGCCATCAGTATTCATACCCAAGTCGTAGCCAGTCACCAATACTTTTTCTCCGACTGCAAAGGCATCAGATGTCGTTTCGTGTACCACTCCGGCCACATCGATACCGGTAATATGCGGGAACTTTCTAGTCACACCCGGATTGCCGACAGAGCTTAAAGCATCCTTATAATTTAATGATGAATAAGTTGTCTTTATGACCACTTCATCTTTATCACATTCTGGTACAGGAACTTCTTGTATTGCGCAAGAAAACACTCTGTCTGCTAGTTTCTCTACTACAAAGGCTTTCATATTTATTCCTTATATATTCTTAGGACTACAAAACCTCAATATTTGCAACGAGAGGATTATTGGCCTTTAATCACTTAAATTAGAAGTTAGCATGTCACCAATATATTTTTTATGCTACATTAATTTTCATATATCGATAGATAAATTATCGTTATGTAAAATAACATAATTGATTTATCATAACAAGATGTAAACGCTCAAGCCTTCTCGTTATAATGGACGTAGCTATGCGGCGTTGTGTCGCTAAGGATATGAATCAAACCATGAATAATGCTAAAAAAAAAGGCTCAAGCGTTGAGCGTGTTTTGCAGATAGTTGAAATGTTAGCCAAGTCTCAAAGACCTATGAGTGTCAGCGACCTAGCAGAAGCGTTAGACATACCGATACCAAGTATGTATCGGCTGCTAGAACAGCTACAGAATCTGGGATTCATCCAATTAGATCTACCTGGAAAAGTAACCTGCGGAAAACGAACTTATCAGCTAGCCATAGATTTATGGCAAAACAATCATTTCAAAACTGAAAGGCTGGCAATCTTGCAACAGCTTTCGGCACAAATAGGAGAAACGGTAGGCATTGCGATTATGCAAGATTTAGATGTGGTTTACGTCGATCGCGTATTGTCTGATTGGCCACTGCAAATATACTTACCTGCGGGTTCTCATATTCCAGTTTGGGCAAGTGCCAGTGGTAAGTTACTTCTCGCACAGCTACCTACAGATAAGTGCGAACGTATTATTGATAAAATGTCGATACATGCCTTGACCACCAACACACAGACCGATAAAAATCAGCTACTGCAGACCATCGCTAAAACGCGTGATACTCAAATAGGGATAGATAACGAAGAGTTTATTCCAGGCATGGTCGCCTGTGCGGTACTCATTCCAAATGGTGAGCAGCAAGCATTTGCCACCGTATTTACTCATGGTCCCACTGTCAAAAAGTCTTTAGAAGCGTTATTAAGCCATGTACCTCTTTTGCAGAAAGCTGCAAATGAGCTGTCTGTTGTTTTTAGTCAAGACTCTCTATAGTCATTTGTCCAATTGGGTTACTAGCAAAATACCATAGCCGTTTTTTTTCTTGATTAACAGGGTATAGATCATAAGTCACATAGGTCAAGCAGAACACAAGTTACTTAATAATTGACAACACGGTGGTTTTTTGCCAAGATATTTATGAACAATGATTTGGAGGCGATCATTAAATAGCCGTGATTTTAAATCAACTACTATTCACACCTTTCCGGTTTGTGTGTTAGTAGCTCCTACATCCGGGTTTAAGCGATTAAGATTTTTCTTAATCTTTCCTAAACCTGATGACTAATAGGAGTCACTATGCAGGTTAAATCTCAAAGAACTTGGATCAAAAACCCCCTCGACTGTTTAGACCCCGCTTATGCTGGCGGTATCGTTATTCAAAATGATCTTATTGTCGAATTAATAAGGGCTGGTGAACAACCCTTACAAGCGGTTGATGAGGTAGTGGATGCTCATGAACACGTTCTTATACCCGGCTTAATCAATAGCCACCATCACTTTTATCAGACATTGACCCGTGCTTTTCCTGCCGCCTTAAACAAAAATCTCTTCCCTTGGTTACAAAGTCTTTATCCCGTTTGGGCCAGACTAACCCCTGAAATGATAGCAACATCTACCCAAATAGCGCTTTGCGAATTACTACTCTCTGGTTGTACTACAGCCAGTGATCATCATTATTTATTTCCTAATGGTTTAGAGCATGCTATTGATATTCAAGTAGAGCAGGCAACCAAATTAGGTATCCGCGTGCACCTTACCCGTGGCTCAATGAGCTTAGGTGAAGATCAGGGCGGCCTGCCTCCTCGAACCACCATTCAAACAGATCGCGAAATCTTAGATGATAGCCAGCGATTGATTAAAGCCTATCACCAATATGAAGATGGCGCGATGACCCGCATAGCACTAGCCCCCTGCTCCCCATTTTCTGTTAGTGAAGAACTGATGCGAGCGACGGCTGATTTAGCCCAAGATCTTGATGTCAGATTACATACCCATTTGGCCGAAACCCATGATGAAACAGACTTTTGTATAAAAATGTTTGGCGTGCGTCCCGTTGATTACCTTGAGCGCGTTGGTTGGTTAAATAATCGTACGTGGCTTGCGCACGGTATTCACTTTAACGATGAAGAAATAGCACGATTGGGTAAAGCGAATGTGGGTATTGCCCACTGCCCTTCATCAAATATGTTATTAGCATCAGGACAATGCCCTACTATTGCCCTGCAAGAGGCGGGTTGCCCTGTCGGTCTTGGTGTTGATGGGTCCGCGTCAAATGACGGCTCGAACATGATTGGTGAAGTCCGTCAAGCATTATTGTTACAGCGCTTGCGCTATGGTGCTGAAGAAATAACCCATCAAAAAGCGTTTAAATGGGCAACTATAGGCTCAGCAGGATGTTTAGGTCGTGATGATATTGGCGAAATAGCGGTCGGTAAACAAGCCGATATCGCGCTATTTAAACTTGATGAAATACGCTTTGCAGGCGCAGGTTCTCCTGTTGCAGCAATACTACTTTGTGGTGCAACCAAAGCCGATAAGGTAATGGTTGCCGGTAAATGGCGTGTATTAGAGGGTCAAATAGTCGGTATCGATATGAATCAATTGATGGCGAAACAAATTACGCTAGCAGCGAATTTAGCCCGTGCTTAAAAATATGTGAATGTAAACTATATTGATGGAAATAATAGTGGCTCCCTAATTATGATTCAAACATTCTGGTATGCGCTATAGATAGTAATATTAGATTCACTAAAATATAGAGAACCTGATATTACTATAGTCAATCCACTATAAATCAAACACAGTGCTACCGGGATAAGTTTTGCGCCGCCTCTGTCTGCTCAAGCACAGTAAGCAAGAAAAATTTATACCAGTAGCGCGTTATAATATTTGTACTTATTTTATTTAGGACTGACTATAGAAGTATTTCAAGCCCTTGACTTAAGACAATCAAATTTTAGTGCTTTTCTAGTAAAATCATCTTTTATTGGCGTAATAATTTTAGATAACGTACAAGATATTTTTTGACACCAAACCAGAGAATGTTATCTATAAAAAACACGTTCACAATTTTATATAGAAGATTCTTTAAGAATACTTTATATTTTATTAAAAATCACACATGGAAAAGTGGCTAGCGATAGCCACTTTTTTTATGCTGCGTCTATAATAGACAACCTTAGCTTTACGCAACCAGACAGGATGTGTCATGAGACATTTTTATTTAGACTTCATCTTCACAGCTATCGCATTGATGGTAGCTGCATGGTGGGGATATTCACATGGCGGTATGGGCGGTTTGATAACCACCCTTTCTATTACTGCTATTTTGGCCGTTATGGAGATTTCATTATCCTTTGATAATGCGGTGGTCAACGCCTCAGTCCTCAAAGGCTGGGACGAATTTTGGAAAAAGATATTTTTAACCGTTGGTATTTTAATTGCTGTATTTGGTATGCGCTTGGTATTCCCAATTGTCATCGTTGCGGTTACCGCAGACCTTGGCATGATGCAAGTGATAGATTTGGCATTGAACGATCCTAAAGAATACTCAGCAAGACTGATGGCGCATCATGCTGAAATATCAGCCTTTGGTGGTATCTTCTTGTTACTTGTCTTCTTAAACTTTATCTTTGATGATAAAGAAGTGCATTGGTTTAACTGGCTTGAGAGCCGCTTAGCAAAGCTTGGCAAAGTGGATGCCATGAGCGTCTTCGTTGCGCTTATTGTCTTGATGTTTGCTGTATCTTGGGCCAGTGCGGAGCAAGCTTCTGCCGTACTGATTGCGGGTGTTTGGGGTATCTTGGTCTATCTTGGTGTCCAAGTTATCTCTGGTATGCTCGAGGGTGACCTTGAGGAAGACTTAGAAAATGAAGAGAAGGGTTCAGGCGCCGCAGCGACCAGCGCGATTATGAAGGGCGGTATTATCGGTTTCTTATACTTAGAAGTTCTTGATGCTTCATTCAGTTTCGATGGTGTGATTGGCGCATTTGCGATTACCAATGACGTTATTGTGATTATGCTTGGTCTGGCCATTGGTGCCATGTTTGTGCGTTCGATGACTATTTTCTTGGTAGACAAAGGCACACTTGATGAGTTCATCTATCTAGAACATGGTGCGCATTATGCCATTGGTGCTTTGGCAATTATTATGCTGCTATCAGTGAAATTCCATGTACCAGAGATTATTACTGGTTTGATTGGTATTGCCTTTATTGGTTGGGCATTGCTTGCTTCACTTAAGCATCGCAAGCAACAAGCAAAGGCGATTACTTAGTGTTGATTTTGTCTTACGTTTAAACGCTACGTTCAAATTAAGAAAAAGCGCTTTGGTA
>NZ_JACDXZ010000014.1:0-13244 GCF_013608135.1 Psychrobacter sp. D2
TGTCTCGTCCTAAAATATATTGATAGTTTTTGCTAAGCCAGATACCCTGAATATCTGGCTTTTTTGTATTAAGCAGGAGATAAATAACCGTCATGTACCTCAGCAGGTGTTCTCATATTTAAACTTAAATGCGGTCTGATATGGTTATAGACATAAACAGACTCATCGATCAGCTGTTTAAGCTCACTCATCGTATTGCACTCATACAACAAGAACTCATTCTTTAAAATCCCATTAACGCGCTCAGCCAATGCATTTTGATAACAATCATAGCCATCGGTCATAGACGGTGTGATGTTATTTGCTCTAAGCACCTCTTGATACTCTGATGCACAGTACTGTAGACCTCTATCAGAGTGATGAATCGCTTTATGAGTATAACGCCGCCTTTGAGCTGCCATCTTAAGCGCTTTTACAACCTCAGTCGCTGGCATACTCTCACTTAAATGATATCCCATAATCTGTCTTGAATACCCATCCGTCACTAAAGATAGGTAGTGCGTCCCTTGTTTGGATGTGACATAAGTAATATCAGCCACCAAGGTTTGTTCAGGCTTGATAGGCGCAGGGGCATCTTTCGTTAGATTGGGATGCTTTTTCATCCAGTGCTTACTAAAGGTCGTCTTTGTATAGCTACGTTTGGGCTTAACCAACAAGCGGTGTGCTCTTAGATAATCAAAGAAGCCATCACGGCCAATCTTTATGCCATGAGCCATCAGCTTAGGCTTAATGAGCCAATATAACTTCCGACCTCCTATGCGAGGCATGAGCATTCGATACGCTTGCACCCAGTCTTTGATGACAGTAAACTTGCTTGCTTTGTCATGCTGCCGAATACGATGTTGATATACCGCTTGCGGACTAACACTAAGCAAACGACATCCTTGAGCTAAACTTATTTGTTTGTCTGTTTTGAGTTTCCAAAGGATGCCGTAGAAGACTTTTTTCTAGCATTTTCTCCATAGTCATTTTCAAATACTTCGACTACTTTACTTAAAATAAGGTTATGTGCTTTAGCATCAGCCAGTTCACGCTCTAAACGTTTGATGGTTTGGGCAGGGGTTTCTTTATGCGGCATAGTCTGGCTCTTAAGGGGATGGATCCAGTCTAATTTACCATGCTTTCGCAGCCACACCAAAACGGTACTGCGTCCTTGTATGCCATAAATTGCTTGCGCTTGTTTATAGGTCATGTCGCCTTTTTCTATACTGTCAACGACGGCTAATTTAAAGCCTAAGGTGTAATCTTTTTGAGTGCGCTTAACCTTTACAGTGTCTAACTTGTCCATGAATAAGCTCCTTTTTCGTAAACTTATTTCAGGACGGGACAATATGCATAAAAAAGCCCCGTAAATATTTATGGGGCTTTTTTTTGTTCAGAGAATGCGTTTAGTTTTTTGGAAGATTACCGTTAGAAAGATTTTTGTCTTGCTCGCTTAAATGTTGAGTCATCTCAGCACGCAGCCAAGATTTTAGGTTTTCAGACATCAGCATCATCTGATCGCTCAAATAATCGTCAATCTGCATTTCAAGCTCATGAATTAAGTCTTTATGAGTGACGCTGAGTTTGGCATCTTTAACGGCTAAGCTGATTGCTAAACTGGCTTTATTGTTGATGGCGTTAATAGTGCTATCATTTTTAATAGTGCTGTCATTTTTGATGCTGTCATCATCAATTGCATTAGCATGTTCGCTAATGGTTTTACTACTAACAATATGTTCCTCATTATCAGACTCATCATTGATAATAATATCAATTTTATCGTCGATTTTTGTTTCATCTGTATCAGCTGTCTCTAGTTTTATAGCTGTTTCTAAATGATTTTTATCATCAGCAAACAGTGTCTCTCTTTCTACTTCTTTTTGAGTATTTTCAGCTTCTTTATGCTTGTTTTTTTCTTCAAAAGCTTGTTCTTTTAACCTGCTTTCCTTTGTTAAGTGAGCTTCTTTTTGACATTTGGTCTCTTCTGCTGCTTTGATTTTTTGTTCTTCTTCTAAACGCTGTTGTTCAGCACTTGCCTGTTCTGCCGCTTGTTTATCAGCGATTGCCTTGGCGATAGCTTGCTCAGCTTCGTGATTCTCATAGAGATCATCAAGGTGTGCATCTAGGTCATGGGTGCTAAAAACAAAAGTTTCAAATGGCGTTTCAGCTTTCAATAAAGTTGTGATATCGGTGAGTTCTTGGATGATTGAGGCACGGATAGGCTCTGGTGCACACGTCCAGCGCTGATAAAACTGATGAGAAAATGAATAGCTTGACATGGTATCGTCCATAAATGTTGCAAAAATTACCCCTTATCATACGCAAGGATGATAAGGGGCTGCAAGTAGACAATCGTAGTAAATCTGCCACCAAGGTTACAAGGCCTCACTCATAAGCTTAATGTTTTAATCATTGAGTGGCCAGCGGGCAAATATCAATGAACCATTGGTGCCACCAAAACCAAAGCTATTGGATACGGCATACTGCAAGTTCTCAACTTGGCGTGATTGGTTGGCAACATAATCCAGATTACAGTTGTCTTCAACATTGTCCAAATTAATCGTTGGTGGTACTTGCTGATGTTGCAAAGCAAGAACAGTAAAGATGGCTTCAACGCCGCCCGCAGCGCCAAGTAGATGACCGGTCATTGATTTGGTGGAGCTGACCAAGATGCTATCCTTTACAGGGGCAAATACCGTTTCAATGGCGATAGATTCCGCGACATCACCGGCAGGCGTGCTAGTGCCATGAGCGTTTACATAGCCTACGACTGACGGCTCAATACCGGCATCATTTAAAGCATTACGCATCGCTCGTGCTGCGCCACTACCGTCTTCTGGCGGCGCAGTAATATGACTGGCATCATCACTCATACCAAAACCAACCAATTCAGCCAGTATCGTCGCACCGCGCGCTTTTGCGTGAGCAAGACTTTCTAGTACCATGACACCAGCGCCATCACCAAGTACAAAACCATCACGGTCTTTATCAAATGGGCGTGAAGCGCGAGTTGGCTCGTCATTGCGAGTTGAAAGGGCGTGCATGGCACCAAAACCTGAGATACCAAGTGGGCTTGAGCCTTTTTCACTACCGCCTGCTAGTATAACATCGGCGTCACCATAAGCAATCAAGCGCGCTGCCAGACCAATTGCATGAGTCGCTGTAGTGCAAGCAGTGGACGTTGCAAGGTTTGGACCTTTTAAAGTATGTTTGATCGCCACCAGCCCTGCTGCCATATTGACGATAGAGCCTGGAATGATAAAGGGAGAGACTTTACTGGCACCTTTTTCACGTAAAGTATCACGGCTATTTTCGATGTTTTGAATACCGCCGATACCTGAGCCTATAATGACACCAAAGCGCTCTTGATCAACACCTTGTACCGGAGCGTCAGCAGCGCTTACTTCATTGATAAAACCTGCTTGCTGTAGCGCCATAGAGGAAGCAGCAACCGCATAATGCATAAAATCATCATAACGGCGTGCGTCTTTAGCATTCATATATTGCTTTGGATCGAAGTCTTTGACCACGCCTGCGATTTGCGCACGATAACCCGATGCATCAAAATGACTAATAGCTGTGATGCCGCTTTCACCTTTGAGTAGTTTCGCCCACGAGCTTTCGACATCTAATCCCAATGGCGTGACCGCGCCCATACCTGTCACGACAACACGCATCTCATCAGTGCGTTCAAAATGTGGCGGCTTATGACGTTTTTTTGTCTGAGCGGTGGCAATAGGGTTATTAACAGTACTATTCGTAGCTTGGTCGATAAGTGAGTCGTTCGGTAAACTGCTGTGCTGGCTCATTCGCTATATCCTATACTGACAGATCCTAAGAGGAGTGTATTTCTAAAGCCATTATAAAACACATAGGTGTACGCATGTAAACTAAAATTTGACCGCTCAGGCAAAACATACTTGTCCCAATACCACGCCTTTACTTGCGCCTGTCACGGCAGGCAAGTTACCGGTTTCACCCATAAGTGTTTGTCTTGCTAACCAAGCAAAGGCAACGGCTTCGACCCAAGTTGGCTCAAGTCCCAAGCAGGCGGTCGTTTCTACTTTGCATCGTGGCAGGTGTACTTGTAAGCGAGTCATTAAATAATTATTTAACGCCCCGCCGCCGCAGACATAAACAGCATTATTGCTACTAGCATTGATAAATAGATTGATTTGCGCACTGGCACTGATGGCGGTCAGCTCAGTGAGCGTTGCTTGTACATCGGCGGATGAGTAGCGAACATCAGCAGAAGCCTGGTCGAATTTTTGTAACTCATCTTGAAGCCATGCTAAGTTAAAATCTTCACGCCCCGTACTTTTTGGATAGGTTTTCTTAAAAAATGGATGCTCTAATAGCTGATTCAGTAAAGGCTCAACGACTTGACCTGACTGTGCCCATGTACCGCCCGCATCATAATCCTTGTCCGTGTGCAATGTTGTCCACGCATCCAATAATAGATTGGCAGGACCGGTATCATAACCAACCACGCTATCAGATGGCTGATTTTCTGAGTGTTCATTAGAATCTACAAGGTCATTAGAAATCGCTGGCAAGACAGCGATATTAGCAATACCGCCCAAGTTTAATAACACACGCGTGCTATCAGGCACCGCAAACAATGCTTGATGAAAAGCTGGAACCAAAGGCGCACCTTGACCACCGACTGCCATATCACGGCGACGGAAATCACTGACGACGCTAATGCCTGTACGTTCAGCAATGATATTGGCATCGACCAATTGTAAGCTAAAACCCATCTGCGGACGATGGCGTACCGTTTGACCATGACAGCCAATCGCTAGTACAGATTCACTATCAGTATTTGATTGCTGCAATAACGTATTAACCACGTCGCTTGAAAATTCTGCATATTCTTTACTTGCCCAGCCAAACCAGTCTAGTTCGCTATTTGGTTCATCATCGGATGGCGTTAATGCTTGAATCCCATTAGGCTGACACAATGCTAGTAGCACTTCACGCAGACGCGGTGGGAAATCTTGGCTATGAGTCGCTAACACGTGCATCGGTTGTTGGGTATTATCTTTCTCACTGAATTGACAAAGGACCGCGTCCATACCATCTAAGCTAGTGCCCGACATCATACCTATATATAAGCCATCATCGAAGTTTTCAAACACCGTTTGTTCGAGCGCATCGGTCAAGGTGGCATAGTTTAAATCGTCCATATTATCTAGACGGCTATCAAAATCATCATCTAAACTCAGATTTGAAAAATTATTATGCTGACTATCAGCAATCGATGCAGGGTTGGTCATGGCAATTTACCTTAAAAAACGCTAGTATATCTGTCAAATTCTAACATTTTTTGATGGCTACGAGATTCTAAATAGCCCAAACGCTTTACCCTTTAAATAAAGACAATAAAGAGAGCATCATGACCACTCAAACTTATACCCTAGAAGAACAACTTGCCCTGATCCAACGCGGTACACAAGAAATCCTATCTGAAGAAGATTTGGTTAAGAAGCTAAAACTCAATCGTCCGCTGCGTATCAAGGCAGGCTTTGATCCCACCGCGCCTGACCTACATTTGGGTCATACCGTGTTGATTAATAAGCTGAAGCATTTTCAAGATTTGGGTCATGAGATTTATTTTCTAATCGGCGACTATACCGCCAAGATTGGTGATCCTTCTGGCAAAAACAGCACGCGTCCGCCATTGACCGATGAGCAAATCAAAGTCAACGCGCAGACTTATGCTGAGCAAGTATTTAAGATTTTGGATAAAGAAAAAACCAAGATTGTCTTTAACTCTGAATGGTTCAAGGATATGTCAGCGGGCGATATGATTCAGCTTTCTAGCCAATTGACTGTCTCACGTATGCTTGAGCGCGATGATTTCTCTAAACGCTACGCGGCGCAAACGCCAATTGCTATCCATGAGTTTCTCTACCCATTGGTGCAAGGTTATGACTCTATCGCACTAAAAGCCGATGTCGAGTTGGGCGGTACTGACCAAACCTTTAACATCCTAATGGGACGTACCCTGCAAGGTCGTTATGGTCAAGAGCCACAAGTGTGTATCACCGTGCCAATCTTAGAAGGGCTAGACGGCGTTAATAAAATGTCTAAATCCCTGAATAACTACGTCGGCATTTATGATGCGCCGGGCACCATGTACCAAAAACTGCTGTCTATGCCTGATACCTTAATCCGTCGCTACTTTGAGTTTTTAAGCTTTAAGCCGATGGAAGAAGTCGAAGCGTTAATGGCAGAGATGGAAAACGGTCGCAATCCACAAGAAATCAAACGCATTCTTGCTGAAGAGTTGATTGAGCGTTTCCATGATGCTGACGCTGCTGCCAATGCACACAAGTCAGCGGGTAACGTGCTTGCTGATGGCGAATTGCCAGTCGATTTACCAGAAGTGACGTTAGAGTTAGAAGGGCAGGACGCATTATTTATCACGCAGATATTAAACCAAGCAGAGCTTGCCAAAAACAGCTCATCTGCTAAAGATATGATTAAGCGCGGCGCGGTAAAAGTAGATGGCGAAGTCGTCGATGCAGGCTTTAGCTTAACCTCTGGTCAGACAGTCGTTATCCAAGCAGGTAAAAAGGCTTATGCGAAAGTGACGGTGGTCTAGAATGGATGAGGTTAAATTGTTTGAAGGGATAAAATTAGAGTTCGAGGAACTTGAGTACACAGATAAGAGTGGTCTTGATAAGCTGATACGTCGTTTAAAAATGCTTATAACTAAGATCTATGATTCTGGCTCTAATTATTTAGAAGACTTGAACAAAATTAATTTCTTTTCATCAATCGCATATCCAAATATGCCAGATTCTATTAATTTTAACGCTTGGAGCTCGGGTAGAGATAGAACTGTTAACTTAATTGGAACTATAATCGAAGAGCTAGAGCTGTTTCCAAAAGACACGAGTATGAACAATATTGAAGTTGCAAGAATTGACCGTACCAATGTCTTTATAGTGCATGGGCGTGATGATGGTGCTAAAGAAACGGTAGCAAGGTTTATAGATAAATTAGGCTTTGTGGCTACTATTCTTCACGAACAGATAAACTCTGGTGCTACGATTATAGAAAAAATTGAGAAGAATACTGATGTTGGTTTCGGTATCGTACTTTATACTGCATGTGATGTTGGTGGGATAAAGGCTGATTTAGACAATCTTAAGCCGAGAGCTAGGCAAAATGTTGTTTTTGAACACGGTTTTCTAATGGGTAAAATTGGAAGAGAAAACGTTGTTGCACTTGTAAAAGGTAACGTCGAAATTCCTAACGATATATCAGGCGTAGTTTACGAGTCTATGGATGAAGGCGGAGCTTGGAAATATAAGATTGCTAGGGAAATGAAAAGCTCTGGTTATGGTGTGGATATGAATAAAATTGACTAATTGGAAGCAATAATGACAAACCAAGCTACTATCCTCCAAGGTATCTACCGCCATTACAAAGGCAGGCTTTACCAAGTATTGCATACAGCTCAGCATTCCGAAACGGAAGAAGCGTTAGTCGTTTATCGCTGTCTCTACGGTGAGTATGGCGTTTGGGTAAGACCGTTAGTGATGTTTTCTGAAACTGTCACGGTAGATGGTAAGCAATTACCTAGGTTTGAGCTTATAAAAGAATTGGCTGATTAAACCTAAGTATTTTCTGATAACTGATAAACAAGAAAGCGACCATTCAAGGTCGCTTTCTTGTTTATATACAAAATTAATTAGCTGTCTAAAAAAGCAATTAAAGCTTCATTAAATTCTTTAGCATGCGTCACATTGATACCGTGCGGGCCGCCTTCAACGATATGAAGTTGACTGTCTGCAATCATTTCGTGCGAACGCTGACCACTGACCTCTAACGGTACGATTTGATCTGCATCGCCATGAATGACCAAAGTTGGTACATCAAATGCTTTTAAGTCATCACGGAAATCGGTATAGCTAAAAGCTTTGACACAATCGTAGCTAGCTTTGGCGGAGGCAAATGCAGCAATATCACGGTTATATAAGCGTAATGATTTACTAACTAATAACTTGCCGTTTTTTGGGGTAAAAAACTGCTTAGTAAAATCATTTAGGAAGGCAATACGGTCACCGCTGACACCATCTAAGAACTCCTGAATATCTTGCTTTTCTAGACCACCTTCAGGATTGTCATCTGTTTTATATAAATAAGGCGGCACAGCAGAGGCTAATACTGCTTTACTGATACGCTCAGAACCATATTTCCCAAGATAACGCGCCACTTCGCCGCCGCCCATAGAGAAGCCGACGATAGTAGCATTTGTTAAATCTAGCTCATCCATCAAGGCTTTTAAATCTTGTGCCAAAGTATCGTAATCATAACCATTCCATGGCTGGGAGGATTTCCCAAAACCACGTCTATCATACGTAATCACTTGATAACCAGCCTCAACCAGCGCAGGAAGTTGTGATTCCCATGCCCGTCCGCTTAATGGCCAACCATGAATTAACACGACAGGTTTGCCAGTACCTTGGATTTCGTAATACAGTTCGACAGGTTGCTCGTTTCGTGTTGCAACTTTTACATATGGCATGTTCAGATCCTTTTTATATTATTATAAAGTTTTTATAATGACGCACTTTTTTGATTTGGTTTTTGGTTAATGAAGGCGAACGTCAGCTTTTTATTATAAAAGTAGGTTTGAGCAATTACTATGACGTGTTGTAAAGTTATAGTGTCGATTGTAGATTTTTTAAGTGACATCGTAATGTTATGCTTAAGTTTCCAAAAAACTCTTTAACACTTTATAAAACCCAATTGGCTCATCCATTGGTACTGCATGACCTGAGCGTGGCAACACGACCTCAGTTGCATTGGGTAGCATCTGGGTGACTTTTTGCTGCCACTTAGCATCGTAGAGTTTGGAGCGGCCACCGATGAGGTTAACTACTGGAATAGTGACCTGTTCTATCGCG
Organism: Psychrobacter sp. D2; assembly: GCF_013608135.1. Taxonomy (NCBI): domain Bacteria; kingdom Pseudomonadati; phylum Pseudomonadota; class Gammaproteobacteria; order Moraxellales; family Moraxellaceae; genus Psychrobacter; species Psychrobacter sp. D2. The sequence goes on from NZ_JACDXZ010000014.1 coordinate 8,907, forward strand.
CCGCGAAAGTCATAGGGTAAGGTCAAATAGGCTTGTAAGCAGCGCATTTTATGATGCCAAATACTGTGATCATAAAGCGCAAGTTTGGGGTCGTTTTTATAGGTCATCACTTGTATAAAGGCTTTTGAGCGCGTGCGATTGACGGATAGTAGAGAAAACAGCCGTTCGACATCCGTTGCACGGCGTTTCAGGACAAAAGGCAGATGGGTAAAGCTTTCGACGTCAGCATAAGGTAACGTCCTATCGATTACCTCATGAAAGATATCGAATACTTCTTGCTGGCGCGTGCCAAACAAGCCACCTTGCCAATCAGGTTGATTATGAATAGCAGGACTTTGGTCAATATTTAAATAGCGGCTGACTTTTGCGCTGCCATAGCGCTCAAAATACGCCCACATCACTTGCGCGCCCATCGAAATGGCGGCAACTGGCAAGGATTCTATATTGCGCGCCAAGCAAATTTGCTCAATGACGACACTAGTATCATCTGCATACTGACGCACAAAATCAAACTGGGTCAGCTTGATATCTTTTGCCGCTCCAAACCCTCGCAAATGCGGTAGATAAAACGCATACTTACCAACTAAAGGTAAAATAAACGGCAAAAACTCACGTGCATCCATACCATAGGCATGCAAGAGCAGCATGGGTTTACCATTTCCTATCACTGACACTGGTAGTAATGTGCCGTCAGTTAAAGCAATATCAATTGTTTTCAACTGATAGTTAGCAGGCAGTTTGATTAAATTTCTCTTCATAAGGCAATGTACCTTTTTTTCATTAAGCGGTTTTACCAAGTCGATTTAGCCAAAATATATCGTAGCAAAAGTCTTTATCTCATTTCTAAAAGACTGCTATATTAAAATAGGTAACTGACCATAACATAAAAGCTGTTTAGGGTTAAAAGCAGTTGAGCGGTAAAAGTAGCGACTTGTCATAGACTGTGATCAATCGAATCAAACGTCAGCAAGTAAAATATAAGGATATCAGTCTATGAACAAGTCAAATTTACCATTGCTTGATAGCAGCCTATATCCGCAAATCTGGCAGCAGCAGAGCTTTGCTAGTCCACAGACATTATTGATGGAGATGTTAACAGCAGATATCACACTAGACGCCGATGCTTTCACCAAGCAATTACTAGCCAATGATATTTATCAAGACTGGATTAATAGCAGCGTGTTTGGACGTTATTTACATCGTAATTTTACGGCGTTCTCTCAGCAAACAGAAGACAGTTTCAATATTGATATGCCTTCGCTGTTTCGTCAGGAATTGATGCGTCACGCGCAGTATTTACCATTAGAGCAGGTATTGTTTTTTGCAGGGGATTTACCAAAAAGTGTGCGTCAGACAAAGGTGTTAATTACAACTGTTAATTCTGTTACCGCCATCATTAATGCTCAAAAGTTAAGTGAAAAAGCTACCATCAATAATTCGACCACGATTATCAATCAGATAGTGATTACTGGTAAGCAAGTCTTAGGATTTCCGATACGGCACAATAAACGCACTAGCGAGCGCTTGCGTAATGAAGTACTGATTTTGGATTTTCAAGAGTTGCGCTTGGTCAATGAAGAGAATGTCAGTAGCAAAAAAAGAAGCAACATAGATGCGACTATATTGCTTCGGTCTTATGAATTACGTTAATAGGCCAAACAGTCAGCTAAAATTTTAAGAGTCTTGCTTAGCAATCGTTAGGCCGTTATAAGTTTGCGCGACAGGCATGACTTCCAAGCGATTGACATTAATATGGGCAGGCGATTCAATCAACCATAATAAAATATCGCCGATATCATCGCCGGTCATGGTTTTAAAGCCGTCGTAAACCTGAGCAGCTTTATCGTCATCGCCGTGGTAACGCACGTTTGAAAACTCAGTACCCGCGACATTACCCGGTTCAAGGTTGGTCACGCGCACTTGCGTACCGATGAGATCCGCACGCAAATTTAAGCTAAACTGTTTGACAAAGGCTTTGGTCGCGCCATAGACGTTACCACCAAAATAAGGCCAACTTCCGGCAATTGAGCCGACATTAATGATATAACCGCTATCGCGTGCGACCATGGCTGGCAAGACCGCGTGAGTCAGCGCCATTAAACCTTTAATATTGGTATCGGTCATACGCATCCAATCATCAAGACTAGCACTGTGAGCAGGTTCTGTACCAAGTGCCAGTCCCGCATTATTTACCAAGACATCGATTTGTTTAAAATCAGCAGGCAAATCCGCAATGATTTGCGGGATAGACGCTGTATCACTCACATCCATGACCACAGGTAAAAACGCCTCGCCCAAAGTTTCTGCTAAAGCATTGAGTTTGTCTAAGCGTCTGGCACAGCCAATCACGCGATGACCATTGGCAATCAAACGCTCAGCCAGCGCTTTACCGAAACCCGCGCTTGCGCCTGTAATCAATACGTTCATCTTATATCCTTATCATTGATGTTTTGTACATATGTCATGTTGTTTGAGACGACAGCTTGTCTTAGTTTATCTGCTTTGGCTTACTTATTAAATAATTGCTTACCAAAGATTTTATCGCCCGCATCGCCCAGACCCGGAATGATATAACCGTGCTCATCCAAATGACTATCTAATGCAGCAGTATAAATAGTCACGTCAGGATGTGCTTCATTGACTACACGGACCCCTTCAGGTGCCGCAACTAATACTAAGGCTTTGATATTGGTACAGCCGTTTTTCTTAAGCATCTCGATGGTCGCAACCATTGAGCCGCCTGTGGCTAGCATTGGATCAATGATAAGCGCAGGACGTTTGTCCATGTGACTGACGAATTTTTCAAAGAACGGCACCGGTTGTAAGGTTTCTTCATCGCGCTGTAAACCAACGACAGAGATTTTTGCCGTAGGAATCAAATCGAGCACCCCATCAAGCATACCAATACCCGCGCGTAAAATCGGTACGATAGTTGCCGTCTTACCGATGATCTGCTCACCAATGATTTCACCACACCAGCCTTCCATCGGAAAGGTTTCAATTTCAAAATCGCGGCTAGCTTCATACGCCATCAAGCGTGCAAGCTCTTTGGTCAACGTGCGAAATTTATAAGTGCTACAGTCTTTTTCGCGCATAAGGCTGAGTTTATGACGGACTAACGGGTGATCGATAACAGTGATTTTTAAGTCGCTCATAAGTATTCTCTTGGTTTTTTGGTCTGATGCTTGATTAGTATAAAAGCTACAAACACTTACTGCACTTCAACCCTATATTTAGCCTATCAATAGTAAGCTTAATCCTTTAATAAAAAGTAAGCCAAAGGCATTTACAACAAGATCGGTTTTATTTAAGCCGACTATGTTTGACTATATAGCGCTATAACAAATGAAGTAGTGTTTAGGCTTGCTATGATAGCAAAAAAACCGCTTTTCTGATGAAGAATCTTATGACCAAAACCTCACCGAATAATCCTATCCATCCACAAAAAGCTGCTAACGACTTTGTGTGGACACAGAAATTAAAGACCGATAGCGCAAATATCGAAACCCATCCTTTTGGTCCTGTCCTACCACCTGATGCCACCGTCATGATGATGGGCAGTTTTCCGCCCACTGCCGATAAATGGGCAATGAGGTTCCATTATCCCAATTTTCAAAATGACATGTGGCGCATTTATGGACGCGTATTTTTTGATGATGCGGATTATTTTAGAGTAGGGGACGAAAAACGATTTGATCCTGAACGTATTCGAGCCTTTATGTTTGACCGTGGTATAGCCTCTTGTCCCACGGTAGTACAAGCGATTCGTGAAACAGGCAATGCGTCTGATAAAGACCTTACGGTCGTGACCACCGTCGATCTAGACACAATTTTGCCGCAAGTACCGAAAGTACAGGCGCTATTCACGACTGGTGGTAAGGCAACAGAGGTCTTACTGAACTTATTAGCTGAACCACCTGCCAAATCAAAGCATCCTAAGACCAATCAAAGTATGGACTATCCTTATAAGTGGGAGGATAAAGATAATAAAAAATCTGATGTTAATAGTTTAACCTTATATAGACTGCCTTCTACTTCGCGCGCCTATCCTTTAGCATTAGATAAAAAAGTCTCTGCTTATAAAGACTTCTTCAAAAAGATAGGTAAGCTATAAAAGTGTTATATATAGAAGAAGCTATGAGGCTATATATAAGCACTAACTAAGGACAAGAATTGATTTTGGTAAAGGTAAAAGTACTTTCAACCCTAACTGACTGATAAATGGATGGTATTGATGATAAGGATAGATAATCGCCAAAATATCGGGCAAACCCCCTTGACCCCTTCTCTAAAGCGAGTATACTGCCACCCAGTCGGAGAGGAAGGCGGGTTGGAGTG
>NZ_JACDXZ010000015.1:0-7967 GCF_013608135.1 Psychrobacter sp. D2
ATGACGACAAATTCCTACCCATATGACGACAAATTCCTACCCATATGACGACAAATTCCTACCCATATGACGACAAATAAATATTTGACTCTAAAGAGTCTTTATATGACAATGTCTTTAATATTTTTCTAGGATTTCGACTATGAAAAACAGTAAAACAGAGTTGGTAGTAAAGTCAAATCGTCTTAATACAGCAATCCAGAATTTATCACTTGCTGAAATTAGACTGATACAGCTGGCTATTATTGATAGTAGAGAACAAAACAAGGGGCTTAGCTCTGACACCCCACTAAGAATAAACGCTATGAGATATGCTGAGGTTTTTCAGGTTTCTAAACAAACAGCTTATGAAGCACTAATAGACGCAGAAACTAATTTGTTCGAGCGTCGTTTTACCTTCATGGATGAACGTGATCTCAAAGTAAAGTCACGTTGGATTAGCCAAGCTACATACATTGATGGTGAGGGAGCGATAGAGGTTATCTTCACACCTGCCGTTGTTAATGAGATCACTCGCATTCATGGAATTGAGCAATTCTTCACAAAATATACACTAGAGCAAACGGCACAATTAAAGAGCTTATACGCTGTAAGACTGTATGAGCTTCTTATACAATGGCGTGAAGCTCGTAAAACCCCATTATTTGAATTAGATATTTTTAGAGAGCAATTAGGTCTGGGCATTGATGATTATAAACGTATGAGCGACTTCAAACGCCGCGTCTTAGATGCTTCTGTTAAAGAGATCAATGATAAAACGGATATAAAGGTTAGCTATACGCAAGAAAAGAAAGGAACAGTAATAGTAGGCTTCAAATTTAAAGTGTCAATGAAAGATAAGCCAAAAAGCTTACAACCAGAAAGAGATATAAACACAGCAGATATGTTTACCATTGACGGTTTAAATGATTTGCAGCTAGGGCGTATTGTACGTAATCCTAGCTTTATGGCGGATTATAATCATTTGGTTAAATCTACTAGCCCAGCTGGTCAGAATACTAAAGCTTGGGAGTTTGAGATGGTCAAGCGTATTAAACAAGACGCTTCACAGTTTAGTAAACGCCCTATTAAGGGTTATCTGGATTACTAAGTCCAAACACCCTTTTACTATTTAGAAGACTTCCTACGATTACATTCACGGCAAAGCATCTGACCATTAACCAACTCTGTTTTTCCACCTTGTGACCAAGGTGTGATGTGGTCAGCTTCCATTCCACTAAGTTCAAAATACTCTGTACAAGCTTTGCAAATACCTTTTTGGCGTTCATACATAGTGCGTTTATGATTATCTGTAAAGGTACGGATGCTCAAATGTTTTTCGTTATTTGTAAGCAAATATTCGTATATACCTTTTTTCTTTGTTACTTCATCATCAGCCATTAGACGAGTTGTTTCTACTTCCAAAGTAGTTGGATCGAGGTTATCGTCTTTGTGAGTATTATAAAGAACTCCCCAAGATATACCCTTCATTTCCTTTCGATGCTTTGGAAATGTAGCTTTGACCCAGCTAATGACAGCTTGGAAATAGAGCCATAAGGGGTTGGCGTTTGTTTCATGTTGGTGCCTAGCCATATAATCCTCTATGTCACCATTATTTATCCAAGAAATGGTAGTTTCAAGGTAGTCTTGCCTGATAGGTGTGCCTGTCATGTACTTTTCGCCAAGTTGCCAAGCGGCACACTGTGTCTTAGAAAAATAACGCTTAACGTCTGTTGTCCATGACCCTGCATACACTGCATTACGTAGCTCTTGCTCAGTAAGTTTTTCTCCAGCAATATTAATGGTTCTGAACCAGTCCAGCTTTTCACTGTCTGCTCCTTCACATTGGTAGACTGTCAATTCGTAACTAAGAATTGCATCCTTTTCATCTTGTTGTAGGTTATGAAAATACCGATCCTTATATGAAAAAGCACCATCTACATACTGGCAAATTGAGATCGTGCGCTGCTGACCATCAATAATTTCAAAGCCGTTTGGTATTACAGCCCAATACATTGTATTGAGTGGAAAACCTCTAGCAACCGTATCAATTACTGCCTCGCGCTGTTTATCATTGTAAACAAACTCACGTTGGTAAGGTGGACGAATATTTAATAGTCCGTTATAACCTAATACTCCAGCCTCTTCGTTATCTTGGTAATTCTCCACCAATTTCTTGATAGTAATTTTCTTTAATGTAATATCCATTTATGTCTCTTAAATTATTGGATTTCGGTTGCGAATAAAAAGTCGCTTGTAAACCTGTTTACCATTAATACTCACATCGAAACTAGCACCTTCTTTATGGTAGCCGACTGGTTCTCCATAAGAGTAACTGCAACCAATAATTTCGAACTGTTCGGGGTTGTATTTGGTAAGAAAAGTAATCGGAACCCCCATAGCACCATCATAATCTAAAGGAATGTTCTGAGTTCTCGATACTTCTATCGCATTATAATTATCATAACTTGGGTACGCTGCCTCATTACCTCGATAGTGTTGTACTAATATCATCTCTTCATGGCGTTTTTTATTGTCAAGGTTCGTGTACCAAACGACCCCCGATACTCGAATCATACCTTCCTTATGATCAGTATCAGAAGCTGTATCCTCATAGTGTGGCGCAATAAAATGAGCCATATTTCGTTTAAAGCCATAACCAAGCCACATTTTATTATCTTTGATAAGAGGAAAGACATCCTTATAAGTAATCGAATTTTGATTTCCTATAATAATAAATTTTTTATCAAAACTAGCTAGTTGGGAGACGTATTCACTGAATAGCGAAAACGGTGGATTAGTAACAACAATATCTGCTTCTTTTAGAATTTCTATGCACTCTTGGCTACGAAAATCACCATCGCCCTCTAATGGAGTTACACCAATGTCATCGGGGCTTGGCAAGCTATTCTCGGCACCACCAGTGTATTCTAACTTTATAGATACTTCTGAATCGCCTTGGCTAAATAGATCAACTTCTTGGCTTTTATAGCAAGTTGTGATCAGTTTTTTCAAACCAAAAAATTCAAAGTTTTTAGCAAAATATTCAAAGAAAGCGCTGATATAAGGGTCGTCACAGTTGCAGTAAACCACTTTATTTTCAAATTGTTTTCGGTAATGCCTCAATTCTCGTTCGATATCGACTATTTGAGTGTAAAACTCGTCTTTTTTATTACGCTTTGCGGAGTGCAGACCGCTATTTTCGTTTGCCATGTCTGTCTCTGACCTCGATATATTTATTCAAAACTAACTTATGATGAAGCCTTTTGGTGATGGATCACCAAAAGGCTCTATTATTTGACTAGCTGCCCATTACTCTGATATTGCAGCTATTTTTCCCAAAATAGCTGCGGGTTTTCTTGAGATTTAGATGAGCCTTTAGAGATTATCCAGTAGGAGCCATCAATAACTATATTGATGTTTTCTTCAGTCATGTCTTTTTTAGGGATGACGAAAGGCTTAGTTGTCTTCTTAGCCCTAGTAAGATTTTCTCTTTTTAAGTTCTGGTTTAGTATTTTCATAATTTAAATACTCTCTTTAGTTCTGACTTATAGTCAGAAAGTTGAGTATTACAATGTGCTGTCACCTTTTTTGGTGAAGAAGACCCGTTAGTTTTTGTAGTAACAATACTATAGAGACCGTCTTTATCAGTGGAAAGTATTGTTTCAATAACAGGGTTAGTTATACTTTTAGTCCACTTACGAGTTAATTCATCTGGCTCATATATCCAATCTATTCCGTCTGCAACATTACTCAACTCGTTGATTAATTCCAGCACATTACAATGTCTATCTTCGATTTCTATATTTAGAGACTTATTAACTATTTTCTGCATTTTTGTAGGAATATGAGGTAGATAGCTATGACGGTCAGGAAATGCCCCTGTTCTTATAGCCTCTTTATAATCTTCCATAGTTGTAAATTTTTCAAGCTGATTATTGAAATGATCTTCCCCATTAAGCAGCCTATACATTGTTAGACCGCTTTGATATATATCGTAATGAATAGTCTTATCATGACTTACAAGAACCTCAGGTGGGGCTTGCTTAGAATAAACACCTGCTTGGTTCACATAGCCAGACTCATCCATGAATTTGGCAAGCCCAAAATCCGATAATAGTGCTTCATCACTATCTGAGATTAATATATTATCCGGTTTTATATCACAGTGAATTAAGCCTTTAGAGTGAATGTGGTGTAGCCCTGATAAAAATTGTATAGAATAACGAATGACTTCTCTTACAGTCAAAAATCGGTCTTTAATCAATGATTTCAAAGATCCGTTTTCATAGAAATGCATGGCTATATAAATATAGTCAATATCAGAACATCCATACATCACATTAACGATATTACTGTGATAAGAAGTATTTAATTTCTTCGATTCTTCGTAATAATCATCTACATGCTCAATACTATCTTTTCTAATTTTTTTGACTGCGATTTCTTTATCAAGCTGTTTGTCATGGGCGGCATAGACTTGTGAATTTCTTCCTTCTTGACCAATTTCTCTCAAAAACTCAAAGTTCAGTTCAGCAGTATGTAGTCCTATAGTCATTATTTAGATCTCCAATGCGCTGATAGCTGACATGATACTTTCACGCTCTTCTATGTTGTATTCCTTCCACTCTTCGATATCTAGAAAATCTTTTTTACCTTGAGAAAAGCCTTTGAAATCTTCTCTTTTAATTTTTAAACGTGAGCTGATATTCGCTATTCGCCCAACGAAGTACTCTTCAATACATGAGCTTGCAAATAACTCTTGTATAACTCCTTCAATATAGATTCTATCTATACTTAAGCCCTTCGCATTAGTCTCACTTACTCGAATACAAGCGTTTGTAATTGAAAATTCATGAATAATATCACTCAATGTATTTCTAATATATTTCAACTGCTCTGGAGTTTTCAGTGCTTTAGGATTAACTATCCTGTCTATGACTCTAAAATCAAGTCCATCTTCTTTAAGTGAAATCACTGAAAAAAATATTATGGAAGGCGTTACTCTAATGCCTATTGATGTTTTCATATAAAAATTGCCTTGGCATTAGTATAAGGTTTGAGTTTCTTGTAAGAATAGACGGAATTAATACTTTTATTGGATCGTTCTTATAATTTTTTCGCTTAGTAATACTTGCTTTAAAAGGATTCTTAGATATAAGTGAAATCTAGTGTAGCAAGAAATAATATAATAGCCACTAATAAAAATATCTACAAAGCGTAAAATGGTTGTCGCCCTCTGCGTAAGAGCGCGTTTTCGAGAACTGTGATATATTCACCTAACGGTTCATATTTCACAATTCTCAAAACACGTTGGGGACACCCCAAACCCCAAAAACCAAGCTCGAAATAGGTAGTCGTTATGGCGATATTCATGGCAAGCACCAAGTCAGTATCGAGAGGGCAAGGGCAAAATGCGGTTGCTGCTGCTGCCTATCGTGCCGGTGATAAATTGCTTGATGAAGATAAAGAACATGGAAAAACGCATGACTATGAAAAACGCAGTGGCGTATTAAGTGCTGATATTATTTTGCCGACTGCCTTAGCTGGTGGCGACATTGGCAGATCCGAATTATGGAACATGGCTGAACGTAATGAGACTCGAAAAAATAGTCGTGTGGCTCGTGAATGGCTGATCGCCCTACCGCATGAATTGAGTGAACAAGATCGTAAAGTCTTAGCTCATGACTTCGCCAGAACCCTAGCCGATAGATACCAAGTAATCGCCGATTGCGCGATCCATGTACCAACCGCTAAAGAAATCGAGCGCGGTGCAAGCCCTCTTAACTTCCATGCCCATATTTTATTGACCACGCGCACTGCCACGATCGACGATGACGGCAAAATCTACTTAACCAAAGACAAAGCCGACAGCGAAATATCAGACGATGACCGTAGGAAAAAAGGATTACCACGCATGAGCGCTGAGATTAAGACAGTGCGTGAGCTGTGGGAACATACCGCCAACAAGGTGCTGGAAGCGAAAGGGCATCATTTAATCGACAGCCGTAGTTATAAATCACAAGGTATCGATCTAGTACCCCAAATCAAGATGGGTAAAGATGCTACGCACATGGAACGTAAAGGGATACCGACTGAAAAAGGTAGGTTTAACCGTGAGATTACCCAGTCTAATGAGTTGGTTTGGAACAAACACTTAGACGACAACCAAAAAACCAATGCTAAAGCAGATCGAACCATTGCAGATCTACGCGAAAGCAAGCTGTTTATCGTCCCAGCTGCCCCTAAACCTGACTTTAAAGAGCGCAAAGTCTCTCAAGCAGACCTAACACGCGCTTACGATATGGCAAATAGACTCAAAACCATGAAGCTTGACCGTGAGAAAGCACAGCAAGCCGAGCAAGAGCGACTAAGGCAGCAGAAAATAGTTGCCGCTGAACAAAAAAAGCAAGAGCAGTTAGAACAAGAGAAGCGAGAGCAACAACAGCGTAGAGACCAGATACGCGAAAGGATTGCTATGGAGACGCGGCAATTTAAACAGCACTTTAAGCAACTGGCAGAGCAACTCATTAAATTTGATAAGCCACACTTGCAGAAAATAGATTCAAACAGTGAGTTTGGCAAACATCTTGTGGCTATAGTAGCCGCAGATACCCTTATGCGAGAGCTAACAAGCTATCAACGCGACCCTAGCACCACAAAGCACCAACGAGAGCTTGCAGAGGTTCAATACGAGCGTTTAGGCAACACCCTTATCGCGCAATCGCAATCAGCATTAGATAGTAGCAAAAGCACACGACAGAGCATGACGCAAAAAGAGTATACAGCAGCATTAAAGGGCGTTTTTGATGCTATGGTACCTGAGCATAAGCAAAACCTCACTCAAACGCAGCAGGAGCGCATACAGAGCGTCTCATCAGCCATTAATGACCATAGCTATGATATCAATCGCAGTCGTAGCAGAGGACTAGGATTTCAGATATGACCGACAACGCCCAGTCGATTGAAATAGCAGAAATAATATTTACCCTTCAAATACTCATCGAACACCAGCAAGAGCTATTAGCAGAAGGTAAAGCTCAGGGTCAAACAAATGATGAACATGTAAAGCAAATTTCAGCAATGATAAGGCAGTTAACTGAGCTATTAAAAACGTATCAAGACAACGCCCAGTCGATCACAGACAACACCATTCAATCTATCAAAAACACTATAAGCGTAGCCTTTGAGAAAAACCAAGAAAGCTATCATGCCCTGATAAATAAGGGCTTTACCACCCATATAGACACAGCGACTAAAAAGCTATCAACGGTTGCTGATAAGGTTGGAGAAGAATTAGAAAATATTAAGGTTGCTGCTACCAACTCAAAAACTGAATTTAAAGAGAGACAGGGCTTTTTCAAACTGTATGAGAACACGTATGACGATCAAAGCAAGAAGCTCAAAGAGAGTGTAGAAGGTGCCGTTACTGCTATTATTAAAGATACTAAAGACAAGCTTGAAGATATTGGCAGTGACTTTAGCGATGATTTAGCAAAAAAACTTAGCTGGAAGGTAACTATGATATTTAGTGCTGTTTGCTTTTCAATTGTGCTTTTTACATTTGGTTTATCTTGGTTGTTTGTTCCTAGTAAAGCTGAAATCAGTGATCGACAAGCAGACTATGATGAACTCGCTAAGGCTCAAGTCATGCCTAGTATTACCAAACGTGCAGATGGTTATTATGCACGTATTGATTCTAAAACGTGTATTGATAACCCTGATTCATACCCATGGAACAAATCCCTGTTATGCAAAATTAAGTAAGTTAATTCATGTTTTAACCATTAAAAAACAAAGCTTTTAATTCTTTAGTTATCAACAACCAAAAATGCTTTTAATGCTTTTAATGCTTTTAAATGCTTTTAGACACGTTGAATACGTTGATATTAAACGTGTCTAGCGCATCAATGACGACAAATTCCTACCCATATGACGACAAATTCCTACCCATATGACGACAAATTCCTACCCATATGACGACAAAT
>NZ_JACDXZ010000016.1:0-5963 GCF_013608135.1 Psychrobacter sp. D2
AACTTATTGCCTAGCTTCCTTTGCTGTGGGGCGTATTATATAGATTCTGACTGGGGTGTCAACCGCTTTATCAAAGGTTTTTAAACTAATTTAAGTAGGTTTTAAATAGTCTATTGTTTTCAATGGGTTAGAAAAATATTTATTGAGATAGCTTTAACTCTAACTAATAAAGATTTAGGTAGATCGTCTATTTAGCTGAAATTTGACCGCTTTAAGATTGTTATCAGCTTGGATAGTGCTTGGAACATCATGACATGAAGCTCATTTAACCCGCTAAATAGGTAACGACATTTAAAAAACTCAAAGCAGTCTCTATATCTTCAAATCAAATAAGAAATCCTCTTATTTCCAAACTCCAGCCAAAAGAAAACCCCCTTTGACATAAGTCAAAGGGGGTTTTCTAGGAATAGAGAGCTGACGATGACCTACTCTCACATGGGCGAACCACACTACCATTGGCGCGACGATGTTTCACTTCTGAGTTCGGGAAGGGATCAGGTGGTTCCATCGTGCTATTGTCGTCAGCAAAGGGGGTTAGATATGAGTCTGTTATTATTGTTTTGACGTCAAGATATTATCTATTGGTCGACCAACTTGTAACCTAACTGAATCAAGGTTAAAGGTGATATCGAAATTATATATATTCTATAGCCTAGGCTATACAAGATAGATTAATTAGAGCTTTCATACAAACCACTTGGGTGTTGTATGGTCAAGCCAAACGAGCAATTAGTACAGGTTAGCTACACACATCGCTGTGCTTCCACACCCTGCCTATCAACGTCGTAGTCTTCAACGGCTCTTTAGGGAAATCTAATCTTGAGGTGGGCTTCTCGCTTAGATGCTTTCAGCGATTATCCCATCCGAACGTAGCTACCGGGCAATGCCACTGGCGTGACAACCCGAACACCAGAGGTTCGTCCACTCTGGTCCTCTCGTACTAGGAGCAGATCCTCTCAAATTTCCAACGCCCACGGTAGATAGGGACCGAACTGTCTCACGACGTTCTAAACCCAGCTCGCGTACCTCTTTAAATGGCGAACAGCCATACCCTTAGGACCTGCTTCAGCCCTAGGATGAGATGAGCCGACATCGAGGTGCCAAACACCGCCGTCGATATGAACTCTTGGGCGGTATCAGCCTGTTATCCCCAGAGTACCTTTTATCCGTTGAGCGATGGCCCTTCCATACAGAACCACCGGATCACTAAGACCTACTTTCGTACCTGCTCGACTTGTGGGTCTCGCAGTTAAGCGCGCTTTTGCCTTTATACTCTACGACCGATTTCCGACCGGTCTGAGCGCACCTTCGTACTCCTCCGTTACTCTTTAGGAGGAGACCGCCCCAGTCAAACTACCCACCATACATTGTCCTCGGTATTGTTATACCTGAGTTAGAACCCCAACATGACCAGGGTGGTATTTCAAGATTGGCTCCACAAACACTAGCGTGTCTGCTTCAAAGCCTCCCACCTATCCTGCACAAGTCAGGTCAAAGTTCAATGTAAAGCTGTAGTAAAGGTTCACGGGGTCTTTCCGTCTAGCCGCGGGTACACAGCATCTTCACTGCGATTTCGATTTCACTGAGTCTCTGCTGGAGACAGCGCTGCCATCATTATGTCATTCGTGCAGGTCGGAACTTACCCGACAAGGAATTTCGCTACCTTAGGACCGTTATAGTTACGGCCGCCGTTTACTGGGGCTTCGATCAAGAGCTTCGCTTACGCTAACCCCATCAATTAACCTTCCAGCACCGGGCAGACATCACACCCTATACGTCCACTTTCGTGTTTGCAGAGTGCTGTGTTTTTAATAAACAGTTGCAGCAGCCTGGTATCTGCGACTGCCAACAGCTCAAGGAGCAAGTCCTATCACCATCGGCAGCGTACCTTCTCCCGAAGTTACGGTACCATTTTGCCTAGTTCCTTCAGCAGAGTTCTCTCAAGCGCCTTGGTATTCTCTACCTGATCACCTGTGTCGGTTTAGGGTACGATTCGTTTATAACTATTGCTTAGAAGCTTTTCCTGGAAGCATGGTATTTGCCACTTCGCTGTACAAGTACAGCTTGCTATCAGATCTCAGCATAATGACAGTCCGGATTTGCCTAAACTGTCTGCCTACATCCTTTCACCTGGACAACCAACGCCAGGCTGACATAACCTACTCCGTCCCTCCATCGCATTATAAACAAGTATCGGAATATTAACCGATTTCCCATCGACTACGCCTTTCGGCCTCGCCTTAGGGGTCGACTCACCCAGCCCCGATTAACGTTGGACTGGAACCCTTGATCTTCCGGCGTGCGAGCTTTTCACTCGCATTATCGTTACTCACGTCAGCATTCGCTCTTGTGATACCTCCAGCATGCCTTACGACACACCTTCACAGGCTTACACAACGCTCCCCTACCACTTGAAAACAAATTCAAATCCGCAGCTTCGGCTCCTAGTTTGAGCCCCGTTACATCTTCCGCGCGGGCCGACTCGACTAGTGAGCTATTACGCTTTCTTTAAAGGATGGCTGCTTCTAAGCCAACCTCCTAGCTGTCTATGCCTTCCCACCTCGTTTCCCACTTAACTAGGAATTTGGGGCCTTAGCTGGCGGTCTGGGTTGTTTCCCTCTCCACAATGGACGTTAGCACCCACTGTGTGTCTCCCGGATATCACTCATCGGTATTCGGAGTTTGCATCGGTTTGGTAAGTCGGTATGACCCCCTAGCCGAAACAGTGCTCTACCCCCAATGGTGTTCGTCCGAGGCGCTACCTAAATAGCTTTCGGGGAGAACCAGCTATCACCGAGTTTGATTAGCCTTTCACCCCTATCCACAAGTCATCCCCTAGCTTTTCAACGATAGTGGGTTCGGTCCTCCGGTGCCTGTTACGGCACTTTCAACCTGCTCATGGATAGATCACTCGGTTTCGGGTCTATGCCCTGCAACTAAACGCCCTATTAAGACTCGGTTTCCCTACGGCTCCCCTAAACGGTTAACCTTGCTACAGAACATAAGTCGCTGACCCATTATACAAAAGGTACGCGGTCACCCTAATAAATTAAGGCTCCCACTGCTTGTACGCACACGGTTTCAGGTTCTATTTCACTCCCCTCACAGGGGTTCTTTTCGCCTTTCCCTCACGGTACTGGTTCACTATCGGTCAGTCAGGAGTATTTAGCCTTGGAGGATGGTCCCCCCATCTTCAAACAGGATTTCTCGTGTCCCGCCCTACTTAATATGTTAACGCTAATGTTTCGAATACAGGACTATCACCTACTACGGTCAGCTTTCCCACGCTGTTCTTCTACATTAGCATTAATCGGCTTCTCCCCGTTCGCTCGCCGCTACTTGGGGAATCTCATTTGATGTCTTTTCCTAAGGGTACTGAGATGTTTCACTTCCCCTCGTTTGCCTCTTGTACAAGTACAAGATACCTACCTTATGGTAGGTGGGTTTCCCCATTCAGAAATCTCCGGATCACAGGATATTGCCGCCTCCCCGAAGCTTATCGCAGGCTGTCACGTCTTTCATCGCCTCTGACTGCCAAGGCATCCACCATGTGCGCTTCATTACTTGACCATACAACCCCAAGTAGTCTTTCTCTAACCTTTATTACTAAAGATAGGAGTTAGATTTCTAAGTGCTATATAAGTCTAATTATGATAACGATATCACCTAATTTTATACGCTTGATTCAGTTCTCTTTACTTTTTTAATAACTCACCACTGGGATAACAACTGATGTCGTTAAGTAGTGAGTTATTAAGGTTAGAAACAACGCGTGAACACGTGTTCCTAACCCAGACTCATATCTATGTTTTTAAATAGTCTCTATGCTCTCGTCGAGTCACAGATTCTGTATAAAACAGAAAGAAGTAATCTTGTCTTTGTTAAGACGAATCACTTGTTTCTATTTGATACCTATTTATTTATTAGCATCTAAAGAATAGTTTATTATGTGGTGGAGCCAAACGGAGTCGAACCGTTGACCTCCTGCGTGCAAGGCAGGCGCTCTACCAACTGAGCTATGGCCCCTAATAATGGTAGGCCTGGGCAGACTTGAACTGCCGACCCCCGCGTTATCAACACGGTGCTCTAACCAGCTGAGCTACAGGCCTGTGCGAGGCATATACCTCTAGCTAATAAACTAGCTTAAACTAAAGAACAACTTGTTGTGAATTCTTGCTGACCGAATGCCATCTATAAGGAGGTGATCCAGCCGCAGGTTCCCCTACGGCTACCTTGTTACGACTTCACCCCAGTCATCAACCACACCGTGGTGAACGCTCCCCCGAAGGTTAAGCTATCCACTTCTGGTGCAATCAACTCCCATGGTGTGACGGGCGGTGTGTACAAGGCCCGGGAACGTATTCACCGCGGCATTCTGATCCGCGATTACTAGCGATTCCTACTTCATGGAGTCGAGTTGCAGACTCCAATCTGGACTACGATAGGCTTTTTGAGATTCGCATCACATCGCTGTGTAGCTGCCCTCTGTACCTACCATTGTAGCACGTGTGTAGCCCTGGTCGTAAGGGCCATGATGACTTGACGTCGTCCCCGCCTTCCTCCAGTTTGTCACTGGCAGTATCCTTAGAGTTCCCGGCTTAACCCGCTGGTAACTAAGGACAAGGGTTGCGCTCGTTGCGGGACTTAACCCAACATCTCACGACACGAGCTGACGACAGCCATGCAGCACCTGTATTCTAATTCCCGAAGGCACTCCCGCATCTCTGCAGGATTCTAGATATGTCAAGACCAGGTAAGGTTCTTCGCGTTGCATCGAATTAAACCACATGCTCCACCGCTTGTGCGGGCCCCCGTCAATTCATTTGAGTTTTAACCTTGCGGCCGTACTCCCCAGGCGGTCTACTTATTGCGTTAGCTGCGTCACTAAGTCCTCAAGGGACCCAACGACTAGTAGACATCGTTTACGGCGTGGACTACCAGGGTATCTAATCCTGTTTGCTACCCACGCTTTCGAGCCTCAGTGTCAGTATTATGCCAGAAGGCTGCCTTCGCCATCGGTATTCCTCCAGATCTCTACGCATTTCACCGCTACACCTGGAATTCTACCTTCCTCTCACATACTCTAGCTCAACAGTATCAGATGCAGTTCCCAGGTTGAGCCCGGGGATTTCACATCTGACTTATCGAGCCACCTACGCTCCCTTTACGCCCAGTAATTCCGATTAACGCTTGCACCCTCTGTATTACCGCGGCTGCTGGCACAGAGTTAGCCGGTGCTTATTCTGCAGCTAATGTCATCGTCTCCGGGTATTAACCGAAGAGTCTTCTTCACTGCTTAAAGTGCTTTACAACCAAAAGGCCTTCTTCACACACGCGGCATGGCTGGATCAGGGTTTCCCCCATTGTCCAATATTCCCCACTGCTGCCTCCCGTAGGAGTCCGGGCCGTGTCTCAGTCCCGGTGTGGCTGATCATCCTCTCAGACCAGCTACAGATCGTCGCCATGGTAGGCCTTTACCCCACCATCTAGCTAATCCGACTTAGGCTCATCTAATAGCGAGAGCAGTAAACTGCCCCCTTTCTCCCGTAGGTCGTATGCGGTATTAATACGAGTTTCCCCGTGCTATCCCCCACTACTAGGTAGATTCCTAAGTATTACTCACCCGTCCGCCGCTCGACGCCTGATAGCAAGCTATCATCGTTTCCGCTCGACTTGCATGTGTTAAGCCTGCCGCCAGCGTTCAATCTGAGCCATGATCAAACTCTTCAGTTTAATCTTGCTATGAAGTCCTTTAAAGAGACTTCTAAACTTGGCTCATCTAATCTGGCAAAATCGCTAAAAATTATGTTCGTAATGAATTAACTTTGAGTTTTTTTACTGTCTTAAATGATAATTTTTATAGTTAGAATCCTATCGAAAAGATAGTCAACCAACTTTATTTTTTAGCATTCTGAATCAGCAAAAATCCACACAAGTTGTTCTTTAGTTATGCTTTTAAATAA
>NZ_JACDXZ010000017.1:0-1597 GCF_013608135.1 Psychrobacter sp. D2
CTAAAGTCAACGAAGGCTTTGGTTTAAGAGCTGCCGATGGTAACACTGTCATGAAACCATTAGGAGAACAAGTCGAGGTAATTGGCTCTAATAGCAATATCACAACTACAGCTGCTAATGGTAAAGTTGAAATTGCCCTAAATAACAACCTAGATTTAGACACTAATGGCAGTGTCAGAATGGGAAGTGGTGGTTTGTTTGGACTAGGGTCTGTAACTACAGTTAATCGTAATGGCATGAGAACAGGCAATATCCTGCGTAATACAGTAGTTACTGATTCGGGTGTGAGTGTTAATGGTATATTTGGCAACAGTGCTTTGGCCACTGATGGTCTAACCATTAGTAATGGTCCAAGCGTCCTTAGATCTGGTATCGATGCAGGCAATAAAAAAATCACTAATGTGAAAGCGGGTTCACAGCCATTAGACGCAGTTAACGTCAGTCAGCTTAGCCGTTCTGCTGCAGGATCTAGAACAGAGGTGGAAGCTGGTACTAATGTTGCTGTCACGAACATTCCAGGTGCTAATGGTCAGAACGTTTACAAGATCAATGCAGATGGAACTACTGTTTCTGGATCTACCGCGGTAACGGTCACCGCTGGCTCTAAAAATGCGACAACCAATCTCACAGACTACGCAGTTGATCTAAGCCAAGTTACTAAAGACAGCTTAGTGAAAGCGGACAACTCAGTACAGTATGATAATGCCGGTCAGACCAGCGTGACGTTAGGTGGAACAGGATCAACAACGCCTGTCACACTGACCAATGTGAAAGCTGGTAGTCTCAGTTCAGACAGTACAGATGCGGTCAATGGCAGTCAGTTGCATGCGACTAATACTAAAGTCAACGAAGGCTTTGGTTTAAGAGCTGCCGATGGTAACACTGTCATGAAACCATTAGGAGAACAAGTCGAGGTAATTGGCTCTAATAGCAATATCACAACTACAGCTGCTAATGGTAAAGTTGAAATTGCCCTAAATAACAACCTAGATTTAGACACTAATGGCAGTGTCAGAATGGGAAGTGGTGGTTTGTTTGGACTAGGGTCTGTAACTACAGTTAATCGTAATGGCATGAGAACAGGCAATATCCTGCGTAATACAGTAGTTACTGATTCGGGTGTGAGTGTTAATGGTATATTTGGCAACAGTGCTTTGGCCACTGATGGTCTAACCATTAGTAATGGTCCAAGCGTCCTTAGATCTGGTATCGATGCAGGCAATAAAAAAATCACTAATGTGAAAGCGGGTTCACAGCCATTAGACGCAGTTAACGTCAGTCAGCTTAGCCGTTCTGCTGCAGGATCTAGAACAGAGGTGGAAGCTGGTACTAATGTTGCTGTCACGAACATTCCAGGTGCTAATGGTCAGAACGTTTACAAGATCAATGCAGATGGAACTACTGTTTCTGGATCTACCGCGGTAACGGTCACCGCTGGCTCTAAAAATGCGACAACCAATCTCACAGACTACGCAGTTGATCTAAGCCAAGTTACTAAAGACAGCTTAGTGAAAGCGGACAACTCAGTACAGTATGATAATGCCGGTCAGACCAGCGTGACGTTAGGTGGAACAGGATCAACAACGCCTGTCACACT
>NZ_JACDXZ010000002.1:0-467035 GCF_013608135.1 Psychrobacter sp. D2
AAAAAAAGAGGAAATACCCATGGCAAAGGCCAAGTTTGAACGTCTAAAACCACATGTTAACGTCGGCACCATCGGACACGTTGACCACGGTAAAACCACCCTTACCGCTGCAATCGCAACCGTAGCTGCAATCACTTCAGGTGGCGAAGCCAAAGACTACGCGTCTATTGACTCAGCACCAGAAGAAAAAGCACGTGGCATCACCATCAACACCTCACACGTAGAATATGACACCCCATCACGTCATTACGCTCACGTTGATTGCCCAGGTCACGCCGATTATGTTAAAAACATGATCACTGGTGCGGCTCAGATGGATGGCGCAATCCTAGTTGTATCAGCAACTGACGGCCCTATGCCACAAACCCGTGAGCATATCCTGCTTTCACGTCAGGTTGGCGTACCGTACATCGTTGTATTCATGAACAAATGTGACGTTGTTGATGACGAAGAATTGCTTGAACTCGTAGAAATGGAAGTTCGTGAATTATTAAGCGACTATGACTTCCCAGGTGATGACACCCCAATCATCCATGGTTCTGCAACTGAAGCCCTAAAAGGCTCACAAGAAAAATATGGTCAACCAGCCGTTGTAGAACTATTAAACGTTCTTGACACCTACATCCCAGAGCCAGAGCGTGACATCGACAAAGCATTCCTAATGCCAATCGAAGACGTATTCTCAATCTCAGGTCGTGGTACTGTTGTAACTGGCCGTGTTGAATCTGGTATCGTACGCGTTGGCGACGAAATCGAAATCGTCGGTATCCGTGACACTCAAAAAACCACCTGTACGGGTGTAGAGATGTTCCGTAAACTGCTTGACGAAGGTCGTGCAGGCGAAAACTGTGGCGTACTACTACGTGGTACTAAGCGTGAAGACGTACAACGTGGCCAAGTACTTGCTAAGCCAGGTTCAATCACTCCTCATACCAAGTTTGACGCTGAAGTATATGTGTTGAGCAAAGAAGAGGGTGGTCGTCACACACCATTCCTAAACGGCTATCGTCCACAGTTCTACTTCCGTACCACTGACGTAACTGGCGCAATCCAATTACAAGACGGTACTGAAATGGTTATGCCTGGTGATAACGTTGAGATGGGCGTAGAGCTTATCCACCCAATCGCTATGGACAAAGGTCTTCGCTTTGCTATTCGTGAAGGCGGCCGTACGGTAGGCGCTGGTGTTGTTGCTAACGTATTGAACTAATACTTAATGCTGTCAGAGTAATCTGATCTTCGTTAATAATTAGTCAAAAGCCATCCTCGAAAGAGGGTGGCTTTTTTTTGGTATGGTTTGCTAAATCACAGAAGTGCTAATCAATTTAGTATTTGTAAAAATAAGGTCTGTATGTTTAAAAATTTAAAGCAATAAATCTATCTCAGATTTTGACTTCTATTTTTGATTTTAAACAGAATTTTCTGACTTTTATTAATTAAAGTAATGATTCATTGTATTAAGTAAATAAAATATCGTCTTAAAACTTGCATTCTTAGTAAAACCTTGTATAATTATCAGCCTTAACACCCCTAGGCGATTGGCTCAATTGGTAGAGCATCGGTCTCCAAAACCGAGGGTTGTAGGTTCGAGTCCTACATCGCCTGCCATCTTCTTATCACATCTTTGTTATACCCCACCATCTCCGAAGTGAGTTCTTTATGAGCAATAATCAAGATAACCTCGAGACTAAGTTATCTGATGCCAAGGCAGTTGCTGGTGGAATGCTGTCCAAAGATAAGCATATTTCAGCGGGTAATCAAACGACTGCTGTTGAGATTGCTAAGACGGGTTCAGTAAAAGATGTGATTTTGTGGTTACTAGCCGCAGTTGTTTTAATTGGTGCAACGTTAGTTAATCAATATCTGCCCGGCTATTGGCAACCTGCTAATGACCTTTGGGTACGTATTGGTATTATCGTTGCGCTTTTTGTATTTGCACTGTTATGTCTTGCAATGACGAATCAGGGCCGTGCATTTAAAACTTTATTGAAAGACGCTGCTGTAGAACTACGCCGCGTTACTTGGCCTGGCAAAGACGAAACTTTCCAATATACATGGCAAACGATTGTCATGATTGCGGTTGTTGGTTTATTAGTTTGGCTATTAGATAACTTTTTTAATTGGTTCGTTGGCATATTTATTGGTTAATGGCGCGTATTAGCGACTGTTTAGCCAAGATTTATGGATAACGACTTACTTATAATGATCAGGAGCGTGATATGCGTTGGTATATTGTCCAAGCATTTTCAGGATATGAAAAGCAAGTACAGCGTTCATTAACTGATCGTATTAATCGTAGTGAATTCGCTGAATTTTTCGGCGATGTATTGGTACCTACTGAAGAAGTCGTCGAAATGAAAGACGGCAAAAAACGTAAAAGCGAGCGTAAGTTCTTTCCGGGTTATGTATTGATCCAGATGGATATGAACGACAATACTTGGCACATCGTTAAAGATTGCCCACGAATTATGGGCTTTGTTGGCGGTACGCCAGAGACGCCTGCGCCGATTACGGAAGTAGAAGCTGATCGTATT
Source organism: Psychrobacter sp. D2 (assembly GCF_013608135.1). Taxonomy (NCBI): domain Bacteria; kingdom Pseudomonadati; phylum Pseudomonadota; class Gammaproteobacteria; order Moraxellales; family Moraxellaceae; genus Psychrobacter; species Psychrobacter sp. D2. Next base: position 2,535 of record NZ_JACDXZ010000002.1, read on the forward strand.
CTAAACCGTTTGAATCAGACTGAAACTGACCCGCGTCCTAAGACTCTATTTGAGCCGGGCGAAGAGTTGTTGGTTATCGATGGTCCATTCACTGACTTTAAAGGGTTGGTTGAAAAAGTGGATTACGAAAAGTCTAAATTACATTTAACCGTAAACGTATTTAATCGACCGACTCAGGTTGAGCTTGAGTTTAGTAAAGTTGAGAAGCTAGATTAAATCAGCAAAAAAGTTCATCAACCGGGGAGCTGTTAGTCAATAAGGTTTATACCACATTGATTTGGCGCTATTACCCATTTAGGAGAGTATCATGGCTAAGAAGATTGATGGTTACATCAAACTGCAAGTGCCTGCAGGCAAAGCAAATCCTTCACCACCGATTGGTCCAGCATTGGGTCAAAAAGGCGTGAACATCATGGCGTTCTGTAAAGAATTTAACGCTGCGACCTCAAACCAAGAGCCGGGTTTACCGATTCCTACTGAGATCACTGTATACAGCGATAAGTCTTTTACCTTCATCATGAAGTCACCACCTGCTGCGTACTTGTTGCGTAAGGCTGCTGGTATTGCTAAAGGTTCTGGTACACCTAATACCGCTAAAGTCGGTAAAGTTGACCGTGCTCAGTTAGAAGACATCGTTAAGACTAAAGATGCAGATTTAACTGCTGCTGATCTTGATGCTGCTGTTCGTACCATCGCTGGTACTGCACGTTCAATGGGTATTACCGTGGAGGGTGTGTAAATGAGTAAACTTACTAAGCGTCAAAAAGAAATCAATAGCCGTATTGAGCACGAAAAACAATATACTATCGAAGAAGCGGTTCAAATCCTAAACGATTTGCCAGCTCTTAAATTTAAAGAGTCTATTGATATCGCTGTAAACTTGGGCGTTGACCCACGTAAATCTGATCAAGTCGTACGTGGCGCAACCAATCTACCTGCGGGTACTGGTAAAACCAAACGCGTTGCTGTATTTGCTCAAGGTGCTGCTGCTGAAGCTGCCAAAGAAGCTGGTGCTGACATCGTTGGTTTTGAAGACCTAGCAGAATCAATCAAAGCCGGTAACATGGACTTTGACGTGGTTATCGCTGCTCCTGATGCAATGCGTGTTGTTGGTCAATTAGGTACTATCTTAGGCCCACGTGGTTTAATGCCTAACCCTAAAGTCGGTACGGTTACGCCTAACGTTGCTGAAGCGGTTCTTAACGCTAAAGCGGGTCAAGCACAGTATCGTGTAGACAAAGCAGGTATTATCCACACGACTATCGGTCAAGTTGGTTTTACTGCTGAGCAAGTAATCCAGAATGCTGAAGCACTGATTTCAGATTTGAGACGTGCTAAGCCTGCTACTTCTAAAGGTACTTTCATTAAGAAAATTACCTTGTCTAGCACCATGGGTCCTGGTCTAAGTATCGATCCAGTTCCATACCGCACAGCGAAATAATTAAGTATGATCTGTTATTCAACGATTTTGAATAATGGGACAAAATATTTTAAAAAATTAGGTCAGCGTAGCAAACGCTATGCTGTCTAAGACCGTAGGTAGAGAGCGGTTTGGTAGAATGGATTATGACTCTTGTAGATCAAAATTCATTACATTGAGCTGCTGTTGTTAATCGATGACAGATGAAAATCTTAATTGTCCTACGCAGACGGTGGCCCACCCAGTTGTTGATAAGAGCCGATAGGGCAACCTATCACTTGATGTCATTCTGATAACGGTGCCGTAATCAGTCGTTATGAGTACATTTATTTTTAATAAATATACTCATAACGTGTCGTATCAAGTCAGTCTTAGTTTGTAATTTAGATTACAGGATGATTGATTAGATTAAAGGAGTCAACTTATGGCATTAACGCTAGAGCAAAAACAACAAGTTGTGGCTGAAGTGTCTGAAGTTGCTGCTAATGCTTACTCAGCAGTAGCTGCCGAATATCATGGTATTGGTGTTGCAAAGCTTACTAAGCTACGCGAACAAGCCCGTGAAAAAGGCGTCGTTTTGAAAGTGGTAAAAAATACCCTAGCAAAACGTGCGTTTGAAGGCACTAAATTTGAGAGCATGTCAGACCTTATGACTGGTCCATTACTTTTGGCTTTCTCTATGGAAGATTTGGGATCTGCAGCTCGAGTCATTTTTGACTTCAGCAAAGATCACAAAGCTTTAGAGACCAAATTGGTATCAGTTGGTGGTGTTGTTTATGGTCCAGAAGAGCTAGAGCGCGTATCGAAGCTACCAACTCGCGACGAAGCAATCTCTATCTTGATGGCTACTATGAATGCACCAGTGACCAAGCTTGTCCAGACTATGAACGCAGTTCCTGGCAAGTTCGTTCGCACTGTTGCAGCAATCAAAGACGCAAAAGAAGCTGCTTAATTGCTTGTTTTAACGTAACTTTGACATCGCCGATTGCACTTTATTGCCAGCACTATTTGAAAACTTGGCAAGCAATCCAAGCGATTTTAAAATCAATTAATTTTTATCAGATAACGGAGAGTTCTCATGGCACTATCTAAAGATGACGTGTTAAACGCAATCGCTGAAATGTCAGTAATGGATATCGTTGAATTAATCAGCGCTATGGAAGAAAAATTCGGCGTAACAGCTGCTGTTGCTGCTGCACCTGCTGCTGCTGGTCCTGCTGCTGCTGCTGCTGAAGAAAAAGACGAGTTTGACGTAGTTCTTGCCAGCTTTGGCGAGAAGAAAGTTGGCGTAATTAAAGCCGTACGTGAAGCTACTGGTCTTGGCCTGAAAGAAGCGAAAGATTTGGTTGAAAGCGCTCCAGCTCCAATCAAAGAAGGCGTTAACAAAGCTGAAGCTGAAGAGTTGAAAAAGAAACTTGAAGAAGCTGGTGCAACTGTTGAACTAAAATAGTTTAACGGCAGTACGAAAAAAAGCTGGTAATGCCTTGCATTATCAGCTTTTTTTTACTATAATTCGTAGCTTGACCTTTTGTGTCTGCCAACAGTCGTAAGCAACAACACGGTGGATACCCATCAAAAGGACAGACGATATACATGCAAGCACACTTAGTAGTTATTGAAATCAGATAATGTGGCTAAACGTCAATAGATGTTTGGCATTTTCTTGTGTCTGCACGTTTTCTATTAACATTATCGCTTATATTGACTCTGAATATTATTATTTATAAGCATTATAATTGTCCTATTTATTACTAATCAAAAACTATTGAATAAGCTTTCTAGCGTGATTTTACTGTCAGTATATAGGCTCGTAGACGGTATATATCAGTGACGATATTGATTTTGGCAGTAACCAGTTTGGATGTTAAATCGTTTATACACAATGTTAGTCGCATTTATATTTAGATAAAGCAACTGTCACTTAAGCTTTAAAAGTGACATATTGGCAACACTTTAAGATTGAATTTTTCGCTCTGAGCAGTCATATAGGCTGACTTAAATGACGATAGCAAGATCGTATTTAGAGTGCAAAGCAAGCACTGATTGTTAAGATAGTAATTGATACAACGCCTTAAAAAGATTAACTATGCTTTAAAAAGAACACCTGTTTTATATTATCGTTTACGTCGCTTAGTTTGCATAGTATTTATGCACGCCAGCCGCGATTTTAATTTGTTTCCACGTTTACTGTAAGGACTCTCGATGGCATATTCTTATACTGAAAAAAAGCGTATTCGCAAAAGTTTTGCTGAATTGCCTACTGTGATGGACATTCCCTATTTGTTGTCTATCCAAGTAGATTCTTATGAGCAATTTTTGCAAGAGCATAAAAAGCCAAAAGCTCGTGAGAATACTGGCTTGCAAGCTGCATACTCTTCTATTTTCCCAATTGAGAGTCACTCTGGTAACGCAGAGCTACAATTCGTTGAATACTATTTAGGTACGCCTGAATTTGATGAGCGTGAGTGTATCTTACGTGGTTCGACATTTGCTGCGCCTATGCGTGTCAAAATTCGCTTAATCATCAAAGACAAAGACAGCAAAGATAAAGACAGCAAAGCGGCTATTAAAGATATCCGTGAGCAAAGCGTCTATATGGGCGAGATGCCACTTATGACTGCTAACGGTACCTTTATTATTAACGGTACTGAGCGTGTAATCGTATCTCAGCTACATCGTTCACCTGGTGTGTTCTTTGACCATGATAAAGGTAAGTCGCACTCAAGTGGTAAGGTGCTTTATAACGCGCGTATCATTCCTTACCGTGGTTCATGGTTAGATTTTGAGTTCGATGCTAAAGACTTGGTTTTTGCTCGTATTGACCGTCGTCGTAAGTTATTGGCGTCTATTATTTTACGCGCTTTAGGCTTAAGCACTTCTGAGATCTTAGATTTATTCTTTGATAAAGTGCGAGTTTATAAAGGCGAAGAGCAGTTCGAGATTGATCTAGTTGCTGATCGCTTACGTGGCGAGATGGCACAGTTCGACATCGTGACTCCTGCAGGTGACGTGGTGGTTGAGCAGGGCAAACGTATTAATGCTCGCCGTATCCGTCAGCTTGAAGAAGCCGGTATGACGAAAATCTCGATTCCTGATGAATACTTATATGAGCGCATTTTAGCCGAAGACATCATCGTTAATGATGAAGTTATTGCTCGTGCTAACACGCTGATTGACCATGAATTATTGGTTAAATTAAGTGCGTTTGAAGCCAGTGAATCTATCAAAGAATTTAGTATTCTGTTTACCAACGATATCGACCAAGGTAGTTATATTGCTGATACGCTACGCGCTGATAGTACGTCAAGCCGTGAAGAAGCTTTGATTGAAATTTATAAAGTCATGCGCCCAGGTGAGCCACCAACGGTTGAAACTGCTGAGAAACTTTTTGACAGCATGTTCTTTAACGCGGATCGTTATGACTTATCGAATGTCGGTCGTATGAAGTTTAACCGTCGTTTAGGTCTTGATTTTGTAGATACCGATGACGCTGATATTCAGCGTGAACGTAGCGTATTGACCAATGCCGATATCGTTAACGTTCTAAAAGAGCTTATCGAGATTCGTAATGGTCGCGGTGAAGTCGATGATATTGACCATTTAGGTAACCGTCGCATTCGTTCAGTAGGCGAGATGGCAGAAAACCAATTCCGTGTTGGTCTAGTACGTGTTGAACGTGCCGTCAAAGAGCGTTTAAGCTCAGCAGAATCTGATAACTTATCGCCACAAGATTTGATTAACTCAAAACCTGTTGCTGCTGCGGTCAAAGAATTCTTTGGCTCAAGCCAGTTATCGCAGTTTATGGATCAGAATAATCCATTGTCTGAAGTCACGCATAAACGCCGTGTGTCTGCATTAGGACCCGGTGGTCTGACCCGTGAGCGTGCAGGCTTTGAAGTACGTGACGTACATGATACCCATTATGGTCGCGTATGTCCGATTGAGACTCCTGAAGGTCCAAACATTGGTTTGATTAACTCATTAGCAACTTTTGCTAAAACCAACAGCTTTGGCTTTTTGGAAACACCTTATCGCCGTGTAGTAGATGGTAAAGTAACGGACGTTATTGAATATCTGTCAGCGATTGAAGAAGTCGGTACGGTCATTGCACAGGCTGATTCACCAGTAACTGCCGATGGCGCGTTATCTGATGAAATGGTTAGTGTCCGTAGCTATGGTGAATTCGTCCGTATGCCGCCAGAAAAAGTGACGCATATGGATGTGTCGCCAAGTCAGGTTGTATCGGTAGCCGCTGGTCTGATTCCATTCCTAGAGCATGATGATGCTAACCGTGCCTTGATGGGCTCAAACATGCAGCGTCAGGCAGTCCCTACGCTACGTGCTGATAAGCCATTAGTAGGTACCGGTATGGAGCGTCACGTTGCTCGTGACTCTGGCGTTTGTGTTATTGCTAAGCGCGGCGGTGTGATCGAAGACGTTGATGCCTCACGTGTTGTGGTTCGTGTAAATGAAGATGAGATGATTGCTGGTGAAGCCGGTATTGATATCTATAACTTAGTTAAATATACGCGTTCTAACCAAAACACTTGTATCAACCAACGTATTATCGTTAACCAAGGCGATGCTATTGCTGTAGGTGATATCTTGGCCGATGGTCCTTCAACGGATCTTGGTGAGTTGGCATTGGGTCAGAACATCCGCATCGCATTTATGCCGTGGAATGGTTATAACTTCGAAGATTCAATCTTGCTGTCTGAAAAAGTAGTTAAAGAAGATCGTTTCACTACTATTCATATCCAAGAATTGACTTGTGTGGCACGTGATACCAAGCTTGGAACCGAAGAGATTACTGCGGATATTCCAAACGTTGGCGAAGCAGCTCTATCAAGTCTCGATGAAGCTGGTATCGTTTATATCGGTGCTGAAGTTGATGCTGGTGATATCTTAGTTGGTAAAGTGACGCCAAAAGGTGAAACGCAACTAACGCCAGAAGAGAAACTCCTGCGGGCTATCTTTGGTGAAAAAGCGGCTGATGTTAAAGACACGTCGCTACGTGTACCAACATCAAGCAAAGGCACGGTTATTGACGTTCAAGTCTTTACTCGTGACGGCGTTGAAAAAGATGCACGTGCAAGAGCAATTGAAAAATCACAGCTTGATAGCTATCGTAAAGATTTAAAAGAAGAGCTACGTATCTTTGAAGAAGCGGCCCGTGGTCGTATTGGTAACTTATTAGATGGTCAAAAAGTCAGTGGTGGTTCTGGTCTAAAAGCCGGTACAGTGATGGCATTGGCTGATATGAAAGATATGAGCCTTGAGACTTTGCTTGATATTCAGCCTGTTGAAGAAGAAATCTCTGAGCGTCTAACGCAAATCGCTGAGTATTTGGTTGATAAGCAAAAAGACATCGATGTGAAGTTTGCTGAGAAAAAACGCAAACTAACCGCTGGTGATGACTTACAACATGGCGTACAAAAAATCGTTAAGGTATATCTAGCGGTTAAGCGTCGTATTCAGCCAGGTGATAAAATGGCTGGTCGTCATGGTAACAAAGGTGTTGTCTCGCGCATTATGCCAGTCGAAGATATGCCTTATGATGAAAATGGTAATACCGTCGACATCGTCTTGAACCCGCTTGGTGTACCATCTCGTATGAACATCGGTCAGGTCCTAGAAACGCATTTGGGTATGGCGGCAAAAGGCTTGGGCGAGAAGATCGATGGTATGCTTAAATCGCAAGCAGCGATCAAAGACTTACGTGACTTCTTAGACAAAATCTATAACCAAGTCGGCGGTGAGCAAGTTGATCTTGATAGCTTGAGTGATGATGACATCATGGCGCTAGCAGACAACTTGCGTGCTGGTGTTCCAATGGGCACAGCAGTGTTTGACGGCGCAAGAGAAAGCCAAGTTAAAGATCTGTTAGAGCTTGCTGGTATGGATCGCGATGGTCAACAGACGTTGTATGATGGTCGTACTGGTCAGAAGTTTGACCGTAAAGTAACGGTCGGTTATATGTATATGCTTAAACTTAACCATTTGGTCGATGACAAAATGCATGCGCGTTCAACAGGTTCTTACTCACTAGTGACGCAGCAGCCACTCGGCGGTAAAGCTCAGTTTGGTGGTCAGCGCTTCGGTGAGATGGAAGTCTGGGCACTAGAGGCTTACGGCGCGACATATACGCTACAAGAGATGCTGACTGTGAAGTCGGATGACGTTGAAGGCCGTACGCGTATGTACAAAAACATCGTCGATGGTGAGCAATATATGGATCCAGGTATGCCTGAATCGTTTAACGTATTGACCAAAGAAATCAAATCACTGGGTATCAATATTGAGTTAAAACAAAGCAACTAAATCCGTTGTTTAACTTAGTTGTCAACTAAAGGCAGTATGCTCATTGCTGCTGCTTTTAGTAATTTGTCTCAACCCTATTCATTGCCTTCATTCATCGTGGCCGCGCTCATAATACGCTGTCAGATGATTATAAAGATAACGGAGAAGCAACTTGAAAGATTTACTCGATATCATGCAAAGCCCTACCAGCAATGGTAACCATGAGTTTGATAGCATCCAAATTACCTTGGCATCGCCTGACGTTATTAAGTCATGGTCGCATGGTGAAGTAAAAAAACCTGAAACCATTAACTATCGTACGTTCAAACCTGAACGTGATGGTCTTTTTTGTGCCAAAATTTTTGGTCCAGTAAAAGATTTTGAATGTTTATGTGGTAAATATAAGCGTCGTAAGTTCCAAGGCGTTATCTGTGAAAAATGTGGCGTTGAAGTCACGACCGCTAAAGTTCGTCGTGACCGCATGGGTCATATCGATTTAGCGAGCCCTGTTGCGCATATTTGGTTCTTAAAATCATTGCCAAGCCGTATCGGTCTATTGCTAGATATGACACTTCGTGATATCGAACGCGTTTTGTATTTTGAAAGCTACATCGTGACTGAGCCAGGTCTGACCTCTTTAGAGAAGTATCAGCTGCTTGATGACGAAGATTATTATAAAGCCCTTGAAGAATTTGGTGATGAATTCACTGCCAAAATGGGTGCGGAAGCGGTTCAAGACCTTTTAAAAGATATCGATTTAGATTTAGAGATTGATGAGCTGCGTGAAGCGATTCCGCAAACGGGTTCTGAAACCAAGCTTAAAAAGATGTCTAAGCGTCTTAAATTATTAGAAGCATTCCGTGATTCTAATAACAAGCCTGAGTGGATGGTAATGAATATCTTACCAGTACTACCACCAGATTTGCGTCCGCTAGTACCACTAGAAGGCGGTCGTTTCGCAACATCAGATTTGAACGATTTATATCGCCGCGTTATTAACCGTAATAACCGTTTAAAGCGTCTGCTTGAGTTAAGTGCTCCTGATATCATCGTACGTAACGAAAAACGTATGTTGCAAGAATCAGTAGATGCCTTGCTTGATAACGGTCGTCGCGGTCGTGCCATTACTGGTAGTAACAAGCGTCCATTGAAATCTTTGGCTGATATGATCAAAGGTAAGCAAGGTCGTTTCCGTCAAAACTTACTAGGTAAACGTGTTGATTATTCTGGTCGTTCGGTGATCGTTGTTGGTCCAACCCTACGTCTACATCAGTGTGGTCTACCAAAGAAAATGGCACTTGAATTGTTCAAGCCATTTACTTATAACAAACTATTGTCTCATGGTTTGGCGACGACGATTAAAGCTGCCAAAAAGATGGTAGAGCGTGAAGAGCCACAAGTGTGGGATATGCTGGCCATGGTTATCCGTGAGCATCCAGTACTCCTTAACCGTGCACCAACGCTTCACCGTTTGGGCTTGCAAGCATTTGAACCAGTACTAATCGAAGGTAAAGCGATTCAGCTCCATCCTCTAGTTTGTACCGCATTCAACGCCGACTTTGATGGTGACCAAATGGCCGTTCACGTGCCATTGACGCTAGAAGCTCAGCTTGAATCACGTGCGCTGATGATGTCTACCAACAACATTTTGTCTCCTGCGAACGGTGAGCCAATCATCGTACCATCACAGGATGTTGTATTGGGCTTGTATTACATCAGCCGCTCATCAGTAAATGCCAAAGGCGAGGGCATGATTTTTGCTACCGTTAATGAAGCATTGCGTGCGATTGGTTCAAACGATTTACATGTTAACGCCAAGATTAAAGTTCGTGTTACTGAAACGCATATTGATGATGATGGCAATCGTACTAAAGAGACGAGTATCAAAGATACCGTTGCTGGTCGTTTGTTAATCTGGAACATCATGCCTGTTGGTATGTCGTTTGACGAATGTAATGAAGAGATGACTAAGAAGAATATCTCTAAATTGATCAACTCTTGCTACCGAAAAGTGGGCGTAAAAGAAAGTGTTATGTTTGCTGACCAATTGATGTATCTTGGTTTTGCACAAGCGACACTATCTGGTGTGTCTATCGGTATCGATGACATGGTTATTCCACCACTGAAAAAGCAAATCATCGAAGTCGCTGAAGCTGAAGTGCGTGAAATTGAAGACCAGTTTGAGCAAGGCTTTGTAACGGCTGGTGAGCGTTATAATAAAGTGGTCGATATCTGGTCACGTACTAATGACAAAGTCGCTAAAGCGATGATGGACAACTTAGCGACTGATAAAATTATCAATGCCAAAGGTGAAGAAGAAGAGCAGAAGTCATTTAACTCTATCTTTATCATGTCAGATTCTGGTGCTCGTGGTAGTGCCGCACAGATTCGTCAGCTTGCTGGTATGCGTGGTTTGATGGCTAAGCCAGATGGCTCAATCATTGAAACACCGATTAAAGCTAACTTCCGTGAAGGTTTGACCGTACTTCAGTACTTTATCTCAACGCATGGTGCGCGTAAAGGCCTTGCGGATACGGCATTGAAAACAGCTAACTCAGGTTACTTGACGCGTCGTTTGGTTGACGTAGCACAAGATTTGGTTATTACCAGTGATGACTGTGGTACTGAGCAAGGCTTGCTCATGAAGCCACATATCCAAGGTGGTGAAATCATTGAGAAGTTGGGCGAGCTAGTACTAGGTCGTGTAACGGCACGTGATGTCACTTATAACGATAATGCTGAAAAAATCTTGATTCCAGCGGGTACGTTGATCGATGAGCATTGGGTTAAAGTACTAGATAACAATGCAATCGATGATATCTGGGTACGTTCAGTGATTACTTGTAATATCGAACATGGCGTTTGTTCACAGTGCTATGGTCGTGACCTTGCTCGTGGTCATAAAGTGAATATCGGCGAGTCTGTTGGTGTTATGGCGGCGCAGTCTATCGGTGAGCCTGGTACTCAGTTGACCATGCGTACTTTCCACGTTGGTGGAGCGGCAAGTTCTGCTTCTGTGGACAACAGCATTTCAGTCCGTAGTGCTGGTCAAGCGCATTTTGAAAACATGAAGACTGTACAGCATACCGATGGTCATTTGGTTATCGTATCGCGTTCAGCTGAAATCGCCTTGACTGATGAGCTTGGTCGTGAGCGCGAGCGCTATAAAGTACCTTATGGTTCAAGCGTTCTTGTGAAAAATGAAGACCAAGTTGAAGGCGGTCAAACCATCGCTAAGTGGGATCCGCACACGCATCCTATTATTACAGAATTCGCGGGTACCGCACGTTTCAGTGAAATCACTGATGGCTTAACTGCTACCGTAAAAGTTGATGATGCGACTGGTATGAGCTCGTTTGAGATTCTAGCTACTCGAGATCGTTCAAGCTCAGCAAAAGACTTACGTCCGGCGATTATCTTGAACACAGACGAAGGTAAAGAAGTCGTTTACTTCTTACCTGCTGAAACCATCATTCGTGTTAGCGACGGTGAGAAAGTTGCAGCCGGTTCGATTCTAGGTCGTGTACCACAAGCGTCTTCAGGTACCAAAGATATTACCGGTGGTCTGCCACGTGTAGCTGATTTATTCGAAGCACGTCGTCCAAAAGATCACGCTATCATGGCTGAAATGACGGGTGTTGTTAGCTTTGGTAAAGAAACCAAAGGTAAAAATCGCTTCATTATTACTAATGAAGATGGCGAGATTCATGAAGAGCTAATCCCGAAATGGCGTCAGATTAACGTCTTCGAAAACGAAACTGTTGCTCGTGGTGAGGTTATTGCTGATGGTCCACAGAATCCGCATGACATCTTACGTCTGAAAGGACAAACCGCGCTTGCTGACTATATCGTTAACGAAGTACAGGACGTTTATCGTCTGCAGGGCGTAAAAATCAATGACAAGCACATCGAAGTTATCATTCGTCAGATGTTGCGTAAAGTTGAGATTACTGATGGTGGCGATTCAAACCACTTTAAAGGTGATCAAGTAGAATATGCTGATATCAAAGCATTGAATGCCAAGCTAGAAGCGGAAGACAAATTTCCAGTTCAGTTTGAACGTCAATTACTTGGTATTACCAAAGCAAGTTTGGCAACCGAAAGCTTTATCTCAGCCGCATCGTTCCAGGAAACGACTCGTGTCCTAACGGCTGCTGCGGTCACTGGTAAAGTGGATGAGTTACGTGGTCTGAAAGAAAACGTAGTCGTTGGTCGCTTGATTCCAGCTGGTACTGGTCTTGCTTATCATAAAGCTCGTAAAGAAAAAGCAGAGCAAAAACTGCAAGATAAAGACTTAAATGCGGCGTTTGATATGTCAGCAACAACTGATGCGACAGACTTTGCAAGCTTCGATGAAGCCTTTGCTCAAGAGTTGAATCAAGGTAATCATTAAATTAGATAGCGTCTAGTTATTTGCATAAATAAAAAAGCCAGCCTAAGTTGCTGGCTTTTTTTGCTTTAAAATTCCATCACAATAAGTTTTTTCTTGGGAAATGATAAGATAAAATAGTACACTGCATAACCGAATTACTTAAATAGTCAGAGATTTTGGCTCTAGTATTCATAAGTATTCGTAATTTCCGATTATTTTTAGCAGTACTCACTAAAAAGGATAAGTGCATGGCAGATAAAACTCGCGTTGCCAAATATCAAGCTGACCGTACCAATCAAAAGCTATATTTTTGCCGCCTTGCCTGTCAAGCCGCTGCAGACACAACTGACAAGCAGTTATATCAAGCACATTGTGAGACCGCTATTTTTCATCTATACGGTACGTTTTTAGCCTTTTTACAAGAGCTTGGTCACTTTTATAATATAACGTTGACGACGCCGACGTTGCTAGATATCGAAGAAGCACTGATCGAGCGTACGCAAGTATCACCTGAAGTGCAGCGTCTAAAGCAGTTACAGCAGCAAGGATTTCTGGCTGATATAGAACATGCCTATCAGCGTTGTCTATATGCCGTGATATCTGAGCATTCGGTGGATAAGGCGGCTGATGACAAAAAACAAGTGCCTGATTTGATTGTCAATGTAGTAACACTGTCCAATCAATGGTTGCCAGATGATGCGACCATACGTGAATGGCGCCAACAGTTTTTGGAGCTGATTGAGCAGCTACGTGCTGGTATGGTGGAGTTTTAGTTCTTATGGCTTAGATTATATTTTTAAAGCTTCGTTATGAGTACTTAATGATTAGCTGCTACCTTTAAGCTGAGTAGGGCATAAAATTAAATGCAATTGAAATATGTCCTATAAAAAAGGCTGGCTCAGTGTTTACTGAACCAGCCTTTTTAAATGTATCAATATAGAAAGCAGACGCTCTAAGCAGTCTATTACTCAGGCATCGCTGGCATACGTTCTACAGGCTTGACTACTAATGGTTTTGGTTTCTGCGCTGGGCTATTAGTAATACCATTATTAGCAGGTTTAATAGCGGTCGTAACTGCCGGCGTTTCAACAGGTTTTGGAGCAGGTGGCTGGCGTTTCTGAATAGACGTCTTTACTGGTTTTTCCGATTTGCCTGTATCAGTATCTTCGCCATCAAGTTCAGTGACCCCTTCATCCATCATCTCTATAATGTTTTGCTTTTGTTTCTTGGACTTGGCACGGTTATTAATAGAGACCCATTGGCTAGGCGTGTCGTTAAGTTGGGCTTTCATAAAATCCATCCAAACAGGTAGGGCTGCCACACCACCATATTCGCGACGACCCATGGTTGATGGTTGGTCAAATCCCATCCAGACGACGGTAGCATTGGTAGGATGGAAGCCTGCAAACCAAGCATCTTTCGCTTCATTGGTGGTTCCTGTCTTGCCGCCAATATCATCACGTCCCAAAGATCTTGCTTTAAACGCTGTACCACGCTGTATTACATCACGTAAGATATCTGCCATCTCATAAGCGACTTTAGGCTTTAAAATACGCGGAGCTTGTTCAGCGCGTACGTACTGTACAACAGGTGCTTTTAGGCGATCTGATTCTGGACTGGCATCGTAAATGCTCAAATCAATCTTGTTACTGTCTTTAGTAGGGGTGTTACTCTTGTCAGCCTCTATATCAGTTTCTGTATTTTTACTTGCCGGCGATTCTTTAGCGTCGCCTGTTTTATCGTCTTCAGCTACTTTTTTACTCTCCTCTATTTTTGCATCATATTCTTCAGTTAGTTTTTTATTGACATCGTCGAGCTGCTCATTGAAACATAGGGCACAAGCTTGCTGAGGATTGGCTTGAAATAAAAGCTTATTATTATAGTTATAAATTTGTTCAATAAAATAAGGTTGAATGCGATGCCCGCCATTGGCAAAGGTGGCGTAAGCGGTTGCCATTTGTAATGGGGTTGCTTGACCTGTACCCAAAGCTAAAGACAAAGTAGTTGGCAGCTTCTCTTTATCAAGACCAAATTCATCTAATAAGTTGCGAGCGTCAGAGATGCCAATTGCTTGCAGCAAGCGAATAGATACTAAGTTACGTGATAAATAAAGTCCGCGGCTTAATGTGATATCACCTAAGAAGCGACCATCAGAGTTTTTTGGTTTCCAGTCACCTACTTGCAGCGGGCGATCCGAAACTATACTATCTGGACGATAGCCTTTTTCTAATGCTGCTGTATAGACAAGGGGTTTAATGGTGGAACCCGGTTGACGCCAGCCCTGCAGAGCACGGTTAAATTTACTATGATTAAAATCAAAGCCACCGACCAAGGCACGAACGCCACCGGTATCAGGATTCAGAGAAACCAAACTACCTTGTATCTCAGGTATTTGACCAAGCTGCCAGCCACCACTAGCAGTCGGTATCAGGCGAATAATATCGTTCTTACTCACTATTTGGCTGGCATTGCTTGGAAAATAACCAATGCGATCAGCAGAGATATATTTACGTGCCCAGCGCATACCAGACCAATTAACGGTCACGCTTTCTCCTGAAAGCATGGTTGCCTCAAAACTACTGGTATTCACTTTGGTCACTTTGGCAGGCGACATATTGCTATAGCGACTGAAATTCTTTAGCGGTTCATCATTTGCTTCGGCGCCGCGCCAGCCATGGCGATGCTCGTAAGCAACCAAGCCAGATAAAATTGCCTTTTCTGCATCTATTTGTGCTTGACTATCAACCGTCAAGCGTACACGCCAGCCGCCATGCATAACTTGCTCACCATAACGATCAACCAAAGCTGCGCGCGTCATTTCTGCCAAATACGGCATATTAACATCCAGCTTTTCTTGATAAAGCTTAATACCGATGGGCGCATTAATAGCTTCGTCATATTGGGTTTTGTCGATGTAACCCAATTCATGCATGCGACCAATAATCCAGTTACGGCGCGTGAGCGCACGGCTTGGATTGGCAACAGGATTGTATTTAGAGGGCGCTTTCGGCAAACCTGCAAGCATTGCCATCTCAGCAATGGTGAGATTTTCTAACGATTTACTATAATATTTTTTGGCAGCAGCACGAATACCGTAAGCGCCTTCACCTAAATAAATTTTATTGACATAAAGGGTAAGAATATCGTTTTTACTCAGCTCGTCTTCAATCTTACGGGCTAAAAATAATTCCGTTAGCTTGCGATTTAACGTGCGATCTGAGCTTAGAAAATAATTTTTGGCGACCTGCATGGTGATGGTCGAGCCACCTGTTTGGCTTTCATCATCCGTCACCACTTCGGTGACCGCGCGCCCTAATCCTTTAATACTAATACCGCTGTGCTGAAAAAATGAAGAATCTTCTGCTGCCAAAAAAGCATGGGTCAAGTCTTCCGGTATCTCTTCAAAGGTAATAGGCAATGATAAACGGTTGCCATATTGCCCAATCAATTTGTCATCACTACTATATATCTGTAATGGCATCTCTAAAGTTGCCGTTTTAATCTCTTGCGTGCTTGGCAACGTTGGCGATAAATACATCGCCATACCATAGAAGCCAATAGGGACGGCAAGCGCTAATACAACCGCCAACGCTAGACAGGCAATGAAAAGCCCCACCAAAAAGTGAATGAGACGAACGGTGGCATTTTTTTTGGTCATAGTCAGACTTATCGATTAAGGTTTGCAACAGATAAAAAACATTATACCTTGAACAAAATAGCCAAGTAATAATAAATGTGTAAGTTAGCCTCTACAGGACATTTAAATGCTTGAATCTATCTGTTAAGTAAAGTATTGTACTAAATTATTACAAATAACTATCAGATTGTACACTTAATATAAGGTATAGAGTTTGTGAGGCTATTTACTTCTAAGAGTCGACATTTGATTGGCGTGGATATTTGTACCACCTCAGTGAAGTTGGTTGACATACAGCGCCAACAAGGCGTTTTTCACCTAAAATCTTATGGTACTGAAATATTACCTGAAGGCGTAGTCATCGACAAACTCATTGTAGACACGGAAGTGGTAGGCAATACTATAGCAGGCTTGGCAAGGCGTTGCCAAGCGGCGGGTAGTAGTGCAGCCACAGCAGTCTCAGGGTCAGCGGTGATTACTAAAATCATCGATATGGATATGGTGCTAAGTGACGTTGAGCGTGAAGCTCAAATTCGTTTGGATGCTGACCAATACATACCTTATCCGCTAGAAGACGTCAATTTGGACTTTGAAGTATTGGGTCCCTCTCTTATCAATGATGACATGGTACAAGTACTGCTTGCCGCCTCTCGTTCAGAAAACGTTGACCAAAGAGTTGATGCCTTAACCTTTGGTGGTCTGCAAACCAAGATAATGGATATTGAGTCGCATGCCATTGAGCGTGCTTTTGGCTTGATGGCAGACAGTCTGCCAAACTTGCCAGATTTGGTGGCGCTGGTTGATATCGGACACAATCAAACAACATTATATGTCGCCAAAAATGGCGAGTTTATCTATAGTCGTGAGCAGTTATTTGGAGGCAGTCAGCTGACAGAAGCCATCCAAAACCGCTATGGCTTGTCTGCTGAAGAAGCTTCTATTAGTAAGCGCGAGCGTGCTCTACCTGATGATTACTATACCGATGTCTTAACACCATTTATAGAAAATACTATCCAACAAATCACTCGCTCTTTACAGTTTTATTTCTCCTCAAGTCAATATAGTAGTATCGATCATGTGGTCCTTGCTGGTGGCAGTAGCTCTATTGCGGGTCTTGCTGGTATGGCGCAGCAGCGATTGGGCGTGCCTGTGAGTATTGCAAATCCGTTCATTAATATGACTATTGCGCCGCATATCGATCATGAGCAACTGGCGATTGATGCACCCAGCTTAATGGCCGCTTGCGGTCTGGCGTTAAGGAGCTTTGACTAATGGCTCGTATTAACCTACTGCCCTGGCGAGAAGAAGAGCGTGCCCGCCGCAATAAAGAGTTTATCACCTTGGTGGTGGCAGTGACACTGTTGTCTCTGCTTGCAGCATTTGCGACGTGGAGTTATTTTAATAACGAACTTGCTGAACAATTAGATGCCAATGCACTGATTGAACAAGAAAACGCTCGCTTGGATAAAGCGTTGGTCGAGATTGATAGCTTAGAGCAGCGCCGTGAAGATATCATCTCACGTATGCAAGTTATTCAAGACTTGCAAGGTCGACGTCCTGTACCTGTACGTCTATGGGATGATCTTGCTAAAGCCATTCCGCCAGCGCTTTATTTGAATAACCTAAAACGTGAAGGGGATGTATTAACATTGACAGGTCTTGCTGACAATCCAAACGTGGTATCAAGCTTGATCCGCAATCTTGATAGCAGTAAGTGGATGGGCGATTCAGCCGTAAGTAATATTCAGCAAAACATCACCGCTTATCAAGCAGCCCCCGTTTTGGAAAATACGGTCACTACGCCAGGTGAACAACCGCGTCCTATTTATCCTGAAGACAGCTATGTGCAGTTTGTAATCACGACTAAAGTACAGTCTGAAACGGCCGTTCCTGTAGAAGGTGCTGATGGCGCTATTGTACCTGGAGGTGAGTTATGAAACTGACCCGTAAAAAACCCCGCATTAAAATCAAAAAGACGGTGATAAGACAAAGAAAACAGTTTGATTTAAATGAGTTTCGCCGCAGTTTTGAGTCATTGGATTCTGAAAACTATGGCAGTTGGCCGCTGCCTGTTAAAGTCACCGTCATTGGTTTTATTATTGCTTTGATTGCTGCTTTGTCATGGGCATTACCAATCAGCAGTAAAATCGATGAAATCACTGCAGCAGAAAGCCAACAACAAACCTTGCTCGATAGCTACCGTGAAAAAGAATCGCGCGCGCGCCATCTACAAGCTTATCAAGCTCAAGTGATTCAAATGGAAGCGGAGTTTAATACTTTGCTTGACCAGCTACCAAAAGATACCCGTGTATCAGAATTGGTTGAGGGTATCAATATGACGGGCGTGGGCAGTAACATACGTTTTCAGGATATCTCTGTTGAGCCTGAAATTGAAAATGAATTCTTTATTGAGCAGCCTATTCGTATTGCAGCGTTGGGTGACTACCATCAATTTGGTAGTTTTATCAGTGGTTTGGCAGCTTTACCAAGGATTATCACCATGCACGACTTCGAAGTCAGTAATCCGCAGCCAACCTTGGATGTTTTACCCGAGCTAAATTTGGTATTGCAAACCAAAACCTATCGCTCAAAAGAAGCGGTCCCTGAAGGTGATGCAGTGGTGGCTGAAGCTGTACCCACCGATGCTGCTGCAGGAGGCAACTGATGACTAGCCAAAAATTGCCTAAGTTAAGGTTATTGCTGTTAAGCGCTACTATTTTATCTCTAACGGGTTGTACGGATCGTATCGGTTTAGCAGAACAGGCAATGGCTGATATCCGTAACCAGCCTGCGCAGCCGATTGAGCCTCCTCCTCAGGCCGAGCTGGTAGAAGATTTTGTCTATAGCGCCAGTGCGCAGCGTAGTCCATTTTTGCCACCGAGTTTAGTGAACGTACAAGGTCCGACCACCTTTATTGACGGGGTACGTCCTGATATAACTCGAGTCAAAGAACCGCTTGAACAGTACGAGCTGACACAACTGATTTTTCGCGGTGTGGTTATCTCGCCTGAAGGTCAACAGTATGCTTTAGTACAGCGTCCTGATGGCTCAGTTGCTAGTGTTAGAGTGGGTAATTATCTTGGATTGAATGACGGTCGTATTGTTGAAATCACACCGACTCAGATTAACTTGATTGAAATTGTGCCAGACAGCCGTGCTGGGTTTGTTGAAAAACCCCAGTCACTGGTGTCCCCTATAAGCTAAGTCGGCAGATTTTTTGAGGAATAAATAATGACAGTACGCAATAACAAGGTAATGACGATGAGCAACCGCGTATCTTCTACTTTTGCCATCTCTGCATTGGCAATGAGTATGGTAGCTATAAGTAGCATTGCCCATGCCGAGCAGCGCATCAACAATGTCTCTGTGGTGCAGACTGCGCCAGCCGTAACGCAAATGCGTTTAGGGTTTTCAGGTGCGCCAGTATTACCAGCCGCTTATCAGCTCGACAATCCTAGCCGTTTGGTGCTGGATTTTGAACAGGTGCAAAACGGTCTTGCTAGTCGCTTTAAAGAATATAATATCGGTATGGTCAATGAGGTCACCACCTTAAATAGTGACAATACCACCCGTCTTATCGTTGGGCTAAAAAAGACGGGCAACTATACCACCGCGATTGATGGCAATGAATTATTGCTGACGATTACGGACCCTAATCGTCCAGTGATTGCTCCGGTGGTCACGAAAGTCATTACCAACGACCCTGTACAAGATGTCCTAAATGGCAATTCGGCTATTACTACCACGGCTGTGGTTACGCCCATTGTTGAAACCAGTAGCGTTGCTGTTGCGCCTATTAGAACCACGGTGACAAAAAGCCAAGTACCTGCTGACACCATGGTCGTACGTGTCAACCCTTTATTAAGCCCACAACTTGCCTCTGCACAAGTCAGTAAGCAGTATAGTTATGATGGTTTAAGCGCTGTGAATTTTTCAGCAGGGAATGATGGCGGTGGTAGCGTTAGTATCTCACTTGCCAATGAAGCGATTCCTGTAGACGTTCAGCGTCAAGGTAATAAGCTGGTTGTGCGTTTGACAGGCAGTACCGTACCTAGAAATCTACTACGCCGATTGAATGTTAATGGTGGTTTGGTAGACAGTATTGATACTAAAAACCAAGGTCAAAATGGTGTTATTACCATCAATATGAAAGACGACTTTGAATATCAAGCCTATCAATCAGGCAGTCAGCTAAATATTGGTATCAGACGACCTGAGCTGCTACGTGAGCCGACGCTTGAAGAAAAAGTCTATACTGGTGCAGCGCTATCTATGGAGTTTCAAGATGTTGAGATTCGTAGTGTCCTAGATATCTTAGCGCAGTTTACAGAGATGAATATCGTTGCTAGTGATTCGGTCGCCGGTAACATTACCTTGCGCCTTATCAACGTACCTTGGGATCAAGCACTTGATATCATTCTTAAAAGTAAAAATTTGGGCAAACGTGAAAACGGTAACGTAATTTTGGTTGCGCCTTCAACTGAGCTTGCTGAACAAGAAGCACGTGAGCTTGAAGCACAGCAAGCAGTTGAATCTTATGCACCGTTACGTACTGAATATATCCGTCTAAGCTACGCAAAAGCGGCAGATGTCCTAACCCTGATCTCTCAAGGTAGTGGTGGCGCCTCTGGCGGTAGCAATACTGGCAGCGCCAATGCTAATACTAAAGATAGCAATAGCTTGCTCTCTAATCGTGGGACGGTAACAGTCGATGAGCGTACCAATACTTTGATTGTTAAAGATGTGGCAGCCAGCATTGAAAATATCCATAAGCTGATTGGTAAAATCGACATTCCTGTCCGTCAGGTCATGATTGAAGCGCGTATCGTTAGTGCGACTGATAGCTTTAGTAAAGAGATTGGAGTGCGTTGGGGTATCTTGTCAAATGGCGCTGCCAATAACCGCAACTTGTTGGTCGGTGGCAGTAACCAAACTTTATGGGACTTAAAAGATTTTGATGTGCAGACCACGACTATTAATGGTCAGACCGTCTCTTATCCTAAATACGATATTACTCGTCCTGACAATCTAAACGTTGATTTAGGCGTTGATAATCCAGCAGGTCGTATTGCCTTTGGTCTGCTAGGTATTTCTGATTTTATGCTCGATCTTGAGTTGTCAGCCATGCAAGCAGACAACCGCGGTGAAGTGATTTCTACGCCGAAGATTTTGACCTCTGATAAGCAAACAGCAAAAGTATCTTCTGGTACGCAGATTCCTTATCAAGAAGCATCAGCAAGTGGCGCGACTACTACTAGCTTTAAAGAAGCTGCTTTAAGTTTGGAAGCCACGCCAAATATTACTCCAGATGGTAAGATTGGTTTGCAGCTGCTAATCACCAATGGCACACCGACCATTATTAATAATCAGGTTGCCATCGCTGAAGACTCGATTTCTACCAACGTTATTGTTGAAGATGGTCAAACCATTGTATTGGGCGGCGTCTTTAAAAACCGTACTAATAATGGCGTCGATAAAGTACCTTTCTTAGGTGATTTGCCTTATATCGGTCGTGCCTTCCGTAAAGACGTGCGCAGCAATACCAAAGAAGAGCTGCTGATATTTATCACGCCGAAACTGATCAATGATGGTATTAGTCGCTTAGATTAGTCAGATTTTAGTTGGTTTTGAGTCATAAAAAGCAAGCCTTAGTGCTTGCTTTTTTAATGGTTGATTTTTAGGCTGGCAAGGATTTTACTAACAATAATCACAGCTCATTACTAGCCAGAATATCAATGACGTTGTATCATACCTAATTTAGCTGAGTGAGTACTATGGTTGAGGAATTACCGTCGGTATTTTTGGTAGGGCCGATGGGAGCAGGGAAGACCACAATCGGCAGATTACTGGCAAAGCAGCTCGGGCGCTCGTTTGTAGACAGCGATTGGTATATCGAATCGCAGACCGGTGCCGATATCGCTTGGATATTTGCCAAAGAAGGTGAAGCGGGCTTTCGAGAACGGGAAACGCGTGCAATCGATGAGCTAACACAGCAACCGCAAATTGTTTTAGCGACTGGTGGCGGTGCTGTGATGGCAGCTGAAAATCGTGAGTATTTAAAGCAGCGCGGTATCGTTATTTATCTCAACGCGCCTGTCGATGTACAAATGGCTCGTACTGCGAAAGACAAATCGCGTCCTTTATTACAGCAGCCAAACCCCAGAAAAATACTGCAAGGTTTATATAGCGCGCGCGATCCATTGTACAGGGAAGTAGCGCATATCATTATGCCAACAGGACATACGTATCCACGGCACATGGTCAATCAATTATTACAGCAGCTTAACTCATTTTGTATCTCTACGTCTGTCGATTCAGAGCCTGAAAAAGACTGATGTCAAAAAATGACTAGTATGACCAATATTATCGAATACCTATTTAGTTAAATTTTACTCGTAAGAATTAAGGAGATTTTCATGGCAACGCCACTGTTTCATGCTGACTTGACAGTACATACGCAAAGTCATGACTATCCAATCGTCATTACTGAAAACGCAATAGCAGAAAACAGCAGTATGGCTAGCCAAATTGCCCCTTATGTTACGGGTCAGCAGGTATTGATTGTTACCAATGACACTATTGCGCCGATTTATCTACAGGCCTTACAGAAGCCGTTAGAAGCTCAATGTACCGTGCAGGTGTGCGTGCTGCCAGATGGTGAACAATATAAGAACCAGTCTAGTATCAATCAGATTTATGACGTGCTGATGGCAGCGCATTTTAATCGTGATGTGACTCTGATTGCGCTTGGTGGTGGTGTCATTGGTGATATGACGGGATTTGCAGCGGCAAGCTTTATGCGCGGCGTCAATTTTATTCAGATACCAACCACCTTGCTGTCTCAAGTGGATTCAAGTGTCGGCGGCAAAACCGGTATCAATCATCCGCAAGGCAAAAACATGATTGGCGCATTCTGGCAGCCGCAAATGGTATTGGCAGATATGAGTACACTCAAAACCCTGCCAGCGCGCGAGCTGTCAGCAGGGCTTGCTGAAGTTATTAAATATGCGCTGATTATGGATGCCGAGTTCTTGACTTGGCTTGAGCACAATCTGCCTGCGATGATGGCTTTGGATTTAGCGGTACTGGGTGAAGCGGTCAAGCGCTGCTGCCAGTACAAAGCTGATATTGTCGCCCAAGATGAAAGAGAATCAGGTGTACGCGCTTTATTAAATTTTGGTCATACGTTTGGTCATGTGATTGAAACTCATGAAGGTTATGGTAGTTGGCTACATGGTGAGGCAGTCGCTGCGGGCATGGTACAAGCGGCTGAGCTGTCGCAAAAAATCGGCTGGTTAACGAGCGATGAGGTTGCTCGTGTTAAGCGCATATTGTCATTAGCCAATTTACCGATCACGCCGCCGCCTATTGAAGTTCAGACCGCTTTAGACTTAATGGGGCATGATAAAAAAGTGAAACACGGACAAATCCGCCTTATTTTGTTAAAATCATTGGGTGAAGCAGTATTAACCAATGATTTTGACCCGCATCTGCTTACCGATGTGCTAGCCATGCATTCACCGTAAGCTATAAAAGAACATATATTATAAATGGCTATGAGCAGTTAATTTTTCAATATAGAAATAGCACGGTACTAAAAGCGATTCTCTTTTATTTTGAAGTGAGTATAGAGCGCTTGGTTTTATTTTATCTGTATAATTTTTATGACCCTATCCTAAGCATATCTTTACCAAGGACACCTCCATGGCAGCATCTCGCTCGACGACTCGCACCGCGAGTCAATCCTATCGCCGTCAAGCGCTGATTTGGCTGATAGCGACTCTGATGTTGGGTGTGACCACCGCTTTGGTATGGATGTTTAGCCAAACGCCAGCGATGGGCGCCAAGATAGAAAACGCGCCCATAGCAGCGCCGAAAACACTGAGTGCGGAGCTTGAGCAGCCATTGAAAATTGAATCGCTGCATGAGCTTGATACTGACGTACAACCGATAAGTTTTGATGAAACGGTTCGTGATTTGCGCAGCTATCCTGATGAATTTAAAGATAAGCGTTATCTGCTTGCCAACAAAGGCAAGTGGACAGTGCAGGTCATGAATGTCGCTGAAAATGAGGTGATTGTCAGTTATCTAGAAGGACGTGAAGACCGTAGCAAATTTACATATTTCCGCTACCTTGATGAAAACGAGCAAGTCCGTTATATGCTGACTTATGGCTTGATGGGTAGTCCACAAGAAGCAGTTGGTGCGGCTAAGCTGATAGATTTTAAGCTGCCTGCCAATGTGCGAGTATTGCCTGAAGAGATCAATCGCTATGTCAGCATCATTGATAATTATGAGCGCCCTGATCCTGTAAAAGATTTAAGTACAAAACGCACCCGTGCCGTCAATCTGAGACCAACCAAGCGTGAAGTGCCGCTACGTCAAAAAACACCTACGGTAAATAACAGTGAGCAAGCCGCAAGCAATGCGATCAACCGTACTCCTCAGGAATCGACCAATAGCAGTGCGACTGAAAGCATTCGTCAGTCCGTTGATACCTCTGATACCTTGACAGTTAATGAAGAGCGTATTTTCGGTACAGAAGAGCAATCTCCTACTACCTCAGCCTCTAAGAATACTGATAATAACCGTAAGCCTGAGCAAGAAAGCAAAAAGCCTGTTGTATCTGGTGCTGATACTAATTCAGCGAAAAAACCACCAGTGGTTGCCACGCCTAAGGCGCCGAATAACACTGCCAATCCCAACAGTACAAATTTAGATAATAAAAATTCAAGTGCAAGCTCGGCGAATAAAAATGCCAATAATAACTCTAACAATGCGGCAGCGCCAAAAGCCAAAAACGACAGTATAAAAGAGCTCATCGAAGAAAAGAAAGACTAATTTTAAGTAAGCACATACGTTGAAAAGCCCACTAAAAAATACAGTGGGCTTTTTTATGAATCATTTACTTATGGGTTATGATATCTTGTATAACCAATAGC
Source organism: Psychrobacter sp. D2 (assembly GCF_013608135.1). NCBI lineage: Bacteria > Pseudomonadati > Pseudomonadota > Gammaproteobacteria > Moraxellales > Moraxellaceae > Psychrobacter > Psychrobacter sp. D2. The sequence continues at coordinate 27,206 of NZ_JACDXZ010000002.1, forward strand.
AATATAAACACTTACAAAATCTGACGGATGAATCGGCAGAAAAGACTAGATTTTTTATCAATCATTCACTAATATAAGGATGGGTGACGTTCTGTATAGTTATCGTAAATGGTCATTTGTTAGCTTCTAATTTAAGAAGATTTTATTAGATTTAGGATAAATGATTAACAGAAAACATCATATCTCAAGCGCTGCTACTTGTTAGCTGGTTACTAGCTATCCGCTACGATCAGCATATCGCAAGTGGCGCAACTTCTCTTATTATCATCCTTATTAGGATTGTTAAGGCGCTTGAATATAGGCGTCTTATATTCACATTTGATGGATAAACTGCGTTTTTTCAGCTATTTACTAGTTTGGTCATTGAAGGTTATAAGATTCATATTGGAACCTATAACCAACATAAGATCGACAAGTAGTCACGTTGAAGTGCTTAATATTTTGATTTGCGACGATTGACATTGAATACTTTCACCAAGTTATCCTATCAGTCCGCGTTAAATTGATGGCTCAAATGTTGCTAGCATACAGGGTACTTTGATAATTGTTCTTATCATACCCAGCGCACTGGCAATAATTTTTCTGCTCGCGCTTTGTTAATCCGGATATGTAAATATAATCCAGCCCGTTCTGCTTGCGGAAAACGGTTTGTGCATCACATTGGTTGCATAAACTTCCGCTTACTTAAAAGGACCAGCTATGTCAATGATTTCCTCCCATACGCATTTGGCCTCGCCAGATGACTTTTCTGACAATTGCGGTTTTGGTTTGATTGCTCATATTGAGGGTCAGGCCAGTCATGACTTGGTAAAAACAGCCATTCACAGCCTAAGTTGTATGACCCATCGTGGCGGCGTGGCAGCTGATGGCAAAACCGGCGATGGTTGTGGTTTATTATTAGCGACGCCCGTTGCCTTTTTTAGAGACATTGCAGCAGAGCAACAGTTTGAGATAACGGATAACTTCGCGGTTGGTATGGTATTCGTCAATCCAGATACGGCAACGGCTCAGCATAGCCTACAAGTATTAAATGAAGAGATTGCCGCACAAGGCTTAGAAGTAGCCGGCTGGCGCGATGTACCACTTGATTTAAGCATTGTCGGTGAAATTGGGCGTCAGACATTACCAGATTTTAAGCAAGTATTTGTCAATGCGCCGGATGGTTTAGCGGCAGATGATTTTAATCGCAAGCTGTTTGTAGCGCGTAAAAAATCTGAGCAACGCTTGGTTGATGATGAGCTGTTTTATGTCTGCTCATTGAGCTGTCAGACTATTATTTATAAAGGTTTGGTGATGCCATCAGACTTGCCTGCTTTCTTCTTAGATTTGCAAGATGCGCGTTTGGCGTCGCATATCGTGGTATTTCATCAGCGCTTTTCAACCAATACGCTACCGCGCTGGCCACTAGCCCAGCCTTTCCGCTATCTGGCGCATAATGGTGAGCTAAATACCATCTCCGGCAACCGCAGCTGGTCTGAGGCGCGTACGCCAAAATTAAAATCAGATAAATTACCCAATTTGAATGAGTTAACGCCATTGGTTAATAGCACTGGCTCAGATTCATCTAGCTTAGATAACATGCTAGAAGTTCTGATGTCAGGCGGTATGAGCTTGTTTCATTCAATGTCGATACTGGTACCACCTGCTTGGCAAAATGTCGATAGCATGGATATGGATCTGCGAGCGTTTTATGAGTTTTACTCACAGCATATGGAAGCATGGGACGGTCCTGCAGGGCTTGTGATTCAAGATGGTCGCTATGCGGTCTGTATGCTTGATCGGAACGGTTTACGTCCATCGCGCTGGGTAACGACGAAGAATGGTTATATTACGGTCGCCTCAGAAGTAGGGGTTTGGGATTATAAGCCAAAAGACGTGCTCGCTAAAGGTCGTGTTGGACCCGGTCAGATGCTAGTCATTGATACTCAAACCGGTCAAATAATGGATACCAAAGCCATCGCGACCTTGCTCAAAAAGGCGCATCCGTATCGTAAATGGTTACGTGACGAGGCAACTCGTATCCGTGATGATGAGCGCTTAGAAGAAGAGTTAGCAGCGCAGGCATGTCGCGGTGAGCCGCTAAAAGCATTGCAAAAAATGTATCACATCACCAATGAAGAACGCACAGAAATCATCCGTCCTAATGCCGAAAATGCCCAAGAACCAGTCGGTTCGATGGGTGATGATACGCCAATGGCAGTATTATCACAGCAGATCCGCCATGTCGGTGATTTCTTCCGTCAGCAGTTTGCACAGGTCACTAATCCACCGATTGACCCGCTACGTGAATCAATCGTCATGTCATTACAGACCTGTCTTGGTGCTGAAACCAACGTGTTTGCACCATCGGCACGTGACGCGCATCGCCTTATCTTGTCATCACCGGTGCTGTCAGCAAGTAAGATGCAGCAACTTGAAACTGTGAATGATCCTGCTTTTAAGATGGCACGTATCGACTTAAATTATGACCGTACATTAGAGCTTTCCACTGCCATTATCTCTATCTGCGAGCAAGTCGCCAGTAGCATTCGTGCTGGTCATACCTTGATTGTCTTATCTGATAAAGACATTGCGGTAGATAAAGTCCCTGCCAACGCCATAATGGTCACAGGGGCGGTGCATCATTATCTGATTGCACAAGGTATACGTACCGATGCCAATTTAATTATTGAAACTGGTCTGGCACGTGATTCACATCAAGTCGCAGTATTAATTGGCTTTGGCGCGACCTGCGTTTATCCTTATCTAGCTTATGACGTGATTGATGATTTGGTTGCGACTGGCGAGCTGCTTGGCGATCCGATTCAGGCACGGGTAAATTTCCGTAAAGGCTTAGATAAAGGTTTGCTAAAGATTTTATCAAAAATGGGTATCTCTACCATCGTGTCATATCGCGGTGCACAGTTATTTGAGGCGGTAGGTCTTTCTGAAGAAGTGGTTAATCTGTGCTTCAAAGGCGTGCAAAGTCGTATTAAAGGCGCAACCTTTGCTGATTTGGCAGCAGATCAAGCGCAGCTTGCGGCAAATGCCTTTAAGCGTCGCGCCCCACTTGATCAAGGCGGCTTATTAAAATTTGTCTTTAATAAAGAGTATCATGCCTTTAATCCTGATGTGATTAATAGCCTACATTTGGCGGTACGAACTGGTAATTATGACAATTACCGTCAATATGCAGAAATTGTCAATAGCCGTCCGGTCGCTACTTTACGTGATTTACTACAGCTTAAAACGGACAATCCACTTGACGTTGATGAGGTTGAAGATATCTCAGCCATTTTGTCGCGTTTTGACTCTGCTGGTATGTCGCTAGGCGCGCTGTCGCCAGAAGCGCATGAAGCCATCGCTATCGCTATGAATACCATTGGTGGTCGCTCAAATTCAGGTGAGGGCGGTGAAGACCCTGTACGTTACGGGACACTACGTAACTCAAAAATTAAACAAGTTGCCTCTGGTCGTTTTGGGGTAACGCCCGCCTATCTGCGTTCAGCAGAAGTCATGCAGATCAAGGTTGCTCAAGGGGCAAAACCGGGTGAAGGTGGTCAGCTGCCAGGTGGTAAGGTTAATGCTTTAATCGCCCGCTTACGCTACTCTGTGCCTGGAGTGACGTTGATTTCACCGCCGCCGCATCATGATATTTACTCGATTGAAGATTTGGCGCAGCTTATTTTTGATCTTAAGCAAGTCAATCCAGATGCGTTGGTGTCAGTTAAGTTGGTTTCGCGTCCGGGTGTTGGCACGATTGCAACAGGTGTGGCAAAAGCCTATGCTGACTTGATTACTATCTCAGGTTATGACGGCGGTACGGCAGCATCACCACTGTCGTCTATCCATCATGCTGGCTCGCCTTGGGAGTTAGGTCTTGCTGAAACTCATCAATCATTACGCGTTAATGGCTTGCGTCATAAAGTTCGTATCCAAACCGACGGCGGTCTAAAGACAGGACTTGATGTGGTCAAAGCCGCCATTCTTGGTGCTGAGAGCTTTGGTTTTGGCACCACGCCGATGATAGCGGTCGGTTGCAAATACCTACGTATTTGCCATTTAAATAACTGTCCAACGGGCGTTGCCACTCAAAAAGCCCAGCTACGCGATGATCACTTCATCGGTGAAGCTGAAATGCTGATTAACTTCTTTAAATTTGTCGCAACCGAAACCCGCGAATGGCTTGCAAAGCTTGGCGTGCGCACGATGGAAGAGTTGGTTGGACGTACTGACTTGCTTGATATATTAGAAGGCAATACTGCTAAGCAACAGCATCTTGATTTATCGCCTCTATTATTTAGTCATCCTGCCAGTAGCGGCAAAGCGCAGACTTGTCAAGTTGAGCGCAATGAGCCATTTGATAAAGGCTTGCTTGCTGAGCAGATGATTAGTGATATGCTGCTGAATATTCGTCAAGGCAATGGTGGCGACTATAGTTATTACGTTGGTAACTGTGATCGCTCGATTGGGGCGCGTATCTCAGGCGAGATTGCAGAGTTATGGGGTAATCTTGGCATGAGTGACAAACCCATTAAGCTGCACTTGACCGGAACAGCAGGACAAAGTCTAGGTGTTTGGAATGCTGGTGGCTTGCATATTGAACTTGAAGGCGATGCCAATGATTATGTTGGTAAAGGCATGGCAGGCGGTGAGATTGTGATTTATCCACCAAAAGACTCAAGCTTTGTGACGCAAGATACTGCTATTGTAGGTAATACCTGCTTGTATGGTGCAACAGGTGGCAAGCTATATGCTGCTGGTACGGCAGGGGAGCGTTTTGGCGTTCGTAACTCAGGTGCTCATGCTGTTATCGAAGGCACAGGCGACCATTGCTGCGAGTATATGACGGGCGGTATCATCACCATACTTGGACGTACTGGTCTTAACTTTGGCGCAGGCATGACAGGTGGATTTGCTTATGTACTCGATCTGGAAGGTGATTTCTTTGATCGCTGCAACCATGAGTTGATTGATTTAAATCGTATCTCAAGTGAGCAGATGGAAAGCCACCGTATCTACTTACAGCAGGTCATCGAAAGGCATGTCGATAAAACGGGTAGCGCATGGGGGCAGACCATATTAGCGGACTTCGAGCATTATGCGCGTAAGTTCTACTTGGTTAAGCCAAAAGCAGCAAACGTTGCAACTTTGCTTAAAACCACGACCGCTGATCCGCAATAATTGATCTGATTTATTGATAGCGTTGTGTACCATAATATATAGATATTAGAGGTGCACGACGTTATTCTAAAGATGAATTTATAGATGTTTTGAGCAGGTAAATGACAGCCTATATAAGTAAATTTGCCTCATTGAGGCTGCCTATATCGACTGTTGTTAGCCACTATAAAAGACCCCTATATAAAAGAGACAATACCATGGCAAAACGCTTAGAAAATAGTTTTCAGTTTTTAGATGTGCCAAGGCTTGAGCCGATCAAAAAAGACATCGCCACGCGTTCAACAGAGTTTGTTGAAATTTATCAGCCGTTTGAAAGTGAATCAGTCGCTCAGCAATCGCATCGCTGTTTAGAATGTGGCAATCCGTATTGTGAGTGGAAATGCCCTGTACATAATTACATTCCTAATTGGTTAAAACTAGCCGCTGAGGGTCAAATTTTCCAAGCGGCAGAATTGTGTCATCAAACCAATACTTTGCCTGAAGTCTGCGGACGTGTGTGCCCGCAAGACCGCTTGTGTGAAGGCTCTTGCACACTTAATGACGGCTTTGGTGCCGTGACGATTGGCAATGTCGAGAAGTATATTAATGATACCGCTTTTGCCCTTGGCTGGCGTCCTGATATGTCTAAGGTCATTTGGACAGACAAGAAGGTTGCCATCATTGGAGCAGGACCTGCAGGGCTTGGCTGTGCAGATATCTTGGTCAGAAATGGCGTCAAACCCGTTATCTTTGATAAACGTCCAGAGATTGGTGGTTTGTTAACTTTCGGTATTCCAGAGTTCAAAATGGAAAAAGACGTCATGCGTAATCGACGTGTCATCTTTGAAGGCATGGGCATGGAATTCCGCCTCGAGACAGAAATTGGTACTGATGTCAGTATTGATGAGCTGCTCGGTGAGTATGATGCTGTATTTATGGGTATGGGTACTTATACTTATATGCGTGGCGGCTTTGCTGGTGAAGAGTTGGAGGGTGTGTATGACGCTCTGGATTATTTGATTGCCAACGTCAATCGCTGTAATGATTGGGAAAAAGACTCAGGCGAGTATATCGACCTAAAAGGCAAAAAAGTCGTGGTGTTGGGTGGTGGCGATACCGCGATGGACTGTAATCGTACCAGTATTCGTCAAGGTGCTGAGCAAGTATTCTGTGCTTATCGCCGTGATGAGGAAAATATGCCAGGCTCACGTCGTGAAGTGGTAAATGCACGCGAGGAGGGAGTTGAGTTCTTATTTAACCGCCAACCGACTGAAATAATTGGCTTAAACGGTAAGGTCAATGCGGTAAAAGTAGTAACGACGCACCTGGGCGCACCAGACGAAAACGGTCGTCAGTATCCTGAGCCAATTGCCAACTCAGAAGAGATTATACCTTGTGATGCAGTGATTATGGCATTTGGTTTCCGTCCAAGCCCTGCGGATTGGTTTGACGCGCAGCAGATTTCTATGGACAAATCTGGTCGAGTATTGGCAGCGGAAAAACAAACCTTTAAGTTCCAAACCAATAACCCTAAGATCTTTGCAGGCGGCGATATGGTACGTGGCTCTGATTTGGTGGTCACTGCCATTTGGGAAGGTCGTGAAGCGGCTGAAGGGATTTTAGATTATTTAGAAGTGTAGTAATTAGCCTGATTGACACCCAAATGCTCACTTAACCTTACCTTTTTCTGGTGATGTGCGAGCTTGTTTTGACACTTAACGTCTTTTATCTTTTAATAGGTAAAAGGCGTTATTTTTATACTTTTTTTAATTCTAATTCTCATTAATGATAAGAGATGTGCTGCGTGAAGCCGACTTTTTTACAACGATTTACCGCTCCTGTGATAGAGCCATACGCTCGCTATCAGCATGCTGATGTGCTGCATGCTATACGTTTGGGCGTGGCAGTTATACTCGCTTTATTAGTCAATAAAGTCACCAATTTTCCACATGGAGAATGGACGACTATCACTGTTTTTATTATTCTAGGATTGCTACAGTATCAAGGTGCAATCTATACTAAGGCTAAAGAGCGAGTACTTGGCACGTTACTGGGTATTGGTACTGCGCTTGGGATTTTATGGTTTAGTCAAGGTGTAGGGACATGGTTGTGGGTAGATTATGTCATCATTGGACTGATGAGTGGTATTATTGGCTATCTGGCGATTAGGAATCTTGGCTACACAGGGTTATTGACTGGTATAACCATGTTGATGATTGTCTCAGATCTGGGTCAAAGCACTATCGGTCAAGATGGTATCTACCGTGCCCTCAATATTTTACTTGGTACAGGGCTTGCCGTTGCAGCGACATTGATTTTGCCATTGAAGTCCACATTGATGTGGCGATTCTTACTGGCTAGTAACCTCGATGCTTGTAGTAATCTTTATGCTAGGGTAGGCAATCATATCGATACTGCTGAAGAATTGATTGATGGTGATGTTCAGTACGTCAATCCAACAATCTTTGCCGTACCTGTTAACAAAGCCTTAGTGATAGAGCTACAGCAGATCAATAAAAGACTCTTAGCGGTACGCCCCCATTTGGCAGCAACAACGAGCGAGTCTGGTATCGATGAAGAGACAATTGAGAGTATTCAACGTACCCACCGAAATATTATTGGTACGATTGATCTGCTGCTAACGGCAGCACCGCGCTTAGCCAGTATCGAGATTGATGAGGATAATCATATCCTGCTCATACATTATCAGCACGAATTAACCCAAGTGATGCAACATATGGCAGCAGTGTTGCGTAGCCCAAGTGATGAGGTGTTTCGTCCTATTACGCGTATTACCTTATCAGAATATCCAAGCGTAGAAAATTTAGGCTTTGAATGGCAGGGCTACTTTTGGTTGACACAAACTTTACAAGTGCAATTACAGCAGCTCAGTGACTTATTACAAGAGACTAAGCCGCAGTGGTTTGCGGCTTCTGGTCTGCGCTACCAGCGCCGTGAACAACGACGTATAGAGGAGCATGGCGGTGAAACAGATTTGCATTTATAAATAAAAAACGCTGACTCTATAAAGTCAGCGTTTTTTTACAATCATAATTATTAAAAACGGCTATCAAAAATCGGCCATTAATAAACAACGATTAACGACCGGTTTTTAGCTTATCCCAATACTGTTGATACACCTGCAATGCTTCATCACCAACATCTTCTTGGAATTCAGCTTTTGCCAATACGTCTTTACTAGGGTAGATGGTTGGATTATTTTTGACGTCATCTGGCATCATTTCACGTGCCGCACTATTAGGCGACGCATAACCTATCTCTTCACTAACAATTTTGGAGTTCTCAGGACGTAGCAGATAGTCTATAAACTTGTGGGCTGCATCGACTTGCGTGGCGTTTTTAGGAATGACAAAATTGTCCATCCATAATATCGCACCTTCGGTTGGGTATTTATACACCAAACTGGTCAGACCTTCACTATTGGCGATGATAGCTTCCCCATTCCACGTCATACCGACGCTGGTTTCACCTTCCATATATGGCATACGTGAAGCATCTGAGTTAAAGGTTTTTACATTCGGCATCAAGGTCGTGAGCTTCTCATAAGCGGCTTTAATTTCGTCAGGATTTCTACTGTTGCCAGAGTAGCCTAAGGTTAATAGCGCCATGCCAAACACTTCGCGCATATCATTCATCAGCATCACTTGACCTTTATACTCAGGACGCCATAGGTCATTCCAACTATTGACCGTGGCTGGATCAATCGTCTCGCCATTGATAGCAAGACCAGTGCTGCCCCACATATAAGGAATCGAGTATTTGTTTTCTGGGTCAACCTTGGTATTGGTAAAAGAAGTGTCAAGGTTTTTAAAATTGCTCAATTTAGACTTATCAAGCTCTTGTAGCAGACCTTCTTTTGCCATTTTTTCGACATAATACGTCGATGGAATCGCCAAGTCGTATTGGCTAGAATCATCAAGCAGCTTTAGCTTGGCATACATGGCTTCATTAGAGTCAAAGGTGGTGTAATTGACTTTGATACCGGTCTCTTCAGTAAAGCCGTCAAGTATTTCTTGCGGCATATACTCTGACCAGTTATAAAGGTTCAACGTGACATCGCTGGTAGCAGAACTATCGATAGGCGTGTTATCAGATTTGCTACAGCTGGTAATAGAGAGCCCGATGGCGGCACAGAGCAATGCTTTAGGCAGTATTTTGATAGAGGCGCGAGTAGACCAATTGGATGAAGATAAATGGGACAAAATGTCTCTCCTAAATTAGGGCAAAAGGTGAAAAGCGGGCGCATGATCCTTCATAAAATTAATTCATTATACGGTTATGATCATGGTAAGTCGAAATTTATAGGGCAGTGATTTAACTGAGTTCAGCACTAGCCAATGCTAGGAGTACTGCTCATGAAATGATAGCAATCAATCATGCTATGATAAGCGTGACTTGGTCTTTAGCCAAAGCTCTTTAAGTATAGTCATACTCTAACCATAACATAATAATAAAGGATACAACATCATGGCTCAAACCGTTATTCCGGCACTTCTTACTGATAAAGTTGCTATCGTCACAGGCGCCAGTCGTGGTCTCGGTGCTCAAATCGCCATGCAGATGGCAGCGGCAGGCGCGAGCGTTTGCGTGAATTATTTGCATAGTAAAGAGGCGGCTGAAAAAGTGGTTGCTGATATCGAAGCAGAAGGCGGGCGTGCTTTTACTTATCAAGGGGATGTAACTGATTTAACACAAATGCAAGCAATGGCAGCGGCAGTCATAGAACGTTTTGGGCGTATTGATATATTGGTCAACAATGCCTTGCCGAGCTATCAGTTTAACCCGAGTGCTGATTACACCAGTATTGAGACTGTGAAATGGGCACATTTTTCTCAGCAAATTGACGGCATTGTCCAAGGTGCCGTCAATACAGTACAAGCGGTATTACCGCAAATGAAAACTCAGCAGATGGGTAAGATCATCAATATCTCAACCAACTTGGTTTATAATCCGGTCGTCACTTATTACGACTATACGACGGCAAAATCAGCGCTTATTGGTCTAACACGTAATCTAGCAGCGGAGCTTGGGCAATATGGTATTCGTGTGAACTTGCTGGCAGGTGGACTATTAAAAACGACTGACGCTAGTAAATTAACCACTGAAGAAGTGTTTGATTATATCGCAACGACGACACCACTTCGTCAAGCGACCTCAGTTGCCGACTTTGCAAATTCAGTACTATTGATGGCTTCTGACTTAAGCTCAGCTATTACTGGTCAATCTATTGCCGTTGATGGCGGTTTAACGATGCCTTAATAATGGCATTATTGACTAAATAAATTGACTTGATTGTACAAGAGAGACGAGATGACGAACCGTAAAATCGCTGGCATTATTACTGCTATTATAGGACTGTGCGCCATCATCGCTTTTTTCAATGATGGTATGAACACGTCCTTGTTAAGCTGGCCATGGGAAGCTTATCTTGGCGTGGCATTCACTATTGGCTGGTTGACCAATTTACCCACTTTTTTGGCTTATTTAATCGCTGCATTGATCTTTGTTTTGATCGCTGTCGCACTTTATAAAATAGGTAGTTGGCTTTATGGATTAGTATTTAAACGCAGTTAAATGTAGTGATAGATCAGATGAATGGTCTGCCTATTTGCAGACCATTCATCTGCTTGACTAAACTCCCTATTCAAGCCCACACTGTCACGATGCTATATGCAAATGATCGAGTACCGCTTGTATTCCATATTCTTCAATTGTCCCAGTGACAAAATCCGCACGCGCGATCAGTTCAGGCTTTGCATCGCCCATTGCCACCGCATAGCCGACCAAATCAAACATCTCTAAATCATTTAGCCCATCACCAAATGCCATACAATCCTTTGCGTCAATATCGTAATGCAGGCATAAATCGATGATACCGCGTGCTTTAGATGCCTCGATTGGTAATATATCTGCGCCAATATGATGCCAATGCACCAGTTTTAAATCATCTTGGGCAAAGTCAACTTCCTGCATTTTCTCTTCTTGAGTGTTAAAGAATACCGAGCATTGATAAACCGTATTTGCCTTATGATAATCTGGGTCAAGGATAGAATTAGGCGTTATCGCATTGTATTCACGCAGGCGCGCGTTTTCATGTGACCATGCAATATGCGTTGCGGAGTCAAATTTGTGGATGAGTTCACTTTTTTGGCATAGCATTACAATCTTGTTGGTCTGCGTATCGGTTAATGGATAATGACTAATCATGCCCTCTTTATTAAAGCTATATTGTCCATTCATACAGATAATGGCATCCAATACATCAGCGTCAAGTAACGCTAAGATATCCGCAGGCAATATCGCTTTGGATCGTCCGGTTGAAATCACCAGTTTAATATCAGTCTTAGCGAGCGCTTCAAGCGTTGCTTGATTGTGCGCGGCGATAATGCCGTTACGACTTAATGTGTCGTCAATATCAAAAAATATGATTTTGGGGGTGGGGGTTTTATTATTCATAGTGGCTTTGAAAGTCCTATTTTTATCTACAATCAAGATAATTATTTTTTATTAAAATTATTAATTTTTGGTAAATGACTCAATGAGTTTTTGGGGACTTAAAATACCCATTTTCATAAACCCTGAAATGAGTTTGAAAACCATTTCTTTATCTTCTTTTGCTGCATCTAGTACACTTATTACCATTGGGTTTTGATCACCTAAATGTAATGCGATCATTTTCATTAATGCATTAAACATAGGCTCGGAGTCTACAATGGCATGAATAATATCATTCATACCTTCTTCTTGCTTTTTCATAACTTCATTTTCGTGACCATATTGAGGAAAATTAAATTTACTAGTTTTCGCATGGACTAAAACATGATTATCAGGTTTAGCTGGATTAGCGTCATACCATGCAAATTTTTCCTTCAAACCAGCAACTAAGCTACTTAAACCTTCTGTTGTATTACTATATTCTATGTATCTTTCATGAGATACATCAAACGGTGCATGACTATTAACATCTTTATCTTTAATTAATATCGTACCCAAATTGCAACAGTGTCTAATACCTAACTCGTAATAAACGTTAGGATTTGGATAAGTAATATCTACTATTACAAAGTCAGAAAAAAGTAATCTTGTAAGAATGTCAGTAGTTATTGTGCCTTGATCATTTACTTCATCTGCTCTTATTATTTCAATATTAGGTCTAGCTTCTAGCACAGCTTTTTTTATCAAGTTTTCATATTTTGACTTCAGTTTTTCAGAACTGATGTGATGCTCTCCAATTTTTTGTTCGCTAATAGCCATTACTACAAAACAGTCATTCGCCATACGTAATTCCTTAAATAATTAATTTAGATCACACATTAGATTTAGGTAGTTAAAAATTATAGATATATACTAAAGTTAGCTATTTAGAATTAAAAAGTTGATGAACATATAATTACTCAACCAACCTCAACACTCGTCACATTCTGAAAGCCCCTTGGTAGCTGACCACCACGACTGCCACGTTTAGCAGTATAGTTTGCTAAGTCCATTGGCTTTAAGGTCACATGACGCTTGCCAGCAGTAATGACTAAGCTGTCCTGCTTACTGAGTGGCGTGATGGTAAGCACTTCCTCATCACCTTTTAGGTTAATCATCTTATTACCCTTGCCGCGAGCCTGTTCAGGCAAATCATCAAGCGCAAATATCAATAAATAGCCAGCATTGGTGACCACAGCGATATGATCGAGAGTAGAGCTATTTTCGCTAGCAGGGATGCCATTATTCTCAGCGCCTACCATCAAATTAGCTTGAGCATCAATACGTGCGATAGGTAACAGACGGCTATTAACCGCTAGATTGATAATATTTTTACCGGCTTTTTGATTGCTATCTAGATTACCAATGGTGTTAATAAAACCATAGCCTTGCGAGCTGGCTAAAATAATACGCTGGTCATTGTCGCCGGTTAGTAATTGCTCAAAAGTTGCCCCTGCTGGCGGTTTTAAGACGCTGGTCAGCGGATCACCTTGACCACGAGCAGAAGCGAGGCTATGCGCATCGATACTATAGCTGCGTCCGGTACTATCGAGCACGTAGATCTTCTCATTAGATTTAGCGCGAACGTGGGCTTGGTAGCTGTCACCTGAGCGATAAGCCATGCCAGCAGCATCGACGTCATGACCTTTAGCCGCGCGTATCCAGCCGGCTTTCGATAGGATAGCGGTGACAGGCTCGCTTGGTACGAGGTCAGATTCTTTGAGCGCTTGCGCTTCTTCGCGTTCTGCCAATTGCGATACGCGCTCGTTGCCGTGTTCTTTCATGTCGGCGGTGAGCTCATCAATCATTAGATTGGTCAGGCTATCTGGATTGTCTAAGTATTCTTGAATGATGGCGCGTTCAGCAGCGAGATCATCTTGCTCGCGGCGCAGCTCAATCTCTTCGAGTTTAGCTAACTGACGCAAACGAATATCCAAGATAGCATTGGCTTGTATCTCAGTCAGGTCATAATCTTGCATTAATGATAATTTTGGGTCTTCTTCTTCACGAATGATGCGAATAACTTCATCGATATTCAGATAAGCAATCAGCAAACCTGCGAGGATATGTAAGCGCTTATCAATTTTATCGAGGCGATATTGCAAGCGGCGCGTGACCACTGAGCGGCGACAGATGAGCCATTCTTCAAGGATTTCTTTGAGGTTTTTGACCTGCGGTTTACCATTTAGGCCAATCATATTCATATTGACGCGGTAATTGCTTTCAAGGTCAGTGCTGGCAAATAGATGACTCATGACGCGCTGCACGTCGACGCGGGTAGATTTTAGCTCTAAGACGATACGGCAGGCATTTTCGTGATCTGACTCATCATGAATATCAACAATCCAAGGCAGCTTCTTATCGGTCATCAGCTTGGCGATTTGCTCTTGAATTTTATTGCCTGAGACTTGGTAAGGAAGGGCATTGATGATAACAAGATTTTTCTCTTTCGGGTCAATATGAAAGGTCGCCCGCATTTTATAGCTGCCACGTCCAGTCTCATACATCGCTTGCAAGTCTTTTTTGCTGGTGATGATCTCAGCTGGGGTTGGCAAATCAGGCGCTGGTATTGACTGCGTAAGCTGCTTAACCGACAGCTCAGGGTTTTTGAGTAGACGAATCGCCGCGCGTACCACCTCATTCAGGTTATGCGGCGGAATATCCGTTGCCATACCGACGGCGATACCAGTTGTGCCATTTAATAAAATATTGGGCAGGCGGGCAGGTAGGGTGGTTGGCTCCAACATCGTACCATCGAAGTTATCTTGCCAATCAACAGTACCTTGACCAAGTTCCGCAAGCAAGGTATTGGCATAAGCAGACATTTTGGCTTCGGTATAACGCATGGCGGCAAAGGACTTGGGGTCATCAGGGCTACCCCAGTTACCTTGACCAGTGATCAGCGGATAGCGATAGCTGAAAGGCTGTGCCATCAGTACCATGGCTTCATAACAAGCGCTGTCGCCATGCGGATGATATTTACCCAATACGTCACCGACTGTACGCGCAGATTTTTTCGCCTTCGCTGTCGATTTTAGCCCAAGCTCGCTCATGGCATAAACAATACGGCGCTGGACAGGCTTTAGACCATCAGCAATATTTGGCAGCGCCCGATCCATGATGACGTACATGGCATAATTAAGATAGGCTTGCTCAGCGAACTCTGCCACTGAGCGCGTATCCATTGGTTCATTTGCAAGGATTGGGTCAAGCGTGTGATCGATAACATCGGACATAAAATAGGGTTCACTTATCAGTTTTAATAGGTATAAAAAATCGGTGCAATCGTGCAAATAGGATAGTGCTATCCTAAAGGATATTGGTGCAATTAAAAAGCCACTACTCAGTATAAACGACAGTGCATGACGTGCTTAAGCTAATGGTCTTATTAAGCATGATGATCCTGTAATGTTTTGGTCGATAGTTTTTAAAAAATAAGATGAGTGTCGTTCATGTTACTTTTTCTTATCCTCTTACTTATCACATTAACGTTTTCACCCATATAGCCTTAATAATGCTCATAATCATAAAATCGATGCAGGCAAGCGGTGTACAGGCTAAGCACTTATCGTTTTGCTCAATGTCACTTCCAGATTTTAATGGATTCTATCTAAGAATAGATAATAAATACTTATCAACAAAAAGTGGGTTAATTCCTAAAAATCCTAATTAACTCACTGATATAAATGTAAATATTGACCGTCAAGTTACTTTACGAACTCAAGTAGCATTTTTTTGTATTGAGTAGTTTGTATAAAGTGTGTATGTTAAACAATAAAGGGCTATTTACCGCTAAATTGTTGACTCATCACAATATCTTTGCACCGCCAGCCTTGCTTGCCATCACTGTGGTGAGCTTGCACACCGAGTTTTTGTACGTTTATCACATTGTGATAATTATGGGTTTACAGTAGCGCATTATTTATTAGGAGAAGTAAGATTATGGAAAATCAAGGTAACCAGATCCGTCGTAACGATAAAGTATGGGTAAAAACTTATGAAAAGCTTGGTATTCAATATGATATTGATATGCCAGCCGCTAATACTTCTTTAATCGATATATTTGAACGGAATTTTGTTAAACATGCTGGTAAAACAGCGTTTGTGTGTATGGACGTCAAGCTTTCCTACGAAGATTTAGATCGCTATAGCAAACAAATTGCTGCCTACTTGCAGTCACTTGGGCTGAAAAAAGGCGATAAAGTTGGCGTTATGATGCCAAATATTTTGCAGCTACCAGTTGCAGTATTGGGTGTGCTGCGTGCGGGTATGACCTTGGTCAACGTCAATCCGCTTTATACTTCAAAAGAGCTTGAGCATCAGCTAACAGACTCTGATACCAAAGCCTTATTTATTTTAGAGAACTTTGCCAAAACCTATGAAGAGATTGGTAAAGACTTGGTTGACCATGTCGTCGTAACCTCGATGGGCGACTTGATGAGCCCGTTGAAAGGCTTTATTGTCAATATGGTCGTGCGCCATGTGAAAAAACTGGTACCTGATTATAACCTTAAAAGCAGCACTAACTTTAAAACGGCACTGAATCGCTTTCCGGCGAAAAATTATAAACGTCCAGATAATATCTGCCTTGATGATATTGCTGTTCTGCAATATACCGGTGGTACTACAGGTGTGGCCAAAGGCGCGATGCTTACCCATGGCAACTTAGTTGCCAACCTGATTCAGTGTGATACCTATCTTGGTGACGCTTTCGATAAATTTGACGGTATGGCTGAGCAACCCGTTATCATGACGGCATTGCCGCTGTATCATATCTTCTCATTTACCGTTTGTGGCATGTTCGGCTTATATCGCGGCTGTATCGGTCTACTGGTACCGAATCCACGTGATGGTGCAAGCTTAATCAAGGCTTATAAAGATTACCCACCTGCATTTTTCCCAGCAGTTAATACCCTGTTTAATGCATTGGCGAACAGTGAGGTATTTAAAGCCTTAGATCATAGCAAGCTTGAGATGTCTATGGGCGGTGGCATGGCGGTTCTAAAAGATACTGCTGAGAAATGGCAAAAAATTACTGGTAACGTGATTGTACAAGGTTATGGTCTGTCAGAGACTTCTCCGGTTGCGTCTGCAAACCCACAGGGTAATGGCGAATTCTCAGGCAATATCGGTCTGCCGATGCCAGCGACTGACATGGCTATCTTGGATGAAGAAGGCAATGAAGTAGCCCTTGGTGAGCGCGGTGAGATTTGTGTTCGTGGTCCGCAAGTGATGAAAGGCTACTGGAAACGTGATGATGCTACGGCTGAAGTCATGACGTCTGACGGTTATTTCCGTACCGGTGATATCGGTGTAATGGACGAAGAAGGCTATTTTAAAATCGTTGATCGTAAGAAAAACATGATTTTGGTATCAGGCTTTAACGTGTATCCAAACGAAGTAGAAGATGTGATGTCAGCCCATCCAAAGATTTTGGAATGTGGTGTCATCGGTGTCGAAGACGAAAAAAGTGGCGAAGTACCGAAGATTTATGTGGTGCGTAGTGATGACAGCTTGACGAAAGAAGAAGTGCTTGCCTATAGCAAAGAAAACCTAACCGGTTATAAGCGTCCGCGTTACGTTGAGTTCATCGATGAGTTGCCAAAATCGAACGTCGGTAAGATTTTACATAAAGATCTACGCGTACTTGAAGAAAAGAACCACGGTTAGAATATTTACCATCAAGTTCAAAGCGCTTTTCATCTGCGTTCATCTTTATCTATTAGTAAGAAGCAGGGATGAAAACCGCTTAATAGTTGATGTGGCAGTTAGTAGAAACAGCCAGTAAAAATAGCTATGATATATTGTTGTAAAAGATGGTTATCAATGATGATAAGGTCGCTTATATAGGGCCTTATCATTTTTTTGTTTTCCTATTATGATTTGGTGGTATTCATAGAGAATTCTCCATAAAGCTGATATAGTCCGTATCGATATTTTTTGCACTTAACGATAAAAGTGTAGATTTTTTAGCCCAGAGCTTTCACAGAATGATCACTATAAAGCACTGTAGCTGTGTTAGCTTTAACGGTTTTATAGTAAATAATAGAGTGGAGTGTGAAGGTGATAATTTTGATTTAAAAGATTTGTGAATGATAAGATCTGTTTGCTTATGAGCGAAAAGACTTCTTATTCACAAGTTTTTGATTTTGCAAATGAGTGACTAATGACCACGGTGATTTAATTAGACATATTCTATATTTTAACGGCCACATTTAAGGAAAATTATGACTGATAATATCAATAAAGAGATGACAGACCATAAAGCTGCGAACAATACTCAATCAAAGGCTGGAACTAACGCGTTTCCTACTATGCCGACGATAGCGAGTGACAGTCCATGGTTAAGTGCTTATGAGCGCTATGGCATTAATGCTACCATTGAGATGCCAGATGACAGTACCTCTTTACTTGATGTGTTCGAGCGTAATTTCAGCCGTTATGGACAGAAAACCGCCTATATCTGCATGGGTGCTTCTATTACCTTTAAGCAATTGGATTTATACAGTCGTCAAATTGCCAGTTATTTACAGTCATTAGGGCTCGTAAAGGGTGATAAAGTCGGTGTCATGATGCCCAATATCTTGCAGTATCCTGTGGTGGCTTTGGGTATCATTCGCGCAGGTATGGTGCTGGTCAATGTCAATCCTTTGTATACCAGCCGCGAGTTATCGCATCAGCTGCATGACAGTGGCACCAAAGCATTATTCATCGTCGAAAACTTTGCAAAAACTTATCAAGATGCGCAAGATAAGGGTCAAGTGAAGCATGTCATCGTCTGTAAAATTGGCGATATGTTAGGTACGATCAAAGGACCCGTGGTCAATCTGGTCGCCCGCCATGTCAAAAAAATGATTCCCGCGTATCGTTTGCCAGAGAGCACGAGCTTTAAGCAGGCATTAAGTGCCGTATCAGCTAGCAAATATAAGCGTCCTGATTTGAACTTAAGCGATGTGGCATTATTGCAATATACCGGTGGTACGACTGGGGTAGCTAAGGGTGCGATGCTGTCTCATGGTAACTTAATCGCCAATATGTTACAGATTAGCGCGCTCATGGACAGCGCTTTTGAAGAGGATATAGACGCTACTGATGTGCTTTTGACCGCACTACCGCTATACCATGTGTTCTCGTTTATGGTTTGCGGGATGTATAGCATGTACCAAGGTTGTGCTGGTTTGCTGATTCCAAATCCGCGTGATCTTGATGGTTTGATTAAAGAGATGGGCAAATATAAACCGGCCTTTATCCCTGCAGTAAATACTTTGTTTAACGGCTTGGTACATAAAGAAAGTTTTGCAGATTTGGATTTCTCTAGTTTAAAAGCCTCTATCGGTGGCGGTATGTCGGTACTACCAAGTGTGGCAAAAGAGTGGCATAAAATCACTGGTCTGCCTATCGTTGAAGGCTATGGCTTGTCTGAAACCTCACCAGTAGTTGCCTTTAACCCAATGACTATTGCTGAATTTACCGGGAAGATTGGTATCCCTGCCCCTAGTACCGATGTCATTTTGATTGACGATGATGAAAACATGGTGGCTATCGGTGAGCGTGGTGAAATCTGTGTCAAAGGTCCACAAGTCATGATTGGCTATCAAAACCGTCCTGAAGAAACGGCTGAAAGCTTTACTGCCAGTGGTCATCTTAAAACAGGCGATATCGGCATTATGGACGAAAAAGGCTTTATCAAAATTGTTGACCGCAAAAAAGACATGATTTTGGTTTCTGGTTTTAATGTCTATCCAAATGAAATCGAAGAAGCCATGAGCGAGCATCCAGGGATAGTAGAGTGCGGCGCGATCGGGATTCCAAATGATGATCGCGGCGAAGACCCAAAGCTGTATGTGGTCAAAAAAGGTAATGTGACCGAGCAAGAGCTGCTTGATTTTGGCAAAAAACAACTGACCGGCTATAAGCGTCCACGTCATATTCAATTCGTTGACGAATTACCAAAATCAAACGTGGGCAAAATCCTGCGTAAAGAATTGCGTAAGATGGAAGGTTTAGAATAACTTTTACAGCTATTTTTAATCAAGACAGCGGTGCGATAGCTTGTGTGAATCTTGCTATTGCACCGTTGTCACGTTAGGATAACCTAACATTTAGCCCTGCTAGAGCATTCAGCTGTCATTTATTTTAATAAATAAATTTGCTGGAAATACTGATTGGCTAACCACATAACCATAAATTTAAATCTAAACCTCTTATTTTATAACACTGCTTTTACAACTTCGTACTAGGGAATTTTATGCGTATTGACAACCGTGAGCTTAATCAACTTCGCTCAATCAGCTTTGAGCGCCATTACACTAAGCATGCTGAAGGGTCAGTATTGGTCAGCTTTGGCGACACCAAAGTACTGTGCACCGCAAGTGTAGAGTCTGGCGTACCGCGTTGGCTCAAGGGCAAAGGCAAAGGCTGGATCACGGCTGAGTATGGCATGTTGCCACGCGCGACCAATACTCGTAATCAACGTGAAGCGGCTCGCGGTAAGCAATCAGGTCGTACTCAAGAAATTCAGCGTTTAATCGGCCGTAGTTTACGCGCCATGATTGATTTGAGTAAGCTTGGTGAAAATACCATTTACCTAGATTGTGATGTCTTACAAGCGGATGGTGGTACTCGTACTGCTAGTGTGACCGGTGCCGCGATTGCCCTTATCGATGCCTTAGAGAGCATTCAAAAAACTAAGAAACTAAAAGCGGATCCATTGATTGGTTTGGTTGCTGCCGTTTCTGTTGGTATGAAAGATGGTAAAGCGTACTTAGATTTAAACTACGAAGAAGATGCCAGCTGTGATACGGATTTGAACGTGGTGATGACCCAAAAAGGCGAGTTCATTGAGCTACAAGGGACGGCGGAAGAAAAGCCATTTACTCGTGCTCAAGCTGACGATATGCTTATTCTAGCCGAAAAAGGTATCGCTGAGCTGATTGCTATGCAAAAAACCGCCTTAGGTTGGTAGTCATATAAGACCGCAATACGGCTTACTATTGATATTTTTATAATACTTTCACTGCTTTTCTATAGGTAAACGTGCATGCTTAAGCTGACTGATGACGGCGCCAAAATTACCTTACAAGGACAGCCCCAAGCATTAGACAATGGGCTGTTTTGGTTTGGTGCGGCGTTATTGGTAGGTGCAGTATGCGTCGCGCTGGCAATGAGTCTGTTGCCGGTACGATGGTCAATTGGTGCGCTTGCACTGCTAATTATCGGTAGCTTCTTTTTTAATCGGCAGCGCCAACAGCATAAAAAAGCGACAGCAGGTAATATTAGTAGCGGCATCTTATGGGTGCGTGCTGGTGAGCTGGTACATGACAACCAAGGCAAGCGTATGCCTATTCAGCTAACTGACAGCGATATGATAAGTCTAGTAGGCGAGCAATTAGAGATTACTGATGGCGACTCTAGACGTAAATATTGTATTAGTGGCTTTGATAATATCCAAGAAGCCACTGCTACCAAAGCCATTCTACAAGGTCAAACACTGACCAAACGTCATGTTAATATCAAAATGAGCAGCGATTAAGACCTTTATTATTAAAGGTTTTTTTAATGTTAAAGTTTTTTAACCCGCTCATCTTGCCTCGTTTGTGCACCGCTTATCCTTATATTTATACCTTTTATCGTTTATTTAAGCGTGATAAGGCTTGCAGAATCCTGTCCAAATGGTTTATAAGTAAGATTGAAAAAATCTCATCATACTTATAATGAATACGGTTATCGCTACTATGGTTATTGATACTATATTGACAAGGAGCTAGTCATGTCGCGTTTGTCCATTTGGTCAATCACAACGTCGTGCAGTGCATTATTACTTACTCTCGGTGCAGTCGGTCAAGTTCACGCCGATAGTATGAGCAGCTTGATTGCTCAAAAATCTTCTCTAACTGATTATAGCGCCCGCTATACACCATCGTACCCCGCTATCCCTGCTGCTAAAATCAGTACGCGATCCACTATCCAACGTGCTGGTACTTCTAATAGTTATCGTTTAAATACAAGTAATACACAACCAAGTTATTCTAATAGTAGCTATGCTAATAAAACCTACTCTAACCAAAATGCTTATGTTAGCAACAACCAAACTAATTATCGCTATCCTGAAGTACAACGCCAAGCATCAACAGTTCTGCCCGCATTTTTATCAGGCAACTATGACAATGTTGATAGCGAGTATCTACCGTTACTCAGCAATGCCGAAACGCAAAGTAGTCTGGCTGCCCGTGAAGTAATTAGCACTGCCCGTAAAATGGCGCTGAACGAGCGTACGATTATTCAAGGCGGCTGCTGGGATTATCTGAATGCAGTATTTAAACGAGCAGGGGTGACGCGCGATACCATCCATAAAGGCACCTATGGTCAAGGTCCTTATGCCAATAGTGGTGAAATCGAAGTTGGTGACTGGCTCTACTATATCAATCATGGTTATAACGGTGTCGAGCACAGCGGATTGTTTGTCGGCTGGGTTGATGAGCAAGCAAAGCAAGCGCTGATATTAAGCTATGCTGGTGAAAGCCGCCGTGAGCCTGCGCGCTATCGTGTTTATGATTTGAGCAATGTCTATCAAATTATGCGCCCGAACGTTTAATATAGACCTTCTTAATCTAGTTTATTCAAACATAAAAAAGCGTCCCTCACTTCATCAAGTGAGGGACGCTTTTTTATTAAGCATTGCCTATACTAGAGCAAATTTTAGAACGGTTTAACCACCACTAGAATCACAATAATGACTAAAGCAAAGACGGGTACTTCATTAAACCAGCGCCAAAATACATGCGACTTATATTGCGGGTTATCGACCAGCTTTTTACGATAAAAACCACAAGCGCCATGATAAGCGGATAATAGAATAACTAGAAAGATCTTTACGTGTAGCCAGCCTTGGGTTTTATAGACGTCCCAACCCAAAAACACCATCCATAACCCAAAAGCCCACGTCGCTATCATAGCTGGCGTCATGATGCCGCGATAGAGCTTGCGCTCCATGATAGTAAAGCGCTCTTGACTGATCTTATCATCGCTCATTGCATGATAGACAAATAGGCGCGGCAAGTAGAAAATCGCTGCAAACCAGCACACCACGGATATAATGTGTGCCGCTTTAATCCAATTAAAATAATCTGCCATGCTGAAGTCTCTTTGGTTATTTTAAGCAATGATAAACGCGGGCAAGCTTAGCGCAGATTATCTGATAATGGTAGCGTTAAGCCAAAACTACTTGTGATTGATGACCGCTCATAGCATCCATGACAGGCACTTGCTTTGGTGCGCGAGGAGCGGCAAACTGCTTGGTTAAGCCAAGCTCGCGCATGAGTCTATCATCGCCTGATTGACTGGCGTTACCCGTGGTCAGCAGTTTGTCACCATAAAAGAATGAGTTGGCACCTGCCATAAATGCTAATGCTTGCTCAGCGTCAGATAAGCTTTCGCGACCAGCAGATAAACGTACATAGCTACTTGGACAGCAAATACGTGTCACAGCAATGGTACGAATCCACTCAAGCACTGACAATTGACCTTCTGCCAAGACCTTATCACCGATTGGCGTGCCCTGAATCGGCACCAATAAGTTGACTGGAATAGACTCTGGTGCTTTAGGCATTTTTAGTAGCTCGTGCACCCAGTCAATGCGGTCGTCACGGCTCTCACCCATACCGACGATATTGCCACTACAGACGTTGATACCTGAGTTGCGTACGTTTGTAATGGTATCTAGACGCTCATCGTAGCTGCGCGTACTAACTACTTGCTCATAGTAGCTTCTAGACGTATCCAAATTATGATTGTAGTAATCCAGTCCTGCGTCTGCCAGTTGCGCGGCCTGGTCAGTATCTAGCATACCTAGAGTCATACAGGTCTCAAGCCCTAAGGCTTTGACTTCTTTGACCAGCTCGACCACATAAGGCATGTCTTTGGCACTAGGGTGCTTCCATGCTGCGCCCATACAAAATCGTGATGAACCAGTGGCTTTTGCGCGTTTGGCAGCGGCAATCACCTTGTCTACCTCTATGCGCTTCTCAGCGACCAGTTTGGTTTTATCGCGGTGGTGACCGGATTGTGAGCAGTAGCCACAATCTTCAGGGCAGTTGCCAGTCTTGATAGACAACAAGGTGCTGATTTGTACTTCATTGGCATTGAAGTTCTGACGATGTATGGTTTGCGCTTGTAATAATAAATCCATCAATGGCAAATCGAACAATTGGGCAATTTGCTCGCGACTGTATTTGCTGGCAGTGGCTTGTATGGCATCGGTCGGTAGTGATGCTAAAAAATCGTTGTCATTGCTATTAGCGTTGTTATTTGGCTCTGTGATATTAAGCAGTGCTGACATAATATAAATCCTTTTATAAAGATATTAAGCATGGTCATAGAAGATAAACATCGGATGTCGCTCATCTGTTTTAATTTTTTAGTAGTACGATCTACAATAAAAAAGGTTGCGCTATAGTATAGCGCAACCTTTTTAGAAAATCAGAAACTAGCGAAGCCGTCATTCAGCTATCAGTAACAGCTAGCTAGCTACGGCTTCTGATTATTCGATTATTTACCCAACTTGTGCTTAGCAACGCCAACCCAATGGTTGGCAAGTTTTTGTGCTTTATAAGCATATGGCTTGGCTTTTTGGATATAAGGTTTACATTCTTCTGGAATGGCTGGCACGATATGCTTAGCAAGTTTATTGAACCACATCATTAGGCTGTAATCGCCTTCGATGCTTAAGTTGCCTTCTTGTACGGCAGTCATAAAGGCAGGAAGGCTGCCTTTAGTTAAAAGCTTAACGCCTGTCATAGAGTCTTTAAAATTGATAGTCAGGTCAGCTTCTTTAGCATGACCACTATGTTGGCTAAATTCACCATTATCAAAGCTATAATAACGTGCCACATCGGCTTCAGTGCTAGCAAGCTCAATGATAACCTTGCGATCTGCAAGTATTTTTTTAACATCTTCATTATCGCTATCAGCTAGCATAGACAAACGATAACCAATCACGGCTAATAAAACATCTAATGGATCAGACTTAATATCCAAAACCGGTACAGTAAACATAGACAAACTCCTAAAAAATGAGACGCAAATAATGCGTACTTTATAACAATTTTTGTGACAAATATATAAGTAGATTATAAACGATTGCTAGGTGTCAATTCTTTAGGAGTTACGTAGAGAGCCTTAAGTATCTTGTAACATTCGATGACAGCAATATGATAACGCAGGGTTTAATGAAAGCGTGGCTGATAGTCGTCGTCATAGACGGGTGTATGCTCAATATAGCGCGCTGCTTGTAGCTCACGCTCTTGTACCATACCGCGACTGACATCCTCATAACGTAACGCTCGATATAAGACCCATGCGCCCAAAGGCAGCCAACTGATACCCATAGCAATTACATAATTGTGCCATTCTGACCATAAGAACCAATGTGTCACTAAACTATGAATCATTTCTACGGCTAACCAGTATCCCATGCCGCCAAACAAATACCAAAGCAACCAGCGCTGTGATGACACAGCAATGGCAACAACTGCGATTAAAAATAAACCATAGCCCAATATGGCACTTGTACTCAACGCCTCGCTACCAAATGTAGAAAATATTGTTAATAACATTGTTCATCTCGCTCTTCATAAGGTGAATTCCAACAAGGCTATTATGGAAGTTTGTAGCAGAAAGCTAAAGCCTCTGAAGGCGACTTTGCGACAACAGCTGACGTTTGATTTTTTAAAAGTGTTTAGCAAAATAAATGGCAAATCTCACAGTTTTAGACAACAAAAAAACGCCTTAATATGGGCGCTTTTTTTGATGGTAAGATTTAATATAGTGAGTTCAATATAGAAGAGTTATGTTAAGAATAGCATTATGCTGGTATAAATTTCTCTCGCTTGCTGTGCGCTTTGCACTCCAGAGGCTTCGCAAAATTTATCCCAGCAGTACTGTATTCTTTTTAAATTGAATCGACTATAGCAAGAGTAGACAGGTATTAAGGGCGAGGACTACGGCGACCCCAAAGCGATAAGGCAGTCACTAGAATGGCACCTAACAGCATCAAGATCAAGGTCGTTAACCACTCTGCGCCGGTAGGGTAATGCCATGGCATGACGTTATAAATTGCTTCACTATTTAATGTCCCTAGGGCATCTGTTTTCCAAGGCCATACTTTGACCAACGAGCCAGCGATAAAGCCAATAAGCAGCGCTAAAGTTGCTTGATAATAACGGGACAATAACCATTTGAGCATACGGGTAAAGAGCAATAATCCCGTTGCCATACCAGCCACCAATGTAAAGATAATAGCAAAGTTTAAAGTATGAACCGCTTCGAGTACCGTGTCATAAGCACCCATCAACAATAAAATAAAAGATCCTGAAATGCCTGGTAATATCATCGCGCAAATAGCGATGGCACCGGCAACAAACAAATACGGCAAACTTGGCGTCGTATTCATCAGAGGCAAGCTGCTAATGATAACGGCGCTGGCTACTCCAAGTAGGAATAAGAGCGCCCGTCCGATATTCCAGCGCTTAATCTCACTTAATAACAGAAAAACAGTTGCAATGACCAAACCAAAAAAGAATGACCAAATCATTAAAGGCTGATTGTCTAATAAATGCTTAATAACACCGGCAAGCGTTGCAAGGCTGGTGGCAATACCCATCAACAAAAACAATAAAAAAGTGGCATCGACTTGTCGCCATACTGCGATTAAACCTTTGATACCACCCTCTTGGCGAAAGACCTGCCAAAGATTGGGACCCACACTGCTCAAAGCGTTAATTAAGCGCTCATAAATACCTGCAATCAATGCAATCGTACCGCCAGAGACGCCCGGTACAATGTCAGCCGCGCCCA
Organism: Psychrobacter sp. D2; assembly: GCF_013608135.1. Classification (NCBI taxonomy): domain Bacteria; kingdom Pseudomonadati; phylum Pseudomonadota; class Gammaproteobacteria; order Moraxellales; family Moraxellaceae; genus Psychrobacter; species Psychrobacter sp. D2. The sequence goes on from NZ_JACDXZ010000002.1 coordinate 53,696, forward strand.
TTGCCAACCCTCGCACATAGACACCCAGTAATTCCTTGGGGCTATTTTTATAAATCGGGCTGCTTTCGTCAGCCGCAGGTTGGTTATCTAACTGGGTGGAAGATGACTGGGCATCTGGCCGTGGTGATTGTGATGCCGTCATGGACAATCCTTTTTATTGGACAAGATAAAGTTACTGGATAAGATAAAAGTGAGAATATGAAATGACAATCGCGAATGGCAGTATAGTAGCGCCAAAAAACACTGTAAAGCAGAGAATAAACCATAAAAGCTGGACCAATTAAAATGTATCAGCCCAGCTTTTGGTTCGATATATTTTATAATTAACTAAACTTGGCTGCGTTCACTGCTGCGTACAAATGCAGGATAGCCTAGCGCATAGAGCACCCCTTCAAGCCCTGTGACATTCACAGCGGCATCGGCGCGCGCTTGTACGATAGGTTTGGCATTAAAAGCCACGCCCAAATCGGCCAGTGCCATCATCGGTAAGTCATTGGCGCCGTCACCGACACAAACCACTTGAGACATCGTAATACCTAGGCGCTCAGCCGTATGGGCGACAATAGCCGCTTTTTTAGCACCATTAACGATAGGCAACTGTATATGACCGGTGACTTCACCTTCTTCGATATCCAATGAGTTGGCGTGTACTTCATCAATACCCAATTGCTCGGCGATATAGCGAGCGAAGTACGTAAAGCCACCGGATACAAGGACCGTATGATAGTCCAAAGCTTTTAGAGCGCTAATGGTGGCCAAGGCACCTGTTGATAATGTTAAGCGACTGCAAATTTCATCAAGCACGCTGGTTGGAATACCTTGTAATAACGCCACGCGCTGCGCAAAAGATTCATCAAAATCCATCTCGCCCCGCATGGCGGCTTCAGTGATGGCTTCTACTTGCTCGCCAATACCTGCCGTTTTTGCCAGCTCAACGATGACTTCTTGCTCAATCAAGGTAGAGTCCATATCAAAGCAGGCAAGCTTATGAGTGCGCAGCATATGACCGACCGATAAAATATGACAGTCTACAACATCCAAATGATCGCTTACGACGGCGTTTTGAGCGTTGTTATAAGCTTCAGTCAAGTCGCGACGCAAACGCGTGGTCAATTGGTCATCAATGATATGTGCGGCGGCAGTTTTTTTGGCAGGATGCATCAGGGTATCAGTCACTGGCACCAATAAATAACGGAATACTTGCACATCGATAAATGAACGTTTGGCAAAAGGTTGCGCTGTGTCTACATCAGCAATTTCAACATCTACAAAATTGGCATCAGCATCTTCTGCAACCGTGACCAGATGCCAATTTGGCTGCTCATCAACCCATGATTGCACATACTGGTGGATATCAAGTGAAGATACATGCGTCGGCAATACCACAATCAAAGCAAAAATAGGCAAGGATTGTAGTGCATCAAAATCCTGTAAATTGGTACCCTCTGGTAATAACGAGGCCACGGAATCAACCGCCTGTTGCCATGCTTTGCTGTCTTTTGGTAACGAGTAAGAGGTATTGTTTGGCATCGCTCAATTGTCCCTTGTATGCTGATATAAGATTAGGAATAATAACAGCTTTAGTAAGCAGCGACTATAGATGAGACGCAAAGTATCAGTAGCAAATAAAACGGCAACTGTTGCAAAAAAATCTCAGTAAAATTGAAATGACTCATTACAAAAAAATTATGATACTCGCTAACGCCATAACCCTTACTATGGTGATATAGTAGATGTCAATGAGTGGGTAAGTGAGCCGTAAATACTGCTTAAATGCTTGCGCCACACATAATTGCACAACATAACTACTGTACGATAGCAGCGTTAAATAATCAGTCTTATAAAAAAAGATTATTTAGACAATGCGGTATTGAATTGAACAAATATAGCTGCATACTCTTGCAAAAATGAGCGAATGAGCAATAGCCTCGTTTTTTAACTCCATTTATCCAAAAAAGTTTCCCATATCATGACCTATTTAGCGCCGCGGCAAGGGTTGTTTGCCATCATTCTTCTGGTTAGTTTTTGTTTGCAAACCCTATTATTGGTCATCAGTACCGATCAACAGCTGAGCAACAGTCGTGCGCAAAAAGGCGAGCAAATGGTTGCTCAGCTCATTGATGAAGCGCGCCTGTCTTTAGAAAATAAAGACCGCGTCAGCTTAAGCGTTATTGCCAATCGCTATACCAGCGAACAAGACGTGACTCGCATCCTGATTAAAGACAATAATGGCGATATCTTGGTGCCTGTCGGCAATGCGCCGATGCAGCAGGGTGATACCATTAGCCAAATTGCAACCAAAGGCGATGCAGTCATCGGTAGTGTGGCATTGACTCTAAAGGATATTAGTAAGGGTGAAATCATCGCCATGCAATGGCCATTTGTGATTGGTTCGATGGTGCTGCATTTATTGCTGTGGCTGATTTACAGCTATATCGCTCGTCCAACCAGAGAGCAAATCAACGCCATCAGCCGCGATGTTCAAGACTTGCATCGTGAGCAATATACGCAGCTCGACCAGCGTGGTTATGCTCGTGAGCGAGAACGTCGTCAATCAGTGTCTACTGCTGATAGTGATAGTGGTGAGACAGGTACTAGCCAAAGTGATCGTTTGGTCCATGACGGTCAATCTAATGGTCAAGCAGCTGCCAGTACAGCGTATAACCAGCAACCTAATACGCGTAAATTAGATATTCATAGTGCTGTCAATCAGTATGTCAGAACCCAGCAGAATCAAGATTCGACGCTCGATGATAATGCTAACGGTACAACTGCGGATACTGCCAGTAATATGACAGACAGTGATGTCAATGATCATACTGCTTATAAAGCTGAAGACAGTAGCCAGCATGCTAACAATCATGTCTCTCGATTGTCTGCCACCAGAGCATTTGATAGTGTCAGCGTCCAGATTGTCTTTCATGATGAGTTTAATATGCTTGAGCGCTTGGCACCGTCTCAACGTCTGCCGTATTTGGCACTCTGTACGCAGCTACTAAACCAAGCGGTGACTGAGTTACTGAAACAGCCATTGTTGCTGGGCGTGAGCGCACTCAATGAACCACAATTTGATGAAAGTGGTGCTTATGTGATGCTTAAAGCAGAGAATAGCCATGCAAAAGTTGCATTGGCAGGCGTGATGCTAGCCAAGCTATATTTGATGCTGAATAAAATTATTCATGATAAGCATATTGAGCTGTCACGATTTGCGCTGCCAGCCAAAGCTGGTGTGAGTGACAATGCCCAAGTCGATGCCATGACGCATCTGCTAGATAGCGTCGGCAAAAAAGAGCAGATGCTGATTTTATTGCCAAATGGTGGTCTTAAACAAATCAGTCATCACGTACAAGTACAAAGCGTCATGCGTCCAACGACGGTTTATGAGCGTGAGTGTGCAATATTCGATGGTGGCAATGATGCGATGATTCAGCGTTTGGCCGATGTGCGTAATGCGGTATTGATGATCGATGACTCAGAAGAGTAGGATTAGATACTCTATTTAACTTGCAGAAATTGTCTACAATTGCCTGCGCGATAATGACCAATAGTGTCTTGTTGTTGACTTGTAAATGCGTCATAGTAATAAAAAGCATTGACAAGGCTTAATAGAGACTTTATAAGGCATATATATATTGATAACTTTTCAGTAATTTTGCCAAAAAAGATAGGAGTTGGTCATGAGTGATGCTGATATTGATGACGATTTTGATGATGATTTCGTTGATGATGATGATGCAAAGATGGTTGAAGAAGCAGAGACGAGTGTACGTACACGCTTAAGTAGCCTTGAGAAGCGTCGTCTAATTGATAATCTGCTAGAAGAAAAACGTTTGGCTAAAGAGCTAAAGGATGATCTAGATGATATCGATAATTTTGATGAAGATGGCGATGATTGGGATGATGACGAACTTTAATTCGTCATCGCTATAATAAGGTTATCACGCAAATATTTTGCGAATAATTTTTAAGTATTGATTTGCACTATTATGGCTATTAGCTAACCATCGTTAACTAATTATCCTAAGTGTGCTGTGCTAAGCTGGTTGGGTTCTGATTTTGATAGTATCAATAGTGAACAGCACCTATTTAACCAGCTATTTCTCACAGCTGTACTTTAGCAATGATTGATTTAAAAAATCTTTGGGTAGATTGACTTATTCAAGATAATCGTCATCTTTATACCTCTCGTTATTTTATATAACTCTTATTTATTGCGCATGACGCAATCCATCTTTTAAGGACAACGACACCATGACCAACCAACTTAGTTTCGATGAACTACTCGATTATTTAGACAACGAAGAAAGCGCATTTGTACTTGATAGTGTGGCGACTCATGGTTTTTTGACTGCGACGGTTATTGGGCGTCCACTGCCTAATTGGTTAGAAGCACTGTTTGAAGATAATGTGGGCGAGATTCCAGCAAACGTGATTGATGGTATTCAGCGCTGGCGCGAGTCGATCATCGCTGAGCTAAAAAACGAGACGCCTATTGAGCTACCGTTTGGTGAAGATGCGGGCAATGAAGAAGTGGCGGTCGATTTTTCTGATGATTCAGATATTGTTGCTTGGTCGATTGGCTTTGTGGATGCAATGTATGGTGATGAAGCCAGTGATTGGATGGAAAACGAAGAGACCGCAGAAGATGTGGCCGTTTTGACCTTGCCGATGATTGTGCTGAGTGGTATCGATGATGAAGACCCTGAGCTTGCTGAGATGCGTAAAGACCAAGATAAAATGGTACAAATGGTAAACAGCATCGAAGGCAACTTAACTGAGCTGTTTTTGTTGTTCCATACTAACGACTAAAGAGTTTGCTCAATATAAATTATTTGAGCAATGTGCTTTTTAATACGTTTTAAAGTATCGTGCTTTTATCTTGAACGGGCGATACGTTTTTATCACTCTGTAAGTCACTAATTCTGTAGGTTACCAATAAGGCTGTACTATGACTGTCCAACTCTCCAATCTTGAGCACTTGCCCAACTATCAGATTACTGAGCGCTTGGATGTGGTATACGGCAGTACCGTGCGCTCAAAGCATGTTGGTAAAGATTTATTTGCGGGTCTAAAAAACATCGTAGGTGGTGAGCTCACTGCCTATACGGAGCTGTTAGAAGAATCGCGTCAAGAGGCGATTGATCGTATGATCGTCAAAGCTGAGGCGTTGGGCGCTGATGCAGTGGTTGGACTGCGTTTCTCGACCTCTAGTATTGCGCAAGGTGCCTCTGAGCTATTTGTTTACGGTACAGCGGTCAAAGCCGTACGGATGTCACAACAGCCTGTCTATCAATCAACGAATCAACTGCCGAATCAGTCATCAAATCATCATTCTCAATATGAAGAGCCTGTGGCGTCAGTTGCTCAGCCTTCAACAGTAAAGTCACCTGATGATTTACCGCGCTTTAATCCTTTTGGTGAATAAGACTACGCTCAAATACTGACAGGTAGCCTTTTTGATGATAAGAGACGTTCCATGAATCAATCGTTCAGCCAAATGTTGATGAACTATGCGCCGCTGTTGGTCTTATTTATAGTTGGCTGGTTTTTTGGTGCGCGTCATGAGCGTCAGCATTTGGCAAGATTGACGATTGCCGAAGCTGAGTTGAGCCATATTATTGTCTCAAGTGAGCGTTTTTATGTACCAAAACTGGTCTCACAGTCTGAGGGTGAGTTGGTGCTTGGTAGCGTCGTTATTGCGCAAGATTATTTTAAAATGGTCATTGCCAAAGTGCTGAGTTTCTTTGGTAAAAATCTTACTACCTATGAGACCTTGCTTGACCGCGCCCGCCGTGAAGCTCTAGTACGTATGCGCACCCAAGCGCAGGCGAAAGGCTACAATCATATTTATGGTTTGCGTCTTGAAGTCAGTAACATCAATCAATTGGGTAGTATGGTTGAAGCGATCGCTTACGGTACGGCGGTTATGAGTACTGAAAATTCTACTAAAGCGCCCAATAACGCTTTCAGCAATACTCCTGCCAAAACCTCAATCAATATTTCCAAAAAATAAGCGTTTATACCGTCATAGCTATTTAACTAAAAGTATTTAACGCCAATTATCAAAATCCAAATTATCCAAAAGTTCACATTAAACACTCTCATTTAATCTCGTTACAATCCCTTTTACTCCTACTCAATCTCTATATTCTGCATTTGACTGGCGAGTTGTTGAATAAAACAGCTAAACCTAGCTTTTGCCCTATATAATCCCCTTATTAATTCTTAATTATTGTTGATATTTAGCAATAGCATGCTATGAGATATGCTATAAAAGAATTGTTTAAAACGGGTGATGTCCGTTATCTATAAGCATTAGCAGGTAGTGACAAGCGTATTAGCAAGGATTGCTAATCAGGCATCATTTAATCATTATAAATTGACCTAGCAATAGGTCTTATCTACAGGGATGTAGTTATGGAAAGTCTGGCTCTAGTCACCTTAGTAAATAGCGTTGTTATTCCTATTTGCTTGTTTTTAATCATGATGGGTATGGGTTTGACCCTTATTACCAATGATTTTAAACGGGTATTAAAATACCCAAAAGCCGTCGGTATTGGCTTGACCAATCAGCTGATACTGTTGCCAATTATTGGCTTTGCCCTAGCTAATATCATGCCATTACGCCCAGAATACGCCGTCGGAGTTATGCTCCTTGTGCTGTGTCCGGGCGGCACTACCTCAAATCTATTTACCTATTTGGCTAAAGGCGATGTGGCGCTGTCGGTGACGATGACTGCGATTGCCAGCGTTATTACGGTATTTACCATTCCCATTGTACTGAGCTTTTCATTGATTTATTTTATGGGCAGCGGTAGTGAGTTTGAATTACCGGTAGTAAAAACCGTGCTTACCTTAGTGGTGCTGACCATTGTACCTATTAGTATCGGGATGCTGATTAAACGCTACGCCCCAAAAGTCGCCGATCGCTCACAAGTCTATGTGTCTCGATTTGGGGTGATATTTTTAACGTTTTTAGTGTTGTTTTTAAGTTATGTGCAACGCGATATCATTGTCGATGCCTTTATCGCTACTGGCCCTGTATCGGTATTGTTGAACCTCTCGACCATGGCGCTCGGTTATTATAGTAGCAAATGGTTCGGTCTTAACTTAGCGCAAAGGACTTCGGTGACACTAGAAGTCGGTCTACAAAACAGTACCTTGTCGATATTTATGGCATTAACGCTATTATCTAACTACGATATGTCGATGATGCCAGCTATTTATACCTTGGTAATGTTCCTAACGGCAGGCATTTTGGTGCGTATATTTAGCGCTCGGCACAATAAGCTGAGAAAGTCTGAGATAGAAAGTAGTGTGTTGGCAGCGCGTATGCTGTAAATAGGGATGAGTTATTTGTATAATTGTTCGATTATAATTTTTTAGTTATAAAGCTGCATAACCGCTTTCTATATAGTCAGTGCTAAATAAAATAAGTACAAATGTTATAACGGGCTACTGTGGTAAATTTTCCTTACTTGCTGTGTACTTTGCACGCCAGAGGCTGCGTCAAATTTATCCCAGCAGCCCACTACTATTTTTAAATGGAATTATTATAGTTAACGTTGGTTATGGAGTTTTAGCGTTAGATTTAAAAATGCCGTGCTGATTGTCTCTAGTAAGGTCCACGGATATTGTTTTTTGCTTCTAACTTATCCTTAGCTGTTTCTTCTTTTACTTTGGCTAATTCAAATAGGAAGGTACGGTTTTTAAGTATCGCGACAAATACCACGCCGCCGATGGTATTGCCGACCAACACCACAGCCAAAAATAGCAAATAACGCCCCAAGCTAACTGTATTGCCATACAACAATGCCGAAAATATCTCGATATTGCCAACGATACTATGATGCAACCCTAAAAAGCCGATACTACCAGTAATAAGGGTTACTAAGACGATGCGGCTAAGGGTATCGCGCGCTGAAGTCACAAGCCAAGCAGTAACGCCCATCATCCAGCCTGCCAATATCGCACTGCCAAATATCACCCACCATCTAAACCCTAAGATATGCTCGGCGTAAATATCAATGTCGCTGACGCTAAATAGCTGCATATTTAAACCTAAACCTATCATTAACGCCGCAAATAAACAGCCACCAACGACGTTACCCGCAATGACGATGCCCCAAAGGCGTAGCAGCTTATTGAGCGGTTCGATTTTATTGAGAACAGGTAGGCTTAGAAGGGAGGTCTGCTCAGTAAATAATAATGACTGACCAATGACGACGATGATAAAGCCAATCGGGTAAAGTAGAGAGGCGAGCACAACGGCATAATGGCTCGGCAGCACACCACTTAAAAGCGCAAAAGCCGATAAAATCATAAAGAAACTAATACCAATCTCAATCCCTGCCGTAAAGGCACTGGTAAATAGTGACCCAAGCGAGCGTTCAAAAGTCTCTTTGGCATCCATCACTTGCTCAACCAAAATGCTGGCGTAGCTTTTTGCTTGACTTACATTGTCATCATTGGCGACCTTCTTGATGGTTTCTCGGTCTTGCTGGCTGATCTCTTCAGAAAAATCTTCGTCTTTTAAAGTCTCATTAGCATCAATGTTGCTGTCTGATATGTTTTGTCGATCGTTCTCGTTATCTGGAAGTCCATCTTTAGCGTTATACGCACGATTGGCAGCATCATTCATGAGCCGTTTGTCCACTATATTATCAGCCTGAGGGTTACTTTTATGCTCGGTATCTTTGGACACGGTCGGCTCGCTGTTTATCAGATAATGATTTTAGGATAAAGACGCCATTTATATGCTAGTGATGTTATAAAATATATCTCATAGCATGACCCATATTTTATAACATCACTAGCACTTATTTTGTTGGAATCTCATTCGATTGGAGACGTTTATGGGCTTTTGCGCTTATTAATGGGGCAATGCCACTCTGCAAGTCTGATAAATTACCTTAGCATCTAACAAAATCTGCCTATCTGCGTTAAAATCACTCTATTCATTATTTTCATAATTTTTATATTCGCTTTAATCACATTCAATCAATAAAAGATAATGCCATTATGAGTAACCACAACCTCACCACATCTATTCAAGCGGCCTTAAGCCAGTTAGAGAATGCGTATAATCCTGCGGAAGTCGAAGCAGGCATGTATCAAGGTTGGGAAGAAAGCGGCTATTTTCAGCCGACTTTTGACAAAGACGAGTCATTTTCTATCGCACTACCACCGCCGAACGTCACTGGCTCGCTGCATATGGGTCATGGTTTCAACAATGCGATTATGGATGCGCTCACCCGTTATCACCGCATGGATGGTGACAATACGCTATGGCAACCGGGTACGGATCATGCGGGTATTGCTACCCAAATGGTTGTTGAGCGTCGCCTAGAAGCACAAGGCATCAAACGTCGTGACATGACGCGCGAAGACTTTATCGATAAAGTGTGGGAATGGAAAGAAGAGTCGGGCGGCAATATCACCAGCCAAATTCGCCGTTTGGGCAGCTCGGTTGATTGGTCACGTGAGCGCTTTACCATGGATGATGGTCTATCTAATGCGGTAAAAGAAGTGTTCGTTCGCCTGTTTGACGATGGTCTTATCTATCGTGGTAAGCGTTTGGTCAACTGGGATCCAAAGTTCCAAACCGCATTATCTGATTTAGAAGTAGAAAACCATGACGAAAAAGGCAGTTTGTGGCATTTCCGCTACCATTTCACGGATGCGGAGTTGCTGACTCAAGAGGGTAAAAACTATCTTGTCGTCGCAACCACACGTCCTGAGACTTTACTAGGTGATACCGCTGTCGCAGTCAATCCTAGCGATGAGCGTTATGCACATTTAGTCGGCAAAACCATTACTTTGCCAATTACGGGTCGTATTGTACCTATCGTCGCTGATGATTATGTCGAAAAAGACTTCGGTACGGGCTGTGTAAAAATCACCCCAGCGCATGATTTCAATGACTATGAATTGGGTCGTCGTCACAGCTTGCCATTGATTAACATCCTTGATGAGCGCGCCAATATTTTGCCAGCGATGGAAGTTTATCCTGACTTGCAGACACGTGAGCCAGAATTAGAGACCACGCCTAGCGAGTATGCAGGGCTTGAGCGTTTTGCCGCTCGTAAGTTCCTTGTTGAGCAAGCAGGTGATCAAGGCTGGCTAGAAGACATCGAGGACTACGCACTCAAAGCTCCGCGTGCTGAGCGTGGTGGTACAATCGTTGAGCCGTGGTTGACCGATCAGTGGTATGTCGCGGTCAAAGAGCTGGCCAAGCCTGCGATTGATGCAGTAGAGGATGGCAGCATCGAGTTCGTCCCTGCGCAGTACAAAAACATGTATATGTCGTGGATGACCGATCTGCAAGATTGGTGCATCAGCCGTCAGTTATGGTGGGGACATCGTATCCCTGCATGGTATGACGATGCAACTGGTGAAGTTTATGTCGCCCGTGACGAAGCCGAAGTTCGTAGTAAATACAGCCTTGGCGATGACGTAATCTTGCGCCAAGATGATGACGTACTCGATACATGGTTCAGCTCTGGTCTATGGACGTTCAGTACGCTTGACTGGGCAGACGTCAACGCCGATCCACGCGTGATGGACACCTTCCACCCGACCAGCGTGCTCGTGACAGGTTTTGACATTATCTTCTTTTGGGTGGCCCGCATGATCATGATGACCATGCATTTCGTGAAAAACGAAGATGGCACGCCGCAAGTACCGTTTAAGACCGTCTATGTGCATGGTCTGGTCCGTGATGGTAATGGTCAAAAAATGTCAAAATCTAAAGGCAATGTCTTAGATCCGATTGACCTCATCGACGGTATTGATCTGGAAGCACTGGTAGAAAAACGCACCAGCAACATGATGAATCCAAAAGACGCAGCCAACATCGAAAAGCAAACGCGTAAAGAGTTCCCAGAAGGCATCCCAGCCTTTGGTACGGATGCACTGCGCTTTACTTTTACCTCGCTTGCCAGTACCGGTCGCGATATCAACTTTGATCTAAAACGTGTCGAGGGCTATCGTAACTTCTGTAATAAAATCTGGAATGCCAGCCGTTTTGTACTTATGAACTGTGTCGATAGCGAAGGCAGTGCCAAGCCTATCGACCAAGCGGCAAACCCTGACGTTTGGGAATTACCAGAAAAATGGATCATGAGTCGTCTGAACTCTACCATTGCCGATATCCATCAGCATTTCGCCCAGTATCGTCTCGATATGGTCAGCCAAGATATCTATGAGTTCATCTGGAACGAGTACTGTGATTGGTATGTTGAGCTTGCCAAAGCCAGTCTAAATGATGACTCGGTATCAGACGATCGTAAAGCGCAAATCCGCTATGTGCTACTGCACGTGCTAGAGACGGCGCTACGCTTTAGCCATCCAATCATGCCGTATCTGACCGAGCAAATCTGGCAGACGGTCGCACCGCTACTGGGCCGTAAAAACACAGACAGCATCGTGGTCGCTGACTATCCAAAAACGGATGAGGCACAAATCAGTGAGCAGGTAGAGGCGGATATGGCGTGGCTACAGGAGCTAATCGCTAGCGTCCGTAACATCCGTGGTGAGATGAAACTGGGCAACGCGGTACGTCTGCCAGTGCTACTACAAAACGTCTCTAGCGATGAAGATGCGCGTCTATCACGTATCAAAAACCAGTTCAAAGCGCTTGCCAAAGTCGAGAGTTTAGAGATCGTAAAAGAGGGCGATGATGTGCCACTATCGTCATCAAGTATGGTCGGTCAGCTACGGGTACTCGTACCGATGAAAGGTCTGATTGATCCAACGGCTGAGCTGGCACGTTTAGGTAAGTCATACGATAAGTTGAAAGGTCAGTCCGAAGGTATCGCTCGTAAGCTAGGCAATGAAGGCTTTGTCAGTAAAGCACCTGCGGAAGTGGTCGATGCTGAGAAAGCGAAACTGGCTGAGCTAGAAGGGCAGTTGACAGCGATGACAGCGCAGATGGAGCAGTTGAAAGCGTTGTAATTAACACGGTAAACATCTGAATTAATAAAGAACGCTGTCACGATTGTGATGGCGTTTTTTCTCTCGATTAGTGTCTAATTTTTCTGTTTTTATGATATAACTACCTACTAGAAAATTAGCTTATAACTCATTGTACTATGCGATCTTATATTAATTAAAAAATATTGATACACGTCTGATTTTTATAAATAATTGAAATTTTTTGGAGATGTCTGCATGGAAAATATCAAAATTAGACCTAATACCAAAATAGGTCAGCTTGATGCAGAAAACGATGCCTCATTCTTAACAGAGTGTTTTATTGATAATGGGCTAGTTGATACTCTTTGTGACAGTATGCAAAGTGAAGCTATAATTTTGGGTCGTACTGGCGCAGGGAAAACTGCTACCTTGATGCATATCAATGAAATTGTCGATAAAGACAATTCAAAGTTGATTGACTTAGAAGATATTTTTCTAAATTATCTTGATAACTCTAATGTAATAAAATTTTTGCGTGAAAGTGAAGTTAATTTGGAGATATTTTACAAGTATTTATGGAGACATATAATTACTGTAGAATTCATCAAGCTAAAATATCCACAGTGGAACAGTAATAATAAACTATCTAATTTCATAAATGAGTTAGCAAATATAATCAAAAAGCCTCAAGAGAGAGTAGCCTTTGATTACCTAAAAAAGTGGTCAGATAAGTATTGGATAGAAACAGATGAAAATATCAAAGAAATAGTTAGAACTTTAACTACAGATATTAAAGCAGGGTTTGAGAGCGAGAATCCAATAGTCAACATTACATTAGAAGGCGCGAAGGAGCTGAGTGAGGAAAAGAAAATTGAAGTTCAAAATAGGGCACAGAAAATAATTAATAGTATTCAGATATCTGACTTGTCTAATGTTATTAAGCTGATGAATGATTATATCTTTAGTGATAATAAAAATACTTATTTTCTTCTTATCGATAAAATGGATGAAAATTGGGCATCTATAGATATTAAGTATGATTTAATTAAAGCATTAATCGAAGAGATAAGACATTTTAGAAATATCAATAATGTAAAGATAATTGTTTCACTAAGAGTAGATCTATATCAGTTAACTTTAGAAAAGACTAGATCTAACGGCTTTCAAGAAGATAAATTACAATCTTTAATCTATAAACTTCGATGGGAAGAAGATGATTTGAAAGAGATTGTAGATAAGAGAATACAGTTTCTGTACCAAAAAAAATATACTAAGGACAGTGTTGTATTTGAAGATATATTTCCAGCAAAGAATAAGAAGGGAGATGCATGGTCATACTTAATACAACGAACTTTCTTGCGTCCAAGAGACATTCTTCAGTTGGTGAACTATTGTTTATCTAACTCAGTAAACAAGGTTTCAGTAGATTGGGGTGCTATTGTTAATGCAGAAAAGGAATACTCGCGTGATAGGCTAAAAGCTTTATATGAAGAATGGTACGATATTTTCCCTTCACTTGAATACCTAGTGCCTATACTTTTGGATATACCAAATGAGCAGATGTCAGCTGATGAGTTAAGAGAACGTATTAATGATGAAGTGATCATAAAAATATACCAAGACTTAGAAAAAAACAACATCAAAGATTCTATATCTTCTTCTTTACAACAGTATTGGGAACAAGATAGTAGCGATATAACTGATTTTAGAAATGAGATTATTAGTTGTTTTTATAGAACTGGACTGATAGGGCTATCTGAGGATTATCCTGATAGTTTTGATTGGTCATTTAAAGATGTCTCATACAAATCAAATATGGATTGTAGAAAAGCAAAGTGGGCTAAAGTACATAAGATGTTTCATCACGCTTTACATATAAAAGAATAGAGAATCACGCTTAGTGTACTAACACAATGTTTTGTACAAATAATTTTCTATAATTGAGTATTCCATGAACCATCTCACCGTCGGACAACGCGCGCCTTTAAGCAACCTTGCTATTGATGATACCGCACTAATCACGCTCAAATTCACACGCCAAAGCCCAATAGAGATGCACATGATCTAGTTTAAACAAGGACGTTCACCATGAAAACAACATCAACTACAAAAGCCCTCACTTTAAGTGCTTTGTTTTTAAGTCTAAGCGCTTGCGTCTCTTTACCTACCAATGAAAACACCTTAACAGATGCTGATCTTATTCGAGCTGCCCAGCAAAAAGAATCAGCGCCAACCGAAGGCGCACAGCAGTGGGTCATTGGCTATCATCATGGTATTGCAGTGATCAAATCATTCCAGTGCTCAGACCTTTGTCCGCAAAATACCTTGCGCGTGATTTATTATGACGTACCTACCGATGCCACTTGTGACAGTATCGGCGGTGTGACCAAATCCATATTAGTACCTATTGCCATTACAGTGATGCCAAAAGAATACTGTTTTCCAAAGGCAATCGCAGACTACTGGGAAAGCTATCCTGCCAAACCATAGTGAATAGTGGCCGATATTTACCTAACTGCTAAACAAGCTACGTATCGGTAGCAAAACCGTGCAAAATCAGTCTTGAACCTAGGTTTCAATTTCTTTATCTTTGATAACTTATATAGGTAGTCCATACCTGATGACCTAATGTCTCACACTGACTGATAAAACTATCATGACTCAATTAAAAAAATCTTTTTATTACCGACCCAAGACCAATCAACATAACAATCCAACGGTGCGTTGGATGTTTTTGATATTTGGTTGGTTGTTTTTTGCCTTGGGTATCATTGGCGTATTATTACCTGTCATGCCGACCGCACCTTTTATCTTACTAGCGGCAGGGTGCTGGGCGCGTAGCTCACGACGCTTTCATTTTTGGCTGATTAATCATAAATATTTTGGTAAATTCGTCCGAGATTGGGAGGATCGCCATGCTGTACCTTTATATGGCAAGTGGCTAGCGACGATAATGATGGCAATTTCAACAACAATGTTATTTTTTAACATTCCTGCTGATATGATGTGGGTAGCTTGGCTGGTAGCCACGGTCTGTACTGGGGTGGCGGTCTATTTGTTCCGTTTGCCAAATGCCTAAAATGCGTTGATTTTAGGACGAAAAACAGTCAAAAAGTGGCTTTGGTTACATGAAATCTAAGATAAGACTTGCGAAAATGGGATCTTGCCCTTATAATACTTCCAAGCTTAAGAGCAGTTCTGCACCAAATCATTACCTCGTAGTATTAGTTATAATCCTTCGTTTTAATATTTATCGTTCAGTAGCTATTTGCAAGCGTTACCGGTCACTAGACCATTAATAAATTTAAAAGTAGGATTATCAATATGTCAGATACTCAAAAAGGTACAGTTAAGTGGTTCAACGAAGCTAAAGGCTTTGGTTTTATCGCTCCAGAAACTGGCGCAGACGTTTTTGCTCATTACAGCGAAATCACTGGTTCAGGCTTCAAAACTTTAGCTGAAGGCCAAGAAGTTGAGTTCACTGTAACTCAAGGTCAAAAAGGCCCACAAGCCCATAACATCGTTGCTATCTAATCTGTCTTTATAGACGCTTAGAGCAAGATGAAAAAAAAGCGAACCTTCGGGTTCGTTTTTTTTCGTCCACGATTTAGTATAAGCTATTTGCAATTAATAGCTTAATATCTATAACGTGCGCTTTATGTTGATTGGCTTTTAAATCAGACAATGAACCAAAAATGCCGATGACTATGCTGGTTGTCGGCATTTTTGATCTATATAACTCATAGCAAGGATGATAACGAACGGATAGGATGTTTGGTAGTTTACTTTAGCCAATCAAGCTAATACCAATATTAATAAATCCACCTCCAACGATCAGCCAAGCAAACATAATTGCCCCTAAGATAAGAGGTTTAACGCCAGCTTGTTTAATAGCGCTCAGATGCGTAGTTAAGCCCAGTGCAAACATTGCCATCGTGAGCAGCACATCATCTAGCATGACCATACTACGCTCAAAGCTTGCGGTCATCGGTACCCAAGTGTGCAGTAAGACGATGGCAATGAATATAAAGGCAAACCAAGGGACTTTGACTTCTTTAATACGGCTCATAAATGAAGCACTTTCACCATTTTCGCTACAGCCTTTGGTCAGAGCAAAAGACAATACCAGTAAGAAAGGGGCGAGCATCATGACCCGAATCATCTTGGTGACAACAGCTGTATCACCCACTCCGGGACTGACTGCGTTACCAGCGACGACGACTTGCGCCACTTCATGAATGGTTGAACCCGTATAAACTCCGTACTGCTGAGCACTTAACCACGGTTGCAACCAACCGAGATGATAAAGAAAGGGGTAGAGCAGCATCGCAATGGTGCCAAATACTACGACCGTTGCAACTGCAATAGTGACTTTATGCGCTTCTGCTTTGACGATTGGGTCGGCGGCGATGACGGCGGCAGCACCGCAAATACTGGCACCTGAGCCTATCAATAGCACGGTTTGTTTATCGACTTTTAATAATTTGGTACCTATCCAATAGGTCAATAAAAAAGTCGATGTTAGCACCAGTGCATCCGTCATAACTGCTGGCATACCTACGCTAGCAACTTGTGTCACTGTTAGTTTAAAACCATAAAACATAATGGCGAGTCGTAAAATCTGCCCTTTAGCAAAACAAACCCCTTCATTTAAACGCTTAGCAAAATTGGTATAGACCGTATTGCCAAGTATCATCCCGATTAAAATCGCCAGCGTCAGTGATGACAGTCCTACGATGCGCCCATTTGTCCATGTGTTTACACTAGTATTGAGCCATAAACAAAATAGACTGCCCATCAGCACGACGATGAGCCCTGCTAGATGGCCGCTGCGTGGAAAATAGTTGTTCACTGATTGGGTCAAGGCGTACATAACTGACTGTCCTATTATCTATAATCGAAATAAGCATAAGCTTATGAATAGACATTATAAGATAGACCAATCTATAATAAAAACAGATTAATTAGATACAAACTATCGATTTAATAGGTTAATGGAAAGTCTTAGAGTTGAAAAAATAGTTTTTTAGATAATAGAGGGTTTTTAAAATAACAGATGGTTTTTAGGTTATATCAATAAGATAGGATGTCCGAGAAATTATGAAAAAAGCCATGCAGGGATTACCAAAGATTACTCTCAAACAATTATCAGTGTTTGTCAGTATTTATCAAACAGGTAGTACCAGTCGTGCCAGTGAAGCGCTGCATTTATCGCAGTCGGCGGTCAGTAGTGCGTTGACAGAATTAGAAGCAAGGCTGCAAATGCCATTGTTTGAGCGCGTTGGGCGTAGGCTCAATCAGCACCCCAATGCCCATCCTATTTATATACAAGCTCAAGCTATCTTAGGGCAGTCGTTGACACTAGAGCATTATCATAAGCACCAAGCAGGGCAGATCCATATTGGTGCTAGTACGACTATTGGCAATTACGTACTGCCGCCGCTGCTTGCTAAGCTCTATGAGGCGCTGCCAGATGCAGATGTTGATATGTATATTGCCAATACTCAAGAGGTAGTAGCAGAAGTTGAGCAACTAAATATTGATATTGCTTTAGTCGAAGGTATGCCGCGCCCAGTAGATATGAAGGTGATTGAGCAGCGCGTGTGGCGCACTGATACATTGATGATTTTTGCTAAGCACAACAGCAAATGGTTGACCGATGTAGGTTATTACAACGATGCAAATGATTGCTATGAGCTGAGTATTGAGCAACTATCAACGCTACCACTATTGGTACGAGAAGCGGGGTCTGGTACGCGGCAGATCATTGATGAGCAATTATTGCAGCATTTGCCCAATGCTGAGGTGATTATGGCAATACAGCAGTCGGAGGCGATTAAGCATATGGTCAGCGCTGATATTGGACTTGGGTGCCTGTCACAGCACGTCATTGAAGCAGAGCTTGCAACAGGGAAGCTGGTACAAGTACAGGTTGCAGGAATTGATTTGTCACGTACATGGTGGCTGGTATGGCATAAAGCGCGCCATCAAAGCCCGATTTGGCAAAGCTTTATTGATATTATTCAAGAGGATCGTGTTTAAAGGTAGCTATAGTCAATTCCGTATTAAAAAATATAGCGAAACTGGAATAAATTTTTTGTAGCCTCTGTCGGCGCAGCCACAGCAAGCAAGAAAAATTTGTACCAGTTTCGCCCTATAATAAAGTGCATTCACCTTATTTAGTATCGACTGTATTAATTCTATGCTTACACTTATTTATTGACCGGCTTATCAAGTCTCACAACTAAGCTGTCACAAGGTACATTTGGCAAGATATTATCTGCCGTTGCGCCGCTAAGCCAAGCTGCGATGCCATGACGTTCATGACGACCAATAACCAATAAATCAACATCATTCTTATGGCAATAGTTGACGATACCTTCACTATTTGAGATGGCAGTTGTCACTTCAGAGTTGACCACATGTAAGTCATTACGATCCAAAAACTGCGCCAGTTTTGCACGCGCTTCTTGGCAACGCTCATCATCAATCTCATCATATAAGCTTGAGGCAGGCACCAGCTCGTAGCCAAAGCCAACCATGGTATCTTTTACGATATGTAATACCGATAATTTGGAGTCAGGACGATTATCAACGATACGCTTGGCTTTTTGAGCAACCAAGTCAGCGTCGGATAGTAAGTCGGTGACCAATAAAATATGTTGGTAACTCATGAGCGGCTCCTTCCTTGTGGCAGATGATTTTAACTATAGCACTACTAATGACTGCTGTTAAGTAGGCTTTGTTAAATCGGGCGCTATCTTTATCCATTATTCTTGATGACTTAGTGTTTTTCTCCACCCACTGTCTTGACTTACTAGCGTATTAGCCCCATCTACTGTCGTTAGGCAAATTCTTTTTAGCTGATAAATGCCATTCAATTCGAAGATGACCTATGAGGCTTTGATAACTTTAATTGTTTATTCAAAGCGATCTTTTTATAAATATAAATTTTACTATTTTAATTGCTGATATCGATTTCATGCCTTGGTTATTGGCTAAGATGATACTGAAGTAATTAATGCATAAGGATAACCATGACTGACACGCTATTTACTGCTGATTTAACCCTGCATCCTGCCTTTGAGCTGATTGAGCACCGCCATATCGATGCATTATCGATGGATGTGCTTATCAGTCAGCATATCAAAACCGGAGCGATGCATTATCACTTGGCGCATCCGAGTGATGAAAATGCCTTTTTGGTTGGCTTTCGTACCCAGCCGATGGATTCAAAAGGTGAGGCGCATATTTTAGAGCACGTCGCATTATGTGGCTCTGAAAAGTTCCCCGTTCGTGATCCGTTCTTTTCGATGATTAAGCGCTCATTAAATACCTTTATGAATGCGATGACCGCTGCCGATTGGACAGCGTATCCGTATGCCACGCAAAATAAAAACGACTACTTTAATTTGCTTGCCGTTTATCTTGATGCGTCATTTTTCCCCAATATTCACCCGCTTGATTTTGCCCAAGAAGGCATCCGTGTTGAGTTAGACGAAAATGACAAGCCGCAATTTAAGGGTATCGTTTTTAATGAAATGAAAGGCGCAATGAGTGGCGAGATTGACCAGTTGTATCATACGGTCGCCCATCATCTGTTCCCAACAACGACCTATCACTATAATTCGGGCGGTGATCCTGCTGATATCCCAGACTTGACTCATAATGAGCTGGTTGAATTCCATCAGAGCCATTATCATCCGTCAAACAGTGTGATTATGAGCTTTGGTAATATTCCAGTCGCTGAAACGCAAGCAAAAATCCATGACGATGCTTTGATTCAGTTTGAAGCAGGTAAAAAACATGTTTCGCGTCCAGAGCAGCGTCTGTCTGCACCGATTAGTGCGGTCGATACTTATACTGCTGACGAAGCCGGTCCTGACCAAACCCATCATGTGGTTGCGTGGTTATTACCATCGATTACTGATCCGAAGCAGCGTTTAGCACTGCGTCTCTTAGAAGGCGTATTGATTGAACATGCTGGCTCGCCGTTACGTGCCTATTTAGATAGCCACCCACTAGGCAAAGCGCCAAGTCCGCTACTAGGTCTGGATGACAGTCATTATGAGATGGTCTTTTATACCGGTCTGCGCGGTTCAAACCCTGAACATGCTGAAGCAGTAGAGCAGGGTATTATTGATTTGCTTAAGGAGGTTGCTAGCAAACCGATTGATGATGAAACCATTGAAACTATCTTGCATCAAATCGAGATTGATCAGCGTCATATCGGCGGCGATAGCATGCCTTATGGTCTAAATCTGATGCTAGAAGGATTTAGTACCGCGATTCATGATGGTAATCCTATCGATGTCTGGGAAGTTGATGAGCATTTGCAGTGGCTACGTGAGCAAGTAAAAGATGCGCAGTGGCTGCCAAATTTAATCAAAATCCATTTGCTTGATAATCAGCATCGTGTGCGCGTGACCATGACGCCTGATAGTGAAAAAACAGCCCGTTTGGCAGCAGCCGAGCAAACCCGTCTTGATACGATTGCGATGGATTTGACCGCTGATGATAAAGCTATCTTAAAGCAACAGGCTTTAGATTTGGCAGCGCGCCAAGCAGCACCTGATGATTTAAGTTTATTGCCAAAAGTTGGCTTAGAAGATGTCCCGACCGATATCAGCTTTAAGCAAGGCACGCAAAAACAAGTGAATTTAAGCGGCAAAGAAAGTACGTTATTTGAATATGAAGCGGGCACTAACGGCTTGTATTATTATCAAATCATCGTACCGTTAACCGATGAGATTGGTAATCAGGATACAAGCGAGCTACCGGTTAATGAAGTGATTAATCATCCATTATTGCCTATTTATTTAAGCTTGTTATCAGAGCTAGGTACAGATTCTCTTAGTGCCCATGAAATGCAGGCCAAACAAGCGGCGCATTCATCAGGTGTGACGGCTCGTATCAGCCAACGTACCAATGTCGATGACAGCCAAGCGATTAGCAGCTACTTTGTGGTGGCAACGCGCGCGCTGAATCGTAAACCTGAAGCGATTGATTTGCTGAAAGAAGTCATGGAACATAGCGTATTCACTGAACATGACCGTATCAAAGAAATCTTGCAGCAGCGTCAAGCAGGTTGGCAATCAAACCTTGCTGGTTCAGGGCATTCTTATGCCATGCAAACGGCTAGTCGCGGCATGAGTCGTCAAGCGCAGTTAGAATATGTACGCAGTGGTCTACCAGCATTGAATGCGCTAAAAGACTTCTTAACCCATGCCAGTAGCGATGATGCACAGTGGGATAAGCTTGCGACGAGTTTGATGGACTTACATCAGCGTTTGATTAGTTTGCCTAAGCACGCGGTTATTATTTGCGAAGCCGAACAAACTGAACGCTTGAGTAATTTAATCGTTGAGAGTTGGAAAGACAGCCAAGCGCCAAAAATTGCAGCGCAGTTAAAAAATGTTGATGCGAGTATCGAAGCCAATATTCCAAGTGAGTTTGCCGAATTGCAACTTGATACAGCGTTAAATGGGGAGAAAGACGCGGTCAAAGCTCTAGAAAGTGATGTGGCGCTCGATGTTGAAGACTTGGCATGGCTGGTTCCAACCAATGTCTATCATAATGCCAGTGCTTATACCGTTCCTACGGCTGATCATCCTGATACGGTAGCCCTGATGGTATTAGCGCCTTACCTGCGCAATGGCTATCTGCATAGCGCCATTCGTGAGCGCGGCGGTGCTTATGGCGGTGGTGCGGGCTACGATGCCAATGCTTGTGCCTTTAAGTTCTTTAGCTATCGCGATCCACAGTGTGCTGAAACTTTTGCCCATTTCGATGCCAGTATCGAATGGCTGTTGAATGAACCGCAAACCGATGAGCAGTTAGAAGAAGCTATCTTAGGTATTATCTCAGGAATGGATAAGCCAGGCTCTCCAGCAGGTGAGGCAATTAAAGCCTGCTTCGCTGATTTGCATCATCGCGGTGTTGACTGGCAACGTAAAATGCGTGCAGCAATTTTGGCTGTAACAGTAGCTGACTTGCAACGTGTTGCTAAGCAATACCTGCAAGGGCAAAAGCATGTCCGCGCGGTATTAGCGCCTTATGATAAAGAAGCAGCAGTACAAGAGCTTGGCTTTAAAGTCTGTAAAATTAAAAGCTAGCTTTTAACTTGTAAAAAATCAGTATCTATATAAAAAACCGCCGCTTTCACTAAAATGAAAGCGGCGGTTTTTATCTTTAGGCATTATTTTTAAAAGGCTTACTTTTTAATTAAGTAATTAGCGACTGCTTTATAGGCAGGTAGCGAAGTTGGGTCGATTTTACCATTACTGGCTTCAGGGTATGAGGAAAAGCGAACGATGACCATATCGGCTGCTGGATCAACATAGACCGTTTGACCGTGGACGCCACGTGCTGCATAAATAGGCGTGGGATTATTAAACAGCCACCACATACTTTTATAGCTGCCATTATTGAGCTGTTTATAGCCCGCTTTTGCAAATGCGCCTTTATCACCGCCAGCTTCGATATTATCGACTACCGCTGTTGGGAATAAGCGCTCACCATTCATCTCGCCTTTATTGAGCATCAAGCTGCCAATACGTGCCATATCATGCAAACCTGCACTGATGCCGCCGCCAGCAAACGGCGTACCCTTAGCATCGACCGTCATATACGCGCTTTGTTCGGCACCGATTTTTTGCCAGATACGTTCAGAGAGCAGGTCATCGATTGCCTTGCCAGTGGTGCGTGAAATAATCCAGCCGAGTGCATCACTATTGATGGTTCGATAGTTAAACTCTACACCGTGCTCGCCCTTTTTAGGTACCGTTTGCAGATATTCAAAATAGCCATTGGGTCCGCTATAGCCTTTGGGTTTTGGTAACGGGCTTGCCGCTTCTGAATACTTCCAGATGTCTGCGTCAGGATCGGCATAGTCTTCACTATAATCGAGCGCCGTGGTCATATCCATCACTTGGCGTACGGTGGCATCGCCAAAGCCACTTTTTGCCAGCTCAGGAATAATAGAGGCAACCAATGCCTTATCATCAAGCTTACCTTCGGTGACGAGGATTTCTGCTAATAATCCTGTCATTGACTTGGTCATCGACATTGCGGCGTGATTACCCAGCTCATTGAGGCAACCATTTTGACGCTCATAGACGACCTTGCCATGATGCATGATCATAATGCCGTCTGTATAGTTGGCATCAAGTGACTGCCGCCATGTCATAGGGCGTTTGCTATTGGTTGGGGTAAAGGTAATGGCATCAATATTTTTATCGAGTGCATAGTCAAGTTTGGATGGTGCACCGATACCGCGACTGACTTCGGTAGTGGGCATTAGCTCTCGAATATGACAGACTGTCCAACGCAGTTTGGGAAAGCTAAAAAAGTCCGACTGTGGTTGAGTGATTAGCTTGTCTTTTGGAGGCGGGAAACCTTGCATCCAGCCGAGCGTTTGCGGGTCTGATTCCTTAGCGGTTAAAGGGGTGCTTTCAGCATGACCGCTTACACTCGTCAGCCCTAGGGCTAAAGTTAGCGGTAATAGGGCAAAAGAGTGTTGTAGTGTCAGCATGGTATCCTCGCGACTTAGCTTAAGCGGTTAACATTAGGCAATAAAAAACCATTGATAAGATTTGAGCTTAATTCTTATCAACGGTCTTTACTACTTGCTTTTGTAAGTCAGCTTTTTAGCGAGCTTCGTTATTAATAGCGCTTAATGGCTTGGTCTTTACCAATGATCTCTTGATGAATTGGGAATTGATCATAACTGTCGTAATGTTGACGGTCTGCAAAATAGCTTTTTAGGGTACGGCGTACCGCTTCAAACGCAAGCTTATCCCAAGGAATGTCTTCTTCTGTGAATAACGCACAATCAAGACTTTCAGAGCCGATACCATAAGCACCGTCTTTTAGTTCGGTGATATAGATGCTATAGATTTGACCAATATCTGGAATGTCATACAAGCAATATAAATGTGGATTGATCACGACCGCGTCAGCCTCTTCAAAGCTCTCACGCGCGGCACCTTCGGCCATGGTTTCGCCGTTTTCCATAAAGCCTGCAGGTAACGTCCATAAGCCATACTGCGGCTCGATTGCGCGTCGACAGAGCAGCACCCGATGTTTATGGACGACCAGTGAACCACAGATTATCTTTGGGTTTTCATAATGAATATAATGACAGTTTGGGCATACCAAACGCGGTATATTATCCGTAGCTGGTATTTTGCGTTCTGCTTCACAACCGCATTGTAGACAATAGCGCATATTGACTGCCTTATATAATGAAATGAGAGAGATAAGGTTACTTTAAGACGTATAACTTTAAGATTTATAATTATTGTTGTATCAGATACTAGGGCTATCGAATATCAGATTATTATCTGACAATCGCCCTTTATATTAAGATAGCACAAATCTTCCTCATACTGGCAATGATAATAATAACAGCGTATTTTGTGAGTTGAATCACCGTTGGAATTCCTTGTGTGCTAACAGAATAGACCAAGCCTATCAGTCACACAAAAGGTATGCAGTTATTATCAGATTGCGCTAGGCTATAAGGGACTCTACTTTAAATTGACTATGTTACCAATAGCGCGGGTAGTGTCTGCCACGACCAATGTTGTTGTAAATGAGCGCTACCACTACTAAGGCAAGGGCACCTACTAGCGTCGGAGTGAGCAAAAAATGCCACTTTACGCCGCCGAGCATCACAATCAATGGATTGGAGCCTGCAGGTGGATGCGGTACGCGCAGCAGTAACATGAGAGCAATTGCCGTACCAACGGCAAGGGACAAGCTCCACCACTCAACCCCAAATAAAGACATAAAAGCTAAGCCAGTAAAGGTAGTAATAAGATGACCACCGACAATGTTTCTTGGCTGAGCAAAAGGGCTTTCTGGATAAGCAAAAATAAGCAGGCAGCTGGCGCCAAATGAGCCCAAAATCATCGCGATATTTTGCCAATTTCCCAGTAATGCCAATACAGCAGTGGCAAATGTTCCGCCAGCCCAAGCAATGGCAATGATGACTAATGGCAATCTTTGCGGGCAATCATCAGTTTTGCCCTGCATTTTATGTAATGAAAAAATCTTATCCACGAGCATTTCCTAAATAATATATGAATGACACCCTTGATCCATGAGGACCAATTGCAGTCGTACAATGATAAAAGATCATGTCTATCTGACGGTTGTCGCAATCTGCTTGCTGCAACCATTCAACGTTTTGATGGCTAATACTGATAAAAATACAGGGCAATTATAATGCTAAATCCCTCACAGTCCGTACGTTTTGATGAAATGACAGTCGCTGTACCAGATTTTATACGTTATCCCACGATCAGGAAGTTGGCTGAACGGGTGCAGCACGAGACCTTAAAGGCTATTGCTAGTCCCGCACTTTATGACTCTCACGACCATTCGCGCAGTGCCCGTATTTTAAATAGTCTTTATCAAACCCCAATCGCCGATGCCTCTATCTTGGTCGCTATCACTCATGAGCGCCATCCTAAGCTGCTGCTGACTCGCCGCGCTGCTCATATGAATAGTCATGCTGGCGAGGTATCCTGTGCTGGTGGCAAACATGAAGTAGGTGATGGTAACAATGTCGTTACCGCCCTACGTGAGGCTTGCGAGGAAACTGCGCTACCGCCTAATAAAGTTCAGCTGCTTGGTCAACTGCCTATCCAAACCTCTAAAAGTGGTATGAGTGTACGTCCTATTGTGGCGCTGATTGCGCCAGATCTGCTTTTGGTGCCAGAGCTTGGGGAGATATCACGCATTTTTTGGGCAGATTTTGAGACTTTATTAACTCAGCCGACAGTCGAATATTCTATAGAATATACATTGCAAGATCAGGCAGCAACGCTACTGACACCGAGCTGGCAAGTAGATGGCGAAACAGTGTGGGGTCTGACGGGACGAGTCATTGCCAGTTTATTAGAAACAGGCTTTGATCGGCAGCTAGAGTGGTATTACCGCATACAAGACACTCGATCATAGAAATGTTAGACACTCGCTAATAATCATGTTTTTGGCGAAGGAAGATAGTTATTATAAACGTTAGTGATAATGAATGAATGCATTCTATTTATAATACTCATCATTTTTCTTTAACCACCAGTTCATATTGTCTTGGCGTTTAGCACGAAATGCTTCTAGCTTGTTGGCGACTCTACTATTGTGTTGACGGGCAGTATCGAGGGCAAATAGAATCGGCACGGAAGACAATACGCCAAAGCGTATTTTTGATTTTGGTAGGTTTAGCCCATCGCCAATATCATCACCAACCAAGGTACGGGTCACGCTGGCATTGACCATCTCAACAAAACGCCCACGGCGATTGTCCTCACCCATCAGCTGACGTGGCAAATCATGCAGGGCTTTTGCCAGTGGTCGTCCCATTTTAAAATCAAGCTGCTGAATCGACAAATAGGTATAGAGCCATTCCCAATAGGCGGCTTCATCCTTTGGCAGTCGCTGCAAATCAACTCCCATCCAATAACTGGCAAGATTCCATAAATGCAAAATGCCTTCTGCTTCCTCAGTGCTAATACGGGCGCCAAGTAATCTTAATCCGCGCATAATCAACAGTGAAAACTGCAAATGAGTAGCAATCATATCGGTTTGATTGATAGGAATACCCCAATATGCAGTATTCCAGCTGCCATCTGGGTTGTGATGTTGGTTGGCATCTGGTATGACGCCTTTAGCAGCATTGCCTTTACCTTTGAGCAAGTTCTGTCGTACTGAGGTATGTATTTGACGTACTTTAATGGATTGCTGCCAACCTTCAGAGCCGATAGCCAATACTCGTTCAATATTAGGTTTTCTATGCTCTGAATCTAAATGCAATTGAGGGTGCTCAGAGACCGCCAAGATATAGGCGTAGGTACGCATCAATCTTGGTAAAGCGTCATGCATCAGTGCGCCAGTCTGAATCAGCGGTAGCGATAAGGCAGGGATACTATAGCCTGCCATGAGGGCCACATTACGCAACAACCAAATCAGCATCAGTGGATAACGGCGATAGGCAACCGCGCCGATTTGGGCAAGCTTAGGATCAAACCAATCGGGATGGCGACTAAATTGTTCAGTTAATGCGTTGAATGAGGAATTATTCTTGAGGTTAGAGTCCGCTTTCTTATCAAGAATAAACTGCTGTAATGGCTTGGCAAAACGAATGCCATCAGAGGCTAGATCATCTGCTATTGGATCGCCAATATCGTAGCCTGCAACTATTTCCTCTAACAAATTTTGCGATATGACAAAGTCTTTTGGCAGTAGATAGCGCTTAATGCGTTTTAATACTTGCAGATCACTATGGTCATCAATGGCAGTGGTGCGTCCATGACGCTGATAAGAAACAGGCGCTTGATGACAGCCTGCACCTCGCCGAGCACTGGCGGTACTTGTTTTAGCGATTTTTTTAGAGATGTCGATGGAATCCATATTTATAAGCAACTCTGTATCAACTGCTTTTTATTAAGTTGATTGAGCTATTTTGGAATAAAGTAGCTCAATCTTTTATTAAGAATGGCGCGTCAAGTCTACAGAGGTTACATTAACCTCATCTTTTAAAGTGGCTTTGAGCATCATATAACCTGCGATACCAGAGACGATTGAACCCATAATGATACCCAAACGCTCATCAAATAATGGTGTCTCACCGGCAAATGCAAGCCCACCGATAAACAAACTCATGGTAAAGCCCACACCACATAACAATGCTGCGCCGTAGATTTGCTTAAAGTTCATGCCTTTTGGCATAGTAGAAATGCCCAGTTTAAAGATTAACCAGCACATCAGCATGACGCCTACTTGTTTACCGATGAACAGTCCGGCGGCAATACCAAGCGGCACAGAATGAAACAGCTCACCAAACCCTGCGCCCTTAAGCGAAATGCCCGCATTGGCAAAAGCAAACAATGGCAGGATACCGTAAGAAACGGTGTTTTGTAGGTCGTGCTCAAGCTCTTCAAGCGGGGAATGCTCAGGGTCAGTGCGATCAAATAAAGGAATAAATAGCGCCAATACAACCCCAGCTAATGTTGCATGGATACCGGATTTGAGTACGGCAACCCACATGATAACGCCAATTAGCAAATAAGGAGTTATGCTAGTAACGTTACGGCGATTAAGCAGATATAAAAACGGCAGACATAAGCCCGCGATAGCCAGTGAACCAAGCGATAAATCATTGGTATAAAATAAAGCAATGATAATAATCGCGCCGATATCATCAAAGATAGCAATTGAGACTAAGAATACTTTTAATGAGTTAGGTACGCGATTACCAAGTAAGCTCAAAATACCAAGAGCAAAGGCGATATCGGTTGCGGCAGGAATCGCCCAACCTCGCCAAAACTCAGGTTCATTATAGTTAAAAAACAGATAGACGATGGCTGGCATGATCATGCCGCCAAGAGCCGCCCCTGCTGGCAAGATAATTTGCTTTACATTGGACAGCTCGCCGATTAACACTTCACGCTTAAGCTCAAGTCCCACTAAAAAGAAGAACACTGCCATCAAGCCATCATTAATCCAATGATGCGCATCTTTGGCGATTGAGAAGCTGCCAATTTGAATAGCGACAGGTGCGTGAATAAAGGATTCGTACCACGTATTTAGAGAAGTATTAGCAATAATCATTGCTGCGATAGCTGCCAGCGCTAGGACGATACCGCCCGAAGCCTCGAGATTAAAAAACGCTCTGATTTTATGTATTGCCATATTGTCCTCATTAACCAAATAAAACGTGCGAAAGTATTCAAAAGCTCAAGTATTCTTGTATGTCTGTAATGGCTCCGCCTTAAGTACGCGACCACATATGGGGACGAGTCTTTGTTAGCACTGATGTTTATAATACCAGTGTAATAGATGTATATCCCTAGTTTCTCATATTCTTATTCATATAAACAAATGAAATAGGTTACCGGTTTTACCTTTTAACTTGAAAGCTTCATGACGAAAAAAGCTGTTTTTAAAGTACCTTGTGCGATAAATCTAGCAGACTTTGCTAGGGTTATGGCTTTTTTCGCAGTTTTATCTTTATAATAAGCCGCTTTACGTAACGGTTAGCATCGGATTTGACTCTTATAGCATTAGCCGTTATCAAAATAATATACACATTATCTATCCATATTTTTTGCCTGATATTCATCCAACTACTTTTAAATGAGCGTTTTTAAACAAATACTATCAAAAAGTATTGCTAAAAAAATGCTGCTAAGAAGTAGCATTGGTTGAATGTTTTAAGGCTTGTGTCTCTTATATCATAAATTTTGCAGGTCAGTGTCATGGACGTATCCCTTTCTATTGAAGTTATTTTAATGTTGACCGCTGTAGCCGCGTTGGCAGGTTTTATCGATGCTATTGCTGGTGGCGGTGGTTTGTTGACTATTCCTGCCATGCTACTTGCCAATATTCCGCCTGTATTGACATTGGGTACCAATAAGCTACAAGCAGCATCAGGGGCACTAGCGGCGTCTATTACGATGATTAGAAAGGGTGTGGTCAAACCCAAGAATATTAAAACAGCGATTATTGCGGCTTTTATTGGCTCTATCTTTGGCTCAATCGCGGTGCAGTTATCGCCACCTGACTTGTTAGAAAAGCTGATTCCATTTTTGATTGCAGCCATTGGTATCTATACTTTGTTTGCCCCCAAACTTGGTGAAGTGGAAGCTGCCCCTCGTATCTCAGAAGGTACTTGGCAAAAAATTGCCGCCCCTTTAATTGGTTTTTATGACGGCTATATGGGACCTGGGACGGGTATGTTTTTTGCGCTTGGCAATGTGGCATTACGTGGTCGAAAAATTATCGAAGCAACTGGTGCGGCAAAGGTACTGAATTTATCGACCAATATTGGCTCATTAATCTTCTTTATATTGGGCGGTAATGTATTGTGGACAGTAGGGCTGGCGATGATGGTAGGGCAAACTATAGGGGCGTATTTTGGCTCGCATATGGTAGTAAAAGGCGGCAGTAGACTCATTCGTCCCATGATTGTATTGGTTTGTCTTGTGATGGTGACTAAATATGTACTCGGTTAGTGGAGGGTAGATTGATCAAGAAGAATGCAACTCTTGGTCTAAAAACGCACTTGCTGCATAAAAAAACCTCAGACCAATCGGCTGAGGTTTTTTTATGACTTATTTATAGGCAATCACTGATCACGATTAGCCGCGCTTAACATCGTCATACTCGCTGCCCATAATGCCATCGCTAAAGACTTCAGAGAATTCGCGTTCGCTGTTCTCATCGATATGACCGTCAAAGACATCTTTTGAGCCAGCATCAGGATCGTTATAAATCGCTAAATCCATTTTACCTTCTGATTTTGCGACGATAGCGGTCACCGCAGCATCTCCGCCGACATTGACTGCTGTACGTAACATATCAAGGATACGGTCGACCCCTAAAATAAGACCAATACCTTCAATCGGTAGACCGACTTGGGCAAATACCATTGACAGCATGATTAGACCAACACCCGGAACACCTGCCGTACCGACAGAGGCGAGCACTGACATCAAAATAACGGTCAAATACTCAGTTATACCCAAGTCAATACCATAAATATTGGCAATAAAAATGGTCGCTGTGCCTTGCATGATGGCTGTACCATCCATGTTGATCGTCGCGCCAAAAGGGATAGTGAATGAAGCAACTGAGTTATTAACACCCATGCGCTTGGTGACCGTACGCAAGGTAATTGGAATCGTTGCATTCGAGCTTGAAGTACTAAAAGCAAAAATCTGTACTTCGCGCATTTTTGCCAAAAACGTTCTGACTGACAAGCCTGAAGACAGCTTGAGGACAATCATCATGGTCACAAAGAAATGGAATGCCAGTGAGCCAACCAGTACCGCAACATAACCAAGTAATGACCAAATCAGGTCTAAGCCAAGCTCTGCCATGGCTTTGGTCAATAGCGCAAAGACACCATATGGTGCAAGATTCATAATGATAGTCACCATTTTTAAGATGACTTCATTGATTAGCTCTAAACTTTGAACCAAGCCTTTAGCGGGTTTTCCTACCATCAAAATACTAATACCAATCAAAACGGCAAAGAAGATAATCGATAGCATGTCGCCGTTTGCCATCGCACTGATGGGGTTAGAGGGAATAATATTGGAAAATACATCGAGTAGTGGTGGCGCTTTCTCAGCTTCAAACGCCGCCTCTGTTGCTATATTCATGCCTTTTCCGATACCAAACAGCACGCCAAGCCCAATAGCAGTTGCAATCGCCAGGGCGGTCGTCACCATATAGATGAAAAAGGTTTTGGTACCAATA
Organism: Psychrobacter sp. D2; assembly: GCF_013608135.1. Lineage (NCBI taxonomy): Bacteria > Pseudomonadati > Pseudomonadota > Gammaproteobacteria > Moraxellales > Moraxellaceae > Psychrobacter > Psychrobacter sp. D2. The sequence continues at coordinate 84,881 of NZ_JACDXZ010000002.1, forward strand.
CGTCCTAATAGACGAATATCACCGATACCGCATACGCCGCAGATCAGTGAAATCAAGACCAGTGGTACGACGAGCATTTTTAGCGAGTTAACAAACAGCTTACCGACAATGGCAAGAAAACCGTTGGTGACATAATTATTAACAAAGCTGCCTTCCGTGTTCAAGCCAGAGTAGTTTATAAATAGACCCAGTATAATACCGAGCACCATGGCAACAATAATTTTGCCGGTCAAACCCATATTTTTCCACATAAACGCTATCCTTGGTGTCCGTTACGCACAGCAATAGACACAATAGCGCGCTCAATATGAGGGCAAGATTGCTGTCATGACTGTTGCTGTGACGTCTATAAATATATGAACTGACCTTTAAGTCAGATTTTGGGGGACAATATAAAAGAATAGTTAGGGAGACTGCAAGATTTTTTTATGACTTAAATAACGTGACATTACAATATTAGTATGTTCGGATTTTTCATCTGTCAAAAATTCATATGAATTTGACTGAATGAAGCGTTGTTGAAGGAGCATAAAAAAATAATATGAGCGGTAAAATAAAAAAGCGAGATGACTCTGATGAGACCATCTCACTTGCTTCAATCAATATAGATAAATGGCGATAGGTAGATCAATCCTAGTTAGACATTGTCGTTTTCGTCACGGCGCAAACCATCTTTCCATGTAGGGTCACTGGTTTCTGTTTGCTGCTCGTGATTGTCTTGCTCGCTACTTGTGCTAGCAAATTTATCTTTGTTTAATCTATGGTTATAACTCATACGTTCATTTAGATGCGATGCTGCATCACGGTGACGCGAGCCAAGGGCTTCTATTTCAGGATGTGAATCCTGAAAATCAGTCTGTGCATTAATTTCCTTGGCGGTATCTTGTTCATTGACCATTTTTACATCGCCATCACTCTCATAGCCATGATCAGGGTTAGCATCTCCTGTTGGTTGGTTATTGTCTGGCATTGAATCAATTGATGCGATATTTTCAGAGGTCTGCTGCAGATTATCAGGGTTCAATACCTGATTTAACTGAGCATTGTTTTTTAACTGAGCATCGCTTTTTAGTTCAGCATAGTCAGTTAGCCTATGTACAGCGTTCTCTAAACTGTGTGGGTTAGCACGTTCTTGCACTTTTGATAAATGCTTATCAAATGTATCGGTCAATAAGGAATCATAGCGTATAGAATTATAGGTTATTAACTGTTCAGCTTCTTCTTCAGTAATGTCGCCATTTTGACTGGCATAGACCACATGATCTTCAAAAGTTAAACCTTCAAAACTGTCTTTATGTTCTGCTTTTTTAAATTTCTGCCATAAGGGTTCGACTTCGAGCAGTATTTGATAAGCATGCTCCATACGCCCTGTGACATCATCCGGCTCAGTATTATAATAAACCATGGTTTTAAGATAGTCGCGGAAGGGATTTGCTTCAAAATCATCCATAAACGTATCACCCAGTTGGCGTTTTAATTCATCACTCACTGGGGCAAAGATACGACCACTGGGAAAAGTCACAAAGCTCACTAATTTGGCTGCAAACTGATTTGGAAAATTGGCAAATAAAGATAGGAATGCTTCTTGGATAGTATAAAGGCTATTTTTTAACGCCACTTCAGCATGCAAGCGCTCAGCGACTGATTTGCTGCCATATTCATAAAACTGCAAAATAGCTGTACAGATAAATAGATGAGAGTGGATGTCTGCTAAGCGCCCAGATAGCATCTCTTTGCGTTTTAAATCACCAGCCAATAACCCTAAAGACATGTCAGCAGTTAAAGCAAAGCCTGCGCTTAAGCGGTTAATGTCTTTGTAATAGGGACGGGTAAAATTATCCGCAAAATTTGGCGCATCATTGCTGCCACCAACATAGCCTGCGACGAACGCCTTCGCACCGCGATTAAAGGTATAGCCCAAATGCTTAAAGAATAAATTGTCGAACTGCTTGAGCGCGCCTTCTTTATCTTCGCTTTGTAGTAGTTGCAACTCATCGAATAGATAAGGGTGACAGCGCATCGCCCCTTGACCAAAAATCATCAACGAGCGCGTCAATATGTTGGCGCCCTCAACGGTGATTGATACTGGGATCGCTTGATAAGGAATGGCTAAAAAGTTACGCGGTCCCATTTGTACTGCGCGACCACCAACGACATCCATACCATCATTAATTACTGAACGCATGGTCTCAGTGGCATAGTATTTTGCCATTGCTGTCATCACTGATGGCGTACCACCTTGGTTTAGACCACAAGTCACCAGATGCCTAAAAGCTTCTAACATATAAGTATTACTGGCAATGCGGCTGGTGGCATCTTGCACGCCTTCAAATTTTCCGACGGAGATTTTAAATTGCTCACGAACCTTTGCAAAGGCACCAACCGACAAATAGCTCATTTCACTGGCTGAGGTTGAGAGGGCAGGTAATGAGATCCCGCGACCGACGCCCAAGCATTCCATCAGCATACGCCAGCCACGTCCTGCATTTTCCACTCCACCAATAATATAATCTAGCGGTATAAAGACATCTTGACCATCGACTGTCCCATTCATAAATGGCGAACCGATTGGATTGTGGCGTGGACCGATAATGACCCCTTGGTGGCTGGCAGGCACCAGCGCACAAGTAATACCATAATCGGTTTTTTCAAGATCACCAAGTAAGCCTTCGGGGTCATGCATTTTAAATGCCAAACCTACTACTGTGGCGATAGGGGCTAAAGTAATCCAACGCTTAGAGAAATTCATGCGCAGGCCCAGCACTTGCTCGCCTTCATGCATGCCATAACAAACCACACCAGTATCCGGAATCGCACCTGCATCAGAGCCCGCTTCTGGACCTGTTAAGCCAAAGCACGGAACCTCTTCACCTTTCGCTAGACCCGGTAGCCAGCGCTGCTTTTGCTCATCGGTACCGTAATGCATCAATAGCTCACCAGGACCAAGCGAGTTCGGTACCATACAAGTCACTGCGGCAGTCGGCGAGCGTGAGGCAATCTTACTCATCACGCGACTTTGGGCATATGAGCTAAAGTCTAATCCACCATATTCTTTGGGAATAATTAAACCCAAAAAGCCATTGGCTTTGATAAATCGCCACGCCTCTGGTGACAGCTCTTTATCTTCATGATGAATTTGCCACTCATCAAGCATTGCACAGAGCACTTCTACTTCATTATCTATAAAGCTTTGCTCTTCTTCTGACAATTCTGGATAGGGGTATTTTGCAAACGTATCCCAATCAGGCGCGCCCATAAACAGCTCTTTTTCCCACCAGCTAGTACCAGCATCAAGTGCTTCACGCTCGGTGTCACTCATGCTTGGCATGGCACCGCCCAAGGCTTTATAAACAGGCTTGGTGATCATGCTTTGACGAATAGGGGTGATCAGCAACATCAGGCAAAGTAGCGCAATGGGTAGACCTAGGATAAGCGACCATGGACTGATGAAAGCAGTAACGAGGACAGTGATTAAAGCAACGATGCTGCCTGTGATACGCGATAATGACAACAAAAAGATGGCCAAGACCATGGCTAATTGAATGATGACTGCCAAAATAAATAAGCCAATGGCCATAACTGCCTCCTTTGCAACGCTTGATAAAAAAGCGTCAAAATATAAGTGAATAAGAAAGTTTGAAATAACTATGATTGTTGTTTTATATTCCAAGCTTCCTTTTTTATAGTGAAAAATAGTTTTAGTTTTTTGACATTAATGATTTCAAATAGAGCTGATATAAAATAAAAACTTCGCATCGGGAATAAAGGCTCTCCCAAAAATGAAGTTAACTACCAATATGAAACAGTTGTTTATAACTATCAAGAGCGAAAACGCTACGCTGTGTCGATAATATGTATCAAGATTTGTGTATATAACCAAATTCGAGTCATTAAACGTTAGTTAAAAGGCGCTAAACCGTTTTCAGCATAAGATAAAGTCTCATTGCGCCCAACGATGACATGGTCAATCAAAGACAAATCTATTAGGTCACAAGCTTTTTTGAGCTCATAGGTTAACAAGTTATCCGCCGTTGATGGCTTAGCATCGGTATGCGGATGGTTGTGAGCAATAATGAGCTGGCTTGCAGCATGGCTTAACGCATGACGTAGCACATGCTTTATACAGACGGAGCAAGAAGAGATGCCGCCTGTAAACAATATCTCAAAATTGATTAGATTCAAGGCATTGTCCAAACATAGCACGGCGAACACTTCTCGCGGCTCACCGCGCAACTGAGTGCTGATATAGTCTTTGACCATTTGCGAGCGTCCAAGTCCTTGACCCGTTTTAAGCTGACTGTCCAAATAGCGTCTGCCCATCTCAAGTGAGGCGAGTATCTGCGCGTATTTGGCAGGACCGATGCCGTGACAAGCAAGGACAGTTTCTTGTGGCGCGGCTAACAGCTCTGCTAGGCTACCAAATTGCTCGATCAGATGGCGAGCCAGCTCAATGGCTGACTGCGACTGTGTGCCCGTGCGCAGAAATATCGCCAATATCTCAGCGTCGGATAAGTGCGCGGCGCCAAATTTTAATAGCTTCTCACGCGGTCTATCATCCTCATGCCAGTCTTTGATTGCCATGCTTATTCCTTAAGATGCACTTGCGACGAGATAAATTTAGAAAACTTTCCCTAACTTATCGCATAATTGCTACTATAAGCGCAATTTTATCTTTCAATTTTTTGCTGATGCCACGCTTATGTCAAATATCTTGCTTGCTATCACTGGCGGTATTGCCGCTTATAAATCTGCTGTATTCGCCCGTCTATTAATCAAGGCAGGCTTTGAGGTGCGCGTCGTTATGACGTCAGGTGCACAGGCTTTTATCACTCCACTAACCCTACAAGCTTTGACGGGTAATGAGGTGCATATCTCGTTACTCGATGAAAAAGCGGAAGCGGGCATGGGTCATATCGAGCTTGCAAAATGGGCAGACCTTATGGTCATCGCGCCGGCATCTGCCAATACGTTAGCGCGGCTGGCAATGGGTATGGCAGATGATTTACTGACCACGGTCTGTCTTGCAACGACAGCGCCAGTCATTATCGCGCCTGCGATGAATCAACAGATGTGGGCGCATCCTGCCGTTAACTTAAACGTGCAAACCTTGCGTGATATGAATTATCAAATCATTGCGCCTGCTAGTGGTGAGCAAGCTTGTGGTGATGTGGGTGCAGGACGCTTACCTGAGCCTGAACAGTTATTAGAAGAAATTTTACTGTTTCAAGCAATGCAGACGACGCCTCAGTTATTGGCAGGTAAAAGAGTCGTGATTACCGCAGGACCGACCGTTGAAGCCATTGACCCGGTGCGTTATTTGTCTAATCATTCTACGGGGAAAATGGGTTTTGCTTTGGCGCGTGCCTGTGTTGCTGCTGGTGCAGACGTTATCTTGATTGCTGGTGGCAAAGTTGCTTTGCCAACACCGCTCAATGTCACACGCATTGATGTATTGTCAGCTAAAGAGATGTTGACGGTCGCGCAGCAGTGTGTGACAGGCACGCATAGTGCACTACAGTATATGGTTGAAGATGAACATGATCATTCTCACGATCATATGCACGAGCACAGCCATGACCATGGCGATTGTGATTGCGATGATGAGCATACTGATGCTATCGATGACGGTAGCATGAAAATGGCTGATATCTTTATCGCCACCGCTGCGGTGGCTGACTATCGAACGGAAGAGGCGGCACCACAAAAAATTAAAAAAACCCAAGATTCGATGACGCTGAGCTTGGTCAAAAACCCTGATATCTTAGCGACGATTTCGCTTGCTCATCCTGAGTTGTTTGTCGTTGGCTTTGCAGCAGAAACTCAAGATGTTGAACGTTATGCTCGTGGTAAGCTGCTTTCTAAAGATTTAGATTTGATTGCTTGCAATGACGTCTCACGTGCTGATATTGGCTTTGCCAGTGATGACAATGCAATGGAGGTTTTTTTCTCCACACATTATGAGCACGATAGCATCATACTTGATAAAGCGAGTAAGGATAAAATTGCTGAGCAGCTAACGACGATTATTGGTGAGGCGATTTGGCAACGTCACAGTATTTAGTAATGTTTATTAGTGCTCAGTGCTGCTCATTACAGTACGCATTGTAGTGACGATTAGTATGATTACTTGTTGCATAAGCATAATACATATCGAAAAAGATATGAAGTTTTGACTATTGACTAGTAGGGCTAACATGATAGATGGCGATAGTACTCAAACGTTATTGCTCATTGCGATTTTTGCTCTGGCATCCTTACTACACGGTATTAGTGGCCTAGGTATCACCTTGGTGACTACTACCGCGCTTGCCAGTATGTATCCATTACCACATGCTATTGTATTAGTCATTTTTCCATCGTTATTACTCAATGCGATGACTTGGCTGGCAGGTGGTGGTCGCACGATTTGGCAAAATTTCATCTATTACGGCAGGCGCTATTGGTTACTGGCATTGACCAGCTTACTCGGTAGTATTCTAGGCGCGAAGCTCTTACTATGGGTCGATAGCGCATATATTTTATTGTTATTGGCAGCAGTTATTGGTTTTTACGTCGTAAGCAGCTTGCTTGGTAAGCAACTTCGTCTACCTGCTACCAAGCCTGTGTTAATCATCGTTGGCTTTAGTGCAGGCGTGATTGGCGGCGCGACCAATGCTATGTCGACCATATTGATGATGTATTTATTGTCTGCAAGCAACGATAAGCATACTATCGCTAAAGTCGGCAATATGTGCTATTTCTTGGGTAAAATTGCCCAAATCATTGTATTACGTGAGCCTATCATGGCACTAAGCAGTGGTGAATGGCAACTGATTGCTTTACTTAGTGTCATGTCAATCACCGCGCTCTTAGTCGGCATCCGCTTGCGACGTTATCTACCACAAGCACGCTTTCGTCAGCTTATCTTAGTGATCCTCACAGTACTTGGTATACGTATCGGCTGGCAGGGGATTATGTGGTTTATGGCTTAGCAGAAGCGAGAATAGAATTATGCTAAATTTTAGTCAGTCGCCTTATCAAAGAATATCTGCTGCGCCAGTCGAAAGGTATTGCAATGCGCTTCAACTACATCATTAATATCCTCTGAATAACCGCCGCCCATGACGATAGCGATTGGAATATTGGTAGTTTTGGCTTGGCGTAGGACAAACTCATCACGCGCCTTGCAGCCTTCTATGGTTAAACCTAGCTTGCCTAATTTATCCGTCGCTAGTACATCAACCGCCGACTGATAAAAAATCATATCAGGTGCAAAATCCGTTATCAGTTCTGGCAAGGTCTGCGCTAAAATCTGTAAATATTGCTCATCACTAGTATCGTTATCTAGCTCAATATCTAAGTCTGATACTTGTTTACGAAACGGATAGTTCTTTGCGCCATGCATACTAAAGATAAAAACGCGTGGCTCATCTGCCATGATACTGGCATTGCCATTGCCTTGATGGACGTCTAAATCAACGACCAATATCCTTTGTGCTTGTCCGCGATTTAATAGCAAATTGCTCGCGACACAGACATCATTAAAGACGCAAAATCCCTCACCATGATCGGCAAAGGCATGATGGGTACCACCCGCGACATTCATCGCGACGCCGTATTGCTGTGCAAAAAGTGCGCATTCATAAGTCGCGTGAGCAATATAGCGCCCACGCTCTACTAACTCAGGCGTCATCTCAAAGCCGATCGCTCGTGCTTCTTTTCTTGGTAGCGTTTGGGTCTTAAGTTGATACCAATAGTCAGCAGTATGCGTCGTTAAGATTTCATCTTCGCTTAAGCGTGTGGGCGCAAAAAAGTTATTTGCACTAATAGTCTTTTCCGCTAATAAGCGCTCAGGAATCATGCTGTATTTTTGCATCGGAAAGCGATGTTTTTCGGGTACTGAATAACGAAAAATATCGGAGTAGGCAATTTTTAACATAGTATTTTTAATATCGTATTAAAGCTTTTCTGAGTAGAGGATTGTCTAACATAGTAAGTTTGAGCTGATGGTTTCACTGGAAAAACAATCCAGCCTCACTGTACAAATTGAGTAGGCAAAAAGAAGGTTCTTGAATCGGATTGTTGGCGTAGCTGCAAGAGTAGATCGGGTAATTCTTCAGCAGGGTATTGGTTATTGACCAAATCACTGAATATCTCATGAGCAACCGTCGTCATGGCAATGATACTTTGCAATAAATGCTCAAGGATATCGTCGTCAAGTCCGACCGCTTCAACATCAATGGCATTTTTATAGCGTATTTCACCATCATTGATATCCATCTCTAAATTGCCAATCATCATGTCATAGTTGATTTGAGTAATGAGTAGCATAGCGGCACTTTGATGACTCTCCGGTATCAAAAATGGCAAAATACCATAGATTGCCAGCAGTTTATTTCTTTCTTGTACTCGAAACAGATAACCACAATCAAGCTGCTTATTGCGCATTCTTAAAGACAAATAATGGGATTTTTGGCTGTCTCTTGCTTTAGGCTGATAATGATTATAATGCCACCCTTTATCGTCGAAGTATTGCTTTAGATAATCGACAATGGATAAATCGCTCTCACTTTTTTGCTCTGCACTATTTTCGAAATCTTTGCCAATAGCTGTATCAATATCGGTTTCAACATCGATAGGTTTATTCATAGTATCGATGTTATCGGTGACATTTGCGTCTGTGCTAGGGGCATTTTTGTCGCTGACAGTGCTGTCAATATTGTTAGAGTCAGTTTCTTCATGATTAGTATCAACATTATCTGTACTAACATTACCCGTACTAATATTGTCAGTAGCTACTTGTGAAGCCCTCACCTGACTATCAATCTCATCATCAAAGTCAGCGCTTGTCAAATCCTTCGACGATTTAATATGATCAATAACAGAGCGCACAGTGGATGTGGTTAGCAACTGCTTCATTTTTTGCCATAAGCTGAGTTTATTACGTTTACTCATAAATAGTGTGCTAACCAACAAATGAAATATAAAGATTAAGAACAAGTACAGATAAAGAAGCAGGCAAAAATAGATTACTGGTTGCTGAAACTCAAACTGTCTTTGATATTGGGCTGGCTATAAAACGCTTGTAGCATTTCACGCAGATGCGCGGTCAACCATTCGCTTTCAAACGCATCATTGATGATAGGCATTAGGGTAGTGGACAGCTGCATCATTGCTGCCTCATTAATATGTAAGCTTTCTGCCACCTGTGCTATGGTATCGGATTGATGGTTGCGATACCAAGTATCGATGCTCGCTGCTACAAGGCCATGTAAATAAGGGGAGATGCGTAAGCGGTTGTAACTCTGCTGAATACTGGCTTCAATATGATCGATACTGCTATTATCAGGCTCATCACGTAAATAGGTTTGGAGATGGCTAATCGGCTGCGCTTTAATGCGCGCCCAACCAGTGACCAATAATCGCGCCACCTCTTCATTGGATAAATGTTCTTGGGCATTGGCTTCTGCGCGATGCGCCAAATCTTTAATATTACGATGCAGGTAAGTCTGCAATTTTTCATCAAGATTTCTGTTAGTTGCCTTTTCAAATGAGCTGCGCCCAAGCTTCATCAGTTTGCCAACACCGCCCGCTTTTTCTAGCGTATTTTCCATAAAGTCGTTGATGGCGTGGTATAGCGTTTGGGTCAACAAATCTGCAAATGTATCGTTGCCAACCAAGGTATGAATCAAGATATTACGCTGCTGCTCATGGCTGCCGACATAGCTCGCTAGTGTTTCAACTTGTGTATCATCGATAAGCTCTGATAACGGCACATTTTCATTGGCTGGATGATAAATAATGCTATGCAAGATATCACGGATATCGGCACGCATCACCTCGCTTAAAGGATGGTCTAGTAGCCAATCATTAAGTAGGCGCTGTAAATCATCGCTACTGATATATTTGTCCAATGGCTGCGAACCAAACCACTGCCAAGCTTCCATGCTCAGCGGTTCAGCTTGCTTACGTAACCATTGCTGCATAAACGTGACTTGTGCATCAATTAAGCTGTTTATCGTTAGCATAGGCGTATTTGGGGTTTGAATATCTTTTGAAGTCTGCATAGGTTTTGAGGTCATAGTAATCGACAATTTGTTATACTGTATGGTTATGGGGCATAAAGTATTATGCCACGAACATCGTCTTGGTTTGTGATGAATATTGACTGTGGGTCAATAAATAATGAGAGGTTGTAATGACGGCTCTGAATACCGCCTTACTTGCGCTTGATGAGCTGACCGTTCAGCGTGGTGAAATCCCTCTATGTGAAGGGGTGTCACTCAATTTGTCTGCAGGCAGCATTTGCCATCTAATTGGTGCCAATGGTACCGGCAAGACCACGTTACTTATGCAACTGGCTGGATTATTGCCGGTGCTAACAGGTGAGATTTATTATCAAGGGGCAGTTCGTTTACCGATTCAGCCTTTGTATGTATCGCACCAATTGGGCATTCATCCCAATCTCACCGTTGCTCAAAACCTCACCTTTTTGCTGAATTTATATGGTATCACACCAAGCGCTGCTGATATTGATGACGCCCTCACTTGGGTAGGATTACAAGGGTTTGAAACCATAAGCTCAAGTCATTTATCCGCGGGTCAAACTCGAAGAATTACCCTTGCGCGGTTATATTTACTGACGCCTGAAGTGACGCCATTATGGTTACTTGATGAGCCATTCACCGCACTCGATGTTGATATGGTAGTCCGCATGGAAGATCGATTGCGCGATTTTGCTCATGAAGGCGGGGCGATATTAATGACCAGTCACCAAGCAGTCGGCGTTGCCAATCAAGTGCTCGATTTGTCCGATTACATGGTATAACGCTATCAGTATCATTGTCAGTATAAATGCGATAGGCATCAGTGGAAGAGCAAATAAATGATAGAGTCAGATACTCGAAAACAAACCGTAAATTCCAGTTTAAATGCTCATATGGCTGATGTGCGTAGTATCAGTTTTATGCAGCTGTGGCGCCGCGAATGGCAGGTCAAGCAGCAAGGGGCAGTGCAGTGGTTATATCCTTTGGTGCTATTTTTAGTAATCATTACCTTGTTTCCGCTAGCGGTTGGAAGCGAGCCTGCACTATTACAGCGCCTTGGGGTGTCGGCGGTGTGGATTGCTGCTTTATTGTCATTAGTGATGGGCGTTGATGGTTTGTTTAAGCCGGCGCTTGATAATGGTACATTGGCGCAATTGGTTGTCGCCAAAGCCTCGCTGCCGTTATGGGTGCTTATCCGTTTAGTGATTCACTGGATTTTTAGCAGTGGTATTGTGGCCGCATTAAGTTTGCTTGCTGTGCCTTTATTTCAGCTGAGTTGGTTTGAGGCATGGATATTGATGGCATCAATTGTTACGGGTAGTCCGATGCTGTTAATGCTGTCAGCGGTTGCTAGTAGTTTAACGTTATCATTGAAGAATGGCGCTGTGCTAGTGCCTTTAATCGCTTTGCCGATGCAGTTGCCGGTATTGATTTTTGCCACTGGTGCGGTTGATTTATTTGCTACGGGTCTTAACGGTCTGCCTATTTTGGCGTTGTTGCTGGCAGGTAGTATTATCTCAGTGCTAGTGATGCCATGGGTGATTGCTATGACGTTAAAAATGTCGTGGTTGAACTAAAGTTTACACTGGCATGGTGTTCCTTCTCTTATTAAAGCCTTTTATATTAACAACATGATGAAAACTGGCAACTTTGCTATAATAGTCTATTAAACACACACTCACGTGTAGATTCTATCCAGCGTTTAACGCCAGCAGGTTAGCGGATAACTGTATGAATCATGCGTTTAACTTGATAATCACTAGCTGCGTAATAGGTTTATTTCCATGGCCAACCTAAATAATGTCTCATCTCCTAGCCTGTGGCAACGCATTTGGCAAGTTTTCCTGACCACGGTGGGTACCAAGGAATTCTTTCGCATCTTTTCGCCTTGGGTCAAGTGGCTGGCGATACTAGCAAGTCTTTGCCTGCTCATCGGCAGTATCTGGGGGCTGGCTTTTGCGCCGCCTGATTACTTACAAGGCAATAGCTATCGTATTATCTTTATTCACGTACCGGCAGCAAGCCTTGCTATTTCAATTTATTTTTCCTTAGCGGTACTTGGGGTAATTTACTTAGTTTGGAAAATTAAGACCGCTAGCCTTGTGGCGCAGGCACTTGCTCCTCTGGGGTTTTTATTGTGTGTGATTAGTTTGCTGACGGGTTCTATTTGGGCAAAACCTACGTGGGGAACCTACTGGGTTTGGGATGCGCGCTTGACATCGATGCTGATTTTGGCATTTCTATATGCAGGTGTCATGGCATTGTTTGCCGCCTTTGAACATACGGCGAATCGCGGTAAAGCTGCCGCTATTTTGTCTATCGTTGGCGCAGTGAATCTGCCGATTATCAAGTATTCAGTAGAGTGGTGGAATACTTTACATCAAGGCTCGACCTTTACCTTGACTGCGGCACCTAAGATGTCAGCAGATATGTGGCTGCCGTTATTATTGATGATTATTGGTAGTTACCTGTTGGTCGCAACCTTAGCGATTTACCGTACCAACACTTTAATCTTGCATCGTGACCAAGGTAAAGCATGGGTCAAAGAATACATCCGTGGACACGCCAAATGATTGTAATGACTGTCGACCAACTAAATAACGGCTAGGAAAATATGATGCAGCCTTACTTTTATAGTTTTTCTGAGTTTATTGCAATGGGTAAGCATGGCGTTTTTGTCTGGTCATGCTGGGCGATTACCGTTGGCATGATGCTGGCTTTTGTATTTTATAGCCGTCGTCAAAGACAAGCCCTTATCAAGCAGCTGGCGATTCAACAAGCCCGTCAGGCACAGCGCACGACCAAAACGCCAACACCGGTGACTAAAAATACTCACTAGAAATCATTTTATCTCATACCCTTAATATCTGGATTTGATACATTGCGCTGATACATAAATGAGCAGATAAAGGATTTCTATAAAGGTGGGTAACCTTATTGAGTTATTCATAAAATGCTACCATATAGTTATTAGAAGAGTACGATTAGAAAGACATTTTTAGGACGTTTTTCTAATGGTAGTTTCTTTAATATTTTCTGTTTTATAGATGGATAATGTCTAAAACAGCGACTCATCAATGAGGTAGTAGTATGAACGCAGTTCGTCGTAAAAAACTGATGTGGGTTATGTTTACGCTTGCAGGGGCAGCCATAGCCGTAGTGTTGGTGATTTATGCTATAGGGCAACAGACCGACTACTACTTTGACGCGACCGCCATTGCGCAAGGTGAAGCGCCACAAGACAAACGTATTCGTGCTGGTGGTATGGTGGTTGCTGGTAGTGTACAGCGTGCGCCAAACGACCCATTGAGCGTTGAATTTGCCATCACAGACTTTCAATCGACCGTCCCCGTTACTTATCAAGGTATTTTGCCAGATTTGTTTGCTGAGAACTCAGGTGTTGTCGCGACGGGTAAAATGCAAGGTGATACCTTTGTCGCAGGTGAAGTCCTGGCAAAACACGATGAGAACTATATGCCGCCAGAAGTTGCTAAATCGATGAAAGAAAATAATCGTAATGGTGCAGTTCCTTCTTCTGAGCAATACAATCCTGCTGAAAAAATTCATGAGACCAAGACTTTACAGCAGTAATTGCGCTGGTAACAACAAACGATAGTTATCGTAAAAAGCGTTAAACATAAAAATCCAGTGACCTTTATCACTGGATTTTTTTTGGCGAACCTAATACTTAAATAAGTATGAGTTATTTATTAATCATCCCATTCTGGCGAATAATCTGGATGCTTAATTTTACGCCCGTCGCTACGCGCTAAGCTGCCGATTTTCTCAAGTTCATCCGCACTCAACTCTACTTTGATGGCATCTAAGTTGCCTTGTAAGTGCTCAGGATTAGACGTTTTTGGAATCGCAATACGGTGCTTATCGGCTAGAATCCAAGCCAGCGACACTTGTGCGGCGGTGATACCGCGTTTATCAGCGATGTCTTTAATGATTTTATTATCAAAAACATCTCCGCGGGCAAGCGGCGAATACGCTTCCAATAAAATATGGTGATTGTTTAAAAAGGTCTGCAACGTTTTTTGCTTAATAAAAGGATGAAACTCGACTTGGTTCACTACAATCGGCACGTCAGCATATCGCTTGGCTTCAATGATATTGGCAATATTAAAGTTAGACACACCAATATTGCGAGTCAAACCTTGTTTTTGGAGCTCACAAAGCGCAGAAATGGTTTCAGATAAGGGCACGCGATCATCAGGCCAATGTAGCAGCAGTAAATCAACGTAATCGGTATCTAGATTTTCCAATGAGCGCTTAGCAGCGGCAACGAGTTTCTCTGGCTCAAACTTCATGTCATCAGGGAATATTTTGGTCGTTAAAAAGAACTTATCGCGAGCGACACCTGATTGCTTAATACCTTTACCAACCTCGACTTCATTGCCATATGCTTGGGCCGTATCAATGTGTTCATAGCCCATTTTTAGACCTTGGCTGACGACATCGATACAGTCTTGACCGGTTGATTGCCAAGTACCCAGTCCTAGTACCGGAATGTTTGCTTGTCCAGCGGTGCGAATATTATAAGTTTTAGCACGCATATTATTGTCCTTGTTATTCATGTATTTATTAATAGCCCGTGTATATATTAATAGAGGGTTTAATCAGAAATATAGTGTTCTCAATCTCTATTAAGCCTCAATCTCTATCAAGCTTAACCACTATAGAAAGAAATGGCGGTAAGTGAAAGGGCAGGTGACGCTTTCCTACAAACGACAAACAGGCTGTAACGTCATTTAAATGATTTTTTGCTTATCATTACTAAAATACAGATCAAAAAAAGCCCATTATTTATCAATAATGGACTTTTTGTTATTACTTAAAACGGAATCATTTGAATAGATGAGTCGTATTAAATCTATTAACTATTCATGACTGTTTTCACTATTTAGCAGCTTCTACAGGTGCGGTACTTGTAGTGTCAGTACCCCAAATCTTTGGATATTTATAGCCAGGGAAGCTATCGTGAGCATATTTTTTAAAGGCATCTGAGTTATAAGCGTTAGTAACGTCTTTTACCCATTTCTTATCTTTATCCGCAGTTTTGATAGCAGACCAGTTTACATAAGCAAAGCTTGGCTCTTGGAATAGCGCTTCAGTCAGCTTGATACCTGAATCGGTCGCGTAGTTACCGTTAATAATGGCAAAGTCTACTTCGTCACGCGCACGAGGCAACTGCGCCGCTTCTAGCTCAACGATTTTTATGTCGTATTTGCTATTATCAGCGATATCAGTTTTTGAGGCAGTCAATGGATCGATATTGTCTTTTAGCGTAATCCAGCCAAGCTCATTCATCATGACTAATGCGCGAGCAAAGTTACTTGGGTCATTAGGCGCAGAAACGCTCATACCTTTATAAACGTCTTCGATTTTGGTTTTTTTACCAGCGTAAATACCTAATGGAGCAGTAGGAACTTGGAAGACTTCTACCAAATCAAGGTTGTTTTCTTTTTTGAAGGTATCTAGATAAGGCTTATGTTGAAAAATGTTGATGTCTAAGTCGCCATCTGCTAACGCAACGTTTGGACGGACATAATCAGTAAAGGTTACCAGTTCAA
This sequence comes from Psychrobacter sp. D2, assembly GCF_013608135.1. Taxonomy (NCBI): domain Bacteria; kingdom Pseudomonadati; phylum Pseudomonadota; class Gammaproteobacteria; order Moraxellales; family Moraxellaceae; genus Psychrobacter; species Psychrobacter sp. D2. The sequence continues at coordinate 100,482 of NZ_JACDXZ010000002.1, forward strand.
CTTCATAGCCTTGTGCTTCTAATGAACCTTTTACTTGATTACGAACCATATCTGCAAAGTCACCTTCGGTCGTACCGATGACGATTTTGCTGTGTTCAGGATCAATATCACTGGTAGCAGTGGTTTCTGTATTGGTAGTTTCGGTTGCGCCTTCAGTAACTGGCTCTTTGGTGGCTTCTGGTGCTGATGAATTATTGCAACCGACCAACACTAGGCCTGATACGCCAACAGCAGCAAATGCAGTCGCTACTTGACGGCTGATATCTGTTAATTTCATGGAACTTCCTTAATAAGGGTAGGAGTCAAGGGATAAAATACTGAGATTAAAAATAGAATTAAAAAACCGCATTAAAAAAGCAACATTATGAATAGTAATGCTGCTAAGTTAACGAGTGTTAAGATAGTATCAAAATTAAAGGGAATCAGTTACAAAGTCAAGCATTTGCTTAGGATGAATCAGCATTAGACCCTGCAAACTATTCATATCAAGCATCACTCAGTCATTAATATCTAGTTTCAATGAGCTAAATGATCAAGGGTTTTTAACGCTTATCCAATCGAGTCGCAACCCAATTTCCTAAGGCTTGAATACCGATGACCATGATTGACAGCATAATGACAATGAATACCATTACCTCAGTCTGATAACGATAGTAACCATATCGAATTGCCAAATCACCCAAACCGCCGCCGCCAATCATACCAGCCGCTGCTGAAAAAGAGAGCAAGCTGATACAAAGGATGGTCACGGACAAGACCAAGCCAGAGCGTGCTTCATTAAGCAGTACTTTGATGATGGTAAAGGGACGGGCGCCCATCGATTCAGTTGCTTCAATAATACCGCGCGGCACCTCACGTAAGTTTTGCTCAACCAAGCGCGCAAAGTAAAATGAGCCAGCAATCGCAAGCACCAATGATGCGGCGATAGGACCAATACCAGTACCGACGATAGCTTTGGTAAAGGGACTCATGGCAATCATCAAAATGACGAATGGAAAGGCACGCATAAAGTTTGTGATGCCACCAAGTACAGCATAGAGCGTTTTATTTTGTAAAAACTGCCGATCACTGGATAAAAATAAGAAGACGCCAAACAGACCGCCGATAAGAATGGCAACTGTCGTTGAGATACCAAGCATAATAAAAGTATCTAAAAATGCCTGCCAAATCTCTTTACGCAGGGCGAGTAGCTTGTCTATCGAGGCGGATAATTCTGCACCAGTTATCATGTTTATTTCTCCTGCCTCATTAGTCTTCGTGGACTAAGCCTTTGCCAATTGGGGTGGTGGCCTGAATGAGACCATCGCGGATGTCTGCTACTTCGAGCAATTGTCCTTGATGTAACAAGGCTGCACGGTCACATAGTCTACGAATGACGCTCATCTCATGAGTTACAATGACGATAGTGACGCCAAGCTGCTCATTGATATCACGCAAGCAAGTCAACAAACTGCGCGTAGTGGCAGGGTCGAGCGCACTGGTTGGCTCATCAGCAAGGAGTACTTTTGGGCTTGGCGCAATCGCACGGGCGATACCAACACGCTGTTTTTGTCCGCCTGACAACTGCGCAGGATAGTGGCTAGCGCGGTCGGTTAAATCAACGATGTCTAAACAATCCATGACACGCTTATGAATATCAGCGCGAGGGTAGCCTGCAACCGTTAAGTTAAAAGCAACATTGTCAAAGACGGTGCGATTAGACATCAGATTAAATTGCTGAAAAATCATACCGATATTGTGACGGGCGATACGCAAGTCACTGGCAGACAAAGAAGTCAGGTCTGTACCATCGATAATCACTTGACCTGAATCAGGACGTTCAAGCAAATTAATCAGGCGTAAAAGTGTTGATTTACCCGCACCTGAATAGCCCATCAAGCCAAAAATCTCACCTTGCTGGACGGTTAGTGACGTCGGCTCGACAGCAGTAAACCAATGCGGCTTGCCGTTTTTATCTTTTATAGACCGGTCACTCAAAAAACTCTTGGTCACATCGTTTAAGACAATCATGTTACTCATGGAAGGCTCAAAATTCAATAAATGTTTTAGTGGTTATAAAGTGGTCGTCGTCTCTCTGACTGCTGAGCAGTTGAGTTAAAACCACATTCGATAACCCCATAATAAGGGGCGCTAATATAGCATATTATGCAAGGTTTTTGATACAGGCATTGGTGATTGACTTTGAACTTAGCTTAGTCAATATCAAGATATATAGAATGAAATAGGTAGGATGTCATTATGGTATGTTTTTCTGACTTATTGATCGCTATGCATGCTAAAGGCCTGTAGTTCTTATCCTATAGCACTTCTGAGATTTTATTTATGATATGAATGAATAAAATCAGTCACGATTGTCATGATGATGGTAATGCGGATCGAGTTTAACAGGCAATACCACCAAAAATCGCGTGTGACCATTGATAGTGTCAGTAGTGATTCTTCCTTGATGGGCGGTGACAATTTGTGATACTAAGGACAAGCCAAGACCTGAGCCTTTATTTTTTTGCTGCAAACGCACAAAGGGACTAAAAACTTCTTCACGTTTATTTTCAGGGATGCCATCACCCTCATCAATCACTGCCAATACCACATACTTCGGAAGCGGACGTGTTGGCTCCGGTTTAGATTTTTTGAGATGTTTGCTAAATAGGCTTTCTTTACGGGTGGTATTTGACGTTTCAGGACTTTCTTTATCAATTGCTTTATCACTTTCTTTTATAGCCACATCACCATTTTTATTCACTTTATTGGCATCTTCTTTATTGCTATTGATAGCATTTTTACCAGAGATGTCATCAATAGCATGGTCAGGATCTTCAGAAGACCGTTGCTTCTCAGGCACGGCACGCCACATTACTTTCTTTAGCTTATCGGTCAAATCTGATGTAAAACTATGATAATTATCAAACAATGAAGAATTACCAACCTTTTCAAGTGTCTCGCTCGTATTGGTAAGATCTACTTGCTCTAAGATAGTACTATCGCTATCGTGATTCACAGTATTATCAGATTCATTGTCAGTACTAGTATGAGCATCATTCACCAAATTTTCACCATTTTGATAAATAGGCGGTGCTGGTAATATAAGTACAGACTCACTATTTGCTGCTTTTGGCTTTGGAAGCGCTGCGCTAATAGAATTATTCGGCTCTGATACGGTATCTTGCTGATGAGCAAGCGGATTTGTACTATAAGATGACTCATCAGAATAAAAGTCTGAGCTGTTATAGTCTATAAAGCTACTGCACAATACTGTCTGCAATAAAAAATCAGGGATATTTTCAGCTTCTTCAAGGGTTTGTACCCCATACAGCAGCACAGTGACGGGTGGTTTTCCATGCAGCATGGCATTGGTTAATAGATTGCGAATTAGATGGGTGAGCATTGATGATTGACCGTCAATTACAATGTGCTCACCAATTAACGTTGCTTCAGGATAGTGTTGGCGTTCTTGATTCACCAAATCATATAAATCTAAATTTTCAACTTGCTGTAAGGCGTGACCAGCATCCAAACGGCTCACTAATAGAATGCTTTCAACCAAATCATTGAGACCTGAGAGGTCGCGATTAATGGCTTGAGCGCGCTTATCAAACTTGGCTTTGTTGTCACTTGGCAATGGATCTGTCAGCATGTCCATCATCTCAATCTGTAGGCGAATACGTGTTATGGGTGTACGCAGCTCATGAGAGGCATGTGCCAGTAATAAATTATTGGCATCAATAAGGTGTTCAATCTTTTGTGCTGCTTGATTAAATCCACGTGCCAGTGAGGCGATTTCATCATTGCCGCGTGCATTTACCCGTACGGTAAAGTCACCATCGCCAAGCTGAGCCATCTGTAGACTCATCTGATTAATACGCCAAGTAATGGTCCGGGCAATCCACCAAAGGACGCCTGCCATAATGAGTAGCAATAAGAGCGTGCCAGTAAATAAGTTAAGCGCCGCAGAGAGAACCGGCTTTTTGGGTGGCAAGCGTGACTCATATAATAGCGTATAGCCAGTACTGCTATAAACCTGTGCTTGCTTGGTTGGTGACGTTTCTGCAAAAGAGGGGAAAACACGTGAGAACAAAGAAGGCGTAGCAGGAAGCTCTAGCGGCAAATCGCTATTATCTGTTTGCATCAGCAGATGACCTTCACTGTCATATAAGCCCATTTTTGCCTGCAATGACTCATCAAAGATATCGAAGCTTTTTTTGACTACGGCTAGCATAAAACGCGATTGTAGGCGATTTTCCTTACTAACTGCGATATTTAGCTCATGCAAAAAAGGATCGATCTGTCCTAAAATTTGCGTTGCCAATACCTCTGAGCGAATGCCCGCATCTTTATCATGTACCAGCTGTGTCAATAATACCATCGCAACAGCAAACAAGATAAGCGCCAGCATGACACTGGCAAATAGCTTGGCAAACACGGAACGAAAACCCAATTGCTGCATTAAATGATCTCTATTATCAAAAACTTATGCCACTTTGTATGGTCAAACATAAAAGGGGTTATCATACATATGATACCCCTTTTAATGAACTATTTTAAAGCTGTTTGACTGTTTATTTACCAACAGTTTACTACTGACTACACTTGGTCAGTGGCAAACTGATAACCGACGCCGCGCACTGTAATAATACGCTTTGGTTGACGTGGATTGTCTTCAATCAACGCACGAAGACGCGAGATATGTACGTCAATGGCGCGATCAATATTGTCTGAGCTGTCATCATTTGGCATAGCTTGCCACAATTGCTCGCGGTTTAGTACTTTGCCTGAATGAGTGGCAAAATAATGCAGCAATTGAAACTGATGCGTTGTCAAACGTACAGGTAAATCATCGATAGTCACTTCATGACTGTCAGGGAACACGCTCAAACGACCAAAAGTTAAGCTATCTGACTGACTGTCCGCTTGGTTTGGCTGCTCATGGCGGCGAATAACCGCACGAATACGAGCTAACAGTTCACGCGGCTCAAACGGTTTGGCAATATAGTCATCAGCGCCCATCTCAAGACCCAATACGCGGTCGGTGGTATCACCTTTTGCTGTCAACATAATGATCGGCACTTTATTGGTCATATTGTTTTTATTGCCACGGATTTTTTGGCAAACTTGCATACCATCCATGTCGGGTAGCATGAGGTCAAGTACTACCAAGTCAATATCACGCTCTTTGGTGTCTAATAAATCCAGACCTTCTTGACCAAGACCTGCATGATGCACATCATAATAATTCATGGTCAGATAATCACTGATTAATTCTGCTAAATCTGGATCATCTTCAATTAACAAAATCTGCTTACTCATAATGTTTCCTCTAGTTGTTGTTATAATTTGTCTTAATGCACTTTTACAATTTATAAAAGTGGCGTCTGCCCTTAGTTTTCAATTATCCCAAATGCTCATATGATAAATATGTAAATCAAAAGTAGCTATCCATACAAGAGATACAAGCCATGCTTTAATGCTATGCAATAAAAGTATGTAATCCGTACTATCCATAATACGCTATATTGCCTAAACAGGATGTTATTAAACAAGGCGTGCTTTGTTAATGTTTCTACACAATGTAACTGCATGGCTCTGTGCTTAAGAAACCACCACTTTTTTGCCTTTAGATTCAATGGGTAAGTTCGCCAAACAAATCAAACTGTCACTACTGATACCTGCGATTAAATATTGTTTGGTTAGTGGATCGTACTCAATTACTTCAATAGGCTGGCGGGTTAAGCGCTGGTCTTGTCCTATAATCCAGATATTGGCAGTCAAAGAACGCAGCGGTTTGTAAGGCGGCACCTGTATTTGTGTCAAGTCAACATTATGTAGGGCAATTTTAGGCACAATAGTACCCACTTCTATCTGCCCGTAGTCAACTCTGCCAGTGACTTGCATATCAGGCGCTAGCTGATTACGACTGACTTCATTGTTGATCACATTTACATAGACCAAAAGCTGCATCGGTTGTTTTACCGCCTGCACTTTACTGACCTGACCGGTAAATTTATCTACTCTATCTTCGGCAGTAAAGTTGACGGTTTGACCGACAGAAATTTGCGATTCAGCTTCAATCGGCAACGTTGAGATAAAATGCAATTCCGTTTCGTCACTGAGCTTCAATAACACTGTTTGAGCTTCTATCTTTTGTCCAGCTTGCACCGACAGATTCTCTACGCGTCCTGAAAAGCGTGCCCGCAAGGTTATCAATTCAGAGGTCTTTTTGGCCGTCGTACTGTCTTTGCTATTGTCAGCGACATCATCACTGTTAGAAGCTTCAGAAGTGCTGGTACTCTCAGCATTGCTAATAGTGGTCTTTCCCTCTGCTTCTATATTGGGTTTAGTATCAGCTGAATCTGTTGGTTTATTCAAAACTTGCTGACGTCGAACTGTGAGTAGTGGCGTACCTTTTTTCACCCATTGGTTGTCACTGACTAATACTTGCTCTACCGTCAGAGGCTGCGCCGCCATAAGGTTGATTTGCTTGATAGGTTCGATACGACCTTGTAAGCCAAGGCTGGGCTGATAACGGGTAGGTTTGATACTTAAAATATGATCAGGTGTGATAGTGACACTATCGGCACTAATGAGTGGTATATCAACTGGCTCATTATTGTCGCTACTTAATGCTTCGGTAGGAGATGTTGGCTGGCAGGCGATAAGAAATAGGGCGCTCAATATATAGACGCTCTTTTTTAACGGCGCAGTCTGTAAGCATATAAAACGCATGTAATGCAGCGAGCGCATAAAAAATGTCATACCAATCACCATCATAAACGACTTTTTATTATATAGGGAATTACAAGTATGGGAAATGGTTCTATCAGATTGTATTTAACTGGTTTTTTTAAGCAATAGATGAGACGCTGTAGAATGCCGTTTTTATATAGAGAATAGTCGTTAAGTGGCTAAATTTAGAACATAATTTCACTAATTACTGGATAATGGCTGGTAACTGTGCTAAAACGAACATATCAAAATATATTGATACATTTTTATCACAAAGGTAAATTATTCAGTAAGATAAGTACTGGTTCTATATAATGGCTACGATTGGAAAGACGATATTTAACAACGAGGCTATTCACTTGCGACTTGGTTGGTTTTTTCGGTTTTCAATATAGTAGATTTTTGATGAGACTAGATATTCAACTGTTTCTATAGCAAGCAATATTGAATAAGAGATACTCGTTTATTGACAGAGGATTTGATTACATTATTCATTAAATTTGCCTGCGATAATTAATGGTTGCAGAGTATGAGTAATCATTGAATTTATGGCTATAATAACGCTGTAAGAAATTTAGCATAACGCCCAACATACTAAGATAATTCATTGTGAGTAAACAGTACTACGCGTGAGTAGTACTGTGACCATATCGCATAATGAATAAACAGTCGTTAATAGGACAATAAGAATGGAAAATAATTTTGATGGTTTAAAAGTAATGGTTATTGATGATTCAAAAACCATTCGCCGTACCGCAGAAACCTTGCTGCAAAAAGCGGGTTGTGAAGTTGTCACTGCCATTGATGGATTTGATGCCTTGGCTAAGATTGTCGACCACAATCCAGATATTATTTTTGTGGATATCATGATGCCACGTTTGGACGGTTATCAAACTTGCGCCTTGATTAAAAATAACCCTGACTATGCCAGTAAACCTGTGATTATGCTGTCATCTAAAGATGGTTTATTTGATAAAGCCCGTGGGCGTATTGTAGGTTCTGATGAATATCTGACCAAACCGTTTAGTAAGGATGAGCTTTTTGAGGCAATTAATCAGTATCGTTAATCACTAAAATGATCATAAGAAATGGTCAAGAGTTTTCATATAATGATCAATTATTGTTGTCATAATCAGTAATATATATTCAGTTCAGCATAAAATATTACTCTAAACGGTTTTTTTTAACATTCTATATCTAATGGATATCATCGAAAATAAAGGAAATAACTATGACTACTGTATTAGTCATTGACGATTCACCATCTGAGATGGCGAAATTTCGCGACATGCTTTCTAAAAATAACTATCAAGTATTGGAAGCGACCAATGGTGAACAAGGCTGCCAGATGGCCATTGCTCATCTACCAGACGTCATTTTGATGGATGTGGTCATGCCTGAAATGAATGGTTTTCAGGCAACTCGTAAAATCACTCGTGACAAGGCAACAGCACATATTCCTATCATCATGATCAGTACCAAAAATCAAGAAACCGATCGTGTATGGGGCAAGCGTCAAGGTGCAAAAGAGTATCTTACCAAGCCTATTGATGAAAGCGGTCTGGTCCAGATCATTCGTAAAGTAATGGAGTAGCTTGTGGCATCGAGAGGATTTATTGAGCTTCTGCGTATAGCAGATATGGCACGTTCGCGTAAAAGCGGACGCCGCGGCGGACAAGAATTTGACTGGCAAGGGGTAGTATTTGAGATTGGCGGTCAACGCTTGGTTGCGCCAATGGGTCAAGTAGCAGAAGTATTATCCATGCCAGAATATACCAGCGTGCCCTTAGTAAAGCCTTGGATGCTTGGTATTGCTAATATTCGTGGGCGTTTACTGCCATTGACCGATTTGTCTCGATTTTTACAAGTGCCGAGTCGGTTAGCGCAAATGAGTCAACGTAAAGTCATGGTCATCGACCATGATAATGTGTTTTCAGGGTTACTTGTTGACCAAGTGATCGGTATCGAACAGTTTACTCAAGACCAATATCGTCCAGAAGCCATTGAACCGAATTCGCCATTTGCACCTTATAACCATGGCAAGTTTTTCAAAGATGAACAAGATTGGTATGTGTTTATGCCAAGCTTACTGACACAGGATCTACAGTATACCGATGCTGCAATATAACTGTCTTTAATGACCCGTCAAGTTTGATCATTAGGTGTTCATTAAAACGATGGCAGAAGAATCATAGCTGACATGATCCGGTGGTGTGTCAGCATTCATACAGGCTTTGTTCATCACGGTTGTTTTGATAACACTATGATTTCAGAGTCAGTCACAATAAGACTTTGATGATTGTTTGAAAGGAATAAGTGCGATGAGTGATGTTATAAATAACCCTGTAAGCGGTGTAAATAAAGCCGCGACAAATGCAAACAGTCAATGGAAGCTATTACTAGGCGGTTGTGCTCTAGTGGCTATGGGTGCTCTATTGGCGCTGATCAATGCCATATCCTCGGTCAGTGAGTATTTAACCGATTTTAATCAGGCTGTCATAATACCGGTAGTTGTCTTTGTGCTCAGTGTACTGGGTATCTTTTTCGCTTTTTATAAGTTGCTACAGCAGCGCGGTGGCTCAGAACGTCTCCTTATCGAAAAAGAGACCTTACGTCGTCGTCAAGAAGCGGAAGCTGAGTCTGAACGTGCGCGCCAAATCCAAGAAGAAAACGAGCGTAACCAGATTGCTATTTTGCGCCTACTTGATGAGTTGGGTGATTTGGCAGACGGTGATTTGACGGTTAATGCAACAGTATCAGAAGATTTCACGGGTGCAATTGCCGATTCTGTTAACTTTGCTATTGACCAACTACGCCAATTGGTACTGGTTATTAACAGTACGGCAGATCGCGTTTCGCAGTCATCAGAGCAAACACAGATGAATGCAGTCGAGCTTGCGGCAGCCTCTGAGCATCAAGCACAAGAAATCGCTGGTGTGTCTGCGGCTATTAATGAGATGACGGTGTCCATTGACCAAGTTTCGAATAACGCTGCAGAATCTGCAACGGTTGCTCAGCGTTCGGTTGCCATCTCTTACAATGGAGCAGAAGTAGTACAGCGCTCTATTGAAGGTATGAACGTTATCCGTGATCAGATTCAAGAAACCTCAAAACGTATTAAACGTCTTGGTGAGTCTTCGCAGGAAATTGGTGATATCGTTGGTTTGATTAATGATATTGCAGACCAAACTAACGTTTTGGCATTAAACGCAGCGATTCAGGCATCGATGGCAGGTGAAGCAGGACGAGGCTTTGCGGTTGTTGCTGATGAGGTTCAGCGTCTTGCTGAGCGTTCGGCAAATGCAACTAAGCAGATTGAGACGTTGGTAAAAACCATTCAGGCAGATACCAGTGAAGCGGTCATGTCGATGGAATCAACGACGTCTGAAGTCGTACGTGGTGCGCGGTTGGCAAAAGATGCGGGTGAAGCACTAGAAGAGGTGCAAACCGTTTCTAATACTTTGGCGGATCTCATTCAGAATATTTCAAATGCTGCTCTGCAACAGGCAGAGTCGGCAGGTCATATTTCTCATACTATGAACATTATTCAAGATATTACCTCTCAAACGTCTTCTGGTACGATGGCGACTGCACGTTCTATTGGTGAGCTAAGCGAAATGGCTGCAGCACTACAAGAATCAGTCACCGGCTTTAAAATATCAAATGATGATGAGCAGTTGAATCATGAAAGCATGGATCATGAATATCTCGATATGGATGAGAGAGTCTCAGCCAGTATGTAATAACTGTCGATAATAGCTATGATTTTTCCTATGGAAATGTTAACCAAATTGCTGCTCTAAACAGACATTATAAAATTTGGAGCAGCAACATTAATAGCAGGTCGCATGAATCATCATATTCAAAAAGGCAGTATTCATATAATTGAAGCTACATCAATAGACAGCCTCATGCAAGATAATGTGAAAATGATACGGCATGACGATTATTTTGATACTAGACAGTGGCAACGCTATATAGAGTGTGAGATTGGTTTTATTTTACCTAATATTCAATGTAATTGGTTGGAAAACGCGGTGATTCACACGGCATTGTTTTATGGATTGACTACCATCCAGTTGTGGCAGCAGTTGCCGTTTAACAATGAGCTACGCCAGCATTTGCTTGATAAAGTATTGATCCATGAAAGCCGATTTTTCCGTCATCTGCCTTCTATCAATTTTGTCACAGAATGTGCAGAGCAGCATCAGCTTCGCAAGCGGATAGATGCTGATACTAGTGAGATGTTTCACATATGGAGTGTGGGCTGCGCGAGCGGACAAGAGACGTGGTCTCTGGCAATGAGTTTGGCTGCAAAGCAATTGAGCAATTACACGATCTTGGGTACAGATGTCAGTCAACAAGTACTAGCAAAGGCGCGATTGGGGCAATATGACACTAAACAGCAATTATTAATCCCGCCATATTGTCAGCAGTTTGTGCAACCATTATCACCAGCAATCATGGCTGACGAAGCGAGTATTGGTAACACTTATCTAAATAAAACCACGGCAAGTAGTAGCTATTGCTACTGGCAGGTCGCAGCAACGTTAAAATCGCAGGTCCGTTTTGCTTTACACAATATTATGGATGAAAAACCGCCTACCGCACATCTACAACAGGTGATTGTTTGTCAAAATATGCTGCTATATTTTCGCAAGTTTGATCAGCGTGATATTTTAGCTCGATTATCAAAACAATGCGCCTTAGGTGGTTATATTATATTGGCTCCAGGTGAGGCGCTATTTTGGCGTCCTTCAAATATGCGCCGTATTGCGCACCCACATCTCAATGCGTGGCAAAAAATCAGTACCTAAATTAGCGCCTAAAAGAGTCAGGATGAATCTATGAAAAACCAGCCCAATGACATGGTAACGCTTGAGTGGTTATTGCCACTGTTTAATCAGCAATTAACACAGGTAGCTGATGGCTGGCAATTAGAGACAGCAGGCACTAATAATGAGCAAATGGAACAGTACTATCATGAAATTGCTGGTGCCCTGATCATGATTAATTTGCCTGCTCTAGCAAGTTTAGCGAATAAGCTTAGCCTATTAGCAAAAGCCAGTGTTTTTGATGGTCTAAACAATGATGATCTAGATAATGACAGCTTAGATATAAATTTGGCTGCTGAGAAACTCAGAATAGGGCAGATTGCTCATAAAGTGTTACAGCGTGAGCTGGAACATTATGTGTGCACAGGTAGATATCATAGTGTTTTAATGAATAAAACGCTGACTGATCTAGCACAAGTCTTATCGCAGTTTGATATAGTCACAGAGCCGCTTGCAGATACGTTATCATTGACGACAGACAGTCATTTGGCTAGCTTATCGGATTATGATGATATTGACATAACTCTACCTGTGAGTAGATCAGTGTCAGATTTAGATAGTCAACAGCATCGGCAATTGCTATTAGTGTGGCGCCAACAGACGCAAAAATTGCTTGCTGCCAATATGAATAAGACTGCTATCCTGACTGTGCTACAAAAGGTCAGCCATTATTTATGGCAAACGGCGCAAGAAGCTGATTTGCAGCGCTTGTGGTATCTGGCTGAGCTGTGGCTACAGGATCTTGGGCAAAATGAAATACCACTACCTAAGCAGTATGCAGGAATATTAAGTCAGCTGGATCAATTGATAGACAGTCATCAAGATCAGATTGAGCCACCTATAAGTGAGATTCAAAGTCTCATTAGTCATATTTATAGCGAATTAAGTAGCCTTATTCATAACAGTGATAATGCTGAATCTTTATTGAATGGCGGTGTACAGATAGACGCTGAAGTAGGTCTCTTACCTCGTATATTGAGTGAGATTGAGACGATTATTTTTGCACTTGATAAGCCTCATACTTTGCTAAAACCTTTAGCGAAAATGCATAACCAGCTTAAAAGTCGTGGCTGGACATTATTTGCCTCACAAATCGATGCTATTGCGACTAATGTAGAGCGTAGCCTCTTATCAGAGCAGGATTTTACGCAAGAACAATGGCAGATTGAACGTCAGCTACAAGAGTTGTATAGCGCTGTCTATAATACAGAACAAATGATTTCTATCAAAATTGGCGATACATCTGTTTCTACTAGCATTGATAATGACTTGCAACCAGCAAACAGTTTAGATGTTGGTTCTGTTAATGTGGATTTACGTGAGTTACGTATTGCGGCTGAAGAAGTTAAGCAAGATTTTCATAACTATATACAACGACAACAGTTAGAGTTATTGCCAGAGCAGGCAAGTCTTGCGAGTCTGAGCCAGACTTTTAATATTATGGGGCTGCCAGCGATTGGTGAAGTAGTCGACAAGATAGCCGATATATTTGTACAGATACGTACTCATAATATTGCCATATTGAGCTGGGACGTTATCGAAGCGTTGGCAGAGAGTTTGAGTGCCATTGAGTTATTATTGGATTATCTTGCGCAACAGTTTGTTGATCAAACACTACTAGAAAAAGCAAATGCTTATATTGATACGGCAGCCAAGCTACTTAATGCATATATCGATGCGCCTGAAGCAGTCAACGATACTTTCCTCACCCAAAAACCAGCCGCCAATGATGTATTGCGCTATGACGACAGCGGTGAGATTGCGCCTAGCACTGAACCGTCTTTTAATGCTGAGACGTTGACTGACTCACTATTAGACTATAAACAGTCTATAGAGACAGGGGCAAGCGAAGCTTTATTGAAAATGCGCCAACAGCTAAATCCTGATACCTTCGATATCGATGAAGACATTCGAGAAATATTCATTGAAGAAGTTGAAGAAGTGATTGGTGATCTAGAAGACTTTTTACCAATATGGCAGGAAGATGCGCAAGATTTAACACCATTAACGGAACTACGTCGTGGTTTCCACACCTTAAAGGGCTCGGGACGTATGGTTGGTGCTGTTAGCATCAGTGAGATGGCATGGTCTATCGAAAATCTACTCAACCGTTTATTGGATAAAACCTTATCCGTAACGGACGATGTGGTAACGTTGATAACAGAAACCACTAAACGCCTACCCGTTATGTTATTTGACTTTGCAGCACAGCAGCCACCAAGCTTTGACCCTGCTATTACTCTTTTGCAAAGTCATAATTTGATGACTCAGCAACCACTAAATGCAGGTTTACCAGTAGCTGCGCCTACGTCATTAACAGCTGATATTGAAGAATCGGACTTTGCATCAGATCATCATATACTTGACCATAATTTACACGCGCAAGCCATAAGCTCAGTCTCAGAGCCAGCTAACACTTTGGATGCATTGTCAGATTTAGAGCTCCCTTTGGTATTGCAGCCATTTATTTTGGAAGCAGAGTCGCTAGTGACAGATGCAAACGATGCTGATCCTGATATTAAAGAGATATTTATAGAAGAGGCTAATGAAGTCTTGGATGAAATCATCCCTTTATATGAACATTGGCAGCTTTCACCTACTGATTTGACTGAACTGAAAGACATACGCCGTGGCTTTCACACTCTGAAGGGCTCTGGTCGGATGGTCGGTGCTCATTACAGTGCTGAATTAGCATGGTCTATAGAAAACATGCTAAACCGCATTTTAGATAAGAGCATAACTGCCTCAGCGGATATACAGCAGCTGATTGGTGATGTATTGACCGTATATCCTGAGTTACTAAGCACTTTCGAGCGTGAAAGCCAAGATTATCCTACTATGATGCCATTGTGGGTTGCCTGTGCTAATGCTTATAGCAAACAATTAGGTGATGAATTCAGTTACTGTGCATTATACAATCAATGGTTACAGCCTGCTAAGCATACGCCAAGTCACATTGATTTAGACAGTCGTATTCAAGATTTGGAAAATGATGAAGCCATTGATCGCACCTTGCAGACGATTTATTCGGTCAATGAAAAAATGGCAGAAGCACCAGTTATTGTGATGCCTCAAAGTGAAGAAGAACAGGCGTTCTTTGACATCTTTATTGAAGAGGCAGAAGAGTTGTTAGAAGGCGTTAATGACTTTGTACGTCATCATAAAAATGAGCCATATGTCGAGGTAAGTGACGAGATTGTGCGCGCATTCCATACTTTGAGAGCAGCTTCTGGCTCTAGTGCATTGACTGCCATTAGCGACGTGAGTGCGACGATAGAGCAAAGCTTAGAGCTTCTACAGCAGCAGGATATACCGATGAATGCAAGCCATTTAACTGCACTGGCCCAATCTGTCACGCTTATTGATGGTTATCTCCATAACTATAAACAACATGCAAACCAGCAAGATATGTCGGCAGAGCATATGCAAAGCGAGCAGGATATCGCCTCGTTACAGGCGATGCTTGAGGAGCAAGATGACGATAGTGAGGCAAGCACTGAGGATAAACCAACGATTAATGACTTGTTAGATGGCAATATTGATGAATTATTAGATGCCGAGTGGCAATTAGATGAAGTGCTTAACAGTGCTGATATTGAGCAAATCCAAGCCTATATCGCTGAGCAAATTTTACAAATTAAATATTTAACTGACAAAGCACAAGCCTTTCCAAAATTCGTCTCTATTCTTGATGCTTTACAAGATGCTTATCATTATTTGAGCCAGTATCCAAAAGAAGCGGCAGATATTGATATCCAAGAAATCCTACTTGCAGGTCATGCGCAGTTAGTTGGTTTATTTGATGCTTTAGCAGGCAGTACGTCATTAAAAATTGATGAGCAAGTACTAGAGCAGTTAGAAAGTATCAAGCAATACAACACCGTGCAAGTTAGTATCGTGCAAGACAATATTGTGCAAGGCAATATCGTGCAAGATAAGAATGAAGATATAACCGATGAAGAACAGGCTACTGTACAAAGTATTGCCGCACCTGAGCTAGAGCTTGAAACTATCGATACGGATATTGAGCTACTAGAAATCTTCTTAGAAGAAGCGCAAGAGCTTGATGATGCGCTGGTCGATAGTTTTAGTAAATGGCGTGCAGACATCACCCATATTAATACCTTAAAGGTACTCCAACGCCATCTGCATACCATCAAAGGTGGCGCACGTATGGCTGGTATCCGCAGTATTGGCGACTTGACTCATGAAGCAGAAAGCGTTTATGAGGCGTTTGTAGAATCTAAACGTGAGCCAACCGCACAGTGGCTTGAGATTATGCAAGTGGTGCAAGATACCTTATCGCTGCAGGTAGCACACATTGTACGTTATCAAAAATCATTTTTTGCGCCTGAGCTCATGGCTCAATTACAGCAGTTTTTAAAGGCACAAGCATTGCCAGAAACGGTACAGCTTATTATTCCTATGCCGAATAACCATGTGGCAGCTGAGCCTCAAATCTTTGCCAATCAAGATACCCAACAGGTAGCAAATGAGGCAGATGCGTTAAGTTTAGATAAAATCATTCAGCAATCGTGGGCGCATGGTTTACCTGATGCCGATATTTTAGAAGTGTTCTTAGAAGAGGCCACAGCGCTCACCAATCGTAATGAATATCTACAGTTGTTCTTAAATGATGCAGGTGACATGGTTGCGCTGCAAGCATTACAGCGCGACTTGCATACCTTAAAAGGTGGTGCACGTATGGTTACTGCTACTGGTATTGCTGATTTAGCTCATGAAATGGAATCAGTTTATCAAGACTTTGTTGCTCAGCGCCGCCCTGCAACCACGAAAGTGCTGGAGTTGCTGGCTGCTTGTTATGACTGGCTAGCAGATGCTGTTTTTATCCTATCGCAGCAAGTGAATCCGCCAACACCTAGTTTACTAATTGAGGCATTACAGCAATTTAGTAAAAATCCTAATAGCTTAAAACAGATACCAACAGAAACCCTGCAAGCTCAGCGTGAAACGATTTTAATTGCCAAAGAAAATCAAGAAACAACCTATATCCAAGAAGATATCAGTGCCATGCCGCTGATGGTTAACGATGCGACTGAACAAGAGCAAAATGCCAATAATAATGAGATGATTCGTATCTCAGGCAGTCTGATTGAGCATATGATTAACCTGTCAGGTGAGTCTGCGATTAACCGTGCTCGTATCGACATGGGTATCAGTAGCTTGACCAACAGTATTGAAGAGATGGGTACTACCGTACAGCGTCTAGCGGATCAGTTGCGCCGTATGGAAATTGAGCTTGAGGCGCAGATTTTATCGCAGATTGATGAAGAGCTGGTCAATCATGAAGGTTTTGACCCGCTGGAGATGGATCAATACTCTTCTTTAAATCAGCTGTCAAAATCTTTGTCAGAGTCGGCATCGGATTTGGTCGAAATTAACCATACTTTATTAGAAAAAACGCGTGATAGTGAAAGTTTATTGCTCCAGTTATCTCGGACGCAGACTGAATTACAAGATGGTTTGATGAACTCACGTATGGTTCCTTTTACGCGATTAACACCAAGGCTTGAGCGTATTGTCCGCCAAACGGCTAATGAGCTGAATAAGTCGGTTGAGCTAAAAATTATCAATGCTGATGATGAGATGGATAGAACCATTCTAGAGCGCATCACCTCACCGCTTGAGCATATGTTGCGTAACGCAGTCGATCATGGCATCGAAAATGTGGCAGCAAGGCTGGCAGCAGGTAAAGATCGCAGTGGTCAAATCACGCTAGAAGTACTACGTGAAGGAAGTGAAATTGTCATTTTGCTCAATGACGATGGACAAGGGATTGATGTAGAAGCAGTACGTGAAAAAGCCATCTCTCAGGGTTTGATCGACGCCAAAGATAGGAATCTTAGCGATCTTGATATCATGCAATATATATTTAATGCCGGTCTTAGTACCAGCAAACAGGTCACGCAGATATCAGGGCGCGGCGTTGGTATGGACGTTGTTATTAGTGAAATTCGTCAGCTAGGTGGTGCTGTATCCGTGGTATCAGAGCTTGGCAAAGGATCGAGCTTTACCATCCGTGTACCATTAACGGTAGCTGTGTCTGATGCTTTGGTGGTTCGAGCAGCCGATCGTTACTATGCCATACCTTTGGTGCAGATTGAACGCGTTGTACGTATCAATCCAGAAAAAGTTTATGACTATTATCAATCGGGTGAGGCGACTCTCAATTTTGAAGACACTGACTATCGTGTCCGCTATTTAAATGAGATTTTATCTGGTAATAAGCTCAATGAGCTGGTCGTTAATACCAATACCAGCGTGCCGCTTATTATCATCAAAAACCGCAGTGGTCAGAATATGGCCCTACAAGTCGATCAAATAGCAGGCTCACGTATTGAAGTAGTGGTAAAACCTTTGGGGCAACAGTTCTCAAATTTATCTGGTATCTCAGCAGCTACCATTATGGGCGATGGCTCAGTGATGCTCATTCTAGACTTGATAGCCTTGATGCGTAACGCGGCTTTAGTCAAAGACGTCACGCATTCTAAAGCTACTGAACAAAGAAATATGGATTCCAATACCACGATTCTGGTCGTTGATGATTCAGTCACAGTCAGAAAAGTAACCTCACGATTCTTAGAGCGTCAAGGGTTCAATGTGGTACTTGCCAAAGATGGTATCGATGCGCTTGAGATACTACAAGAGATGACGCCTGACTTAATGCTGCTTGATATTGAAATGCCGCGCATGGACGGTTTTGAAGTTGCTACCCAAGTCAGACATAATGGACGCTTGCAGCATCTGCCTATTATTATGATTACCTCACGAACCGGTGAGAAGCATCGTGAACGTGCCCTTGAGATTGGGGTAAATGACTATATGGGCAAACCTTTCCAAGAAAACCAGCTGCTTGATAAAATCCAAAGTTTATTGGATGAAAAGGTCCGCCTAACTCATCATGGGTAACATACGTGCCTTGGCGTTAAAAGATAAAAATGAGATTAAAGTACTGGTGGTGGCAGAAGACCATCAGCAGCGGATGGCGTTCTCTGATACAGTGCGGAGCTGTGGCTTTCATCTGGTGGATTGCGTTACACCATCGCAGTTGAAGGATAAGTTTGATGGTTATGAAAGCGCTATTGATATCTGGTTGATAGACAGTGATTACGATGAGCATCTAGCGACCATGACAGCTGCTTCCAATCCTGTAGCGATGTTGGTCGGGTTTAGTCAAGCGCCTTATCTTAATGAGGCGCAGCAGTACGCTAAATGGCAACGTAAATTCAAACGTAAGCTTGCGCAACTGCTGGATTTGCCAAATCTTATCGATAATTCTGTCTATAAGGATGATATTAGTGATTGGCGTTATGTGGTGTTCTTAGGGGCATCTATGGGTGGTCCTAGTGCGGTTAAAGAGTTCTTAGATCACCTATCGCCAACACTGCCGATAAGTATTTTACTAGCGCATCATTTTAATCAAACCATGATTAGTACCTTGCCACGTATATTAAATCGCCATAATGACTGGCACTGCCAGATGATTACTTCCTCGCAGCGCATGCGTACAGGTCAATGTCTGATCGTACCTATCGATCAACAGATTGTCTGTGACTCAACTGGTCGCATTATCTTATTAGATCAGGCTTGGGTAGGGGATTATAAACCTGCTATTGGTCAGATTCTCAAAAACACCAGCGATGTTTATGGTAGCGAACTGATAAACATTATCTTTTCAGGTATGGGCAATGATGGCACGCAGTATTTAGATTTGATACAAGATAATGACAGTCAATTATGGGCACAAGACCCAAGTTTGAGTACTTGTCCCAGTCAGCCACAGGCTATCATTGACTCAGGATATTGTACCTTTATCGGCAGTCCTCAAGCATTGGCAGAAAAGCTGACCAACTATATTGCTAATAAAGCGACAAACGACACTCCACATTCATTTATTGTGAGCGAATTATGAGACAGATGTTAAAACATTCATTTGAGGCAGTAAGCTTACTGACCACCACTAATGGTATGCTCGATGTGACGATCATTCCAGCGCTTGATCAGCCGGATTGGCTTGTTCCTAGTGGTTTGGTTTTGAGTATAGATGAGTACAGCGAATATACACAATTTTATGAGTGGCAACAGCAACAAATCGCTGTGTTCCATATGTTACCGAGCCATCAAACGCCAGATAAGATGGTTATATTGGAAGGAAATACATCAGCGCATCGTATTGCTTTGCAAACTTCAGGTGAGGTGCGTCAACTACAGGCGCGTATCTCTGATGTGAAAGATGTTGAGCTACCTGAGCATTTTATCAAGTCAAATAGCAATATCGATACCGTTCATGAACGTGTACAAGAAGAGGTTGTGCTATCCTATCTTTTTCAGACGGTCATGATTGATAATATGCTGTATTTGGTGCCAGATTTGGATAAAATTGCGCATCAATTGGTAGATTTAGGCGGCTAGTTTGCTCATTAGATAGTCACTATCTATATCTATGCCTAAGCGCTTATTAAGCAATCAGTAGCGACAGAGGTGACACAGTAAATTTATGAATACTACTCATTCCAACCTAACAAAATGGTCCTTTGCCAGTCGATTTTTTCACTGGATTAGCGCGATTTTATTGCTGATTACATGGACCATGATTTTTTTATATGACAACCTAGATAGCAATCTCTATATTGGGCTACATAAAGCCTTTGGGGTTAGCCTGTTATTTTGGATGATAGCACGAGTCATTAATCGCATCTTTACCAAAGCGCCACCAGCAGTATTGATGCCGAAATGGCAAATGCTGCTTTCCCAATTGTCGCATTTTGTACTTTATGCTCTGTTGATTGCGATGCCAATAGCAGGGTTAATGATGTCTTTGTATGGTGGCCGTCCGGTTGATATATTTGGTATATTTCAGATACCTGTACTAGTAACCCCAGATAGAGGGTTGGCTCGACTCTTTAATGACTGGCATGTAGATATCATTTGGCCAATGATTATCACCTTTACTGTGCTTCATATCGGGGCGGCTTTGTATCATCAGTTTGTGAAAAAAGACAACCTCATAGCACGTATCAAGTAATAGACTTTTAATATCGTTACGACATATCAAAAATGCTGCTTATAGCACTTTTGTATTAAGAAATGGCATCTATTTCGTAGTTTCCACAGTGTAAAATATACCCGTAAAAAAGCCCTGCGTATCATACACAGGGCTTTTTTTGATGATCAAAATAAATATGAGCTAACTATAAATTTACTTTTTATGCTCAGGTAAATTAATATTCATCTCAAGCACGTCCAAGCTATCTTCAGAACGATGATTGATATTGACATCATCAATCTGTACGCCATTGACATATTTATTGACCACTTCTAATATCTCACGTTTCATTTTTTCGATACGGTCTGCGGTCAAGCGATTGTTTAAGCGATTTTCACTTGCGACAATAACCTTTAAGCGCTCAGTTGCCATATTGGCACTGCCTGCATTGCTGTCGTCAGTGCCAAATAAGCTACTCCAAAATCCTTTTTTCTTACTCATTATTAACCCCCAAACCAGCGCTGTAATAGACTCTTTTTCTTCACGTCAATATGACGTAATGGACGTTCTTCCCCTAGGAAGCGAGCGACAATATCATCATAACATTGACCAGCAATAGAGTCGGTATAATGAATCACGGGCTCACCGTGGTTAGAAGCTTCCAGCACGGAATGGCTCTCAGGAACAACGCCCAGTAATGGAACTTTTAAGATGTCATTTGAGATGGTTTCAATATCCATCATCTCATTGGCTGCTGCGCGCTCTGCATTATAGCGTGTGATAATCAGATGCTCACGTACAGAACCTTGATTTTCAGCCACTTTTTTCGTCTGGCTTTGCAAGATACCAATGATGCGATCTGAGTCACGTACTGATGAGATCTCAGGGTTGGTAACGATGATAGCTTCATCCGCATGATACATGGCGAGCTGCGCGCCGCGTTCGATACCTGCAGGTGAGTCGCAAATAATGTAATCGAATTGCTTAGAAAGCTCTTCCATAATCTCTGCCACACCGTCATCTGTTAACGCATCTTTATCGCGCGTTTGACTGGCAGGTAGAATGTAAAGATTTTCCAATTGCTTATCTTTGACAAGCGCTTGTGATAGGCGTGCATTGCCATTGATTACATCGACAAAGTCATAAACAATTCGATTTTCGCAGCCCATAATCAAGTCTAGATTACGCAAGCCTACATCAAAATCGATAACAACTGTCTTATAGCCACGTAATGCTAAACCGGCGGCAAAAGAAGCACTGGTCGTGGTTTTACCCACACCGCCTTTACCCGAAGTGATTACAACAATCTTCGCCACAATGGCACACTCCTATAAATTGATGAATTGATGAGATATTTATTATATAAAACAGCATATATATATTATAAAGCATTATGCTTTCTGGTCGTCCATACGCTGTATATATACTCTCTGCGAGCGTAAGCCTAGCATAAATCTAGCAGAACTTATAGCAAGTCTCTATTAAAGCATACAAACGGCTAAGATATAAAATTAAGCGATTACCTAACTGACATATAAGGACGTAGGTGTGGTAAATAGTGGCAGAGCTAAAAATTCATCATAGCGCAGTTTTGTTAAATAAACTTACTACAATATGAATTAAAAGGGTTTTTGACATATTTACTTTTTAAACTTAAAAATATCTATAAAAATCATTAGGGTTTGACGCCTTTATTAATCTGAGATTCATCAATGATCGTAAATACCAAACCTTGACCTTCTAAAAACCGCACTTCGACCGATTTATCAATCACATGCTCAGGCAGATTGTCGCGTAAGCAATAAGTACCTGCGACTGACACCAGAGAGGGGTTAAAAACTTGGCAAAAAATGCGTGCGTCTTTATCGCCCGTAGCCCCTGCGACCAAGCGACCTTGAGCACGACCATAAACGTGCAAGTTATTATCAGTAATAGCTTCAGCACCACTATTGACACTGTTGGTCAAAATCAAATCGCCACCGACATGATTGAGACTTTGTCCTGAACGCAGCATTTGATCATAGATAAGACTGGTAATATGCTCAGTACTGATAAGGGTTTCTGCTGTTTCTACAGATAAATCAGCTTGCATTTCCACGCTTGTTTGTAGCGCTTGCTGAGCACTCACGTTATCCGTCTTAGACTCACTATTATCAGTAGCAGCCGTTGTAGGAGCAGCAACTTGGCTTAGTTGCGTTACTGCTTTCTTACTGGGTAAAATGCGCTCAATACGCTTGCCATCTGCTGGAAATATTGCCAAGCGTAGCTCACGTGCTTGCGCGTCAAGTAGCCCCGTCACGACGCCGATAGGCTGTAAACCCCAAGACCATAGCAACTCGACCAGTGCTGATAGATCTTGCTCAACCTCGCTATCAATCAGCACAGGAATATGACTGCTCTTATTGCTCAACGTGCTTTGTAATTGAGCAGTAATCGCCACAAAGTCATCGGTACTAAACTGTACCCGTGAAAAGGTCAGCATTTTGCCATAAAAGGCTAAAGCAGGCGTGGCTGACGAAGTGTCGGTATAGTTGTCGGCAATGGTCATAATCTACATCCTCAAAAGGTAATCGTAATGCTATATTCGTGGTGATATTTTTCTTATCAAATCATTATTTTAAAGCTTTAAAGATTCTATAATTTAAGCAAGTCTTGATGCTTCCACTGTTGAACTTTTATTTGCGCTTCAAATTCTGTCAGACCATCATCGATAATGCTAGCAATGAGATGGTCTAATGCCGGATTGTCTGTATCGATTTGAGCGATACCACTAGCGATAGCGACCATCAATGCGTCAAGGCGTTCGGCGTCAAGCAGACGCTCGTTGAGCGCATAAACCACATTTTCACCAATATTTTGCCCCACATGTTGTAGCTGTGATTCAATCAAGCTACCCGCAATAGGTATCATACGCAGATAGCGGCGCAATTCTGGCGTATTGGCAAGCCCATCTTGGATCGCATTGCCCACTTCACTAGCGATAATAGCGCCGCCACCTGCTGACTCAGTTAGAGCTTGTAGTTTTGGTGTCATCTCTTTACGCAGTAGTGACAATATAGCGGCTTCAATCTCATCACGATTGCGCGAGATGGTAGAGTCGATAAACGATTTTTGCCTCTTCGGATCAGTAAGCTCTTGCCGAAAGGTCTGAATGGTCGTTAAAATAACGCGGTCAGACAACTCCTCTAATACTACATCGATATAGAAGTTGATTCTATTGATCCATGGCTGAGGCAATACTTGATAGCCTAGTTGATATAGGCGTCGTCCGATAATAACAACGCGAAATAATCGCAGCGCACGCAATTGCGGAAAACAGCCTAATACCTCGTACCAATGCACAAAAGGAAAAAAGAACCAGCGGTAATAGATTTTTTCTTTGATGGCAATCGCCCAGCGTAATAGCAGCTCTGCAATCAAAAACAAGGTAAAAAAGCCGCCCACGGTACGTAATGAGTCATGGATATTACTTTGATACCAGATTAATTGATTGGAAATTCCAAGCCAGTTTGCCGCGTCACTACTAAAACTACTCATCAAAATAGCATCAGTACTGATAACCAATAAATCAATACTGATGGCGATAATCATCACGATATCATAAGTAAGCTTTAAACGATTTGGTTTAGGACGATTTGGTCTTGAAGGCGGAGTCTCTGGTGACCCTGCTAAGGACTGATTGAGCGTGGACGTTGACTCTATGGACGGGCGAATAGTGGAAGAGGCGGGCACAGTCAGTCCTTATAAGTAATAAATGGCAGCAGTCATGAGAAGTATTACACCAATCACAACAAAATCAACACAGCGTTCTAACGGTCATTCACATTATCAATGAATAACGCCAAAAAACAAGCCATCAACCATTATAATTTGGTATTTTGCCATTTATATTCTTTCAAAGAATCCTGTCATTTAATTGCTCGAATTGTCAACCTTAGGATTGGTTTCAAACTCAGCCAACATAGTGGTGATACGCTGATCTTTTTGTTGCCAAACATGCTCTACCCAATCAAACATTTGTGCTTTTATATCCTCATCGTTTTCATAGCCACCTTCTTTGATTCCAGAAAATAAATCATCAGGTATTTCAAGATAGCGCACATCAACGCCTAAGCGCTTGATATTGCCTTTCCACAAATCCCCGTAAGTTGGTACCCCATCAGGATAGACAATGGTCATATCTAAGATACCATCGATGTGTTCACCTAAAGCACTAATCGCCAGCGATAAACCGCCAGCTCTTGGTTTTAGCAGATGGGTATAAGGCGAGTTTTGCTTATTATGCTTTTCTTTGGTAAAGCGTGTGCCTTCTAAATAGTTCAGCAAGGTAAAAGGTTTGTCTTTTAATAACGCGCAAGCACGCTTTGCTTCTTCGATATCTTTACCTTTTAAAGCAGGGTTTTTGGCAACCGCTTCTTTAGAGTGACGACGCATCATCGGAAAATCTAAGAAATAAAAAGCCTGACCGACAATCGGGATATAAATCAGCTCAAATTTCGTAAAAAATCGCGTGAGGGGTAAGCGTTTTTCGCTAATGTATTGCACAATACTGGTATCAACCCAAGATTGATGGTTGCTGACGAGCAGATATTTGCCATGCACATGTACATCATCAGGTAGCGTGATACGCCAATCTTTTCTTGGTAAGAGGTTTTTTATTAAGGCATTGTTACTACTAATCCAGTGATTGGTAATTTTAATCACTGTTTGATCTGCAATAGGTGCGCCAGTGATAATTTTGCCCATACCCATCAACCACAAGGGAATACTACCACCAAAGCTATTGGCAGCAATGACACCCGTTGCCGTTGCTAGCGAAACCGCTTTGCCCAATTTAGGGGCACGCTGATGGAGTTTTTGCATGGTGGCGTTTAAGCGCATGACCCATTCCTCTCTGTTAATTTTACAAATATATCAATAGTATGTTTTAAGTATTTCTAACACTACATAGCCTCAAAGACTTAGCTTGCAGGCAATAGGACAACACATATAAGTTTTATTTTTATGCATTTTGACTTTGCTAGACTCTTGATAGTATAGTCATATTCACTTAGCCTACAGATACTTCTAACATTAATAGTTAACGGCAGCCTTTTATAGATGAGGCTTTGATAAGTAAAGAGTCTTCTATGTAGAGTGATTTCATATTTAGATTTTCGCACTGGCTGTTAATAAAAGAGCGTTTAAGTGATAAGACCCTTACTTTTATTCTTGTAATGTTGCTGAGTGATTTTAGCAGAAAAAAATAGAGTGTACGGCTGTAAACGTGACTTGCGATAGCAAATTATGCATTTAACAAAGTCGTATTTATCAACACTTATGCACTTCTCATACATAGATGTGACAAAATATTACACAGAATTAGAATGAGATTGCCATAATACTTTTAGTGTCGATAAACACCCAAACAATATAGTTAATGGCTAATTTGTCGTTAGCGTCTTTTATAAAAGTACGATTATTTTTTCAACTTAAGAGGACATATTATGCGTAATACATTAATGGTTGCAGCAATCGCTTCAGGTTTGGCTCTTACTGGCTGTGTCACTGATCCTAACACTGGACAACAACGTCTTAACAAGTCTGCTATCGGCGCTCTAGCTGGTGCTGCAGGTGGTGCGACTATCTCAAAAGCGACTGGTGGTGATAAAACTGGTCGTGATGCTGCTATTGGTGCTGCATTAGGTGCTGGCGTTGGTTACTATATGGAGCGTCAAGCTCGTCAGCTTGAGCAACAAATGGCTGGTACTGGCGTAACGGTTAAGCCAAACGCTAACGGTAACATTGATCTGGTTATGCCAGGTAGCATCACTTTCTCGTTTGATGATGCGACTTTGAACAACTCATTTAAGCCAACGCTTGATAAACTTGCTGCGACAATGAATGAGTATAACCAAAACACCATCACTATTGCTGGTCATACAGACAGCAAAGGTACTGATGCTTATAACATGAAGTTATCACGTGACCGTGCTTATGCAGTAGCAAACTACTTAAGTGCCCGTGGCGTAGCATCTAACCGTATCAATGTTGTTGCTTATGGTGAGTCACGTCCTGTTGCTGATAACAATAGCGAATTTGGTCGTCAACAGAACCGCCGTGTTGAGCTGACAGTTAATGCACCACAAAGCGTTCGTTAATTTTAAATGATTAGCTAATAGTTAATATCGAAAAAAGGTCAGCATAAAGCTGGCCTTTTTTTTGGCTTGAATTTTGTCTTTCATTAAGAAATTATATTTGATAATAGTTATCAATAACATTATAATTCCCATGCATTTATTTTGCGGATAGCTATTTTTCAGTTTTTAATAGCAAACTGATAATTGCTATTATCTATATTCAAGCTGTTTCAATGCCCGATACAGTGCTGGTTTCGCCTATTTTTATTACTAGTATCGATGTAAAAGATTTATCTTATCTCTTATTTATTTTGTAGCCCATCAAGGACATCTATGAATATCACGACAGTGACAAGCCGTAAAATCTTACCGACTACTTTAGCTGCTGCACTGACAGGGATATTGATGGTATCAGGTTGTAGCAAACAGTCTGATGAAAAAGCGACCACAGATGCACCAGTTGAAACCGCAGAGAAGACAGCTAGCAAAACTTCATCAGCTGCTGATAAAGCTCATATGGATCGCTTGCTTATCAGTTATGCGGATATGGCACATGCTGCATACAAAGATTCGTTAGAGATGGCAAAGCTTTTACAGAGCGCCGTCAATACTTATGTAGAAACACCAACGCAAGCAAATTTGGATGCTGCAAAAGCCGCTTATAAAGCCGCGCGCCAGCCATACTCACAGACTGAAGTATTTAGATTCGATGAAGGTTTTGTGACTGCCAACGACAATCGTAATATTGGTAGTACGGACAGCTGGGAGGGGCAGGTGAATGCTTGGCCTTTAGATGAAGCCTTGATTGATTACGTAAGCGCTGACTATGAAGGCGAGTACAGTAGTAAAGACAACATCATTAATAGCGATAGCATTAGCGTTGGTAGCCTCAAGCAAGATACCAGTAGCATCACGCCTAAGCTGCTCGCAGAGATGAATGAGATTGGCGGTAGTGAATCCAATGTGACCACAGGCTACCATGCTATTGAGTTTATGCTATGGGGTCAAGATACCAATGGCGTCGCTGAAGGTGCTGGCAACCGCCCGTTCAGTGATTATCTAACGACTGATGGTCAATGCACTAGCGGCGAGAATGTCAATCCTGACGCTAGTATCTGTGAGCGCCGCGGACAGTATCTAAAAGCAGCAACTCAACTACTGGTTGATGATTTGACCGCGATGGAAGCGCAGTGGCAACCTGACAGTGAAAACACCTTGCGTAGCGATATGATGGCACGTAGGGATAGCAATAGTTTGCGCCAAATTATGTATCAAATGGGCAGCTTAGCACTTGGGGAGCTTGCCTCTCAGCGCATCCAAGTAGCGTTCGTCACTGGCTCTACTGAAGATGAGCATGAGTGTTTTAGTGACTTGACACACTTAAGCTATGCCAATAACGCTCGCGGTATCCAAAATGTCTTTAATGGTAGCTACAAAACAGTCGCGGGCAAAACCGTAGGTGGTTATGGACTGAAAAACTATCTTGTCGATACTGGCAATACCGAAGCTGCTGATAAATTGGCTGCTGATTTTGCAAAAGTAGAAGCCGCCTTTAATGTCATTGTTGAAAAAGGTGAAAAAGAAAATATCAAGATTGATCAGATGATTGCCACTGTAGGACAGGCGAGTAAACATGGTGTTTCTGCTGAAGAACAAAACAAGCGTCGCGGTTGGATTGAAACCAGTATCATAAGTCTGCAAGAGCTGACAGCTGGTATTGAAAATGCCGCAAAAGCCGTCGGTATTGACAATTTAGATGCAGATGCAGGTTCGCAGTTTTAATTGCTCACTAATCTACTGTCTTAACAGCAAGCATAGCAGTGATTGACATAGCATTGATCGATAATGCCTAATGAGTCGCTAACAGTGAATGAGACTTATTTTCATAAGAAAACAATATAGGTATAATAAACACGTTGTCAATTTTGCTTGGCAACGTGTTTTTTCATAGCGTATTAAAATAGCCAGATAAATCAGCGTGCCGCTGCCACTTATCGACTAGCAATAAAAAATTTTATAGCATGCGATTTTAATGGTTCTATACCAGAACTAAGGTACTCTATGCACATCAAAAAAGGTGTTATCAGCAAACCACGCCCCATACTCCACTCTTCTCTTATATCTCAGTTTAAAACTGCCTCTGTCGGCATGTCTGCGCCATTTACCTTATCACTGGCATTAGTGGGTGTCTTATCACTCAGTGCTTGTCAGCCAGTCAAAGATGCTAATGATAACGCAGCCAACAAAGACCAGCTAAATTCGGAAGGCGTTGAATTGCTGGGCTCTGAGCGTATTCAGACGATTGAGGCGCTGGCTGGCGTACCTATGCAGCAGCTTGCAAGCTTTGATCCGCAAGAAATCAAGCAAGGCGGTGATACTGGGATTGCTATTAGCAGTAGTGAGAGCTACTCTAAACCTTCATCGAACATTACCGCATCTCGCAAAGGCTCGTTCTTTATTGGTAATGCGTTTTTCCGTCAGCCGTGGGTAATTGCGCCTGCCAGTACGGATAGCCGTGATGGTCTTGGTGCGTTATTTAACGTCGCTGCCTGCCAGTCATGCCATGTCAAAGACGGTCGTGGTCATGCTCCTATGACTGCTGAGGACGATGCCGATAGTTTCCTGATTCGTTTGGCGATGCCAGCGACCACGGATAAACAGCGTCAGCAGTTAAAAGATTCACTTATTGAGAAAGTTGCTCATCCTATGTATGGTGGTCAATTGCAAGATCGCGGTATTCAAGGCGTGCCAGCAGAAGCAAGAATTGCCGTGCAGTGGACAGATAAACCGGTTACCTTTGCCGATGGACATATCGAAACCTTGCGCGCACCAACCTTTAATTTGACCAATCCAGGGTATGGTGCGTTTGATGATGAGATGATGGTATCGCCACGTGTTGCTTTACCTATGATTGGGCTTGGGCTACTCGAACAAATACCTGATGCGGATATTAAAAAACAAGCGGCTAGCAATCATAAAAACAGTAATGATATTAAGGGTAAATTTAACTGGGTCATGGATCCACAAACGGGTAAAGTTGCCTTAGGTCGCTTTGGCTGGAAAGCAGGGCAAACCAAGCTGATTACTCAAAATCAAAGCGCCTTTAATGAAGACATGGGTTTAACTTCAAATATCCGCCCACATGAATCCTGCATGCCAACACAAACCGCTTGTAAGAATGCGATAACGGGCGCAGATGAGCAAGGCAATGGTAAGCCTGCGGTTGAAGTCAATGATGAGGTGGCAAAATTTGTAGAATTTTATACGCGCAATTTGGCAGTACCGCACCGCCGTAATGCAGAGGATAAATTGGTATTAGCAGGTAAAAAACGCTTTTATGATATGGGTTGTCAAAGCTGCCATACACCAAGATATCAGCTGCCAAAAACCGCTGATGACCATCTTGAGCAGCATGGACAGGTGATTTACCCTTATACAGATATGTTGCTACACGATATGGGTGATGAGCTTGCGGATCGCACCATTGCTGGCAAGCTGCCACCAAAAAACTTGCAGGTTGAGTTTTTAGCCAACTCTTATGAGTGGCGTACGCCCGCTTTATGGGGAGTTGGACTTGCCCAGACGGTTGATCCGCAAGCGACGTTTTTACATGATGGCCGTGCCCGCACGCTGATGGAAGCGGTACTATGGCATGGCGGCGAAGCCAAAAAACAGCAGCAAAAAGTGCTGATGCTTGATAAACAAGGACGTACTGAATTGAGTGCGTTTTTACAATCACTATAAGCGTCTGACTGTGTATTTTTTAATCTTTAAATGACAGATAGATAAGGTTATCCGCCTGACTGCTCTTTCACTACGATACTGATGCTCTACAATAACGATTGATAATATTACTGAGAACTCTATGAAAATAAACCATGCGTTAGCAATGGCGCTATCGGCATTAAGCGCTGGCATACTCATTAGCTGCGTCAAACCTGCTGATGACAATAAAGCTGCTGAAGTAGATAGCCAAGTTGCCCAAGACAGCGCTGTGCCGAACACTGGCGAAAATGCAGCGGTTAATGGCAGTACAGATAATAACGCTGAAAAAATAGTCGCGGTCGATATCAGTGCTGATACCGAAAAAACCTATTTAACCCATGTGGCTAATGAGATTGTCATACCCGCTTATGCTGACGCGGCGAAACAAAGTGATTTATTGTATGATTTGGCACAAAAACATTGTCAAAAATCGCCAGTCAGCGGTAATGAATTGCAAGCGCTACGTGACCAGTGGCTAGTATTGGCGCAAGCATGGGCAAGTGCTGAGATGGTTAATTTTGGTCCTGCGACTGCCAGTATGAGCAATCTATATGTCAACTATTATCCTGACGAGCGCGGCTTGGTACATAGCGGGGTGGCGGATCTTATCGCTGCCAATCCAAAACTGACGGCTGAGCAACTTGCTAACGAAAGCGCTGTTGTCCAAGGTGTGCCCGGTTTAGAAGAGGTGCTTTATGCTAATGATAGCTTGGATGCTGGTCAGTGCGCTTACGTTATAAGTGCGAGTAGTGCACTTAGCACACGCTTAAAAGCTATCGAGAAAAACTGGCAACAAAACGCCACTAAGCTGTTGGCAATTGATAAAACTGCTGAGAGCGACCAAGGCTTGAACCAATGGATTAACTCTCTACTGTCATTGGTTGAGACAATGAAGTCTAACGCCATTGAGCAGCCATTAGGCTTGAGCGGTAAAGCCAAAGGTCATCTACCTGCTGCGACCGCAGAGCAAAGCCGCGCGATTATCAACGCAAAATTAGCGACTTTAAATAAAGCCATGACCGATCCGGTACTGACTGCTATCTTGGGCAGCAACAGTGAAAATAACGTGGCTGACAATCTATCGACTGCGCTCGCTGATACCACTACGTTATTGGCACAAATGCCAGAAGATTTAGCCACTGCCGATAAAGCCACCCAGCAAGAGCTGTATGATCATCTTACTAGCGTTACGCGCTTAATTAAGCGTCAATTGATTCCGGCACTTGGTCTCCGTGTCGGCTTTAACAGTAACGACGGTGATTAAATAATGGCTATTATCAAAGCGAGTCAAAAGGTCTCAGTGAATAAAAATCATATGCAGTCGGATGCGCTAAAAGCAAAACCGTTTAGCCATGAGCTGCTGACAACCTCATTATTGACAGCGCTTGGTACGGCAACATTCGTCGGTATTCATCATCTTTATCGTAAGCAACGCTTAGCTGATGCTCGCCTGCAAGATTATGTGAGTGGTATTTATGCTCAATTGAATGCTGTGCAATCAGCTGCTACTGGTTCCAAGTCAACGCTTAGACGTTTGCGCTACGCCTGCCAGCAGGCAGCGTCAACGTGGCAACAAGCGTATCGCCTGCCAATGGATGATAACCAGCCTAATTGCCGTGATTTGTCTGCGAATGATTTTAAGTCAATGCATACCACTACTATGCTGACTCGCCCTGTATACTGGGTCAGTGGCGTGGCTTCTATGCCAAAAGACATCTCACTGCTAAGTGAGAGTGATGAAAACGATTTTGGTGTAGTCGGTATTGATGCCGATAGACAAATCGTTTGGCAAACGACCATGCCTGAACGTGTCCATGATATTGTCGTCCAACCTGCCTTTGATTCTCAAAACACCTTTGTTAATCACAACAAAAATCGTGACGTTGTGGTCATGGGTCGTCGTCCTAGTGAAAAATTCTGGGTGCTTGATATTGCGACAGGACAAGTAAAATTTTTGATCAACGCTGCAAACAACCGTCATTTTTATGGTCATGCTTGCTATAGCTCAGATGGCTCAAAGTTATACGTGACTGAAAATGATACGCTAATTTTAGACGGTAAAATCGGTGTTTATGATGTTAAAAATGGTTATCAAAAAATAGCAGAATTTGAATCGTATGGTATCGGTCCACATGAGCTCATTATGCATCCAGACGGTAAAACGTTGGTAATTGCTAATGGCGGTATCAAGACCGAGAGAGCATCGCGTGAAGAGCTTAATCTCGATACTATGCACCCATCATTGGTGTACTTAAACCGCCATAATGGCGATTTACTTGAACAAATTATGCCTGAGCATAATCAAATGAGTGTGCGTCACCTAGCCATGCACGATGATGGCACAGTGATGATAGGCATTCAGTTCCAAGGTGAAAAGCATATCAATGTGCCATTAGTATTGACGCACAAGCGCGGTGATGCTGATTTTAAACCCCTTATTATGCCAAATAACCAATGGCAACGCTTCCACCAATATATCGCTAGCGTTGCGGTTGATAGTAAACGCAATTTACTATGTGTAACCACGCCAATGGGTGGCTGTGCAGCAATATTTGATTTAACGACTCGAGCTTTAATCAACTCTGTCAGTTTGCCAGATTGTGCAGGTGCTTCCGTTTATAGCCGTAATATATGCAGTGGTAACGATGTTGTTAAGACTAATATAGAGCAACAATCCGGTTTTATCGTTAGTGATGGGCAAGGTCAATTAACCAGATTAACGGTCAATGATTTAACAATATTAGACTCAGAACTAAAATCAGACGCTATCGCCAAAAATGACAATATCGGCACAGATAGCAGACGCCATACAATGTCTTTTGATAATCATTTGCAAGCACTATGATATGAATGTGACACTTGAGTACCATAGTCCTTTGTTGCAAAACACTATTCAATGTTTGTCAGAGGCAGGCATTGAATTACAAATAAGCAAAAAGCGGGTTAAAAATATTAATTTTCGTTTAAAGCCACATAAGCTAATGGTGTCTGTACCATCGTTTATTAGCTCAGCACAAGTCGCACAGGCTATAGCGAAGCGTGTACCATGGGCGATAGAAAACCACCCGCAAGTCTTAGAACAATATAAGCGCCAACAATTTCCTTCAAAGGAATCTTCAACGGCTGACAGCACCTTGCTATTGTGGGGGATAAAGCAACCATTCACCTTAAACCACGATAAAAAAATTGCCTATTATCGGCAACATCTTTCTGAAGCAATGCCTGCATTATTTGCAAAGTGGCAACCGATTGTCGGTGCGACAGCCAATGAGATACGCCTAAAAAAGATGCATACGCGCTGGGGCAGCTGTAACACTCGCGCACGCCGTATTTGGCTATCCATCTATTTGCCTGCTTATCCTATTGAGTGCACCGAATACGTCATCGTCCATGAGCTGTGTCATCTACATCATCCCAATCATAGTGCAGATTTTTGGCAAACGGTGGCGACTGCCATGCCTGACTATCAGCGTTGGCACGATATGTTGGCGGGTAAAGGTGGTCAGCTCGATTAGAGATAATACTTAGGTAGTTTCAGTAATGTCGATAAGCCTGATATGATAGCTAATAACGATACAAAATGTGTTGTTTAATAAGTGTATTACATAAACCGTGTTGAATAAGAAAATTAGAGAGACAAGGATGTTTTATGGAAAATGTCAATCAAGCGCAGTTTTGGCAGCAGCGTTATGAAGAGGATAGTATCGGCTGGGATATGGGACAGGTGTCACCACCGCTCAAAGCTTATATTGACCAGTTGCCTGAATCTGCTAAAAGTCAGGCTGTTTTAGTGCCGGGAGCAGGTAACGCTTACGAGGTCGGTTATCTGCATGAGCAAGGGTTTACCAATGTCACCTTGGTTGATTTTGCCCTTGCGCCGATTGCAGCGTTTGCTGAGCGTTATCCTGATTTTTCAGCTAAGCATCTAATCTGTGCCGACTTTTTTGAGTTATCGCCTGAGCAATATCAGTTTGATTGGGTGCTTGAGCAGACGTTTTTTTGTGCGATAAATCCATCACGCCGTGACGAGTATGTGCAGCAGATGGCAGCATTACTGAAACCGAATGGTAAGCTGATTGGGTTGCTATTTGACAAAGATTTTGGGCGAGATGAGCCACCGTTTGGCGGTACAAAAGATGAATATCAGCAGCGTTTTGCGACTCATTTTGACATTGATATTATGGAGCCGAGTTACAATTCACACCCAGCACGGCAAGGCAGTGAGCTTTTTATCAAGATGCACGTAAAAGAGTGATTTCACGCTTGATATTGTCTCGAGCTTGTACTTCGAACTGGTTATGATAATACGCTGTCAAATAAAGTACTGGGTGTGCGAGTAATTTCTGCAAGACTGTAATACGCCCAGTACGATAATCCTCGTTTGCTATATGGCAGTACTCTTGACGCACCGCTTGTGCGTAGACCTCATATTCAGACCAAGGCGTACCCAAAATACTTAAATCCATATCTAAGAGATAAGCCGCATCACTGACAGTATCTTTATCTAGACATTCATGCAGCTCATGAGTGGCTGTCATCATAATCAGTGCGTAGATATGTTGGCATTGCTCAGCACTCAGATAGCATCTTAATGCCTCTACCATATACTCTGCACTTTTTAGTTCATTATCTGAGCGCCTTGGATCATAAATGACATCGTGATAATAGAGCGCCAAAGCGATGATATGCGGCTCATGCAGCTGATGCTTAATCTGTTCGAACTGCGAAAATAATTGCTGAATATGCTGCAAGCTATGATAAGCACGCTGGGTTGCGTTATAGCGTACGGCGATATCTTGCCAAAGCGCATTAACTTTCGCGGGCTTGATAGCATTATTGATAGCTGTTAAATGCCACTCAAAAACCTTACCAAGCTCAGTCTCTATTTGTGACAATCCGTCCATATTCAACCTTCGTTTGATGATTGTCTATCATTTAGAAATTGTTACTTACTTCTTATTGGCAGCGTCTTCAAATGCCTGCTTAAACACTTTGCCAAGCAAATTGACATCATCGACACGGGCATAATTTAGACGGGTGACAAAGGCAATATGACGATGAGGGCCTTGCTCAGCTAGTGGTATCGCGACTGCATTTTGGTTTTGCAGATGCAGCTGGTCTAACGCCATTTCTGGCACTAACGTCGTACCCATATTAGCAAGTGCCATTTGAATAAGTGTGTTTAAGCTGGCATCTGAAAAGCTGGATTTCATCTGCGCACGGTCAAAATGGCAGACAGATAGCGTTTGGTCAGTCAAGCAATGCCCTTCGCCAAGTAACATGAGATTTGCCGTTGCCAGCTCATCAGCGTTGATCGTTTTGAGCTTGGCATGTACATCATTTTTTGGAAAGACGGCAAAGAAGTCTTCGCTCCAAAACTCAAAACTATGTAAACCATCTACCGCATAAGGTAGTGCAATAATAGCGGTATCAATATGTCCATAACGCACTTGCTCAAGCAAGCGTTCTGTTTGTTGCTCGACGATAGTCATACGAAATTCTGGATAGTGCTCACGCAGCGCAGGCAACACTTTTGGTAGCAGATAAGGTGCAATCGTTGGAATAATACCAACGGTCATAGGGTAGGCAAGGGGCGATTGATGGCTATGCGCGCGGGTGGTCAAGTCGTTGACTTCAGAAAACACCCGCTGCGCCCGCACCAAGATATCTTCACCGATAGGGGTGATCAAGACTTGTTTATTATTTCGCTCAAAAATCTGTGTATCAAGCTGTTTTTCCAACTCAGCGATACCCAAGCTCAGCGCCGATTGCGAGATATTGCAATCTTCTGCTGCACGTTTAAAATGACGGTGTTTGGCAACGGCTAAGGCGAACTCAAGTTGACGTAAAGTAATCATAAAACCTCTCTAATAATGAGTTTTTCATGTAATTTGTTTTACTTATTTATCTTGTGTACACTATCAATGTTCACTGATGTATAGATATAAAAAGTAGAGAGAATAGTTTAACAAGTTTAATAAAACAAAACATCACATTAAAAACTTTTAACTGGATTAACCATAGAATTCGCGTATAGTTTGTCAGGTAGCCCCGATAGTGTAAGGGTTAATAGATGCAAATCTATAAATAAATTTAAATTAATGAAACTTTAATCAATCAAAAAAAGGAGCCACTCATGGCGTCTATTATCAATCAAGAAATCCCAGAATTTTCAGCAGATGCGTTTGTAAATGGTGAATTTAAAACCATTACTTCAGAAGACGTAAAAGGCAGCTGGGCAATTTTCCTATTTTACCCAGCCGATTTTACCTTTGTTTGCCCAACTGAACTTGAAGACATGGCAGGCCATTACGACGAGTTAAAAGGTTTAGGCGTAGAAGTGTACTCAGTATCGACGGATACACATTTCACCCATAAAGCATGGCATGATTCTTCAGAAGCAATCGGTAAAGTAACTTACCCAATGATTGGTGATCCTACTGGCCGTATCACTCGTGGCTTTAACGTCATGATTGAAGAAGCAGGTTTAGCTGAGCGCGGTACATTCTTAGTAGATCCAGACGGCTTAATTCAAGTTGCTGAGATCCATGCAGGCGGCATTGGCCGTAGTGCAAAAGATATGCTACGTAAAGTAAAAGCGGCACAATATGTTCGTGAAAACGACGGCGAAGTTTGCCCAGCCGCTTGGGAAGCCGGTCAAGAAACGCTAAAACCAAGCCTTGATTTAGTTGGTAAAATCTAAGTACCTATTGCTTGGATAGTGTGAAATAAGGCAGTATCTGCTTATTCATCATACTAAATGAAGTATAAAGAAACCCCATTAACTTATGCTAATGGGGTTTTTTCTTATCTAAATTTTATAATTTTTCATGATAGCTAATGGTCTAAATAGCTATTAGTTAGGCATGAGATCCTAATTTATTTTTATCGATTATTTTATAAATCTCATCTTTTAGATGCAGCTTGCGACGCTTCATCTGCTCGATTTCTTCTTCACGGCTAGCGTGCGTGACCATATCTTTATCAAGCTGATTGATTTGCTGGTCTAGCTGGGTATGCTCATCAAAGATAGTCGCAAAGTGACTGTCTTTTTGTTTAAGCTCAGCAATAATATCTTTGTTATCTTGCCATGTATCTGTCTTTCTCATCTTGTCATCCTTGTTATGAAGCGCAAGCTTGTATAAGCATCCGCGCATGGTCTTAAGATTGTTTTGATGAATTACTATAATTATGAGACTTAGATTTTATGGAACCGAACCGTTATTTAACTGAATAACGATGAGGCTTAATGCCAGCGAATCTACTTTTAAAAAGTATGTTTGATAAACAGATTTATCGAATACTTATAAAAGTAAATCTGCCATAACACGCATAGAATTCTTCTATCCGCTTCACTCGATTGTAGCGAAAAAAATACTTAGATACTATAGTTAGTATTGATTATCATTTAGAAGTAATTTTGAAATTAAATAAAAATATTGATTTATGATAGGTTTTATAAAACATAAGGTTTGAGTTTATCCGCTTGCTCAAAACTCTCAAACCTTTGATAATAGACGTATCAAAGGTTATATGCCGCATATAAATAGCAGTATTGGCATATGACTCTTACTCATTTAAACGCGCAGCACTGATGCTGACGTTACATATTCGATAATAACAAGGAACAATTATGATAGACCAAAGCTTATTAGATGCCGTAAAGAGCTATAGCGTAAATATGACCCGCCCAATCAGCTTTGTCTTAGGTAGTGGCGAGCATAGCAAGCGTGCTGAGTTGATTGATTTTTTGAGCAAAATCGCTGGTACGACAGATAAGATTAATTTTGACGCACAAGCTAACGATGACAGTTTGCCAAGCCCAATCAGTTTTAAAGTAATCAGTCACATTGATGGTGCTTTGACGGATACAGGTATTGTCTTTAGTGGTATTCCTGGTGGTCATGAATTTACTTCATTGATATTGGCGATTTTGCAAGCGGGTGGTCATACGTTAAAACTCGATGAAGGCATTCAAAAGCTGATTAAACGCTTTAATAAGCCACTACAGTTTCAAACTTACGTGTCGCTTT
The DNA here is from genome assembly GCF_013608135.1 of Psychrobacter sp. D2. Taxonomy (NCBI): domain Bacteria; kingdom Pseudomonadati; phylum Pseudomonadota; class Gammaproteobacteria; order Moraxellales; family Moraxellaceae; genus Psychrobacter; species Psychrobacter sp. D2. The sequence continues at coordinate 138,961 of NZ_JACDXZ010000002.1, forward strand.
CTTGCCACAGCTGCCCAGAAGTTGTGCAAGCGCTAAACCAATTCGCGCTGCTAAACGATGACATCAGTAATGAGATGATTGATGGTGCACTATTCCAAGAGCAAGTAGAAGCGAATAATATCCAAGGCGTACCAGCAGTATTCTTAAACGGCAAGCCGTTTGCTAATGGTCTGATCGACACGGCTAAATTGATTGAGAAGTTACAAGAGCAATTCCCTGATTTGTTAGCAGAAGCTGAAGATGATGCTGAACAATTAGAGCAACAAGATGTGACGATTATTGGTGCGGGTCCAGCTGGGGTTGCTGCTGCGATTTATACCGCGCGTAAAGGCTTAAAAGTCACCATGGTGGCTGACCGTATCGGTGGGCAAGTAAAAGATACGCAAGATATTGAAAACTTAATCTCAGTACCTTTAACCACAGGTGGTGAGCTATCGGTGAACTTCGAAAAGCATTTGCGTGAATATAATATTACGCTTAAAGAGCACGTCAGCGTCAAAGAGATTAGTGAGACAGCTGATGAAAACTATCGCATTCATCTAAATACTGGTGAGACCTTTGAGACGCGTAGTATTATCTTGGCGACTGGTGCTCAGTGGCGTAAGCTTGGGGTCGCTGGCGAAGAAGAAAACATCGGTAAAGGCGTGGCTTTCTGTGCGCACTGTGATGGTCCATTCTTCAAAGGTAAAGATATTGCCGTCGTCGGTGGTGGTAACTCTGGTATCGAAGCGGCATTAGACCTTGCTGGTATCGTGAAGCATGTGACCGTGCTTGAGTTTGCTGATGATTTGAAAGCGGATCAGGTATTGATTAATAAAGCCAAAGAAAAGGCGAATATCGATATCATTACCAGTGCAGCGACCCAAGAAATTAAAGCGACTGATGGTAAAGTATCGTCTATCGTATATCAAGATCGCAATAGCAGCGAGAATAAAGAGCTTGATGTTGCAGGGGTGTTTGTACAGATCGGCTTGATACCAAATACTGGGTTCGTTAAAGGCTTCGTCGATTTAAACCGCTTTGGTGAGATTGAAATTGATGAGCGCTGCCGTACGGATCGCAAAGGTATCTTTGCTTGTGGTGATGTTACGACTGTACCCTTTAAGCAGATTAATATTGCAATGGGTGAAGGTAGTAAAGCAGCATTATCAGCGTTTGAATATTTGGTTATGCAGTAAGCCAGTCTTTAATATCTTCTAAAATAAAAAGCTCCGATATCTTAATAAGTATCGGAGCTTTGTTACTTATAGACGTTAAGCAAATGCTATTTAGCCAATATCCCTTCTACAGATAGTATCTTACCTGCTTCATCTTCTTCAATGATGCGAGTTTCTTTAAGTGCTGACTTTTGCCATGCTTGGACATGGGGATTGTCTAGAAGAGTCTGGCAATATTGTTCAGTAAGCGGTGTTAAGATGATTCCTGAAGCCTTGGCATAGGTTTGCAACCGTAAAACAACAGGAGCAAAAAACGCATCAGCGGCAGTAAAATCACCAAACAAATAGCTATCTGACGATCTGTTGGTCAAACATTCTACAAAGATATGCTCAATACGGGCAATATCAGCTAAGCAAGCAGCGCTCGGACGTATTTTAGCAATCGCTCGAATGTTCATCGGCATCTCACTACGGATACCTATTAGCCCTGAATGCATCTCAGCAATGATACTTTGACAATAAGCACTATTTATTCTGTTGCTAGTATTGCTCTCAGTATTAGACTTACTCAATCCTGTCCAAATATCTAAGTCTGTCAGATAATCATTGGCATGAATGGCAATCGCTAAAGTATCCCATATCGTAACTTTTTCATCGCCTTGACCATAGATCAAAACCGGCACTTTTCTTGTTGGCGCATGTTCATTGAGAATGGGTGTCGCTGATGGATGAAACAGCTCAATCAGTTGCTCATCGAAGTCAATATTGAAAGCCTTGAGTAGTAGCCAAGCTCGCAATGACCATGATGAATAATTCTTATTACCGATGATGAGTAGCGGTTTTTTCATAATCATACTCTATAGTTTTTTGAAAAGTAGCACTTATATGCTACTTGAATTAAACGATTTTGTTATTTAGGTATTTCATTGTGCAAATGCCCATCCGATATAGACGGGCATAGCTTATAGTCTCATTAAGGCTTACTTATTCAATCAGTTTTTATTCCTAATCAGGAAAATAATCGGCAGTGCAATCACATACATTAGTACGCCATATAAGGCAGCAGGTAGGGCAATAACTGGCAATGTACTCACGCCCATAATAATAGGGGCTAAGGTAATCGCGGTCGTACTGTTTTGAATACTGGTTTCTATAGCGATGGTTTTGGTATCAAACCAGCTTAGCTGTAACGCCTTTGCCGTCAAAATACTGATGATAAATAAGGTGACAATAATCAGCACAAGCTCAAGTCCAATAGAAGCCAATTGCTCCTGTAATAGCTGCCAATTAGTAGCAATAGCAGCAAGGACGATTAAGACAAAAAAGACACTGGCTAAGCCATTTAAGATGCCGCTTCTACGCACCATAAAATCAGTGAATTTATAACGGGCGAGCATACCTATTGTCACTGGCAAGGTGGTCAATAAAAACATTACAACGCCGATTTTTACTGCACTGATAGAGCCTGCTTGGTCTTTCATAAAGTGATTGAAAGCCAAGGTGATTAAGATAGGCAGGGTCACCACTGATAATAGACTGACTACGCCTGTGAGGGCTACTGATAATGCTACGTTACCCTTGGCGTAGTAGGTGAGCATATTACTGGTCACACCGCCGGGACAAAAGCTAATCAGCATTATACCAAAGGCAATGGCAGGTGGTGGCGACATCAGTAAGACGACCGCTAAAGCCACGAGTGGTACAAAGACAACTTGGTTAATCAACCCTATAAAGAATGCTTTGGGATGAATTGCGATAACCTTAAAGTCACTAGGTTTAAGCCCTGTTCCTAAGGTAAACATAATATAAGCAAGGGCTAATGGCAGCAGAGCTAATGCGGTATTACTCATGGAACATTCCTTGTAAAGTTAACGGTTATACTTGCATTATATTTATAACGCCCACTCCTTGTGGCGATATATTGCTTTACAGCATCTAAAATATAGTCTTAAATATTATAAAAGCCCATATGTTTATATGGGCTTCTTGGTTTATTGCTTTAAATTATTGATTATGATATCAGTCGTCTAGCAAATCCATACGCTTAGCGGCTTCATAAATGCCAGTTGAGCGATTGCCCGTACGGCAGAATATCAGCATTGGTTGCTCAGCTTGATTAAAAAAGTCAGCAAACTCTTCAACATGGTTCTGATTCAGCTCACTACCAGCAAAGGACACTTCTTTATAAGCAAGTCCTGCTTTTTCGGCGGCAGCAGCAATCTCAGCACTGGTTGGCTGGTTCGGCTCTTCACCATCCGGACGATTGTTAATAATGGTTTTAAAACCATTTTCTGCAATCATTGGAATTTGGTCAGGGGTGATTTGTCCGGTGATACTTACTTGATGGCTCATAAGAGCTCCTTTTATTTTTTATATTAAAATTAAATGGATAGTACGAGAATACAAAGCCTAAGCGCAATGGATAATTTTCTAAAGATAAAGTATGTAAGCTTTATTGCCTTTTTATATCAACGCTTATAGCAGCCCTTGCATCAATGCGCTTTGGTACAACAGTTTGGCACGTGCGCCTGTACCACAAAACATCAATATGGGTTTTGGCATCGTACGATAAAAAGCAGCAAACTGCTCCACAGTCGCCATACTCAAGCGCTCATCATCAAAGGGTAAATGCTGATAATTCAAATTGGCTTTCGCCGTTGCACTGCTAAAGTCACAGCTATTAGGCTGCGAATCAACCTCAGCGTCAGGACGAATATTGAGCACAGAGCGGTAGCCAAGCTCTGCAATTTTGATACATTGGCTTGGGTAAATTTGTTTATAAATAGTTAAGTCATCGGTCATAAGTAATATCAATAAAGGTTATAAAAAAAGTAGAGGATATAATGAGTTCAAAAAAAGCGCTACAGGCTAGTGGTTTTTTTAATAGTCCTAATAATTTAGCATAACACAGCTTTTATCATATCTATATGTTATAGATAGCCATTAATTATTCTTAGCCTAATAAACAGTACAAATGACATTAATGAGTGTCTTTTAAACCATTAACTGCATCCATAGTGCTTAAATAAACGTGTCCCGATAAATCAGTAATCACCGGTGTGTGCTCAATGATGTCCATGACAGGTCCTTTAATAAAGCTAAAGCTCAAATGCTTATTTTGATTTAATAGCTCTTGATTTAAGCTGATCAGCATCTCTTGTCCGGTCAAATCGATATGATTAACTGCCGACATAATAAGAATAATCTCGCTTGCCTCTGGATATTGACGCGTGGCTTGTACCACGTGACGATGCACTGATTCGCTATTACCAAAAAACAAGCTCTCATCAATACGCAGCATCAATAGATTATGAAAGGTCACTACGTCATGACGATTGATATTACGAAAATGACCTGTCCCTGCGAGCTGCCCAACGATAGCGACATGCGGTTTGCTTGACTGCCAAATTAAGCTAGCAAATGACACCATAAGTCCAATCACGAGCCCCGTGTTTAGCCCAAATATCAATACGCCGACAAACGCGGCGATAAAACTTGCTGCATCTAAGCGGTCGCGGTGCCATGCCGACTTTAGCGTCGCTATGTCAATAAGACCTATGATAGCTGCCATGATGGTTGCGCCCAAAATTGCATAGGGCAGCGGGGCAAGCAGATACCCAAATGCTATCAAGGCAGCTATCATAACTAACACTGTGACCAAGCTCGCTAAAGGCGTTTTGGCACCTGAATCGACATTGATAGCCGTACGCGAAAATCCGCCAGCGATAGGAAAGCTTTGAAAAAAGCTACCGGCAACATTAGCCAGTCCAAGCCCTGTCAGCTCGCGATTGGCATCAAATAGCTCACCGCGCAAACGTGCATAAGTACTAGCAACAGAGCTGCTTGATACAAATGCAATAAGCGCCATCAGTCCTGCGGTCGGTAATAAATTGAGCGCTTCATGAAAGTCTGGCAGATATGGCGCTGTAAAGCTTGGCAGTCCTTGCGGTACATTACCAATCGTTGCCACACCGCTTGTCGTCCAATGTAAAACGATACTGAGAGCGATTGCAGCGGTCAGCAATATAAGAGGGAACAGGCGCTCTGCCCATTTCGCATAAGAGGCGGATAACCAAGACTGCCAAACCCATTTTTTACCATAGCGATTAAGAAGCATGAGTGCAAAGGCGCTGATACCAATTACTAGCGTCAACGGATGCAGCTGATTGGCATACATCTGCATGCTCGATAAATAACCGATTAAGCCATCGCCTGAAATAGGTATGCCAGTTAGATATTTAAGCTGGCTTATAAAGATAAGCACAGCGGCACCACTGATAAATCCAGCAGAGACGCCGCGGCTGATAAACTGCATAATCCAGCCCAATTTCAGCTGTCCTGCCAGCCACAAAATTGCACCCATCATGAGTGCTAGTAGGGCTGCCATCAATACATACTGCTCAGCGCCCTTATCCGCATAAGGATGCAGCGCGCTTGCAGTCATAATGGCGGTCACAGCAGCAGGTCCGACGGCTTGTACATTACTAGAGCCGAGCCACGCATATACCGCCACAGGCACGATAGCCGCGTATAAGCCATAGACTGGAGGCAAGCCTGCCAAGACCGCATAGCCCAAGCTTTGCGGAATAACGAGCACGCCAACGACTATCCCTGCAATGATATCGGTTGGCAAGGCAGACAGCTGGTATTGACGTAACCAAACAGGTATCAGTCGAGTGGTAATAGAGGGCATGGCAGTACGTCCTCACAATAAAAAATGTTCATGAACACCAGAATTTAATCAATGAGATTTAGCCAATCATCTATGCCTCAGCAGGGGCACAAAAACGCTGATACAACAGCTCTAGTACGGCTAATGCATCATCACTAGCGATACTATAGTAAATCTGCTTGCCTTCACGGCGTGTCGTCACTAGCTCATCTTTACGCAAAATACCGAGCTGCTGCGATAAGCTTGGCTGCCCAACGCCAACTAAGCTTTCAAGCTCGCTGACGCAGTACTCTCCTTGAGTTAGCTGACAGAGGAGGAGCAAGCGATCAGGATGCGAGAGTGACTTAAGCAGTTGGCTGGCTTGCATTGATGCTTGCTGCATTTTTTCAGCAAGGTCTTTTGGCGCAAAGCCGTCATTGCTGTCACCATTGGTATCAAATGTGCTCAGTACTGAAGTAGAAGTGATCAGAGCGAGCTCCTTAGATAAGAGATAAAAATATAAATGGAAAAATTGTATATAACTGTATAGGGTCAATTATCAATCATATCGCCATTTATAGCAAGTTATCATTATTTACATTATATAAATTGATATATTATAAAATAATTGCTATATTGATGCTCATAGCCAATTAATAGACTTATTTTAAATACGATAGATATCGTCCTATTATACGTAACAATTCATCGAAAATTAAAACATTCATATAAAAATGGAGAGTAGCCATGCAAGTTCATTCATTCTTACATAGCGATACAGAAACCTATACCCATGTGCTCGCCGACATTGAGCAGCAAGTGTGTGCGATTATTGATCCCGTATTGGATTTTGATGTCAAGTCAGGACGTACGAATACAACGAGCGTCGATGAAGTGGTTGAATTTGTCAAAGAGCATGGTTGGGAGCTGATCTATATTATCGAAACTCACGCCCATGCTGATCATGTATCGGCAGCTATTCATGTCAAAGAGATACTTGGCGGGCAGTTAGTGATCGGTCAGCACATCACGGAAGTACAAAAAATATTTAAGCAGATTTTTAACTTTGATAGCAGTTTTCGCACCGATGCCGGTCAGTTTGATGTTTTGACCGATGATGGCGACACTTTAGCACTAGGCGGCATTACTATTACTGCTATGTATGTCCCCGGTCATACACGTGCTGACATGGCTTATCTTGCCACTGACGACGAAAAAACCGTGGTGTTTGTCGGTGATACTTTATTTGCCCCTGATGTGGGTACGGCGCGCTGTGACTTCCCAGGTGGGGATGCGAAAACTCTATACCAATCGATTACAAAATTGCTCAAACTGCCCGAAGATACGATCATCTATCTTTGCCATGACTATCCTAGTAAGGGTCGTAAACATTGTCCAACCACGACGGTCGCTGCGCAAAAATTAGGCAATATTCATGTAAAAGATGGTATCAACGAAGCAGAGTTTGTAGAGATGCGTGAGCGCCGTGATGCCAATCTTGAGATGCCAAGGCTTATTATTCCAGCAGTACAAGTCAATATCGATGCTGGTCATTTTCCAAAACATGAGAATAATGGTACACGTTATCTAAAAGTACCTATCAATGTCCTTGGGGAATAAACACCGTGTTAGTACAGTGCTGTTTCATCCAACTCATCCATGTCTTTTTATGATAATTTCATATTTATGATAATTTAACGGAGTCTTATTATGAGTGAAAAAAATGCTCATGTAGTATGCCCACATTGCCAAGCAACGAATCGTGTACCAGATTCCAAACTCAGTGCTGCACCAAACTGCGGTAAATGTGCGAAGCCTTTACTGACTGCAACGCCGCATGAGTTAAATGCCCAAACGGTGAGTAAAGTCATTCAAAAAAATGAAGTGCTGACCATCGTAGACTTCTGGGCCAGTTGGTGTCAACCTTGTCTTATGATGGCACCGGAGTTCAAGATAGCTGCCAGCCAGTTGCCACAAATCGTGTTTGCTAAAATACAAACCGATAAATATGAGCAAGCAGCGGCGCCTTATAATATTCGCAGCTTACCAACGATGGTAGCATTTAAAAATGGTAAAGAGATAGCACGGCAGTCGGGAGCGTTACCAAGCCATCAAATCGTGCAATGGGTACAAAGCTTAAAGTAGTTGTTATTGCAATAAATGCTGTCTCATAAGTCTGACTTTATTGAATTCAACAAAAAGCCAATACGTGTATCGCGTATTGGCTTTTTTATTATGCTGGATGAATTAGAGCAGTTTTAGCCTACTCACCATAAATCTTGATGCCATTAGCAAAGCTACAGCGTTGAATACGTGCTGACTGGATAATCGCATCACGTTCGCCGTATAGACGCGATAACTTGGCATCACGAGCTTTATTATTGTTGCTTTGACCAACCCCAAAACTGATATTAGGAGAGATGCCCCAGCGCCCTGCAGATATCCCAACACCCACACCTGTCGATGCTAAGGTTGATTGCTCGTTACGGGCAGCATTCACATAACTATTAACACGGATATATTCTTGATTTAATGCTTGGCAGTCATAGCTCTGATAGGTGCTTGGCGGGATATATTGCGGCGTAATATTACCCGTAGAAGCACAGCCTGAGAGACCAAAAATGCCAGCGGTTGCTAGTAATGCTGTTACAGTAAGAGTTTTCATAGCGGCTCCAGTAAGCTAATATTGCGTTTTTATTTATTTAAGATAGCAAAAATAATCTCATTAAGATATTGAAAATACATAGAATATTTCGTCATTTTCATTGCAGGAGTATTTGTGCTTATCTAAGTGCTTATCAGAATAAGTTACCCGGTTTGGTAAAGGCAAGTATCACAATACCCACATATGCTGCCCCAGCAATGAGAATACCGGTTTTTCTTTGGCTCGGTGTTGCAGTATTATTAAAGGCTTTTATACTGGCGCTGATAGCAGCCACAAGCAAGATGATTTTGGCAAATACCCATTGTACAGGTGCATTGGCGCTCATCAATTGCATCAGCATACCAACGCCCGAAAGAATTATAACAGCGTAGAGGACATGCGACGATATCTTGACCACACGTGGTGCTTGCTTATTTGCGCTTAATACCAGATAGCTTTGATATAAAAACAGCACAATCAGCAGCACGGCCATGAGCATATGTAGATGTTTCATTAAATATGGTTCCCTTTAAAATTATATTTTTCATCGATAGCATTTGATTATTTACTTGAAAAAATAAATAGCATTTAGCCTTTATTTTTTCCAGCACATAACGGGCTATCAGGGTTTTGACCTTGCCACTCTGTCGGTGTATAGGCATGAATCGCTAAGGCGTGGATTTGACCACCTTTTGAGGTTAATAATGCATCTGCCAAATGATAAACCATTTGGTGACGGGCAACCAAGCGCTTGCCTGTAAACGCTTCGCTGACCATAATAAGTTTAAAATGACTTTCTTTACCGTCAAAGTAACCGGCATGATTCATTGATTCGTTAACGAGTTGCATATGCAGCGGTTGTAATTCTTGCAACTGCTGACTAAGTGCGTCGGCAGTAGGGGTGCTACTGGTGGTAGAGGTAATGGTAGTCATAACAATCCTTTATTCTATTAAGCTTCATTGTCATTAGACAATATATCGTCACCATTATAGCAGACGCCGATATCGAGTCTGCATGGTATTGATGGAATGCATTCTATGAGTAACAGGTATAAAAAAGCAGAGCGCCACATGATGATATGGGCTCTGCTTGTCATGACTTATAAGTGTCTACTTTAAAAATTCTGCTTAAAAAACACTATTAACGACGTGCTCTTTGATAGAGCGGCATTACTTTTGGCATCAGTGACTGCAACTCAGCGATACGATTGCTACTGGTTGGGTGAGTGCTTAAGAATTGTGGTGGCTCGCCTTGGCTGGCGCGCTGCATTTTTTGCCACAAGGTAATAGCGGCTTGTGGGTTGTAGCCTGCGCGTGCCATTAGCTCAAGACCGATTTGATCCGCCTCAGCTTCTTGAGTGCGACTATGCGGACGGCTCAAACCTAGGTCACCAGCGACGTTTGCAAGCTGAGCTTGACCTTGTGATAGACCAAAAATACTGGCTGCGACACCGATACCGGTCTGAGTTGCATATTGACGCGATAGACGCTCACGTGAATGCTCACGTAAGGCATGAGACATCTCATGACCCATAATAGCAGCGATTTCATCATCACTTAAGTTCAGACGATCGATAATGCCTGTGTAAAACATGATTTTACCGCCCGGCAGCACAAAAGCATTCAAGTCATTAGATTTAATCGTATGCACTTCCCATGGCCATTTTGCCGCATCAGGGCGATAGACGCCAACTTGATTGACCAAACGGTTAGAGATATTCTTCAAGCGATTCAGCTGGGCAGTGTTGGTATCAAGCAAACGTTTTGATCGTGCTTCTTGTATCGTCTTATTATAACTCTGAGCGGATAGTTGCAATACTTGCTCACTTGATACGAGTAGCAACTGCTGACGATCAACGCCAACGGCACCTGTACTGGTCGTGCTAGTACAACCTGTTAATGCCAGTGCTGATAATGAAGCCGCCATGACTGTCGTGGTAAGTAGTTTTTTCATAGTAAACGTCCTCGCTATAAATAAGAAAATTAAAGTAAATAACAGCAATGTTGATGCAGTAGAGGTAAGGGAAGCTTATTATTGACGTTCTACTCCCTTCTCTCAATCTACTAAAACAGTAAAATTCTACCTGAACCGTCCTTGTGCATAAGTATAATTATGTTAACTGTTGAAAACCAATAGAGCAAAAGTAACAATACAAGGTAGGATTGTAAGTGGCATTCATGTATAACTCGCGGATAAATCTGCTTGAATAATCAAAAAATATGTTAAAGAGAACATTTGAGCAATTATTTATAAAAATAATTGGATATCGATGGTTAGAAAAATAAACCATAAAATCAATTGTATATGAGAATTATCGTCCTAATAAACACCTAAAAGTTGTGATATCTATAAGAAAGTTAAAAAAACCTGTTGACACGCTCAGAATATTTGCTAAAATAGCCAGCCTATCGAGACGTAGCTGTTAGCAATAACGCTATAGATTGATATTAAGCGGGAATAGCTCAGTGGTAGAGCATAACCTTGCCAAGGTTGGGGTCGAGAGTTCGAATCTCTTTTCCCGCTCCAAATATGGCTTGTAAAAGCACTAAAGCCTCACTTCTTATAAGAAGTGAGGCTTTTTTTATGTCTGAAATTTGAGTTAGCAATCAGTTAGCAGCATCCACAGCCAATGGCAATGCCTATAGTGGCATGATACTCAGTCAAATATAAATCATTACAAAAACTGCGTGAACTTAGCACATTAGAACAAGCTATCCCACGCATAATTATTTCTAGTCAGCGCTTCGATCACAATCGCGTTGAAATAGTCGTATTGGCAACTGCTTATTCTTAAGATTAATGCAGGTATTAGCCGCACGCTTTCAATAGCTATGCATTTAATAGTGCTGTAAACGAGCTGAGTACATCTATATTGGGGAATCATTATGCAAGAATTTCAACATAAAGCATTTAACGAACTATTCGATTTGTCAGGTAAAGTTGCCATTGTGACGGGCGGCGCAAATGGTATTGGTAAAGCCACAGCGCTACGTTTGGCAGAAGCGGGTGCTAACATTGCCATTGCTGATTTAAAACTTGAAGATGCACAAGCAGCAGTAAAAGATATTGAGGCGCTTGGGGTAAAAGCGCTTGCCGTAGAATGTAATATTCTAAAAGACGATGATTTGGTCGCTATGGTCGATACAGTAGTCGCTGAGTTTGGGACTGTTAATGTCTTAATCAACAATGCGGGCGGCGGTGGTGGCGGTCGTGAAAACCCAACCACAGCATCGATCGATGACATTCGCCGTGATTTTGAGTTAAACGTCTTTAGTGGCTGGCGCTTAAGTCAACTGTGCGCGCCGCATATGAAAAAATCAGGGTATGGCTCGATTGTATTTACTACCTCGATGTCAAGTGTTAATAAAAGCCCGAATATGAGCGGCTATGCAGGCTCAAAAGCGGCTGTCAATCACATGGTAGCAAACTTGGCGCATGACTTTGGTCCTGAAGTACGCGTCAATGCGGTAGGTCCAGGGGCTACGCGTACCGATGCTTTGAAGACGGTACTAACGCCAGAGATTGAGAAGAAAATGCTAGCAAATACGCCTATTAAGCGTTTGGGTGAGGCTGATGATATCGCTGGTGCTATGTTGTATTTTGCTGCGCCAATATCGACTTGGGTCAGTGGTCAAACCATATTTGTGAATGGTGGTGGTGTACAGACTTTGGATTAATAGACAGTAGTTTTTATGATATAGGTGATCCACTTTTAAAAGAGTACAGAACTACTGGGTTTAATTATTCGCAGCCTCTGTCTGCGTAGGCACAGCAAGCAAGAAAAATTAACCCCAGTAGTGCTTTATAAAATTTGTATTTCTTTTATTTAGGACTGACTATAGGAACGGCACTTAATAAGAGATTGGGTGCCGTTTCTTTATTGTATAGTCGTTTCCATTTAAAAATAATATCGACTCTCATTATCTGATTTAGCTATGATTCACTAGCTCGCTTACGTCCCATTAAGCTATTTGCAACCCATGCCGGACCAATCAACAAGAATTGTAAATCTTCAAAAAAAGAAGGTTTTTTACCTTCAAGCTTATGACCGATAAACTGCCCAATCCATGCCACCACAAAGACAGCCGCCCAAACTTTAAAACCCCAAGGGAATAGAGTCATTACTGAAAGACAAATAAGAATAAAAATACCCATTGCCATAAATAGTGGCGTTGATAAGCGCATATAAAATAACAATACCAAGGCACTCATTATTAAGGTAAACCAAACGGATAGCGACATCCCCATCCCAAGTAGACTGACAAAAATAGCCGGAACACAGAGCCAATGGATTTTTTTATTGATAAGATTTTGATGACTGACTGAATACTCACTGAGCCATTGCTCAAGCGTGCGCTTGGACATTCGTTTTTTCTGAGTGACAGACATACCAACCTCCTTGTTAGTAAATGAATGACTGATTAATAGATAAATAAAGTTACTTACGACTACCAGTTGTAGCACTAATCTGAGTAATTCGCCATTTTATCTGTTAGACCGTAGAGTCAAATACTCTAATCTAAGATCCTTTCATCTACTCAAGCTGAAGTGCCACATTAATTTTCATATAGAATCTGCCTGTTGGTCTTTATTTTCTGATGTGTGTTGGTGTCTCGACCGATTCTTGCTCGCTGCGGTACCATTCATAGAGCCCGACAAACGAGTTTACTTGATAGACCATGGTCTGAATGGCAAAGATGTAATTGCCAGACATCAAGTTTACGGTCAACCAAACGAAGTTGGATAAAATCCATAACCACCAGTTAAACGAATAGCGCAGAATCATCGCTGCCTGAGCGGTAATAGACAGTACGAAGGCAATGACGTTAATCCAAAAGAAAGAGATAAGGCCTAAAAATTTACTATTATCATCTTCAACGACCGCATAACCATAGCTTGCTAGTAAATTATTTACCGTTGGGAATAAGGCAAGTCCAATCACCATAAAGCTAATGGTCAGTAGCCAAATCCATTTGCTCGCAGATTTGGGCACCATATCACCATCAGCATCAGTATGCTTTGACCAATAAAAAATACCATAGACGTGGGTAAAGAAATTGAACAAAGGCGCAAGCATCAGACCAACAGCGCCAGAGGTCGCTTGTACGACCACTTCACCGGCTGTCGCGCCCATACCAAAACCATTACCTAAGATGTTTTTACGAAAGGATAATGAAACCACGCATACCAGTCCGATAAAAGACACGCCTAAGTAAAACCAATCGAGCGTGGTATGTTCGGTGGTCAGCCAAAACCCTATAGATAAGGCAAGCACACCGCAAATAAACCAGATGACAATCCATTGTATGGCCCATTTCCCAGTAATATTGTCTAGTAGCTGAATACGCATGGCGTTATATTCCTAAAATAAATAATAGTGTCAGTGATGCTTTTTTAATTTGGGTTATCTTTTACGGCTTTTGACCATAAATATACTGGTCGATAAATAACAATGCTTGCTGATAGCGCGCCTCATAATCTGGTTGATCAATCATGTGCGGCTTAATATCATGACGGGCGAAAATATCCAATAGACGCGCCTCAAAACGACCACGTGCCTCAGGTGTACCCAAAGAGCGCATACCATCATCAATCCAAGGCACATTGTTATCGAGCATAATTGTATGGTCTAAGCGAAACTCATCGATACAAGCAGCCACAAAAGGATGGGTGCGACCCTCGTACTCTTCACAAAACGCTTGGGTCGTGACAAAATCGGTATCAATTATCGTCACTGGCACCGTGGCTATACTTGTTGCATCACGAATCGCTTGCGCATGGTGCAAGGCAATCGGTCCATAATCGCTATATTGTAATCCAATTTCGGTGCCGCCCAAATCTGTACCGACATAGACCCGTCCCATCTCAAGCGCAAAGCTAGCACCATAATAATTGGCAAGCTTATGCACCAATGTCGTCTTACCTGAGCTTTCGCCGCCGACAATAGCAACCGTCTTAGTATAGTCACTGCGTGCTTGCGGATGTAGTGCTAACCAATATGCAACCGGATTTCGTGCAATGGCATAAGAGTCAAAGTCAGGCTGTAACGGTGTTGTGACCACCTGCATGATTAGCTGCTTACAAATATCAGACTGTGCTAAAGGGTGATTCTCTGCGACAAATAATACAGTTTCAGCAGGCAAGTTTAACGCATCTCTCAAATGTTGCAGCTTAGCGTTACTGGCAGTGATATCAATCGTCACATCTGCAAAGCTTTCATGTACTGGTAGCTCAATCTCATCAGTGGTATGAATATGAATAAAAGGTAAATCAGCACAAGCCATCTGTAACCAACGCGCTTTATCTTGCAACGTGATTTTAAAATCTGGATGCGGCGATGGATGCGTCATAATGACAAGATGTAAGTTTTTTGCTTGTCCTGCTGCGTCCAATATACTGCGCATGTGCCCCAAATGTAGCGGCTCAAAATGTCCAATCATCAATCCTGACTCGTACATAGCTGTCCTTATTCACACTTACTGAGTGCAATTTATTTTTATTTGTCTAAAGTTTTTAGTATTTATAAGCATGGTATAAAGGTTCGTGAATACTTACCCGTAGATTATTGTAAATAGTCCCTATTTTATGGTGTATTTATCAATAAAATAATGATTTATCTGCTTATTATGTTTTCGTTTTACTAGATTGTGATTCTAATAAATAAGCGATTATTTTTAGGATAGAATAATAAGGTCTAAGCATTTGGTTTCATTAAAGAATATAGCACATGTAACAAAAGGTGTAATATGCGAGAAACAAAGCCACCTTTGAAACAATTTGAAATAACTATTTAAAATCAGAGGTTTACGGGTGTTAATGAGAGGTTAGAGTAAGCTTAAGTAGCATAAATTCACAAAGCACGTCTACACAGCCAACAGATATAAGAGAAATAATTGCTATACTTATTCATAAGTTTAAAGACAAACTTAAAACGTTTTTACTGTCTTTAAAATAAGATCATAAAGCAGTTCATAAAAGTAATACTAAAATAAATAATAAAAAGAGGTATTTGATTTGGCTAAGCTAGCAAAATTACATCGTTCACAGAATAATCGCATGATAGCGGGCGTGATGGGTGGCATTGCAGAATATGTCGGTTGGTCACCAACTTGGGTAAGAGTACTGTTTTTTATTGTCTCAACTTTGAGTGCCGCAGTACCTGGTATTTTGATTTATATCATATTATGGATCATCATGCCGAAGGCAAATGGTCAGTCTTATCAGTAAAGCATTGATTTATAAGAGTAGTGATAAAGTAAAATAGTTCAATAAGAAATTGCAATACCCCAAAAAACAAAAAGCCTGAACAATCAGGATGCCCAAGACATACCTTTCCTCCTGCCCAAATGCTCACGCATTTGGGTATTTTTTTATCCATACCATTGATTGCTTTTAAAATTAGAATTCACTCATAAATCTACTTATTGATGATCCATACACTGAATATTTCGGCATAGGGTGTAAATTTAGTTCAGGTAAATATAGATAAAATAGTCAATTTTTAGTAAGGTGAGCAGTCAAATAGACTCGTTGCTATATAGGCGATACGAGCGCTATCAATATTTTATTTCATAATACTAATTCCACAGTGGCTTTATTACGATGCCCCAAACTATGACAATCCAAACTATGACATCACAAGCGACAACCTCGATGACACAAGAAAAAGACTCTCAACCGATGACATTTCAAGATTTAATCATGACCTTGCAGAATTATTGGGCGGATAAGGGCTGCGTGATCTTACAGCCTTATGATATGGAAGTCGGCGCAGGTACGTTTCATACCGCAACATTTTTGCGCTCATTAGGTCCTGAGCGCTGGAACGCGGCCTATGTGCAGCCATCACGTCGTCCAACCGATGGTCGCTACGGTGATAACCCAAATCGTTTACAACATTATTATCAGTTTCAAGTGGTGCTTAAGCCCAATCCGCCTAATATCCAAGAGCTGTATTTAGGCTCACTTGAGGCAATTGGTATTGATCCATTGGTGCATGATGTGCGTTTTGTGGAAGACAACTGGGAATCGCCAACGCTAGGTGCATGGGGACTTGGTTGGGAGATTTGGCTAAACGGTATGGAGGTGACCCAGTTTACGTACTTCCAGCAAGTAGGCGGTATTGAATGTTTCCCAGTGACTGGCGAGATTACCTATGGTCTTGAGCGCTTGGCAATGTATGTGCAAGGCGTCGATAGCGTATATGACTTGGTGTGGGCAGATGGTGAGTTTGGTCGCGTTACTTATGGTGATGTTTTCCATCAAAACGAAGTTGAGCAATCTACCTATAACTTTGAACACGCCGATGTGCCAATGATGGGTCAGATGTTCGACTTTTATGAGCAGCAAGCGGATAAATTGGTGGCTGAAGGTTTGCCACTACCAGCCTATGAGATGGTACTAAAAGCCTCACATGCTTTTAACTTATTAGATGCACGTGGGGCGATTTCAGTGACCGAACGTCAGCGCTTTATCCTACGAGTACGTACGCTTGCTCGTAAGGTTGCTATTGGCTATGTTGAAGCACGCGCTAAGCTGGGCTTCCCGTTGGCTGATGAGGCACATCGTCAAGCGGCGCTCGATAAGTATTTGCCAAAAGAAGACACTGACATGGCAATTGAAGAATTAAACACAAACCAATCAACTAACAATAATAAATAGGAGCATCCCATGAGTACTATTCTATTTGAACTGGGGTGTGAAGAGCTGCCTCCAAAAAGTCTAAAACCTTTACGTGATGCGCTACAAGTGAGGGTCACTGAGCAGCTGACTGAAGCTGATATCAGCTTCGATAGTATCAAAGCCTTTGCGGCACCGCGTCGTTTAGCAATACAGATTCAAGGCATTAGCGATAAACAGCCGGATCGTACTGAGGAAAAACGTGGACCTGCGATTAAAGCTGCCTTTGATGCTGATGGTAATCCTACCCGTGCAGCGATGGGCTTTGCAAAAGGTTTGGGTATTGAAGCCAGCGAGTTGACCACTATTAATACCGATAAAGGTGATTACGTCGGTTATGTGCAAACGATTCAGGGTCAAGCAACCACTGAGCTGCTACCTGCTATTTTTCAAACCGCACTTGATAATTTGCCGATTGCTAAACGTATGCGTTCAGGCGCGAGCCGCAATGAGTTCGTGCGTCCCGTACAGTGGGTCGTCTTGATGCAAGATGATGCTGTCATTAATGCGACCATTCAAGGTCATCAGACAGGGACGCAAACTCGTGGTCATCGCTTCCACAGCCCTGATTACCATAACATTGCGCACGCCAATGATTATGAGCAACTACTTGATGGTTTAAAAGTGGTTGCTGATTTTGATAAGCGTCAAATGCTGATTAAAAACCAAGTCAAGGCATTGGCAGACGAGGTTAGTTCTGACGCTATCGTGCCGCAGAGTTTATTAGATGAAGTCACCGCATTGGTTGATTTCCCTATTGCCCTGCGTGCAAGCTTTGAAGCGCGCTTTTTGCAAGTGCCACAAGAAGCGCTTATTTCTACTATGCAAGCGGATCAAAAGTATTTTTGCTTAACCGATAAAGCAGGAAAATTGCAGCCTTACTTTATTTTTATTACCAATATTGAGTCAAAAGACCCGAATCAAATTATTGAAGGTAATGAAAAAGTCGTGCGTCCACGTTTGGCTGATGCAGAGTTTTTCTTCTTACAAGACCAAAAGCAGCCATTATTTGCGCTAACAGAAAGCCTAAAAACTCGCGTCTTCCAAGACAAGCTAGGTACGATTTGGGAAAAATCTGAGCGCATTGCTAAGCTTGCAGCTTTTATTGCCGCTCTGATGCAACAACAAGGTAGTGAGATTAGTATCGATGAAACGGTACGTGCAGGCATTTTGTCCAAAGCGGATTTGGCAAGCTCATTGGTCGGTGAATATCCTGAATTACAAGGTATTGCAGGCACTTATTATGCGCGTTTGAATAATGAGCCAGAAGCAGTTGCGGCAAGTTTAGAAGAACAGTACCTACCTAAGTTTAGCGGTGACGTATTACCACAGACGCCAATAGGCATTTGCTTAGCGCTAGCGGATCGTTTGGATACGCTCGTCGGTATTTTTGCGATTGACCAAGCACCAACGGGTTCAAAAGATCCGTTTAGCTTACGTCGCTCAGCCATTGGTATTTTGCGTATTTTGATTGAGAAGCAGCTACCGATTAACTTGGTAGCGCTGGTTGAGCAAGCCATCAAAGGCTATAGTACGAGCGATGGTAGCAAGATTGCCAAAATGGGCGACACCTTTACTCAAGTAATGGCGTTCTTAAACTCGCGCTATCGTGCAATGTATACCGAGCAAGGTGTTAGCGTCGATACGATTCAGGCAGTACAGGCGATTAACCCGCATATGCCGCTTGATTTTGATCAGCGTATTCGTGCCGTACAAGCATTTAGCGAATTGTCACAAGCGTCGATGTTGGCTGATTCAAACAAGCGTGTTGCCAATATATTAGCCAAGTCAGAAGTGAGCGTCGCTGATAATGTTGATGAAGCGTTGTTGTCTGAACCTGCTGAGCAAAGTCTATATGCGAGTGTGCAGCAAGCACAAACAGCGGTGCAACCATTGCTTGAGCAGGCTGACTATACGCAAGTATTGCAAACGCTAGCCAGTTTAGACGAGCCGTTGGCGCAATTCTTTGACAATGTCATGGTCAATAGCGAAGATACGGCGCTAAAGAACAACCGCTTAGCGCTGCTTAAGCAAGTACGCGCATTGTTTTTAACTGTGGCTGATATCAGTGAGCTACAGTTATAGTTTGGTCCCTGATAGATTAGTCACTATGACGGCTAAATAATGTATTCTATAAAATAAAAACTGGCTCACTGTAGCCAGTTTTTTATATGATTATTCTGAAGCGTTGCGTTTATAATGTATTCAGCCATATTTGAAGGAGCGCTGCCGTGTTAGCTGTTATTATTATCATCATCATTATTTGGGTTTCGATGTGGGGATTTTATAAGTTCATGTACCCGCGTGCGCCCAAAAGCATGATGCCCAAAAAAGGCGATGTTATAACACCACGTCAGTGTGACTTTTGTGGCAATAGCTTGGCTGAATATCGTGGCGTGCTTGAAAGCAATATTAACGCTAAAACGATTGATGTCAGCGCTGATGCTGATGCCAACATGGCGTCAAAGATTATGGATGAACCAACATCTGGTGAGCTTTTCTTTTGCAATTATGAGCACCAAGCAGATTTTCATGCAGGTAAGATTTATCAGCCATAAGTCTAAAAACAGCATTATCTAATGATCATAAAAAACGCTTAGTTTCATAAACTAAGCGTTTGATATATTTATAAGTATCAAGAACTGCATTGGCTTATAAAATAGAATGAGCATCTTGAATAACTTTGTTTAGCAAAGCCATAGACTGCTTATCTTGTTGACCGCGATCTTCTTCACCTCTTTCATGAGTTTGGATTTTTTCATATAAATTTAGGCAGCATAATACCAGTAAGCTTTCTTGGCTAAGACTTGGTGCGTCTCTTTTTAAATTTAAAGCAAAATCGTTTATATAAGATACTGCTGAACGCAACTCTTCTTGTTCATGTACTGGGCAGTAGATAGGATAAGTAATGCCAGCAATCGCAATATCGACTTTCTTGATTTGCGGCTCAGGTGCGCTATTTACTTTAGCAGCGGGGCTGCTTTGCGTATTTGCATTAGTTGATACAGTTTTCTGTGCCTGACTATTTTTTACTTGGTTGGTTTCTACTTGAGCATTCTTTACTGAGCTGTTTTTCTGTTTTTCAGTGATTTTGTTATGGTTGTCGGTCATGATAAATCCTACAATGTCTGGTCAATAGAGGGGAAGAGGGATGTTGTCATCGTGAGCGTTTGTGAGCTTCATTAACGAAAATAGTGATAACTTTTGACTATAAGACACTACTGGCTTTCTGTTTGATCAATACGGGTTAAGCGTTGCAATACTACTTGTGTACGCTCCGCTGCCAATTCATTCTTCTTTTTTAAGTCACTGTTTTGCTGCTTGATATCGCTATACTGCTGCTTTAATTCATTATTATGCTGTTTTAGGTCATGGTTTTGTTGTGCTAGCAGCTCAATCTGCTTATGAAGTTTATCTTGCTCTTCACCGATCATATGGTGCGCTTCAGCCAAGCTTTGGTAGCGTTTATCAAGATCATTAAATTGTTTTTTGGCACCATCGCGTTCTGTATAGCTGCTATCTAACTTGGTTTTTAGGGCGCTAAGCTCTTTTGGGTCGGTTAATGGTTGTTGCTTGAGACTGCTAAGTTCAGCACTGACAAGCTGATACTGTTTTTTGATGTCGAGTATCATTTTTTCTAATATTCTAAGTTGGTCATACATAGTCAGTTTTTATCCTTAACAAATAAGCGTAAATGAATGTTGTTGTCTGCGTTTAATAATGCCATAGGTGACCGCATAATATCTATACCAACAAAGTAATTACCAGCATTGGGCTTGATCTCTTTATTTTTTATGAATCACTGCCTCATCGATAACATTGTACTGATTTTATTTTACAAGCAATCATTAACCATCAATTATTAGGACATCTATTATGAATGACAATATCTCTGGCTGGAATACGTGGCTAAAGGCTTTTGACGACTGGACTGATGTGTCTATCAGTGAGGTACATGGTCTAATGACGGGGCTGATGACTGCTTGTGACGCGCCTGATGAACAGGTATGGGCCAAGGTATTTGAAGAACTGAGTTTTGCAACATTACCTGACGAAGCGTTAACCTTGTTAACTGAAGAAGCCGAAGACACCGTATTTCAGCTAAAAGACAAGGACGATGCTTATTCCTATACGCCGCTTGTGCCAGATGATGAACATGACCTATACGAGCGCGTAATGGCATTGAAACAGTGGGCAAATGGTTTTATGACCGGCTTTGGTATCACTGATTGTCGTCTGAGCAGTGAAGAAAACGAGATGCTTACTGATTTGGCAAAAATTGGTGGCATTCGTTTAGAAGATGATGAAGATTTTGAAGGCGGCGAAGAGTCTTATTTGTACATTTATGAATTTGCCCGTATGGTACCAGTGAGCTTTGCCACTCGTCAGCGTAAGCCTGTGAAAGACATTGCGCTAATTGCGGGACTGGCTATCGATGCCAAAACCACTAAAGAGTTACAATCAGAAGGTAAGGCTTCTAATACTAGGCCAAAACCGATGCCACCTGTCATTGATGTGATGAATCAGAATCATCCATCGTAAGTCAGATCCGTCATAAAGGGTTTGGTAAGATATGGAGTAATATAAAGCCTAATAAAGGACTGTAATTTGCTATAAGGTAATAAAAGGGAGATTGAGATGATAACTGGGAATGATGATAAAGCAGATGATATGATTCATTTGCGCCGCTCTATTGAGCTTGCTACCGAAGCCTTAGAGGCAGGTGATGAGCCATTTGGGAGTGTGTTGGTCGCTGGTGATGGTCAAGTGTTGCACGAAGACCGTAACCGCGCCAATAGCGTCGATGCTACTTATCACCCTGAGATTGCTGTTGCCCAATGGGCAGCAAAGCATATGACGGCTGAAGCGCGTGCGCAAGCAGTGGTTTATACTTCCGGTGAGCATTGTGCTATGTGCTCCGCCGCTCATGCGTGGTCAGGGCTGGGTCGCATTGTTTATGTTAGCTCCTCAAAACAGTTGGATGAATGGATGCAGGAGATGGGTGTAAAATCTTCATCACCAATCAATTCATTAAGTATTCAAGAGGTAGCACCAAATGTGCCAGTTGAAGGTCCGATTGCTGGATTAGATGCAGAAGTAAAAATGCTGCAACAACGTGCATTTCAAAGACGCTAAGCTCTTTTTATCTTTATCGTATTAAGGATTTTTTATGACTGTATCAACTCGTACTGATGGCTTATCTCACGCTGTAATGGAGACTGATTATCCATCGAATAGCATTGACTGGCTTACAAGGCTGATTGCTTTTGATACGGTCAGTCGCCATTCAAATTTGGCATTGATTGAATACGTACAACGCTATTGTGAGCAATTAGGCTTAAGCGTAGATTTGACCTTTAATGATGCCAAAAATAAAGCGAATTTATTTGTCACCGTAGCAGCAGGTGGCAATGCTAATAACAGTGCTGATATCATCAATCATGGTTTGGTGCTATCAGGGCATACTGATGTTGTACCAGTTGATGGTCAAGCATGGACATCAGAGCCGTTTATTGCGACGATTCGTGGTGACAAGCTATATGGACGCGGTGCTTGCGATATGAAAGGCTTTATTGCGTGTGCGCTAACTTTATTACCAAAAGCGGTGGAGTTATCGAATAGTGGTCAGCTGAGTCGTCCTCTTCATTTGGCATTGTCATTTGATGAAGAGGTTGGCTGTCTAGGTGCGCCATTAATTTTGGCAGACTTAAAAGCTCGCGGTATCACTCCTGATTATTGTATCGTCGGTGAGCCCACCAATATGGCGATGGTCGTGGCGCATAAAGGTATTGCTGTTTATCGCTGCCGCGTCCACGGTAAATCTGCGCACTCATCATTGACAGCAACAGGTGTGAACGCCATCAGTTATGCCAGTCGTTTGATTGGCTATGTTGATACCTTGGCAGAAGAAATAAGCCATCGTGACGATAATGATGCACTGTTCGATGTCCCTTATTCGACATTGTCTGTGGGCACCATACAAGGTGGTACAGCGACCAATATTGTGCCCAATCTGTGTGAGTTCACCTTTGATTATCGCAACCTGCCACACATGACACAGGACGACATTCTGCTACCGATCCAAGCAAAAGTCGCAGAACTAAGTGCACAGATGCAAATGCGCGCTGCCGATACCGGCATTGAGCTTATGCAAGAAGAAAGCGTACCGGCAATGACAGATAATGACAGTGCCGAGCTACAAGCGTTGATAGCGGCACTGACAGGTGACACTCAACGCCATAAAGTTGCTTACGCTACCGAAGGCGGACAGTTTACTAATAGCGGTATCCCAACGATTATCTGTGGTCCCGGCAGTATTGAGCAGGCGCATAAAGCCGATGAATATGTTAAGTTAAATGAGATTGAGCGCTGTGATAGCTTCTTACAGCGTCTATTAGAAAGTTGTACTATGGATAAATAAACCGCAAGGTTTAGGTCGTGGTTGGTATAATAAACACCGTCTTTATGGCGGTGTTTATTTTTTCGTTTAGTCAGTTTAAAATAAAACAGTAGGGGTTGGTTGATGTCTTGGCATCTGTTTGCGGTATTTTTTGCAAGTACGTTTTTTATCTCAGCGACACCGGGCCCGAATATGCTACTGGCATTTCAGTATGGGATTAATTACGGGGTCAAGCGGACATTATGGACGCTGGCAGGTCTCAGCCTTGGGCTCTTTATCCTGTTGCTCTCGACGCTACTAGGCTTGGATGTCATTAGCCGTCAGTCGCCATGGTTATTGACGGTCATTAAGACAGTCGGTGCCATTTACCTTATTTATTTAGGTGTTGCTTCATGGCGTGATAGTGGCAGCAATAGTAGCTTAATGGATGACGCCAATGCCATGAGCGAAGAAATTAGCGCAGAGTTAACAACAAGCTCAAATCGCCCTGATAGCATTCATAAATCTGAGACACTCAAGCCGCGCTCGCTCTCTAGTGCTGCGGTCAAGATGGCACCTAGTAATGCTATGCTATTTCGCACAGGGATGTGGGTCTCACTTTCTAACCCAAAAGCAATTTTATTTTTTGCAGCCTTCTTTCCTAAATTCATTAATTTTGGTGCGCCACTATGGCCGCAATATATTGTGCTTACCTTAGGACTGTTTCTCAGTGAGACGATTTGGCAGATAATATATACATTAGGCGGTAAAAAGCTGGCAGGGTGGTTAGATGTTGGTAAGCGTTTAGCTTGGCTCAATCGTGGTTGCGGCATTATATTTATATTAATTGCTGCCGCTTTATTGGCTGATGTGTTCAATAGTTTTATGATTTAAAAGTCGCTATTAGTTATAGTCAGTCCTAAATAAAATAAGTACAAATATTATAACGCGCTACTGGTATAAATTTTTCTTGCTTGCTATGCCTGCGCAGACAGAGGCAGCGCAAAACTTATACCAGTAGCACTGTGTTTGATTTATAGTGGCTTGACTATAGTCATAAAAAAGCCGTTTACTATTGAATAGTGAACGGCTTTTTCGATATTTTATTTGAAACAATGATTAAGCTAAAACTGCTTCAATCTCGCCTTTTACCATGTGTGGACTCACAAAATCAGTAATGCGTACGGTCACAATTTTACCCAACATCTCATCCATTTTATCTATCGCATAAGGGAACATTACGGTACGGGTATTGTCTGCTGTACCAATTAGACAATCAGGATGACGATTGGCGACTTGCTCGACCAAGACGCGAGTCGTGGTGCCGACCATCTCATGAGTTTTAGCAAGCGTTGAGTCGATAATAACTTTTTGGAATTCTGCCAAGCGCTCTTTCTTAGTTTTGAAGCTCACATCGTCCGGTAGTTCTGCTGCTGGCGTACCTGGACGCTTAGAATAGATAAAGCTATAAGAGTGATCGAAGTTTAACTCTTTGGCTAGATTTAAAGTATCTTGGAAGTCTTGCTCTGTTTCACCTGGGAAGCCAATGATAAAGTCGCTAGATAAGTGAATATCAGGACGTATGGCTTTGAGCTTATTAATCTGATTGATATAAACATCAATAGTATGGTTACGCTTCATTGCCGCCAAGATAGCATTTGAGCCGCTTTGTACAGGCAGATGCAAGTGTGATACTAGCTCTGGCAGTTGCGCATAGGCGTCAATGATATCATCAGTGAACTCTAGTGGATGGCTGGTTGTATAGCGAATACGCTCAACACCATCGACGTGTGACACATAGTGCAGGAGCTCTGCGAAACGACAAATACTGCCATCGTCTTTTTCGCCGCGATAGCCATTAACGTTTTGACCGAGTAGATTGATTTCACGTACACCTTGTGCCGCTAAGCTGTCAATTTCAGCCAATACATCGTCCAGTGGACGTGACAATTCTTCACCACGTGTATAAGGCACGACGCAGAATGAGCAATACTTAGAGCAGCCTTCCATTATTGATACAAAGGCTTTAAATCCTTCTACTCTTGGTTCTGGTAAAAAATCAAACTTTTCGATACTTGGAAAAGATACATCCACCGTACCAATACGGTTCTTAGGCGCAATCTCACGTTGCTCGTGCGATTGGTCATACAGCTCTGGCAAACGGTGCAACGTTTGCGGACCGAATACCATATCGACATAAGGCGCGCGCTTTTGAATGTTATCGCCTTCTTGCGAAGCCACACAACCACCAACACCAATAACAAGATCAGGGCGTTTTTCTTTCAATTTGCGCCAGCGACCCAATTCTGAAAAGACTTTTTCTTGGGCTTTTTCGCGAATGGAGCAAGTATTCATCAGCAGTACATCGGCTTCGTCGATATTATGCGTCACTTCCATGCCATGTGAGTCACCAAGCACATCAAGCATTTTGCCCGAGTCATAGACATTCATCTGACAGCCTTGGGTGGTGACAAACACCTTTTTGGTAGCTGCTTTTTCGACAGGAGCTTGTGCTGAACTTAGTTCATTGAGTGCGGTGATCACAGGCGTGACAGCGGTAATGTCAGAGGCAGCAGCGTCATCGATGCGGGGATTGAATACAGTAACACTCATAAGGATAAGTCCATGATTGACCAAAAATATAGCGGGCTAGCCGATTAACAGGTGACGTATTTTATCACAACCCCGCGCTAATGTGAAAAGTTAGCGTCTGCTCATTATTATAAGTAGATTGGATTATTTATAATAGTATCAATTGCTTATCGATGATTATTTGGTTATAACTAAGATACATAATGATTGATGCCGATTTGTACGCAATACCACCTTCGTGTTACGCGGTGCTATCCAATTTATTAATGAAAAGTAAAGCTTATAGTTGAAAGTGCAACGAGTATAGTATGATGAATGTCATCCTATTAGCGTCATTGAATAAATCCTGATTTCTATCTGTCTAAAATATCGATTTAGGAATGTATTTTTTAAACCTGTATTTTAGAATCATTTGATTAGAGTCACTTTTTTAAAAGCCTTTTTAAAATATTATCTAAGACCCATTATATAAGACCCACTATAAAAGAGAGTCAGTATGAAAAAGCCGCAGGTTGCTCCTGATATGATTGATAAAAATATATATCAAAATGATACGCATAAGAGTTCTAAAAAAATGACGCTTAAAAAAAGTGCGCTGAGCTTGGCAGCGGCAGTCGGTGCTTTGGGCTTTTCGCAAGTAGCCTGTGCAGAATTGACATGGGGTGAGAGCGGCAGTTCTGAGCAACAAGGCAAATATCAAGTAGAGCGCTATCAGCCTGATGGCTATCAACAAAACACTTCTCAACAAAACACTTCTCAACAAAACAGTGCTTATCAACCAGATAATGGCGTGGGTTCATTCACCGCAGCAGCCATTGCGGCAGAGCGCGGCGATGTCAATGCGCTTTATGATTATGAGCAAGCTATGAGCGGTGGCTTATTTGCCATGTATCCCACTTACTGGCGGATGAATGTAGATTTGAATTCGCAAAGCCCTGCGGCAGTGTCGCAGTTTGTGCGCCAATATCCAGATACGGTCATGGCAGAAAAACTGGCCGCTGATTTTGCTGAAACCAAAGCGGGTTCAAATGATTATGCTGCCGTGCGCCAAGTGGCAAATCTGATCACCAATGCTGATGACAGTGAGAAGTGTGCCGTTGCGCTTGGGTTTAATAATGGCGGCGATACCATGCGTGCTATGGCAGCGAAGTCTGATGTCTGGTTGACCACCAAAAAACAGCCAGCTCTATGTGATCAGCTAGCGCTTGAGATGAATAATAACGCCTTAATTAGCAATCCAGAGAGAGTTTCTCGCCTCAAACGTATGCTGCGTAAAGGCAAAACCGGTGATATCATGGCGTTATCTTCGCGCTTAGGTATGCCCATTCCTTATGCATCACTGAGTGACATCCAGCTTAATCCATCATCGTTCTTTAGTCGTTTCGCCCGCGAACCTGCCAGCCAAACCAATCAATATTTGTACCTTTATGCGATGGGACGTGTTGCCGAAAAGTCTTATCGTGAGGCGGCGTTGCAGTTAGAGTTTGATATAAAGCAAGACAATCAGCGTTCAGCCAAACTGTTAACCGATGATACTCGCCGCGCAGCTTATCGTACTCTTGGTGTGCAACGCATGAATCACAATACCGATGATGGTTTTAACGTTGAAGCCGTCGACTGGTTCCGTAACAGCTTAGACAATGACTTTAGTTTTGAAGAAGCAGAATATTATGCCATGGCAGCGATTCGTTTTAGTCGCTGGGATGATGTGGTCGAAGCCATCTCAAGAATGGATGCCGAAACCCAAAAAGCCAATCAATGGCAGTATTGGTTGGCACGCGCTTATGAGCAGTCAAATGATGGCAGCAAGCGCAATACTGCTAAGAAAATGTATCAAAATCTCGCTAAGAGTAACGAATATTATGGTTTGATGGCAAAGGAAAAAGTTGGTCAACGTTTTGATGCCAGCCGTTTGGGTGGTAGTAATTTACCTAATGTCAGTAGCGCGGATCGTGCGCGCGTCATGCAAAATCCACATTTTGCCCGTGCATTTGCGTTATATAACGCTGATGCCAGCCGAGCTTATGCCAATCGTGAGTGGAACTGGGCGGTCAAAAAAGCACGTGATAACCGTGATGAAAAATTAATCATTGCAGCAGCGCGTCAAGCCTATGATATGGGCTGGCTAGACCGTGCGATATATGCCATTGACAATACTGACAACGTCAATAGCGTTTCGATATCGCATCCGATGCCGCACCAAGATGCTGTAGTACGCTATAGTCAGTCAGCTGGTATCGATCCCGCTTGGGCATATGGCATCATGCGTCAAGAGAGCCGATTTGTAGCCTCTGCGCGCTCAAATGTCGGGGCAAGTGGACTGATGCAAGTCATGCCGGATACTGCAAAATATATTGCTCGTAATTTGGGCGAGACATATAGCGCAAGTCGTGCCAATAGCGGTGATACCAATATCCGTTATGGTACATGGTATATGGGTGATATCTTTGGGAAGCTAAACAGTCAGCCTGTATTGGCAACGGCGGGCTACAATGCTGGTCCAAACAATGCCAAGCGTTGGCAGCCAACCTATGGCTCACTGGCAGCGGATCAGTACGTTGAGTCTATTGCTTTTCCTGAAACACGGAATTATGTCAAACACGTGATGGAAAATGCCACCATCTATAGCAGCTTATTAGGTAATGGTCAGCCAATCACTCAGCGTATGGGTACCGTACCTGCCGCATTTTAATTTGAGTAATAGCAAAAAACCATTAACGATAAAAGGTTAATGGTTTTTTTACAGCTGCAATTTGTTAGCTTAGCAATCGTATTTTGACGACCAAATTTTTTCAATAATGACAATGGTCAACATAGATGATTCATCTATCATGCATGTTTACGTTTTTGCTATAGATTAAAAGAGAGTTTTTGCTACCATTGCTGTCATTATGAGTGATTTTTTCACAAGGTGTTTTTGAGGTACTCAATCGATGCTTGGAGCTTAATTAGCCAATTTGAATAATACTACCCGAATCTAGAAGCTATTTTGCAAAAGCTGATCCTTATCATTACTCAATACTTTACCTTTATATAATAAAAAACGCCTCAATCCGCCTATATCGTTGCACGCTAGGCATCGGTGAACTCTTTAAACCAAACTGGGCTTGATGCCAAAAAACAGTGATATCAGAGTACGTAAGTGACAATATGACAAGTAAACAGTATAACTATAGCGGTTGGACAGCTTTTAGTATCGCCACTTTGCTACTGTTGCAAGGGACAATGGCTATGTCTGCCCAAGCGGCTAACGCGAGTAAAAGTGGTCATCGCGTGCTGATGATTGAGATGACACCAGCATTATGTAACTTGCAACCAACGCGTTCGCGTATGCGTCAGTGTCTAGAAGGCTATTCCTTGACTGTGTCAGGTTTAGACATGGGTTATGGAGAACGCTGCGGACGTGGTAGTGAGCCGCGTATTACACCGCTACAGTTAAAAGTCGTCAACCGTATTATGCCTGATACCACAGTGCGTACCCAAGCGTGGCAACGTTATGGCGCTTGTAGTCCATTAAGCTCCAGTAATTACTTCCGCCAAATCACTAACTATGCGGGCGCTCTCAAGCTGCCAAATGAGCTAAACACGGGCAATAGTTATACGGTATTAAAATCTCGTTTTATCGGTCAAATGACCAGCTTAAATAGTGGTATGACTCCTGCTAGTGTCGATCTGATTTGTCAGTCAGGTACGCAACGTCAAATGATATTGACGGATGTACATGTCTGTTATGAAGGCAGTGAATTTGGCAACTGTCATAATGTCGTGGACAATTGTGGCAGTAAATTCGTTATTTCAGGCGGTAAATAATCCGTCTTTATCTGGTTTTATTATCTCTTCTTTTACATCGCACATCTTACGCTTAACCTATTTCTATCCTGCTATATAAATTGCCAATATATCATCGTATAAAATGTAACAATATAGTTAGGGATAGGTTTCTTGCTTTATCTAGACGCTTAATAGACTGAAGTGCTACACTAGCTCTCGGTTTATGACTACTATATTAATCGAGTAAGCATTCAGCGAGTAAATCGCTATCTAAATCGATAATCACCAATTAGAATCGTGAATATCTAATCAATAATTAGGGAGTATTCAATGTCAATGAAACAGCCTGTACGCGTTGCCGTGACTGGTGCCGCTGGTAATATCAGCTATGCTATGTTATTTCGTATTGCTTCTGGCGAGATGCTAGGCAAAGATCAGCCAGTGATTCTGCAATTACTTGAAATCGCTCCAGCACTCGACGCCCTAAAGGGTGTGGTCATGGAATTAGAAGACTGTGCATTCCCATTATTGGCTGGTGTCGTCCAAACTGATGATGCGACCGTGGCTTTTAAAGATGTCGATTATGCGTTACTCGTAGGCTCACGCCCTCGTGGTCCTGGTATGGAACGTAAGGATTTGCTAGAAGCCAATGCTGCGATTTTCTCAGCGCAAGGTAAAGCATTGAATGATGTTGCAAGCCGTGATGTTAAAGTATTAGTAGTAGGTAATCCTGCTAACACCAACGCTGTCATCGCTCAGCGTAACGCACCGGATTTAGATCCACGTAACTTCACTGCCATGACTCGCCTAGATCATAACCGTGCAATGGCACAGTTAGCTGGTAAGACTGACAGTACGGTTAATGACGTGAAGAAAATGATCATCTGGGGTAACCATTCATCAACTCAGTATCCTGATTTGACGGCGAGCACTGTAAATGGCAAACCGGCGTTAGACTTGGTTGATCGCGCATGGTATGAAGGTACTTATATCCCAGAAGTACAACAACGTGGCGCTGCAATCATCAAAGCACGCGGTGCATCATCTGCTGCTTCTGCTGCCAACGCGGCTATCGCACACGTACGTACGTGGGTAATGGGTACTGATGAGAATGATTGGGTATCTATGGGTGTCTATTCAAACGGCGAGTACGGTATTGCCAAAGGTTTGATTTACTCATTCCCAGTAACTTGTGCTAACGGCGATTGGTCTATCGTAGATGGCGTTGATGTCTCATCAGATTTCTCAAAAGAGAAAATGGCAGCCACTGAGCAAGAGCTGAGCGAAGAGCGTGATGCAGTAGCACACTTATTACCGTAAGCTTTTAGGCTATTGTCATATTAGGGCTGTTTATATTCAGCACTAAGTAAAAGGCCCTCATTTATCATGAGGGCTTTTTTTGTTTGAATTTTAGCGTGCTGTCAGCGTTATTTATATTTCATCGATAAATAGCCTACCTATGATGCCTATTTCCGCATAATGCTTAAAGGTTAATACAATTGATAACGTTAGATAAACGTTGATTAACAGCTATTACTATAAAGCTTGCTACAATAATCAGGTTCATTTAAATAATAAGCATAAGTAAATTTTGCCATTTAAGGAGAAAATGTATGTTAGGCGAACCTGAATATAATATGAGTGAGTTATTCGCTCAGTTGGGTCTTGATAGCTCTGATGAGGCGATTGATCATTTTATTGAAAACAATCAATTAGCAAAAGAAGAAAAATTGACAGAAGCCAGTATCTGGAATGACAATCAACGTATGTTCCTACAAGAAGAATGGGAAAAAGATGCAGCGTGGGTAGAAGTGATTGATGAATTGAATGTCCGTTTGCACCCACAGGCGTAAGTTATCAGCTAGGCAATAAAAAATAGCCTGATAATAAACCAGTCATTAAAAAACCCACAACTTTAAAGGTTGTGGGTTTTTATTTATCAATGATTTGCTTAAAAGGGTCACTACTTAACCACCCGTTTGCTTGTCTCGCCATTCAATCAATTCTTGTACATCATGATGAATACCTTCTTTTAGCGCATCTAAACTTTCGTAATGACGTTCTCCATGCAAATAATGCAAAAAACGCACCTGCAAGGTTAAACCATATAAGTCGGCTTGTAGTTGTGGAAAGTGTACTTCCAAACGCCAATCATGGGTTTTGTCGACGGAAGGTCTAGTGCCGATATTAGCAGTACCAAACAAACTGTGTGCCTGCAAACCTGCTATGCCTTTATGACCCTCATCTGCACGTTTGACTAAATCGCTTGGTATAACATTGCCATCATTATCTAGGCTAACCACATCGACCGCAAAAATACCATGTAAGGCAGGCTTGATACGTTTTAGGTCAATATTAGCGGTCGGGAAGTCCATGGTGCGACCAATTTTATCACCACCAACGACCGTGCCAGTAATAGCGTAATCTCGACCAAGTAATGCATTAGCCGCATTGATATCACCTGCCAATAAGAGATCCCGAATACGAGTGGAGCTGATGCGTGCTGCTTTATGATTATCGTCAGTAATCGTATCTAGATTGGTCACATGCAAACCATAATCGCGTAAAAACTGACTGTCACCAGTACGATCATGCCCAAATTTAAAATCATCACCCAATACCAAGGCTTGTACATTTAAACGCTGTGCTAAAATATCTGCAAATGCCTGCGCTGATAATGAGCGAAATTCGTTGTCGAAGCCTGCCACAATCAAGGTTTCAACGCCATATTCTGCTAGCAACGCTTGCTTTTCAGCAAGATTGGTTAAACGGGCTGGGGCAGCAGCAGGGGCAAAGAACTCTCTTGGCTGTGGCTCAAATATCATCACGGCAGAGCCAAGATTACGCGCCTTTGCAAGTTCGCGCACTTGAGTAAGCATCGCTTGATGTCCCAAATGCACGCCATCAAAATTGCCAATAGTGAGCACACAGGGCGCTAAAGCTACTGGGTTGGTATTGGTAGGCGAAGCGTCTGAAGACGCCAGCAGTTGCTCAAGAAAATAGGTATTCATAAATGTTCAGCTATGATAGATGAAACCAGATAAAAAATGAAAAACACATTTGGATATAAAGTCGATGTGTTTAAAATCAGCCATTATAAAGTAAAATAGCCAGACTAACATCCTATAGTCTGCTGATAATGGCAGAACGATATTGTCCGTTTTATATCATAGTTATTTTACTGACTGAAGCTTGTTTGACTACCTAGAGATCGCTTTATAGGATGATCAAACTATTAACGATGAATAACCCATTACGGAGGTGCTATGTCTGCAATAACAGCTAACCCACATTCTAAACCTATTTTTGATCGAACTAATTTGCCTATATTGACGAATAAGTTTGGCGATACATTTATGGTGCAGTATGCGACTGCAGATGATTTATCTGAAGTTTTAGCCATTTATAATCAAAGTATTGCTGGTAAGCAGGCAACAGCCAATCTAGAACCAGTGACTTATGAAGAGCGGGCAGCTTGGTTTGTAGAACATATCGAGAGTGCAACACGACCTATCTATATCGTTAGAATGATAGATGTAGCTGTGGAAGACGATATGCATAAAAAACGCCCGTCAATTGTCGCATGGGGCAGCTTTAGTGATTTGTATGCGCGTCCGGCTTATCATATTAGTAGCGAGATCAGCATTTATATTCACAACAACTATCATAGTCGAGGTCTAGGCAGTTTATTGCTTCGCTGGATGTTGCAGCAAGCGCCAAGCCTCGGTATTCGTAATGTTGCAGCGCTTATTTTTGCCCATAACCAGCCAAGCTTGGGGTTATTTCGTAAGCTTGGCTTTGAGCAATGGGGGTTGATGCCACAAGTCTGTGATATGGATGGATTTATCGCTGATGTGGTGATGCTGGGTAAACGGGTGCTAGATAATGACAATGATATTTAAGATAACTATGGTGACATTCCTGCTTTAAACAAGCATTTTTTACCCCAATATTTTCCATTCACCATTGATTTTTTGCAGCTCATAAGCCAAAGGCGCAGGCTCACTTTGACCTTTTAATCTTAGCTCACCTGTGACCGTGGCTTTTGTTTTATCGCTATTGTACTTGGTATCAATAATAGTGACCGCTTCAACCGTCTGCTTAAAGGCAAACTGGGTGTTTTTTAACTCTTCAGCGAAATTCTCCATATCGACTTTATAGTATGACGCCGCTTTCTTAACGTCGCCATAATATAAGGTATCAAGCGCTAGTTTCACCGTATTTTCTGGTGTACCTGCTTCGGTTCGATTGGTTAGTATACTTGGCTCTTTTACAGCCGCTGCGATAGGGCTGATATCTTGACTGACGATGTCGTTATCTGTCTTAGCCGTATCACTGTTAGCTATGCTATCAGTCTTATTAACATCAGGAGTACTATCGACATCATCCATGCTGTTAACAGTATTTATGGCAGATGAGCCGTCTGTTGTCTCGTCTGCTGGCTGGGTCTCTACCTTGTTATTGTCGCTACAACCGCTTATCAATAGTCCAGCACTGAGTAGACCAGTCGCAAAAATCATAGGTAAGCGTTGAGCTGCAAGCTGCTGAGTAGTCATATAAAACCTTAATATTGAGTAATTTAACAATAAGCTATTATGGCAACTATCAGCAGTATGCACTGTCAATTCTCATATTGAGCTTGTTTTGGTTTGGTAAACCAATAATTTATCACACCCTTTTAACCATGTTTGAGCTGGCGAGGACGGAAGCCTGTTGCTAATAATACTCCGCCGTAAACCAGCGCACCGACCACACACATAATCAGCAACGCAACCAAACGTTGCCACTGTGCCTTGTCGGTTGGAAAGTACGGTAGCATGACATAAAGCACAGCGATCATAGCACTGGTAGAGATTGCAAACTGCGCAAACAGTTTTTTCCAGTGACTACCAAAACGGAAAATATCACGCTTATGCAAGAAGTAATACAGTAAGCCTGCATTCACAAATGATGCGCCAGTTGTCGCAAGTGCCAGACCGCCATGCAATGGAATCTCAAGGAAATAAAATACCCCAATGAAGATAACACTAAAAATCATATTAGCAAAAACGGAAATAATACCGATTCTGACGGGCGTGCGGATATCTTGACGAGCGAAGAAAGCAGGGGCAAAGACTTTAATCAACATAAAGCCTAAGATGCCACCCGCCATGCTTTTTAGCGCAAGCGAACTCATTTGCGCATCACGTAAAGTAAATTCGCCACGTAAAAATAGCGCTTGCATGAGCACGTCAGACAGAATAAACAGTGCTGCCGATGCAGGTACACCGACTAAGATAATTAAGCGAGCTGCCCAATCGATAGTCTTTTTAAAACTGACATCGTCTTTTTGGGCTTCACTTTTTGATAGGCTTGGTAAAATGACTGTACCAATTGCCACACCAATTAAACCAAGGGGTAACTCGCTCATACGCTCAGCGGCATATAACCACGAGACTGAGCCGCCAATCATCAAAGAGGCAAAGATAGTATTTAATAGCAGATTAATTTGAGTAACCGATACCCCAAAGATAGCAGGTAGCATCAGCTTTAATATGCGTCTGACGCCTTCATGCTGGAAGTCGATTTTGGGCATCACCAGTAGTTTTTGCTGGGATAACTGCGGCAATTGCAGTAGGAGCTGTAATAAACCGGCGATAGCGACCGCATAACCGAGCGCCATAATGGGCGTCTCAAACATAGGTGCAAAAACCAGCGCGCCACCAATCATACACAGATTGAGTAATACAGGTGCAAAGGCTGGTGCCGCAAAACGTCCGTAACTTTGTAAAATGCCACTGGCAAAAGCGGTCATGGAGATAAATAATAAGTAAGGGAAGGTTAGGCGCAACAGCTCAGCGGTAATCGCAAACTTATCAGGTTGATCAGCAAAACCGGGCGCAAATAAAGTCACGACCCACGGTGCCATTAAAATAACCACTACGGTCAGCATCGATAAAATTAACATCAGCGCGCCTGACGTGCGACTGACTAATATCTGTACTTCTCGTAGACTATATTTTTCTTTATATTCAGATAAAACAGGTACAAAGGCCTGACTAAATGCGCCTTCAGCAAACAGGCGTCGCAGAAAGTTCGGTATCTTAAAGGCGACCAAGAAAGCGTCCATCAGACCGCCAGCGCCAAAGACACCTAGTAATACGATATCGCGTACCAGACCTAAAATACGAGATAGCATGGTCATACTGCTGACTACCATGGTTGAACGAAATAACCGACTTTTTGCCATGAGAACCTATTATGCCAATTTGTTTAGTGATGGTTGCTTGCTGATTTACGAGAGTCAAAAAAACTGTCAGATTATAGCACTTTCATAACCTAGGTAAATGCATTGAATATGGAATATCAAGTGTTAAAAAACGTTGATAAGATGTGCGGCTATTTTTTATTGCGAAAAGTAAATTGAGGATTAAATAGTTTTATAGATTTCATTTAGGAGTCTAAATAGCTCAGAACGTTTATCAATCATAGATTTTCTATAATTGGCTGTATCATTATGGTCGAAAGGTATATCTACAGACTCGACTCTCTTTTTAAGAGCTATAACTGTTTCGCCATATTCTCTAAGCTTAATTTGAGCACTACCATAGCCAAATAGTAGTAATAAAGATTCTGCTTTCGTTAGCTCACTAAAGCTATCGAACAATTTATTTTGAGAATCTAGGAATCCGTTAGATTTAGGAAGAGATGAATCTGGAACCAGTCTACGCCGCCAATCAGTGGCAAATGCCCAATAATTCAGAGCAATAGTATTAAAATTCTCAACTTTTTCTGCGACTTCTTTTAACATTTCAAACTCGCGGTCTACTTTAGCTTTTTTAAGCTCATTACGATGCTGTGTTGAGGATAATAGAAAAGCAATAACGCCTGCTATCAATGCACCCAAACCTATTTTTACTGCCGAATCAACCACTTCAATCCAAGTCATAATTTTTCCAATCGATAAATAGTCATTATTAAAATCAAGAAATGATTACTTTGATAGCGCAGCTACCATTTCACGCAATCTTGTCCATTCAAAACAATCACCGGGGTCAGTCTTGCGACCGGGTGCAATGTCACTATGACCAGTCAGATGCCGACGAGTTTTGGGATACGCGTCATAGATTGCGACGATTGCTTTTGCCAATGACTCATACTGCGCCGCGCTAAAGGGCACAAAATCTGACCCTTCAAGCTCAATGCCAATGCTATAATCATTACACTCAGCTCGACCAAGATAGCTCGACCTGCCGGCATGCCATGCACGCTCGTTAAAATTCACAAACTGGGTGATAGTACCGTCACGCTCGATAAATAAATGTGCGGAAACTTCAGCACCTTTTATCGTCTGAAAATAAGGATGGGCGTCCCAGTCTAATTGATTGGTGAACAAGGCTTTGACGTAGTGGTTGCCATTAGAACCGCACGCGCCAAACTCGTTAGGCGGTAGGCTAATATTGTGAATAACAATTGTATCAATGCTGATATGTTCAGGTCTTTTATTAGTGTTTGGCGATGCAAGCCACGTGGCGGCAGATAATTGACCCTCGTTGATAGTCATTGATGATGCTATAGACATAATGCTCTCTTTTATCGTGGTTATTAATCAGCAGAAGAATGCGTTTTATCGTAAATTTTGTATAAATAAATAGCAAATATATCGTCATTTCAGTATAAACAAGAGAGACGTCAATAATATTTTGCTAGAAGTCTATTGTTACTCATAAATGTTCAAATTTTTAATGAGCGTCCATCACGTGATAAGCGTATCACCTTTACAGTGCGAGATTTTACTTATGTCTATACACTCAGTTTCAAATCGTATTGCGCTAGATGGTACGCCAATACAGCTTAGCCGCCGTGCACGTTTGTCATTGGCGATAGCTGGACTGCTGCTAACTGCGCAAGCACAGGCATTTTTACCAACGCCTGCATCACTGGTTACGACTGGTGAGCTTGCACTTAATACCGATGCCAATACCAATACTAATAACAATGCTAAAGCCGAAACAGATGCAAATCAGCTGCTAAATCTATGGCGTGAGCAGGCTAAGAAAAAAAATCTTGCCCAAGATACGACGTGGCGCCGCTTATTATATTTCTCTGATGAGAAAAAAGGCTTGTTTAGCAAAAATAAAAATATCAGTGTGGTCGATGACGCTCGCTTCTTTTTGAGCCCAAATGGGCGTGAGGATTCAGGCGCTGAGCTGGATGCGATGCTTGTTGCCTTTGCTGATGAAATGGCTAATAAAACCAATAATTCTAAAACTAATCATACTGCCCAAGCTAGTAATAGCAACTCTGCGCTATGCCGTTTTCCAGCAAGAGCAAAATGGTTAAGCGATACCTTGGCTATTGAGAAGTCAGCCATGCAGGTAACTTGTCCAGAGCTGACGGCTTGGATGCAAAAGCTTGCCCCTGAGCAGCTGTCTATTATGTTTGCCCAAGAGTACTTAGACAATCCTCTGTCTGCTTTTGCTCATACCTTGTTGCGTATCGATTCAAAAGCAAGTGTGGCTGATCCAAGCCAAATTCATCATGCTTATGCGCTAAATGATACGGTCGATGGCGATACCAAAGATAACTTTGTATTGTACGCCATCAAATCTATGACGGGCGGCTATAACAATCTGATCGAGATTGACCCTTATCCAGAAAAGCTTGCTAAATATCTGCAAGACGATGAGCGTGATGCGTGGACATATCAATTGGATTTGACCCCAGAGGAAGTACAGCAAATCATATTGCATGTTTGGGAAACCAAAGATTTAAAATTGCCCTATTACTTTACCTCTGACAACTGTGCCTCTGAGATTTTGCGCCTGATAGATGTGGTACGTCCAGAGCAGCACTTATTAAGTCAGCTGCCTTATGCCGTTATTCCATCAGATGTGGTACAGCTGCTGAACAAAGAAGGTTTTCTCGCTAGCACCAATTATACGCCGGCTGATAGTACCTTACGCCAAGCACAATTGAACAAAGTCAAACAGGAGCGTGAGCAGCTCGGCTACCATAACAACCCCAAACAGACGATTAATGAGATTAAGTCGGCACAGCTCAATACAGTTTCGAGCATGTCATCTGATGGTCAGACGTTACTCACTCACCAGATTGTGGTCTCAGATACCAATCCTCTCAATCGACATTCGCTGCAAATGGGCAGTATTGGCATTGGTCAGCGCGGCGATAATAATTACATCGATCTTGGCGCGCGCGCAGGCTATCACGATACCCTTGATCATCCGTCTGGTTTTCCACAGTTCTTTGATTTAGAAGGTGCTTCTGCGACTGTGCGTTTGTATGACACAGATAATGATAAAGCCAATCAGCCAAAAAGTGTGGTGTTACAGAATTTGACTTTGATTAAAGGGCGTTCTTTTAACCCTGTCAATTCGGCTAAGAAGGGCAAAACCTGGGGCGCGAGTATAGAGGCCACGCGTGTAAACGACGGCTCGCAGCAAGACGGTACCGATCATTTAGTTGGAAGCTTGGGCTATGAGACTGGTTGGTCATGGGCGTTTGGAACGCCAAGCGCAGGGACAGGCGAGATGCCGCCGCAGCTTTGCTATACATTTTTGGCAGGTACTGCGCAAACGGGGCGTGGTATCAATAAAGGCTTTCGTGTCGGCGCAGGCGTGAACGCTGGTTGTCGTTATCAGATTAACAATCAGTTACGTGCACAGGCTGAATTGCAACTGCCATATTGGTATCATGGCAGCAGCGATGACTCTAATGTGCGCGGTCATTATTGGCAGCCTATCTCGACCTTAGGTTTACAGTACGATATCGATAAAAAACAAGCATTACGTATCAATGCCAATTATGAATGGCAAGATCGCATTGATGCCAATGACGATGTACAGCTGTCATATCGACGTTATTTTTAGTAGCCACCAGTATTTTTAGCAGCATCTTCAAAGGCAGGCAGGAATTATGATGAATACGCATAATATATTAATTATCGGTCAAGGTGACATTGGATTACCAGTGACCAATAAGCTTGCGCAAGATGGATTAAATGTCACAGGGCTGGCACGTAATGAGAGACAGCATTACGCACTGGATGATAAAGCTAAATTTATGCAAGCAGATGCGTTGACGCTTAGCGCTGAGCAACTGCAAGACTTTACTCATATTGCTATCATCGTCACCCCTGATGAGTACTCAACCAATGGTTATCACAATAGCTACTTGGCGATTAACCAGCATCTAGCGTTGCTTGCGGATAAACTAGCCAATCTTCAGCGCATTGTTTTTATTTCTTCAACTGGTATCTATGGGCAAGATAACGGTGAATGGATCGATAAAGATACCGTGCCGATGCTGCCTAAACGCGAAGCATCACAGGTGATATTGCAAGCAGAGCAAATGCTGCAACAAGGTTTTGATGATAAAGCAATTATCATTCGCCCAAGTGGTATTTATGGGCGCGAGCGCTTAATGCGTGTGCGTAAAGCTAAAGAGTCAGAGAAAAAGCCGATAGCAGCTGGCGTGTGGACCAATCGCATTATGGACTCTGATTTGGTCAATATTATCGCCAAAGTACTAACGATAGAGGTACCAAAGCCTGTTTATATTGCAACCGATTATTTGCCAGTGACGTCCTTTACGCTGACCACTTGGCTATGTGAGCAACTGGGTGAAGCGCTGCCAGTACTTGATGATAAGAATAGCGCCATGACCGGAAAGCGCCTACATAGCAATATTCCGTTAGCGTGGCTGACGTACCCTGATTGGCAAATGGGATATGAAGATATTTTGCGTCATCAAGACTCATAAGTTGCTATAGCGCTTAAATACGTTTTCAAATATATTGTTCATGAGTGCTGTTTTATAATAGCACTCACTTAGGGAGATTTCATGACCCAGCCTTTTACTTCTGATGAGGGTTTATTCAGTGTTGATCTTGTGGCAGAGGGTCAGTTTGCAAATAATAATGCGGCGCAATCAGCCGTTTTATTCAGTAGTGACCAGCCTGCGATTGTCCATCCTAATTTTGATCCGACGCAAGTGCCATTAGATCCTGCAAGACCGCTAACGGATATTCCAGAACCAGCGCGACGCTTAAATGGGCAATTACGCCGATTATATGGCAATGCTGCCCGTTTTTATCAGCCTGATAAGGACAGCTTGTCAAAATGGTCGCTTATTGCGTCAGAGGCATTAGCAGAACATTTATCCTTACTAAACGCTGCTAAATTGATAGCGCTGCCTGATAGTTTTTATCACAATCAGAGCGAGCAGCCATTAATGTCGTCGTTAAATGAGATAGTTTTGCTAGATATGTCAGATATTCAACAAGCAATTCGGGCGTATCCAAGATTGAATCGTTATGGATTTTCAGAGACGGAGAGCGAAGAGGGTGATAAAGATATTAATGCTAAAACCAAAGTATCTGCTGCACTATCTCTGCGCACCCTGACCAAACGCTATAACCCTGATGAGCTTTTAAATAGTATGTATGCTGATGACTGGCACGTAATACTGCAGCCGCAGCAGTTCGAGTTAGGTGAGGGCAGCTTAGCGACTGATATTATGGCGTGTAGCGTTGCTGTTCATGCTTTAAAGCAGTGCAGCCGCCGCAAAAGTATCAACCATAGTTATAGTGCCGCGCAAATTTGCCAGCATATACGCAGCTACTTACTCAGTCAGAGTATCTGTGAGCCTGCTCAGCGGCATGCCTATCGCCAAATTCGAATTTTTGCAGGGCATGTGATCATAGCTGCTCATCATTTGGGCTGGAATATTCAAATGAGTCGTGATGGTCACTGTTATTTTGACCTCTCCTCACGTTGCGGTCTTCTGACCCGATATCCCAATATGCAAGATTATGATATCAATGGTTGGTCAAGTTAAGCGCCAACG
Organism: Psychrobacter sp. D2; assembly: GCF_013608135.1. Classification (NCBI taxonomy): domain Bacteria; kingdom Pseudomonadati; phylum Pseudomonadota; class Gammaproteobacteria; order Moraxellales; family Moraxellaceae; genus Psychrobacter; species Psychrobacter sp. D2. The sequence goes on from NZ_JACDXZ010000002.1 coordinate 180,682, forward strand.
CCTATAATGCGCGTCATGATAATCATTTTTAAACCTTTCTTTTTGTTCATAGGAATTCTCTAATGCCCCATGCCCAATACGCTAACAATGCCCCATTTTCATCTCATGCCTTTATTCAACTGGCGTTAGACAACCAAGTCTTAAAGTTTGGCGAGTTTGTCTTAAAGTCTGGTCGCATTAGCCCGTATTTTTTTAATGCAGGTTTGCTTGCATCAGGTGAGATGTTGTCGCTATTAGCGCGTGGTTATGCAGATGCTCTAGCGGAACAGATGGCTGCTACAAATGAGGGTAAAGGCGCACAAGAACTGGTTATCTTTGGTGCGGCTTATAAGGGTATTCCCTTTGTGGCAGCAACCGCACAGGCTTTATGGTTACATCATGGTATCAATGCCAACTGGGGCTACAACCGTAAAGAAGCCAAAACACACGGTGAAGGTGGTAATTTGGTCGGCGCTGACGTCAGTGGCAAGGCGGTTTGGGTATTGGATGATGTGATTACCGCTGGCACAGCGATGCGTGAAGTGGTTGAGATTTTAGAACAAGCAGGCGCACATGTTGCTGGTATTATTGTGGCGCTTGACCGTAAGGAAAAAGGCTTAGCAGAGCGCTCGGCAATTCAGGAACTGGCGGCAACGTTAAACGTTCCAGTGCGCGCCCTTGTCGATATTGACGACTTAATCAGCTATCTGGCAGAGGGTGGTCATTCGAATCAAAATGCAACCCAACTTGCAAAAATGCAGCATTACCGTACCCAGTATGGCGTATAGTTAAGCGTAACTATTGCTATCTATACTTGCCTATATTGGCATGCTGATATGTGATTTGTGTGTATTTTATCTATTAATAACATCCTGTAAATGAGTATTCTTATGAGCCTAGAACAGCCAAAAAAATCTTTGAACATACTTGTGATTATGGATCCCATTGAGCAAGTTAATTATAAAAAAGATACTAGCCTTGCTATGATGTGGTCGGCGCAAGATCGCGGTCATCGTTTGGGTTACTGTCAGATTCATGATTTATGGCTTGATCGTGGGCAGTTGATGATCGATACGCAGTCAGTTACTGTCAAGCGTGATCCTGAGGATTTTTATACGTTAGGGGATAAGACGACAGGTTCGGTCAGCGATTATGATGTGATTTTGATGCGTAAAGATCCACCGTTTGATATGCGCTTTATTTATGCAACTTACATGCTTGATCATGCAAAGGCCGCAGGCGTACTGGTCGTCAATGACCCACAAGCCATTCGTGATTGTAATGAGAAATTGTTTGCCACTTGGTTTAGTGACTATATGAGCCCAACGATTGTGACCAGTAAACAGGCTCACATTCGCAAATTTATCGCTGAGCAGCAAGACGTTATTGTCAAGCCATTAGATGGTATGGGCGGTACGGGTATATTTCGTTTGACTGCTGATAGCCCAAATATTGGCGTGACGCTTGAGATGTTGACTGAGCTTGAAACGCTGCCGATTATGGCGCAGCGTTATCTACCAGAGATTAAAGAAGGTGATAAGCGCGTACTTATTGTCGATGGCACTGTGGTTGACTATACCTTGGCTCGTATTCCAACAAAGGGTGAGACGCGTGGGAATCTTGCCGCTGGTGGTAGCGGTGTAGCCATGCCGCTGACCGATATCGAACGTCAAGTCGCAGAAGTGGTCGCGCCTATTGTCAAAGCAAAAGGTTTAATGTTCGTTGGTTTAGACTTAATTGGTGGACGCATTACGGAAATTAATGTCACCAGTCCAACCTGTGTGCGTGAGATTGATGACCAATGTGGTACAGACATTGCGACTGACTTTATCATCGCAATAGAGCGAAGACTGGCAATCTGATAGGCTGCTAAAGTTTGTTAGTTAAATAAGCTGTAAGGATAGAGTAATGTAATGCTCATCTACTGGCACAATGAGTAAAAATAGTTGTGCTAACATAGATCGTTAAAACGTCAGGGTACTAGCGTTTTGATAACGATTTCGCGGTATTTACCAAAGCCAAGTCGCGATTATTCACGGCTTGGATTTTTGTTATTGGTCGGGCAGAAATGACTATATATCAGACCACGATTTACACTATACTATGCGGGCTTTTAAACAGCTCTAATGACCCGATGAGTAAGATGGCTATAGGACAATAAGTCCTTCATATCAATACAAAAAAGATAGGCAGGCGTTTCATGAAGACACCGCACATATTAATGATGGCTGCTGGTACTGGCGGGCATGTATTTCCAGCACTTGCGGTTAGTGAAGAACTGACTAAGCGCGGTGCGGTGATTCATTGGTTAGGCACACCAAACGGTATGGAGAATGGTTTGGTGGCGCCAACCGGTTATCCTTTTCATGCGATTGAGATGCAAGGCTTACGCGGTAAAGGGATTGGGCGTTTGCTTAAAATGCCAGTTACATTGCTTTCTGCGACTATGGCAGTGATCAAAATCATTCGTGGTAATAATATTGATATAGTGGTTGGCTTTGGCGGATATGTCAGCGCACCCGGCGGTATAGCAGCCCGTTTGACCAAGACACCGCTTATTATCCATGAGCAAAATGCCATTGCTGGCATGAGTAACCGCTACTTAGCGAAGATGGCGACCAAAGTCTTGCAAGCGTTTGAAAATACCTTTGGCAATAGTCAGCTTGATGCAAAACTTGAAACAGTTGGTAATCCAGTACGTAATGCGATTACTGGTGTTGCTGAACCTATAGCGCGTTATGATATAAATGACTGCTCAGCATTAAAACTGCTAGTGGTTGGCGGCTCACTGGGTGCACAAGTGCTAAATGAGACCGTGCCAAAAGCACTGGCGTTAATAGAAAGTCCGTTTGAGGTACGTCACCAATGCGGGCGTAATAATGAGGCTGCCACACAAGCAGCTTACGATGAGCAAGATTTGAGTATGCACAAGTTTACCGTACAGCCATTTATCGATGATATGGCAGCAGCTTATAACTGGGCAGATATTATTGTTTGCCGTGCTGGTGCGTTGACCGTTACTGAAATCCAAAATGTCGGTATTGCCGCGATTTTTGTACCATTGCCAAGTGCAGTTGATGACCATCAAACGGCAAATGCGCGGACGTTGACATTACATAAAGCGGCGATTCTATTACCGCAAAATGAATTGACGCCCAAACGCTTGAGTGAAGAGCTTGCAGCCCTTGATCGACCTGCTTGCTTAGAGATGGCAAAAAAAGGTCACGCGCTTGCCAATCGTCAAGCCTGCCAGCACGTTGCCAACATTATCTGGCAAGCTTTGTAGATAAACAAATAAATACCCGATATTTTTACCTTATTATATTTTATCCGTCTTATAAAAAGAGAAACCCTTATGCCAACCTCTGCTAAAGCCTTAACCAAACGTTTGATTGAAATACCAGAAATGCGCCGTATTCAGCATTTACATTTTATTGGTATTGGTGGTTCGGGGATGTGTGGTATTGCTGAGGTTATGAATAATCAAGGCTATCAAGTCAGTGGTTCTGATATTACTGAGAGCTTAGTGACCAAACGTTTGGCGCAGATTGGTATTGATATTGCTATCGGTCATGATTCCAAAAATATTGCCAATGCTGATGTCATCGTTGTATCGTCTGCCATCGATCGTAGCAATCCCGAAGTAAAAGCAGCACTCGAAGCACGTCTTCCGGTAGTGCGCCGTGCGGATATGCTTGGTGAATTGATGCGTTATCGTCACGGTATTGCTATTGCTGGGGCGCATGGTAAAACCACCACGACCAGTTTGCTGACCACTATGATGGCAGAAGGCAATTTAGATCCTACTTATGTGATTGGCGGTAAGCTTAATGCTTCGGGTAAAAATGCCGCGCTTGGTAGCAGTCGTTTTCTAATTGCCGAGGCTGATGAGTCTGACGCCTCATTCTTGTCATTGCATCCGATGGCGGCGATTGTCACCAATATTGATCAAGATCATATGGAAACTTATGGCAATAGTTTTGATAAATTAAAGGCAGCTTATATTCAGTTTTTACAAAACATGCCGTTTTATGGTTTGGCAGTGGTCTGCGGTGATGATCCTGAGCTGTACGCGATGATTGATGATATTGGGCGTCCAGTATTGACCTTTGGTCTTGAGCCATTTAATGATGTACAAGCCGTTGATTTGGTCACCGAAGGTACAAAAACCCATTTTACAGTACTACGCCGTGATCATGAGCCATTGCGTCTGACACTGAATATTCCGGGCGTGCATAATGTCTACAATGCGCTTGCAGCCATTACTATGGCGACTGATGAAGGCGTCGATGATGCTGCAATCACCCGTGCGCTACAGAAGTTTGAAGGGGTTGGTCGTCGTTTTGAGCAACATGCCTCTGTGGAGATAGATGATGGTAATGTGCTGCTGATTGATGATTATGGTCATCATCCAAAAGAAGTTGATGCCACCATCAAAGCGGCGCGTCAAAGCTTTCCTGAGCGTCGCTTAGTGATGATGTTCCAGCCTCATCGTTATAGCCGCACACGTGATTGCTTTGATGATTTTGTCGAAGTCCTCTCAAGTGTCGATGAGTTATTGTTGTTGGATGTCTATTCTGCTGGTGAAAGCCCTATCGCTGGTGCGGACACCAAAGCCTTAGCACGTAGTATACGTTTGCGCGGTGCCGTCGAGCCAACGATAGTGGATAAAGACAATATTGCCCCTGTTATGCAGCGATTATTGAAAGCAGGTGATATGCTGATCACCCAAGGCGCGGGTAATGTCGGGCAAATAGCTATCGATCTCGCCGCCAATAATCTTTATATCAAATAAGCCTTAGAAGCATTAGAAGCATTGCTTTAAAAATATTAGGAGCACTAACGATGACCATGAATAATACTAAAGAAAATAATAATATTGATAAAGATGGCGTTAATGTTGAGCAAAACGCTACAGATAACAGTAACAACAACATTAAAGGCAATGTTCAAAATAACGCTGCCCCTATTATCAATCCAGAAACAGCTTTAGCAGCTGCTGCACAAGCAGAGCAGGATAAAGTAAATAACAATAGCCAAAGCGCTAATATGTTACCCGCTATTAAAGAAAGTAAAGTAAAAGAGGCGAGTGAGTTTGGTAGAGTTGCTGTCATTTACGGTGGTAATAGTAATGAGCGTAGCGTGTCTTTAGACAGCGGTGCAGCTGTATTGCAAGCACTACAAAACCAAGGGGTTGATGCCACGCATTTTGATCCTAAGCATCAAGACATTACTGAACTACGTCAGTATGATCGTGTATTTAATGTCTTACATGGTCGGGGTGGCGAAGATGGTCTGCTGCAAGGCGTGCTACAGTGGTTTGATATTCCTCAAACCGGCTCAGGTATTTTAGCGTCAGCACTTGGTATGGATAAAGTACGTACCAAACAGCTGTGGCAAGGCTGCGGATTATCGACTGCACCGTTTTCACTGCTAACCGCTGATACCGACTGGCAGCAGGTGGTTAATATGTTAGGACTACCACTGATTATCAAGCCTGTTCATGAAGGCTCAAGCATTGGTATGACTAAGGTTAATAACCTTGATGAGCTTCCTGCTGCCTATGCAACCGCCGTACAATGTGGCGATGTAGTGATGGCGGAGCGCTGGATAACTGGTCGCGAGTTTACTATCGTTATCATTGATGATGAAGCTTATCCTGTCATTCGCCTAGAGCCTGCGGATATCACCAATTTTTATGACTTCGAAGCCAAATACAATCGTAACGATACCAGCTACTATATCCCTTGTGGTTTAAGTGCTGCGGATGAAAAGCATTTGCAAGATTTGAGCTTGGCTGCATTTCGTGCGGTTGATGCAAAAGGTTGGGGACGTATCGATGCAATGCAAGACGAAGCGGGCAACTTTTGGCTACTTGAGATTAATACCGTACCGGGTATGACCAGTCATAGTTTGGTACCAATGGCAGCCAAAGCTCGTGGCATGGATTTCGAGAGCTTGTGCTGGCATATCTTGGCGCAAACGGTGTAACACTTTATTAAATAAGTCACTGCCTATATACAACAAGCTGTTCTTAGTAATTATACAAGAGTGATTATTTCAATAAATGAGGTATTTAAACTACTTATCATTGTTGAATAGTAGCTTCTCATTATTCGTAATGTATCGCTATAGCTGCTATACCACAGCTTCATGTAAACTTGTGTAAATTCGTTAGTAGTAGTAGGGGTTAGGCTATTGTTTGAAGGTAAAATGCGTTAATATTGTAACTATCTAGTGGTTTTGGTGATAGTTATACAACGCTTTGGTAAGTCCTTCATTAAATAAGAGAAATGTTACATTTAAAGGCCGATAAGCACACTTTATATTGCCATTTAAAGTTACGAATTGATAGCATATCTATTAAGTAGATTTTACACTTGCATAATGGTTATAAGCGCTTTTGCATAAATAAAAAAGATCATCGATTTACGTAAATATGAATCGAATGTATGAAATATACAGATTATTTTGATTAAATATAGGGACGAAGTTTAATATGGCTCAAACTGTCAATGACGTCGCTGACTTGATGAGTGATAAAACCCGTCACCCAAAATCAAACTTTCAAGTACCCACTGCGGTTAGATACTTTTTTACCGTATTGGTGCTTGGGTTATTAGTGCTGATATTGATAATGGGCGGTAAGGCTTTACGTGACGCACCTCCAGCAGCTATTCATGTCGATCATCAAGGATTGACGGCTGCCGAATATCGGGCGCTACAGCATGTTATGAATCAGCAAAGTGTGAGCAGCTTTTTCACCTCTGATTTGCAAGCGCTGAGAGATATTACCACTGGTTTGGCTTGGGTTGATCAGGTCAGTATCAGTCGTGACTGGCAAAAAGGTATTGTGGTTACCGTATTGCCTAAGCAAGCAGTGGCAAATTTTGGTACTGAGCGTCTAGTGGATGCAACAGGCAATGTGTTTGTCCCTGCTGATAGTAGAGATTTAACGCAAGATAACTTTGCAACTTTGCAAGGCAATATGACTCAAGCGCCGGTTATTATGCAACAGATGCAGCAAGTCAATGACTGGTATGCTCCGCTTGGCTTACAAGTTGAAGATATTATTTTGTCGCCAAGAATGACGTGGCTGATTCGTTTTGATAATGGGTTACGTATTATCGTTGATAATGAGAATACAGCGCAAAAGTTACTGAACTTAAGCCAGCTGCTGGGTAATCAATTAAAAAACCGCCGTGATGAGATACAATCGGTAGATCTTCGTTACAAAAATGGATTTACGATTGCATGGAATATAGCAGTGCCAAAAGATAATGATACACCCGTAAACGAAAAACCATCGATTGAAGCACCTCTATAAGTAATATATAAAGTAGCCAACACGCTAAACTTGTCTACTTTATTTTTTATACAGAGTATACATACGCTATTATCAGCTGATAATAGACTTATTTTAATGATTTAATGGAGACATCATTTGTTCTCCTGTTTAGCGATAATTTGTCTGGTACCATGAAAAATACTGAAAATTTGGTTGTTGTCCATCTAAGTGCCACGGCAGTTTATGTCGTCATTGGTAGTGTTGTGTCTGCAAAAGACATCCGTATTATGGGTGTGGGACAAGTTAAGAATAGCGACTTTTATCAAGGTCAAATCAAGCATCGCGAACGCTTGCAAGGTGCTATCAAACAGGCTATTCAAGAAGCGGAAGATACCGCTAATTGCCGTGTGCATAGTGTCTGGCTGACGCTGGCGACTCCTGAGCTATTGAGCAAAAATAGTGCGGGCGATGTTAGAGTAGAAGATGAATTCGTTCGTGCTAAAGATATGGTACAAGCACTCTCAAATGCCAAATCGCAAGATTTGTCATCTGACTATTATCTGATGCATTGTTGTCAGCAAGGTATTTATATCGATAACCAAGAGTTTATGGTTGATGATGCCATTGATATGGTGGCGCACAATATAGCTGTGATGTATCACATGATGATGATGCCAGTTGCTGGTCGTCAAAATATCCAAAAACTATTGCAAAGCTGTGATGTGGGTATTGATCATATTGTTTTCGATGCGGTAACGAGTGCCGAATATAGCTTGATGAGCGAAGAGCGCCAACAAGGCGTTTGCTTGGTAGATATAGGTGCCAGTACCACAAGTATTTGCGTTTATAAAGAAAATAAGCTGATTTTTACCCATTGTATCGCAACGGGTAGCCATGAAGTGACGATGGATATTTCGGCAGACGTTGGTATTTCGATGATAGAGGCTGAAAAGCTGAAAAAATCGCATGGTACAGTGGATGTGAACAGCGTAGATCCAAGCTCATTTTTCCTATTTAAACCCCAAGGGTCAGGTGATGAAATCAACATTGGTATCTACAACCTTGCGCGTATTATCGAAGCCCGTTACGTGCAGATTTTCACTGAAGTAGTACGCCAGTTACATGAAGCGGATTTATTAGGCTATATTGATAAGGGCATTGTGCTCACAGGCGGCGGTAGTGCGATTAAAGGCATGATACCGTTTGCGAAAAAACTATTAAAAATGCCAGTGGTATTAACCAATACGCATCCTGCGATTAGTGCTTATAATCATTTTGATAATGATGAATCCTTTAAGCAGCTAAATCTTCAGGTTAATGATCGGGCTTATCAAACGGCATTTGGTACACTATTATATAGCCAAAGCGAGCAGTTTCGGCGCAGTGAAAAAAGCGAGCCTGAAGCGATTCAAAAAAATCGTGTGACGGGTGTTTTTCAAAGTGCTGGTCAACGTTTTGCCAGTGTACTGAAAAAGATATTATAATTGTCCTGTAATCTTGCTGAAAATCTATTTACCCAATTAGATAAGCGGTTTGTCAACTAGACCAAACAAGCATATTAAAAGCAATACCCTGTATAATAACGGCATATCTTGGTTAAGCATTACTATTTAAGCCATGGCCCTGTTTTAATCAAATACATTTATATATAGTAAGTCGATAGCGCGCCATATGCGTGTGTTACCACGTATCGACCATCACGCTATCTGCAACTGGAGAAACTTTTTTATGTCAAAATACACCATGCCAGATGATAATCAGCTTCAAAATAATGGCCAAGCAAGCTTCACTGTATTCGGTGTAGGCGGCGGCGGCGGTAATGCAGTTGAACATATGGTACAGCAAGGGATTAGAGGTGTAACATTCGTCTGTGCCAATACGGACAAACAGGCGCTTGATCGTTTGACCGCACCGCATAAGTTACAACTTGGCGCAAAAACCAACCGTGGTCTTGGTGCAGGAGCGAATCCAGAAGTGGGTCGTGAAGCAGCAGAAAGTGACGAAGAAGCAATTCGTGCACTGCTTGAGCATTCAGATATGGTCTTTATCACCGCTGGAATGGGTGGTGGTACGGGCACTGGTGCTGCACCAGTCGTAGCGCGTATTGCCAAAGAAATGGAAGTATTGACCGTTGCTGTAGTCACCACGCCGTTCAAATTTGAAGGCGGCAAACGTATCAAGGCTGCCAAAGCGGGTATCGAGCAGCTGACTAACTTTGTAGATTCTATCATTACAATTCCAAATGATAAGTTGATGAGTGTCTACGGCAACATCTCTATGCAAGATGCGTTTAAAAAAGCAGATGATGTGCTATTGCATGCAGTCCAAGGTATTGCAGAGACCATCGCTAGCGAAGGTATGATCAACATTGACTTTAACGATATCCGTACCGCAATGACCGCTAAGGGCCATGCGATGATGGGTATCGGTCGTGCCAGCGGTGATGATCGTGCGCGTCAAGCGACTGAAAAAGCCATCAGATCGCCATTACTTGATGATTTGCGCCTAGAGAATGCCAAAGGCTTACTCGTCAACGTGATTTCATCTGAATCCTTATCTCTAGATGAGATGAGCAAGATCAGTGTGATTGTCGAAGAAATTACTGATATCGATGAAGCGCATATCTTCTATGGCTCAGTGATTGATGAAAAAATGGGCGACGACTTGCATGTGACGGTTATTGCAACTGGTTTAACCTTAGATGAAAACGCTGGTGAAGAGCCTGAAGTGGTTGAGCAGCCTGTGCCTTCTGTAAATAGTACGCAACCTGTTGATCCAAACTTGCATACCAGTGCCTTGAACAGTCAAAAACAGTCTCAAGCTCAATATCAAGAAAACCCAATTCGCTCTAATACTGTGCCTGAACAGACTAAAACTAAGACCAATAGCATTCAAGACTATCTAAAGCGTCAGCAGAACAAATAGATATCATTCGTATAAATATTGCTCTCTAAAAAAGCCAGTGTTCAAACGCTGGCTTTTTTGTGCCTATTCATAATTTCTGCTATTTACCAACTACTTATATATTGGTTATTCCTATTTATAAGAAGATACTACCTCAGCCTAATAATTTAGGCAGTATTTTCAAGAGATGAAGCCTTTCAAAGCCCGATATTTCATAGCCGTCGGTTGGTGATTGCGACTAAACAGTCACCGATAATAATGCTTCGATAAGTGTTATCAATCAAAGAGATAGGTAAATTAACGCTTTTTATCGCTAGCGAACAGGGTTCGGGTAATGATACACTATGGCAATTGTAACAAAATATGTGAGAAGACAGCCATGAATCAACGAACCATAAAAACAGCAATTGCTGTTACAGGTACTGGTCTTCATAGTGGTCAACCTGTTGATTTAGAATTTCATCCGCAACCAATCGATACTGGAATCGTCTTTGAGCGTTCTGATATTACTGGCAGCACGCCAATTCCTGCCAGTGCCTTTTTGGTACAAGATACCATGATGTCATCTAATCTGGTGTTTGGTGGTACACGTGTCGGCACGGTTGAGCACTTGCTGAGCGCGATAGCGGGACTTGGCGTTGATAATCTATTAATTCGTGTATCGGCATCAGAGATACCTATTATGGATGGCAGTGCTGCGCCTTTTGTAGGACTGTTATTGCAAGCTGGTTTTTGCGAACAGGATGCTTCAAAGAAATTTATCAGGATTGTACGTACTGTACGTGTCAAAGTTGACGATAAATGGGCAGAGCTACGTCCTTATAATGGATTTGAGCTTAATTTCGAGATTGATTTTGATCATCCTGCGATTGATAAAAACTTTCAGCATGCCCAATTGCAGTTTTCAACCCAAAACTTCATTGAGCAGCTGAGTTCAGCACGCACTTTTGGTTTTTTACGTGATATCGAAGCCATGCGTCAGAACAATCTGGCATTAGGCGGTAGCATGGACAATGCGATTGTTATCGATGAAAGTAATATTTTGAACGAAGAAGGTCTGCGTTTTAATGACGAATTTGTTCGTCATAAAATTCTAGATGCACTTGGTGATTTATATCTGATTGGATACCCCATTTTGGGTCGTTTTAATGCTTATAAATCCGGTCATGCTTTAAATAACTTATTGGTACGTGAGATTTTATCTGACCATAATAACTTTGAAATTGTAACTTTTGATGACAATGTAACATGCCCTATCGAATATTTACCTTTGAATGGTATAACTGTCGAAGGATGAATACAGGAATATACACGAAGTATCGAAACATTTACGCAATATTACATAAAATGGTTATAAGTAAAGTGAAATAATATTCATATAAGTGGATATATATTTCTTTATTTTATGATAACTTGCCTGTATAGTAGATGAGATAAAAGCTGTAGCGAATAGCGAAATCATCTGTCAGTGAGGTTCACAATGTGAATGACACTGACAGATGATTTTTTTTGTTTTTGAAATTACAAAAACCCAGCCTGAATCGTATCATTTACCGGATTAGTTTACATAACTTTACATTATCTGTAGGGGTTTTTTAAGGATTTATAAGGCGTAATAGTGCTTTTTTGAGGTTTTCATCAGTGGTGACATGCTCTGCTGCCTGTGATATAGTCCGCTTTGTGTTTTGGCTAAGAGCCTGATTTTCATGGGCTTTAACGGATATTGAGCGTGATGCTGACAAGCCTGATGATGATTTAGAATAATTATTATTGGTAGATTTATTGGCTATGACGACGCGAATTTGCTTGAGTTGTTTAAATGTAATTGACTGCTCTGTTAACACTTGCAAATACGCGCTCTGCAAATAGCGAATATGATTGGCAGCAGTGACGGACTCGACACTGAGTGTCAATTGCTCAGACGTTAAGCCTACGACCCAGCAGTTATTGAGGATTTCCTCAGGTAGACAATCTACCAAAAGCGCTTTTATTTCAGTGGTCGCTTGTACATATAAACGCATACTATCAGATAGGCTTTGAGGTAGCGCACTACCAGCAAAAGCTTGATGATCGATAAGAGTGGCAAGGCGGTTAGGGTTTTTTTTGGACATCGTAATGACTCATCTAATAGGTGAAAAATCGATACTCATAATAAACAGGCTCTAAACGCTCATTTTTAAAGCAAGGTATGACGTAGCAAACGATTTATGTAGTAGATGATTAAGCTGCTAATGATATCAGCATCAGCTACTTAAGAAGTAAAAGAGCGATTGTACTAAATATTTTATCATGTTTATTTCATGATTATATTCTCTAAACTAATTCATGCTTTGTCACGGATGACGAGCAATTCTGTTTTCACAATAGGTAGTAAATTTATGAAACAAGCTTTATTAATTTTATCAGTATTGGGAATGGGCGTAGCACAGACAAGTGGTGCTGCCGAAACAACCTTTCAATCAAATAATACCTTGAGTCATACCATCACCAATATCACTACTTCTGCGAACTACGGTTCTAGTCGTAACATCTACAGCACCAACAGCGGTGCATATGTTTCTAGCAATGATGAAATCAGCCAAGCAATCGATAATTTAAGCGCGCATGCAAAACAAAAAGAATATCAGCTTGCTTCGCTAACCAATCGTTTGTCTTATGAGCAGCGTCAGCAGAAAGTAAGTTCAGTGCCAGATCGTTATTCGGCGCCTGCTATTGCAGCAGCGAATGCTTCACGAGTCGCTTTATCTAGTAGCACAGGCTATTGCGCTCGTTATGTCCGTAAAGCGTTACAATCAGCGGGCTACGAATTCACGCCTAATCCTTCAGCGTATCAATATGCGTCTCGTGGCACACTGTCACAAGCGGGTTTTACCAAAATCAGTAATAACATGGAACCACAGGTTGGTGATGTTGTTGTTTATGACCGTACCTCAAGTCGTCCTCATGGCCATATTCAAATATTTGATGGTAATGACTGGGTATCTGACTTCCGTCAAAACAGCATCAGCCCATACAGCGGTCATTACAACTATACGACGTGGCGCGATGCTAGATACGTCGATGATGCTTCAGATCGTGGTATCTACCTAGCTATGGCTGACAAATAAGTATCAGTTAAGCGCTCTCTCCGGACTCAGTAATGCTCTTTATGACATTACTGAGTTTTTTTATGACTTAAATAAGGCTAGCTATTAAGTTGATATTTTTACTTGGCAAGGGCGGATAGCCTATCAAATGGTGTCCAATACTGACTATTATGAAAGTCGGGTGGCGATGCATGTTTGGGCGCAAAGTATAAAATCATAGCGCCAAAGGATAAAATAACACAAGGATGTATGTATTTGATAAGGGCATCATTACTGTAATCTGAATTGCGATTCAATGACGTCAATGAATCTAATGGCATTCTAAAGCTGCGTTGGTAGTGATAAGGTTTATGCGTTGATATGTGGTAGTCTATTAGCAGTTTCGGGTGGTTACCGTCTATCCAATCGATAGCAGCACGTGTCTGTCCGTCAGCGTACATAAGAGGTCTTGGCGGTAGTGTTGTAGTAGAGCGATAGCTGTCAAACTCATAAAGCGCATACTGACCTTCAGGACTGGCATTGATTTCAATATATGACATTGTCATATTGGTTTTGGGGGACTTATCATTATCTTTTGAACGGCTACTTACTGAAGAACCTGCTAAAAAGCACTCAAGGCAGGTTTGTTCCCACAAATAATTTTTAAAGCCTACTTTATCTGCGTGCCACTTTGGCCAAGTCAATTGAGCAGCTAAGCACTTAAGAGGTAACGTCACACGATATTCTAGCTGCAAATAAGCTTCTGGCTGCGCTACAAGCGTTGCGCTTACCTGTACGCTAATTTGCTGTAAAGCTTCTGGCGTCACGCCAAGTTGCTGCGCGTCATCTGCTAAGGTTTCAGTTGCTAGGTATAAATCAAAACTCTGGCTCATTATCTTATTATCTCAAAAAGTATTAGCATCATAAAATATGATATAGCTGCTAACGAATATCGCATGTTAAATAGTGAACTATAAATGACATAAAAGCCGCGAGCAAAGTTGCATCGCGGCTTTTATTATTCACCGTCATCATCTGTCTAAAAATAAATCAGCAGGCTATTTTAAACCATTTTATATACAACAGACGATATAAACTTAGCAAGTAATGAGGCATTACACATTACGAGCAAGATTTGAAAGCTTAGGATTGGCATTTGGGTTTTTGCGTAGCAATAGCGCCATACGACCAATTGAGTGAATCAAAGTTGCCTTTGCAGTAGCAGCAAGCTCAGCACCGATGACATCACGCTCTTCCTTGGTACCAGCAGGCAATTTTACTTTAATCAGTTCATGATCTGATAAGGCGCGATCAATCTCTTCAGTAATGCTTGGCGTAACACCTTTATTGCCAATCATGACAATCGGTTTCAGATCATGACCAATGCCTTTTAAGCGTTTGATGGTTGCGTTATCAAGTTGCATAGAATTCCTAGGGGTTGGTAAAAACAAAATATAATAAAATTGAGAGCAATTGATGACCATTATAGTTAATCTATGATCATCTTGCATGAGATCAGCAGGATTTTGCACGATTTTACGTGATGAAAATGTTAAACTGCCATTATGGGTACATTATAAACGCTACGCTCTTATAAAGCAGTGTTTTCACTAAGAAAAATTAACGGTTTAGCCTTTTGAAGCTAATAAATAGCTTAATAGTATTGAAAATCATAGTTAATAGTGTTTTTGATAGTATGGTTGTAGAAAGTGACATAAAGCAAAAAGTCTATTAAGACATTAGTTAATAAATACATATGCGCATATAGAAAAGCACGTTATAGGAGCAGGAATTTTGGCCACACGTATTGAAAACAAAAAATTGTCAAAGAGCAGTAGTGCTTGGATGAAAGAGCACATTGATGATCACTATGTGCAAAAGGCTCAAAAAGATGGCTACCGTGCCCGTGCTGCTTATAAATTATTAGAAATAAATGAAAAAACCAATCTGATCAAAAAAGGTATGACCGTTGTTGATTTGGGTAGTGCCCCTGGCAGCTGGTCTCAAGTGGCTGGTCAATTGGTTGGGGAAAAAGGTATCTTGATTGCCTCTGATATTTTGCCGATGGATACCTTGCCGGATGTTACCTTTATCCAAGGTGACTTTCGCGAGCCAGAAGTGTTTGACCGTATCATGGCGGAGGTTGGTGATAGACAAGTTGATGTGGTGCTGTCTGATATGGCGCCCAATACAGCAGGTAATAGTGCCATTGACCAGCCGCGTATGATGTACTTATGTGAGCTGGCGGTCGATTTCGCGCTGGCAACCTTACCAGAAGGTGGCGCGCTTATTATGAAAGTGTTTCAAGGCGAGGGTACACAAGAATTACGCAAGCAGATGCAGGCGGATTTTAGTAAAATCCGTAGTATTAAGCCTGGTGCTTCTAGACCGCGCTCAAAAGAGATATTTTGGATCGCAATCAAGTAATATGAAATGAAACTCTCACCTCAAAATTAGCCAGTTAAAATCATTGAATGAAAACGGCTACAATCGTTAACTGAATAAATGGAAATGCTGCTTGAATTATTCAGGTTAATACCACATATCATGATATATTAACTTTGTTTGAAATCAACTCTTAAGCATTTTTCTAAGTGCTTATATGATATTTTTAGCAAAGTCGTCTGACAGTAAGCGCCTTATAAACTCAGTTATTTATCGTTATTGCGCGGCTTGTTTCTCTAATAAAAATATAAGGTTGTTTTATACCCTAGATTTGCAATGAGAAATGATAATTCGCCAATAGACCTTGAATAGCGAGACATACGTTTATATATAGACGTCACGTGTTTAGTAAACACACCAATAAGTATGGGATGGGAATAACTAGTGAGCGACATGGTAAAAAATACCTTATTGTGGCTGGTGGTAATCGGCGTTTTAGTGCTGGTGTTTAGTGGCTTTGATAAATCATCTGAGCCCGATAACCTTAACTACTCTGAATTTGTGACCGCTGTGTCAGAAAACCAAGTAGCCAGTGTTGAGATCGATGGCGAGCAAATCACCGGCGAGAAGAAAAATGGTTCTGAATTTGAAACCATTCGTCCAGCTGTGATGGATGACGAGCTGATGCCATTGCTGCGTGAAAATAAAGTTGAAGTCCAAGGCACTGCACCGAAGCGCCAGAGCGTATTGATGCAATTGCTGATAGCCAGTTTCCCAATTTTGCTGATTATTGGTCTGTTTTTATTCTTTATGCGTAATATGCAAGGCGGCGCTGGCGGTAAAGGCGGTGGACCGATGAGCTTTGGTAAATCAAAAGCCAAAATGCTAACCGAAGACCAAATCAAAGTAAATTTTGAAGATGTTGCTGGTTGTGAAGAAGCCAAAGAAGAAGTCGTCGAAGTGGTGGAGTTCTTACGTGATCCTGATAAATTTACCAAGCTTGGGGCGACGATTCCACGCGGTATCTTGATGGTAGGTCCTCCAGGTACGGGTAAAACGCTATTAGCAAGAGCTATTGCTGGTGAAGCTAAAGTACCTTTCTTCTCGATTTCAGGTTCTGATTTCGTTGAGATGTTCGTCGGTGTTGGTGCGTCACGTGTCCGTGATATGTTTGAACAAGCGAAGAAAAGCGCGCCATGTATTATCTTTATTGATGAGATTGATGCTGTCGGTCGTCATCGTGGTTCCGGTATGGGCGGCGGTAATGATGAGCGTGAGCAGACATTGAACCAATTATTGGTTGAGATGGATGGATTTGAAGGCAACGAAGGCGTTATCGTCATTGCAGCTACTAACCGCGCAGATGTTCTTGATAAAGCACTATTGCGTCCGGGTCGTTTTGACCGTCAGGTGCAAGTAGGGCTGCCAGATATCAAAGGTCGTGAGCAAATTCTTAAAGTGCATTTGAAGAAGCTGCCTAATACTATTGGTGTTGACGCTCATGCTTTAGCCCGTGGTACGCCAGGATTCAGTGGCGCGCAGTTGGCGAATCTTGTCAACGAAGCAGCTTTGTTTGCTGCGCGTCGTAACAAGCGCAGCGTTGATATGAATGATTTTGAAGATGCTAAAGACAAGCTATATATGGGTCCTGAGCGTAAATCAATGGTCATACGTGAAGAGGAGCGCCGTGCTACTGCTTATCATGAAGCAGGTCATGCGCTAGTCGCCGAGCTACTTCCGGGTACTGATCCTGTACATAAAGTCACTATTATGCCGCGTGGATTTGCGCTTGGTGTTACGTGGCAGTTGCCTGAGCACGACCAAACCAGTATGTATAAATCAAAAATGCTGAGTGATATTGCGATTTTATTTGGTGGTCGTATCGCTGAAGAAGTCTTTATTGATCAAATGTCGACGGGTGCCTCAAATGACTTTGAACGTGCGACCAAAATGGCACGAGCAATGGTAACCAAATACGGCATGTCTGACGCGCTTGGTATCATGGTCTATGAAGATGATGACAGCTCACAAGGTTACTTCGGTGGCGGTGGTCGTACGATTTCAGAAGCAACACAGCAAAAGGTTGATGAAGAAGTACGCCGTATGCTAGAGGAGCAATATGATATCGCTCGTGAATTGATTGAAGGCAATCAAGAAAAGATGCATGCTATGGTTGATGCCTTGATGAAATGGGAAACCATTGACCGCGATCAGCTGCAAGATATCTTAGCGGGCGAACAACCTCGTCCACCAAGAGTCTATCAGCATCATGAAGTGAACTTATCAAAGAATGATGTGAAAACAACCGGAATGACCCCTCCGCCATTACCAGCGATGTAAAAGTTACTCTTAAGTTTTGAATAAAAAAAGCCCTTTTAACAAAGGGCTTTTTCTTTATTACCAATTTAGAATGACATCAGGTTTACTGGTATCATAAGCATTATAAGTTAGAGCTAAAATCAATTTTAAGAATTCAAATTATCATGGATAAGCTATGTCACTATTCCAACCCTTACCTGCTTATACTGTGACCAGCCGCGACAAGGTCCTAAATTTATCACAGCCTCATATCATGGGCATCTTAAATGTCACGCCAGATTCGTTCTCAGATGGTGGGCAGTTTAATGCTGTTGATAAGGCAGTAGCACGATGTAAAGAGATGATCGATGCAGGTGCTACCGTCATCGATATTGGCGGCGAGTCTACCCGTCCAAATGCTGAAGTGGTAGTGACTTCTGATGAGCTACAGCGTGTGGTACCAGTCGTGACAGCGATTAGGCAGCAGCTAGGCAATGACATATGGCTATCCATTGATACCAGTAGTCCTGAGGTTATGCGCGCAGCGTTTGAAGCAGGCGCGGATATTTGGAATGATGTACGGGCACTCAAGCGTGAGGGCGCTGCGGTGATGGCAGCTAAGCTTAACATTCCTGTTATGCTCATGCATATGCGCGGTGAGCCAACTACGATGAATAATCTGGCAGAGTATGATGATGTGGTTAAGGAGGTCACGACAGAGCTAGAGGTGCGTATTGATGAAGTGACAAGCATTGGCGTCATGCGCGAAAATATTATTATTGACCCCGGTTTTGGCTTTGCTAAAAACTATGAGCATCACTGTGCATTATTGAGTGAGCTTAAGCGCTTACAAACACTCAAAATGCCAATGATGTTTGGTATTTCACGCAAGCGATTTTTAGCAGAAGTGCTGACCAAAACAGGTCTAGAAGCGCTTGCTACCACCCAACCGCTTGAGCGTGATAACGTGGGTACTGCTGCAGGTCTTTTTGCATTGCAGCAGGGGGCAAGTATCATTCGTACTCATAATGTCGCTATGATGCAGCAAGCCGTAGCGTTATGGAGCCAGCTATCTGCATATAATAAAAGCTAATAATGGTGATTATGTCTATAATTAAGAACTTATAATCAAAAATAAATTTATCGATGATAACAATTGCGAGTAATAGAGTTTTGGCACTTTAACATTTATTTAAAGCCCTTTTAAACGGATGAGAATACTTTTATGACTATTAATAACCAGCTAGAGCCCACCAATGAGCAACGTCGTATTATTTATCAAGCCCGCCGTGGTCTTAAAGAATTGGATTTTTATTTTGAACCCTATATTAAAGAGCTTTATTTAACGGCAGAAGCTGCCGAACAAGAAAGCTTTGCGCAAATGCTGACTCATGAAGACCCTGATTTATTAGATTATTTTACCAATCAAAGCCGACCAGAAGATGAGGCGATATGGGAGTTGGTTAATAAGATTAAAACGTGGCGTCACAGTAAAAGTCTGAGTTAATTGTTTAAACGGTTAGTTTTATTTTTTGATTGTTAAAGTAGTATTGAGTCTTTTCTATTAATCAGAAATATTCTTTGGTAGCTCACTATGACAGCATTAACCTCGCTACGTATCGATACTGCTATTAAACCTATAAGCTATTTATATCTGATATTTTATATTGCATTATCCAGTATCGTCATGGTATTGGCGATTCTTGCTTCATTAGCCTTATGGCAATATGTCGTTATACTCCTCATCAGCGCTGCAGTCATTGGCTATTTAGCCTTATCACGACCCATACTATTGCATCTAAGCCAGCCGCCACTTGATAAAAGTGTTTATCAAGATTGGCAGTTATTAATACGTACGAGTCGTGGGGATGCCTTGTGGCAAGCAAAGCTTAATACAGTCAGTCAATCTCATTGGGTTATCTGTTTTGATTTTAATATCGTAGAGCCTTATCAACGCCGATTTTCTGTGGCTATATTCCGTGATCAGGTTAGCCCTGAGCAATGGCGCGAGTTGACCATCTTGTCAAATATGATTGCAAACAAAACCGTTTAATTGAACTTAGTTTTAATTGTAGATGCTTACCTGCCTTATCTTACCGTACTAAATTATCTCCTACATCTCATAACAAAATGCCTATCTAGAGAGGCAAATAGATTTGCTATATTGGAATTTATATTTATAGGTCGGTTTAAATAGTAGGTGATGGTAGCAGTCGTTACTTTGCTATACCAAAACCTGTATCGACGAATGTTATTATAATAAAAAGGATAAAGTTATGAGTTTGCTAGGGAATTTAGTGAGTCAAGTAGCACGTAGTGCCATGGATCCAGAGGACGCACAGCGTAATCCAGTTAATCAACGTATCAATCCGCGTCGTGCCGGCGGTCTTGGTGATATATTGGGGAGTGTGCTTGGCGGTGGCAATCAGTCAGCGGGTTATAATCCACAACAGTACGAGCGCCGCTCAGCAGACAATGGTTTTGGGTTAGACGATATTATCGGCGGGTTAACAGGTGGCAAACAGCGCGGTGGCATGAGTTCAGGTACTGGTGGACTTGGTGATATTCTAGGTAGTGTACTTGGTGGTCAAACGACGAGAGGTGGCTTCGGTGGTAAAGGTATGCTTATCGCTGCCCTTATGCCTATGGTACTGAGTTGGATAAAGCGTAATGGTGGCTTAAGTGGTGCTCTCTCGAAAATTACCGGTATGGGCTATGAAAAACAAGCGCGTTCTTGGTTGAGTACTAATGAGCTTAACGATAATCTTGATCCTAACGATATCAATCGATTGTTTGATGACAGTGAAATACAGCAAGTCGCTGCTCATACAGGCGCTAACGAGATAGAGGTGCGTCAAGGGTTGGCTGAGCTATTACCTGAAGTCATGAACCAATTGACGCCAAACGGTAATTTAGATAACGAACCTGAAGCCAATGAAGAAATTGACCAAATTATCAGTCAATTATCAAGCCGTCTAGGGGCACTAAAATAATTAGGTTATTATTTATAGCATTTAAAACGATAAAAAAGCGCACCTGATTAGGTGCGCTTTTTTATATCTAAAATATAATAGCGAACGACAAAGGTTAAAATTGTTGCATTAAAAATTGCTAAAAACGTTCATCTAAAGTATCTAACGTATAGTTTAATGCCGCAAAGCAAATATCACTATTAAAGCCGCGATATTGTAAAAACCGTAGTTGCTTTGCTTTGTCTTTTTGTTCAGTGGGTATATCATCACCATATTTTTTGATACGCGCTGTGACTGCCAGTTTGAGCCAGTCTATACCTTCGACCAAATTATCTGCGCTGTCATCTATAAATTCACTAAACTCATCAGATTCTGCATTTGCCATATCGATAAGTTCATCGATATTATCGGGCATCGTCATCTTTTTACGATGGAATTCTTGCTTGATACGACCTCTGCCGCGTCCTTTTCTGATATTTTCACGAATCAGCATTAGAGTAGTGCGGTAATCACTTTGATAGCCTTTTTCTTCGAACTCATCGAGTAGGGCATCAATTTTAGCCGCTTCTTGCTCTTTATCTAGCAATTTTTGCTTAAGCTCAGCCTTACCGTATTCGCGGCGTGACAAATAATAAAATGCCAACCAACGTAAGCGACTTTCTGCTTTGATTGCATCCATTTCCGCTTGGCGCTGCTCAGGCGTGCGCAAATATGCCTTTAGAGCAGCTGGTAAGTTATCGATTTGGCTGTTTTGGTCGCCTCCCTGAATATCATGAGCAGCTACCGATTCAAATACTTGTTGTGAGTTCATCAAAGCTGAATCAATGCCAGTCTCATTAATAGAGACACTATCTTCTTTATTGTCATGAACCGCATGTTTAACTTCAGCGAGCATCTCTTTGATACTTTGCGCAGCAGGTGGCTGATAAGTAGGTACACTATTAGGCTCAGCGTGAAAGGTAGCAGCTGGATGAAAGTGTTTTTTACGTTTTTTGGATTTGGATGAAATTTTTAAAGAGGAAGAGGCGCCAGTCGAATCTGCCGTAAAGTTAGTGTGGTTATCTATTGTACACTTCTCATCTAAATCATATGTATTTAGATTCTGAGAGCGCTTGCCAGTTTTACTGGTACTTTTAGGCTTGTCTTTATATGAGTACCTAGTAGATGAATGTTGTTCAATGGGTTTCTTGTTTTTATGCGTAGAACTCGCTGAATCATTATCCGACTCAGCGAGTATTTCAGCTAACGTTTTAATTTTCATAAGACATCATAGTTGCTGATAACGGTCTGAAAATATACCGTTATTGTACAGGTTCAGAGGCTAGTTCTTCGTTAGTCTCAGCCACGACCGCTACTTTGCTGTCATCCTTTACGCCAAGTTTTTCAGCACGGATTTTGGCTTCTATCTCTTCAGCAATAGCAGGATTCTCTTTTAAGAACAGGACAGAATTGGCTTTACCTTGACCGATTTTTTCATCGCCATAGCTGTACCAAGAGCCCGCTTTACCAACTGCACCAATCTCAACACCCAAATCAATCACTTCGGCTAAGTGATTGGTGCCTTCACCGTAAGTAATCTCAAATTCAGCTTGGCGGAATGGTGGTGCCATTTTGTTTTTGATGACTTTAACGCGAGTTTGGTTACCGATGATTTCATCACCATTTTTGACTGCACCGATACGGCGAATATCCATACGCACAGAAGCGTAGAACTTAAGTGCATTACCACCAGTTGTGGTTTCAGGACTACCAAACATCACGCCGATTTTCATACGAATCTGGTTAATAAATAATACCATACAGTTTGAACGTTTGGCGTTACCAGTGATTTTACGTAAAGCTTGGCTCATCAAACGGGCTTGCAGACCCATGTGTGAATCGCCCATCTCGCCTTCAATTTCGGCCCGCGGCGTCAAGGCTGCGACTGAGTCAATAACGATCATATCGATTGCACCTGAGCGTACTAACATATCAGTAATTTCAAGTGCTTGTTCACCATTATCAGGCTGTGAAAGTAGCAAGTCATCCGTATTCACACCAAGCTTGCGAGCATATACAGGGTCTAAGGCATGCTCAGCATCGATAAAGGCACAAACGCCGCCCTGTTTCTGGCACGCTGCAATTGCCTGCAATGTCATAGTCGTTTTACCTGAGCTTTCAGGGCCATAAATTTCAACGATACGACCTTTTGGCAAACCGCCAATCCCGAGTGCGATATCTAAACCTAATGAACCAGTCGATACCACGTCGACATCAAGCGTTGCTGAGTTGTCACCCAAATGCATGATGGTATTTTTACCAAACTGCTTTTCGATTTGAGCTAGTGCAGCTTTAAGTGCTTTGGCTTTATTGTCGTCCATGTAGGACTCCTTGTTATCAATCATTTATAAGGATAAGTTGTATTAATATCAAAACGGCTTGTTCAATGCTATCAATGGCAATGTAAACTATCGCTGATAGCATTTTGAACTAAGCTTAGAGTAGGCAATGAGATGAGTCTTGTAGATCGCGATGTTAGTTATACATCACGCTACTATACAGTAAAATTAGATGCTGATAAAAGCGAAAAAAAGTTTAGAGATTTTAATGAGGCTCATAGTGCTTGCAACTTATATCACCAGATTATGTCTTCCTCTAACTTTATATCATTGTTTATTAGATAGGGTAATTATAACAAAATCCAAGGTATATATTGAGCATAACTGAATACTAGGCGACAATAGATGTCGTATGAGAAAACAAAAATATTTGTATATAATGCTAAAAATTGCTGTTCATATTTGAACCTGATGAGCATGCTATTTGTCAATAGTTTTGGAAGTTATCCACAATAAATAAATAAATTTTATTTAGCCAGTGTGAAACATATCATAGGATAAAATTAATATTAAAAATTTTATAAATAAATTATTTTGCTTTTAAATTATCGTTAACCTATTGATTTTAATAAATTTTTAAATCGTACAAAAAATGAACGATTTTACCTAAGCCTTTAAGCTATCTAGGCAAATGCTTGTCAAGTAGCGACTTATGCACAGGGTTATCCACAGCTTATGGGGAGAACTCACCAAGCCCTTACGGTATCAATGATTGCGCAGACAAGAGTTATCATTTAATTTACAAAACTTGGCTCTTTCTGATTTTACAAGTTTAAATTTAGCAGGATTTTAGTATGGGCAATGCCTATGTTTCACATCTGTGCTGATAATTTTTTTTCGAATTGAAAGCTATTGATACTCATCAAACATATTTATAGTCAGTTATATCAGTCTTTAACCCTTATGAGTAAAAGGTTTAAAGACTGACAGATATAAAAAAGCGGCTAAGATACTGATAAATATCTTAGCCGCTTTAAAGGAAGCCGACGTAATGCGTTTGGTATTAGTCTTTTAAATAGATTAAATCCCAAACCCCATGTCCGCTTGCTAGACCACGGCGCTCAAATTTTGTCATTGGACGAAAGTCAGGGCGGGCAGTGAAATTGCCTGCGCCTGCTTGATTGCTTAAGCCTGCAAAACCATCTAAAACTTCTACCATCCAAAAGGCATAATGTTCCCAGTCAGTGGCGGTATGGAACCAGCCGCCTTGCTTTAGGCTGCGGGTGACAATCGCCATACGCTCAGGGCTAACAAAGCGGCGTTTATGGTGGCGCTTTTTTTGCCATGGGTCAGGAAAGTAGAGCTGAATGCGATCGATATGGTTTTCTGGTAACTGTTTGAGTAGTTGAATGGCATCACCATTGATGATTCTGACATTACTCAAATTTTGAGTACCAGCCATATAAGCGCATTTGCCGATACCCGGCTCATGGACTTCAATGCCAACAAAATTACGACTTGGCTCGGCTGCTGCCATTTCAATGAACGAATCTCCAAGTCCAAAACCAATCTCAAGGGTCAAGGGTGCCTCACTGCCGTTTGGCAATTCAGCAAATAGCGCACGCAAATCGTCAATACCTTCAAGGTTACCATCACCAAAGCTGTTATTAACCAAGTAATGTGCAAATTCAGGCGCCGTCAATGCCAGCTCGGCATTTTTATTCATGTGCGTACGGCGTTTCATAAAGGTGTTGACGATACGAATGTGCTTATTGCCGTCAGGTGCGACCTCATTGCCACTAGTAGCATTAGTGTCTAAAGATTTTTGATCATCGGTAAGGCTGGTGGCGTCGACGTTGGTATTAATATCAGGATGTTGACTCATAGGATTAACAAGGCTTAATAAATGGGTAGTACGCTTATTATAAGTGAAATCTGTACGGCTGTGAATGAACAATACTTTTTTAATAATGTCAGCGCGTTTTGTAATTTAGGTACATTATTTATCTAGTGTTTCTCTGGCCCATGCAATGCTATTAGCGTTATCATATAATCCCAATAGTTAAGTTAAATGTCTTTTTAATCGCATGTAAGGCTTGTCACTATGTTATTTATTGAGACGGATTCGCCGCCCCCTTTTTACCAAGAAAAATTGCCTCCTGCCAGACGCACACAACTGGATAAATGGTTTATCGGACATCGTAGCCAACGCTATTATCTAAAACGCTTTGAGCAATTTGATGAACAAGGCTATCTGTCGCCAAAATGGCATTGGGCAGCATTTTTTGTGACCTTTCCATGGTTACTCTATCGTAAGCGTTACATGGATGCGCTCGTCTACAGCGTGGCAGGATGGTCTTTTATTCAGCTTAATATCGCGCTAGTCTTGGTAGCGGTTGAGTTCTTAGTAATTCCTTATATTGCTGATGCTTATCAGATGACGATACGCGTTAGTATTGCCGCGCTGATTTGGCTGTTTTGGTCGTTTATGGTGGCACGCTGGACGGATGCTTACTATTACCGGATGGCACGACGTGAGATTGCCGACGTGATTAATGACTATCCACAAGATGAGCGCTTGCAAAAAGCCCATCTAAGCCAAGAGGGCGGGGTGAGCCTATTTGGGCTAGGATGGGGTTTTGGATTTTTTGCCTTTATCTTAATGGTCATTAAAGTGCAGTTCTTACCTATTATTGCCAAACCAAAAGAAAACGAAGTGCTGTTTAATGCGTATGATACCGTTAAAACCACGCAAAACCATGTGGCGCTAGTGTATCGGCAAACAGGACGATGTCCGCTGGATCTGCCTATCGATAGCGGCACTGAGCAGGTACATATTGAGATTGATCATAGCGCAGCTGGCGTTGCAGAAACTGATTGTGTAGTGATTGCGACCATTCAAAATGTAAAACTCCCTATACGTTATCTCAATGATCAAACACTGGTCTTTTATCATCTGCCAAACAGTGATGATTGGGAATGCATCAGCTCATTGAATAAGAAACAAGCGCCGGAAAATTGTAGCCCTGATTAGGTGGCTACAAAGACTGAGAATTATTTTTGACAACAATTTCTATAGTTGAAAAAATTAATGCTTAGATTCAGTCGTATTATTATCTTTATCATCGACTGGTATGGCTTGGCTTTTTAGCGCTTCATAAAAATCGCTCAAATCCATCTTACGTGCTTTGCCAATATCTTCATCAAATAAGCTTTCAAGCTCCGCCATCGATGATTGAGCCGACTCAATCATACTGGCCTCATCATCATAAATAGCTTGTTGACGTTCAATCAGATCATCATCGTAATCACGGAAGGTTTGTACTGTCTCGCGCGCTTTTTCTGGTGATATGCCAAGCAGTTGTAACGACTCACGCGACATATCTAGCGAGGACAAATACGTCTCACGCCAGATATGACGAACCCCAACCTCACGTAATCGGTAGTAATGCTGGCGGTCACGTGCCCGTGCTAAGATAATTAAATCTGGATAGTTTTTACGTAAATATTGGGCGGTGGTGATAGAACGCTCTAAATCATCGATGGCAAGGATAAAGACACGTGCTTTTTTGATACCTGCTGCACGTAGGATTTCAGGGTTTTTTGGATCACCATAATAGACTTGGTTACCGAATTTACGGACAAAATCAACGCGGTTTGCCGAGCGTTCAATCGCGGTAAACTCAATATTGTGCATACGTAGCACACGACCGATAATCTGACCGACTCGCCCAAAGCCAGCAATAATCACCTGATGCTCATGATCTGGAATCGTGTCGTATTCGCGGCTTGGTTTGCTTTTGGCAAATAATGGCTCGCCGACTTTTTCTAATAACAAGAATGCCAAAGGAGTGAGTGCCATAGAGATGGTTACGATCAGGTTTAACGTATTGGCAAGTTCAGGTTGTAAGACGTTTTGGGCACTTGCAACACTGAACAAGACAAAAGCAAATTCACCACCTTGAGCCAGTGTAACCCCCAGTCGAATACTGGTTGGCCAGCGATTACCTGAAATTTTTGCAATCGCTGTAATCACTCCGAACTTGATAAACATCAATGCCATCGCACAGCCGATGATAAAAATGGGTTTTGCTAATATCAATTTCACATCGGTCAACATACCGACTGACATAAAGAACAGACCTAATAACAATCCTTTAAAAGGCTCGATACTGGCTTCAAGCTCATGGCGGTATTCAGAATCCGCCAACAATACACCAGTTAAAAATGCGCCCAACGCCATTGAGAGCCCGATTTGACCCATCAAAATTGACACACCCATTACGATAAATAGCGCGACCGCCGTTAGTAATTCTGACGCACCACTTGAGGCAACAAATTTAAAAAATGGACGAACGACGTAGCGACTGGCAAAAATAAGTCCAGCAAAAACCGCAAAAACTTTACCAAAATAAATCAAATCATAGCTTTGTTCACGCACCCCTGATAAGAAAGGAATGACCGCTAATAAAGGGATAACCGCAATGTCTTGGAATAATAAAATCGTAAAGGCTTCACGGCCATGAGTGCTCGATAGCTGCTGTTTTTCAGTCAGAATTTGTAGGACAAAGGCGGTAGATGAGAGCGCAAGCCCGAAGCCAACGATAAAAGCAGTATCGAGCTGCAAGCCAAAAATCTGATGTAACAGCCCCATCAATAAGACACCAGTCAAACCAACTTGCAAACCGCCAAGGACGAATATTGAGCGCCTGAGTGCCCAGAGCCTTGATGGCTGCAGCTCAAGCCCAATGATGAACAGCAGCATCACCACGCCAAACTCAGAGAAATGCAATAAGCTCTCAGCGTCACCTGCGACGTCCAGTACACTTGGACCTAATATCAATCCTGTGATCAGATAACCTAAAACCGTCGCAATACCAAAACGTTTACCAAGGGGTACAAAGAGCAGGGCTGCTCCCAAGAAAATTGTCGCTTGTAACATCAAATTTGGTGAGCTGGCGGCGGCAGCGAACATCTGGAATCCTTAGCAATGACGATAAATGGGCAATACAACAGCAGTATTAGAAATAAAAAGCAATTTTATAACGATTATTTTTTACGATAAATCTTCCATATGCCATTATCTGCCAGCGGATTGTTATAGGCATCGTTACGGCGCTTACGCGGTGTCTGTCGACTGTCTACGATTTTAAAATCGGGTAGGACATGGACAATAAGTCCAGTTCGATAAAACCGTACCCGTTCAGGCTCTAGCATCTCACCCTTATTATCTCGGCAAAATACATAAGCACGCAAATCAATAAACTCACGGTGCGCGACCAAACGCGTCTCATCATCCTTATCAAACGCAGCAATCATACGTGCAATGTCATCAGCACTATAATCGCCGCATTTATCCGTAAGCGCCCCGACCGAGCCGAAACTCTTGGATTCTTTTGCATGGGTTTTGGTCAGATGTAGGCGCTGCACATGATATATAAACTGCGGTATCTCAAGGCTGGCAGGCAGTGGCAAATAGTCAGGCGGCAGATTGGCAGCAGGATAAAACGCCATGGCGCGTTCAAGCAAATTGTGCCAACGTTGCTGATAGGCTTGGACTTCTGCTAAGTTACCTTCATAGATAGGCATGTCACGAATTTGACGTAAGATATCAGGTGGAAACTGGGCGCCTCGAAAGCGAGCAATGTCTTCTTGCAGCGTCGATAATAAAACTTTGGCGTGTTTTTTGCCATCCTTTGAAATCGAGTCATCGATATAACTTGGGGCGACGAATGGCGCTGAGCGTCTAGACATAGCAGAAGGTCATCCATTGGTGGCAAATGTGGCGTTTCAATTTTCAGTATACAGAATTTATATTAAAAATATGACAGAGAGGCTAAATTTCTCATCATTTTTAACATGTGATTACATTGATAAAAGTCAGTGTGATATTGGTATATGCGGTATGGAGATATTTCATTTTGCTATATTTGATTACTATCAGTCGCAAGATAGGGCATTAAACATAGTTTAAATGAAAAAATAGAAAGAGAAGACTTATGAATAATACTCTAGAAAATAAGCTTGCTATACTTAATCGCCTTAACTTATTAAAAAATATTGGAAAGATACTAATAAGAATTATAGGTGCAGGATTGGCACTTATAGTTGGACTTTGGCTAATAATGGCATCGACTATGGGACCTGCTTATTTTCCTCATATTATGAATGGTGACTTGGATTTTTGGATTCGCATGACCTTGCTAGGAGTGGGATTGGGTGTTTGGATAAGCATTGCCGTATGGTTATTGTGGCTTATACTGTGTTATTTTCATGATTTGATTAGATGTCATTAACAATTGACGATATTTAAATAATTAATGACGTCTAGATGACTGGCCGCATTTTTTTAAACCAGACTTTTTCAATGACAAACTATTTTAATGATTGTGCCCGATATGGTTATTCTCTGCTGGTCGCTCTGAGATATTGCAGACTAGGGCTTCGCTATGGGTACTCGTTTGTGGGTGTGCCACACTTTCTACCTGAATAGTAGCGTGATGGATGCCGAGCTCAAGCAGGCTTCGTTCTAGACTGCCAATCAATATACTGGACTCATGAATACTCATTTCACCATCGACGACCACATGACAAGATAAGGCGTTTAAACCGCTGGTAATACTCCAAACGTGTAGGTCATGCACTTTTTGCACCTGCGGATGAGCAAGGAGTTTTTCTTCGACATTCACTAGAGAGATACCTTCTGGCGTCCCTTCCATTAAAATATGTACAGAATCCCGTACGACACGGTAGCCACTAAATAAAATAAGTATTGCTACAATTACGGACGCTACCGCATCTGCCCATACCCAGCCAAAACTCATCATTAATAATGCGGCGATAATGGCAGCCACTGAACCCATTAAATCACTTAATACGTGCAAATAAGCACTTTGCATATTGAGATTGACCGGCTCTTTGTCATCCGATGTTTTGACCGTTACTGTGCCTTCATTGGCTCCATGATCATGACCGTGAGTATCACCACTACGGTTACCTCGGTGCATAAGCCACGCAACCAAAATATTGATCAGCATACCGATAGTGGCGACGAGAAGCATGCCTTGGGTCGCAATTTCAGGTGGCGAATTAAAGCGTTTAATGGCCTCATAAAAAATCATTAGCGCAATAATGACAAGTGTCGCCCCATTCACAGAGGCAACTAAAATCTCAAAGCGTTTATAACCGAACGTTTTTTGATGAGTAGCTGCTTTTTCCCCAATTTTAAATGCCATTAAGGTGGCGCCAAGTGCTATCGCGTCACTCAGCATGTGACCGGCATCGGACAATAATGCCAAACTGCCAGTGAGCCAACCGCCGATTGCTTCTACAAACATGTAGCCTGTAATAATTAAAAAACTTATCAGTAAAGTCCGCTGATAGCCTTTGGTATCTCGCGTGGCGACTGTTTGCTCTAGATGTTCATCATGATCGTGGCTGTCTTGATTCTTATAAGCATTATTACTTTTTCCACCACTTTCCTCACCTTCCTCAACGTGTCCATGCGTATCAGCCGATATGCTCTGATGAGCATGGTCGTTTTTTTTAGAGTTTGGATGGTCTGGATTCATAACAACACTCAATTTTGCTGATAATGGATTTGATGAGCAATATCTACTCTACATAAGGTAGGATGGTTTTTGATAACAATGATCAACTTGTTATTGTAAATTTATCATAGTCAAATATTAGAAACTGTACTGACGAAGTAAAGATAAAAGAGTAATGCGACAAATGATTATGCTAGCAATAACTCGCAAATTTGCGTTACCAGCCGACAGGGTCAATATCTAAAGTAAGCTTAAGATATTTAGCGCTCGGTAGGGTAAGGACAGGTTGCCACCAATGATTTAAAACATGATGCAGTTGCTGACGATCCTTGGCCAATAGCAAAAGCTGGGCATGATAGCGACTGTTCTTTTTACTCATGGGCGCATCGATAGGACCAAGAACGGCTAAATTGTGCCCTGTTGGCAGAATGGCAATGGCATCTTTGAGTGCTTGTGTGGTGGCAGCAAGGGTTTTACCTTCGCAGCGTATCAGCGCGGCATGACTATGAGGGGGCAGTCCCATCATTTTACGCTCTTGCAACAGCTCACGAGCAAAAGACAAATAACCGTCTTTCACCAATTTTAATAATAACGCATTGTCCGGTTGCAGCGTTTGAATCAATACACGTCCTGATTTATCCCCGCGTCCTGCACGCCCCGCTACTTGGATCATCAATTGGGCAGTATGCTCTGGCGAGCGAAAGTCTGCAGACAAAAAGCCACGATCAGCATTGGGTAGGCAAACGAGCGTGACATTGGGAAAATGATGGCCTTTGGCAACCATTTGCGTACCGACCAATATGGCAGGATTGCCTTCATTAATACGCTGATAGATATTTTCCCAGCTGTCTTTACGCCTAGTGGTATCACGATCAATTTGAATAATGGGATAAAGCGCTTTACTGGTTTGCGGATTGGCAAAGATAGCGTGCAAATTTTCGCTTAGCCTTGTTGTTCCCATCCCTTTGGCATCTAGATTTTGACTGCCACAATCAGGGCATACAGTCGGAATATAGGCTTGCCAATCACAATGATGGCATTTTAAATAAGAGTTGCTGGAATAATTGCTACGCTGGGCTTGATTATTATAATGAACGGTTAAATGCGCGTCGCAGCGCGGACAATCTGCCTGCCAACCACATGCCTCGCATAATAAAACAGGCGCATAGCCGCGACGGTTTAAAAATATCAAAACTTGATCGCCAGCTTCTAGGGTTTGCCTTATGGCGCCGATAAGCGCATCCGTCAGTCCGGTATCATAGCGCGCGCCATCATCTTGCGTTTGCTGATGAGTACTTTGCAAGCGCGCATCAATCAGCTGCATGGGCGCAGGTTTAGCATTACCAGGGCGCGTCGATAATTGACACTCTACTAGCTTGCCCTCATCGACTAATTTTAAATGTTCAAGAGAAGGGGTAGCCGTACCAAGGACGACCGGTATTTTGGCTTGGAATCCTCGATAAAGTGCGACATCAGCAGCATGATAGCGCAAGGTATCCTGCTGTTTATAGGAGCCATCATGCGCTTCATCAACGACAATTAAGCCTAAATCTGTAAACGGATATAGTACTGCCGAACGCGTACCGATAATGATTTGTGCGTGACCCGTACGGCAGTCTTGCCAACCTTGCAATCGATGAGTATTGTTCATACCAGAATGTAGCAAGACGATACGCGCAGCGAAGCGACTGGCAAAACGCGCACGCGTCTGTGGCGTTAACCCAATCTCAGGCACTAAAATAAGCACTTGCTTGCCAGCCTCCAATACTGCTTGCATGGCTTGTAGATAGACTTCAGTCTTGCCACTACCGGTAATGCCATTTAATAAAAAGCCCGTGTAGCATTTGGATTCATGTGCAGCAACAATCGCTGCAACGGCAAGCTGTTGCTCATCATTAAGATCAAGGGGCATTTTTGCCAATTTGACAGGAGTAGGTGCTTGTTTTGGTTGAATATAGCGTTCAATCAAACCCTTATCTTCTAGTGTTTTTAAAAAAGCACGCGCCATACCTTCTAATAGTAGTACATCTTCACTTGCACCATGTTGACCATGTAGCTTTAGCATATCAAACTGCTGCTTTTGCTTTTTGGCGTTAGTACGAAAGTCGTCATCAGTGATATGTGGCAGAATTCGCCAATGGGTAATGAGTAAATCTAGTGGTTTACCTTGACGAACCAAGGTGGGCAAGATGACCGCTAACACCTCACCAAGCGGATAATGATAATAACGCGCAAGCCAATAGGCGAGCTTTAGCATACTGTTATCTAAAATAGACTCAGCATCTAAACACTTATTAATGGGTTTCAGCTTATTGAGTGGTACGCTGGTATCCGCTTGAGCAATATGAGCAACCACGATTCCGATTAAAGTCTGACGACCAAAAGACACCTCAACACGACTGCCAATTTTCGGCAGTTGTATTGAGCTATTGTTTGGCGAAGCATTTGGCAAAGCACTTATATCGGACGGTAGGCTATAGTCAAATACCCGATAAAGGGGCACGGGCAGAGCAACTTGTACCAACATAAAAAGGCTTCGCAGTTTGATTAAGTCAATATGAAATAAAAATAAAGAGGGAGAGATGAATAAGCTTAGCATGAGGCTAAGCTTATGGTGATTCAATATGAAATATTGTTATTCAAGCAGTATTGAATATCTAACTTATTCAATATATAGAATAGACTCAATTTCGACCACGCCACCTTTAGGCAATGCCGCTACTTGCACCGCTGCGCGGGCAGGATAAGGTTCAGTCAAATTAGCCATGAATACTTCGTTTAATGCTGCAAAATCATTTAAATCAGTTAACGATACATTGAATTTGACCACGTCATTTAAGCTGCCACCAGCAGCTTCACAGATGGCTTTGATGTTTTCAAATACTTGCTTCGCTTGTGCATCAAACCCTTCTTTTAGTTCCATGGTGATAGGGTCAAAACCTAGCTGACCTGAAATATAAACAGTATTGCCAACTTTTACCGCTTGTGAGTAAGTGCCAACGGCTGCAGGTGCTTTATCCGTTTGGATGGTTTGACGTGTCATGATATATCCTTATCATATTTTTTGGTGTTTGATGTGCTAAAACTATTTTCTAAAAATTAATAGAAGCGTTTAGCACGATTAAAAGTTTTACATATTTCAAAATCATCTATGTGTTAAGAGATAATTTAAAAGGCATATATTTTAACAGTTATGATGATAAAAGTATTTATAGTTGATATAAACGCATAATATTGGGGAAACCAAGTAAGGAGCGTAGTTCACGAATACCTTGGGCTAAGTGATTGCGACTACGAACAACAATATGAATGATAGTATCATTGCTACGTACGTCGACCTTTTCAACCCCTATATTTAACTGCCGCAGATTATAAATAACTTTACTGATTTGCTCGTCGCTCAGTGCTATAGACAGTTTTAAATAAGCAGGAAAACGAATTTTATTATCGTGATCTTCTGAGTCACTTTGCTTGATCGCCTTATCATTGCGCCAACGTAATTGGATGACTTGATAGGGATTGTCTTTACGAATATCGTCTAGTGAAAAGCACTTATGTCGATGCACGACCAGACCATGACGGGATAAATGTCCAACGATAGGATCACCATAAATCGGATGGCAACAATTGGCAAAATCAAGCTCAACGCCTGAAGCATTGACGATCAGTTGCTGTGGTTGGGTCATGTCATCGATACGTTCTTGCGATTGGATATCACAGACTTCATCGCTAAACAAACGCGTGACCACGAGTTGCGGTAACAACGTACCGGAGCTTATTTGCTCAAATAGCGCTGATTTCTCAGTCAGTCCACGCCATTCTGTTAGATTCTTCCAGTCACTATCGGTTAGATCGTCCAAGCTTTTTTGATAAGTTTTCAGTGCGCGATCTAGTGCTTGTCTACCATGGTGCTGCTTATCAGCCGCCGATAAATCTTTGAACCAACGCAAAATCTCTACACGGGCTTTATTAGTAACCACAAACCCAAGCCATTCTGCTTTTGGCTCAGAATGGCTATTAACCTCGATTTCTACTAACTGTCCATTTTTGACTACCGTCCCAAGCTTGGCATGTTTTTTATCAATATTAGCGCCAACCGCGACATTGCCAACCATCGGACCAACAGCATAAGCAAAGTCTAGCGCAGTCGCACCTTGTGGCAACTCATAAGCGCGACCTTGCGGGCTATAACAGATGATTTTACTAGAATGCAGGTAATCCATCAGCTCATTAATAGTCGATACTGCGGCGGCAAAATCAGGGTTGCCTTCGTTTAAACAGTCCTCATCGACCAAATCTTTCATATTGCGTAATGACGCCTGAATGACTGATTGACTGACATCAGAGGCATGCTCTGCACCAATAACCCCAAGCCTTGCGGCACTTTGCATCTGCTTAGTCAAAATCGTTACTTTAACAAAATCATTGTCGCGCTCGTAGATAAGCGTCAGCGATTGATTGCCGCCAGGTAAAGGTCTGCGGATATTGTCCGCAATATGACTGTCCGCAATTTGATATTTTTTAATGAGATAGTAGGCAAGTTTGTCACAAGCTTCGATATTGTCTAGCACAATCTCAAACGCGTAATGGCGCAGCAGTGCATTAATCTCGCCGCGATTACGGAAAAATTGCCGGAAGATAACCACTCGATTGTCTAAGACTTTAACCATGCCATCAAGATCAAGATTATTGAGAACAATACTTAAATAACGATGAATGGCTTCTCTCTGAAAATTGCGCCCAAGCCCATGTTGTAGCAATTTATCAGAGATCTTGTTATACATCTCAGAGTTAAGATTGCGATAACAAAGTACCTCGATATAATCAGCAATATCGTTGAGACCCATGAGCCGTGCAAAGGGCACATAAAAGTCTAAAGTTTCTTGCGCGGTGGTACGTTGTTTTTCAGGACGTACCGCATCTAGGGTCGACATATTGTGCAAACGGTCAGCAAGCTTGATAATCAATACACGTGGGTCTGCGAGGGTAGCCGTCAGGATTTTATGAAAGGTCGCCGCTTTATTTTCTTGTTTATTATGCGTCGATGATTTTAATTTGGTCACACCATCGACCAGCCTAGAAACCACTTTGCCATAACGCTGCTCTATCTGCTCATCGCTCACTTCCGTATCTTCAACCGTATCATGCAAAATTGCCGCAATGATGGTATCTCGATCTAAGCGAAAGCCGGCTAGTATCTCAGCGACCGCAATCGGATGCGTGATATAAGGCTCTCCTGACTTGCGCTTGTCTTTAATATGCGCAACATCACCGAACTCACAGGCATCAACAATATCACGGCGTTCAGCGCCCGTGAGGTAACCTACTGAACGCAGCAGATTATATTGAGCGTCATCAACTAATGGATGACTGAGTTTGGGCAAGTTTTGAATCATAAAGTCACGATCCTATGTTCTTTTACCTGCTTAAATGATGATTTAGCAAGGTAAAGAATGGCTGAATAAGTGCTGAGCTATTAATATAGAGCTTAAGAATAAAGCTGAAAAATGGGCAGACTACCCTCTAATTAATCGTAAATCGTCGCCAATGTCAACCGCTAAGCAATAAGCTAATGTAAAAACTGGAGAATTCTTACTTAAGGTTAGGTTTTAAAAGCCAAACGGCTACTAAAACAGTAAAGCCAGTATCATTACAACCAAAAAACCACAGCCTATGCTGTGGTCTCTATCGTCAGTCAATACTCGTATGCTTGCTAAATTCATACTTTGTACGGTAATTTATTAGAAGCTGTGATCGCCTGACAATGCTAAATCTAACGAGCTAGTAGCAAAGTTATGCTCTGGCTGATTTAAAATATCACGGGTAATTTTACCAGCAGCGATTTCACGTAATGCCAATACTGTTGGCTTGTCGTTATCAACATCAACCAACGGCTCTGCGATGCCTTTAGCCAACTGACGTGCGCGCTTGCTTGCGACCAGAACCAGCTCAAAGCGATTATCAACATTATCCAAACAATCTTCAATCGTCACTCGTGCCATAAATAGCTACCTCGGTTGTTTTTACTGGTTGCGAGCATGGCGCGCCACTCAATAAAAATAATATCAAAAATATAAAGGGGGATAGCTAGACATTATAGCATTTTTTGCTTGCAGGCGTAATTGCTTTTTGCTTGTCTGCTGATAACTATTTTCGAGATGAAGCATTAAGACATATCAACGCTTCATTTACTCGTCTACTGTATTGCTAAGTAGATTGGTAATCGTGCGCTGATAACGCTGCTGTTGACGCTTTAGAGTCTGTCTATCGGCAACGATAATTGCTTTAAGCTCAGTTAAAGCAACCTCAAAACTGTCATTAATAATGACATAGTCAAAATTGACGTACTGCGCCATCTCATTAACAGCACCAGCCAAACGCTGTTCGATCACCTCCGTACTGTCCTGTCCACGCGTTGATAAGCGTTGACGTAAAGTGGCGATACTTGGCGGTAAAATAAAAATCATGATGGCATCAGTAAAGATTTTTTTGACTTGCAGCGCGCCTTGCCAATCAATCTCCAAAATGACATCGACACCAGCGTCCAGTTGCGCGCGTACACTTTGCTCTGAGGTGCCATAATAATTGCCAAATACTTCGGCATGTTCTAAAAACTGACTTTCACTGATGGCAGTCACGAACTTATCAACGTCAGTAAAATGATAATGATGACCGTCAATCTCGCCTGGGCGCGGCTCACGAGTGGTGTGTGAAACACTGACAGTCAAGTCATTGGTGGTGGCAAGTAGCTGCTTAACCAAGGAGGTCTTGCCTGTGCCAGAAGCGGCAGTGATAATAAATAATGAACCTGTCATACAGTGTGTCCTAGTAAATTATGTCTTGATAAATAAATAAAAGTATTCGAATTAATATAAAAGGCTGGTAAAAATAAAAAACACCATCATGTATGCTGACAAAAGTAGTAATCGATGCCTCATTATAAACTGCTTTAAAAGCAAATTATGCTAAAGTAGGGTATCGTTTTTATCCCAACTTTTGAATAAAAGTTTCGGTGGCTTAAGCTTTAAGCCTAGGCTTTTATATAAATTATCTAATGATAGGTCTTCTTATGCAAATTTATCTTGCCAATCCACGTGGATTTTGTGCTGGTGTGGATCGCGCGATTGCGATTGTCAACGAAGCACTGTTACGTTTTGAGCCACCCATTTATGTTCGTCATGAAGTGGTACATAACAAGTTCGTGGTATCCGACTTGGCCAATCGCGGTGCTGTTTTTGTCGAAGAGCTACATGAAGTGCCAGACGGCTCTATTGTTATTTTTTCCGCTCACGGGGTTTCAAAAGCTGTAGAAGATGAAGCAGAACGTCGTGATTTGACGGTGTTTGATGCTACTTGTCCTTTAGTTACCAAAGTACATATCGAAGTCGCTAAATTTGCGCAGGATGGTATGGATGCGGTATTGATTGGACATGCGGGACATCCTGAAGTAGAAGGCACTATGGGACGCTTTAACCATCGTCATGGCGGACAGATTCATCTGGTTGAAAACGAGAGCGATGTTGAAGCCTTGAGCGTACAGAATGCTGAGCGCTTAGCATTTGTGACCCAAACGACCTTATCGATGGACGATACCGCGCGCGTTATTGATGCATTGAGAGAAAAGTTCCCACATATTCAAGGTCCACGTAAAGACGATATCTGTTATGCCACCCAAAACCGTCAAGATGCGGTCAAGGATTTAGCGGGTCGCTGTGAGGTGGTTTTGGTCGTTGGCTCACCAAACTCATCAAACTCAAATCGTTTGCGTGAATTGGCAGAGCGCATGAATTGCCGCGCGTATTTGATTGATAATGCCACTGAAATGAATAAGAGCTGGTTCGATGGGATACAAAGTGTGGGCGTGACTGCGGGTGCTTCAGCGCCTGAAGTATTGATTCAAGAGGTACTACAGCAGCTGCAAGATTGGGGTGGTGATTTGCCAAGTGAGCTGTTGGGCATTGAAGAAAATGTCACCTTTAGCTTGCCAAAAGCTTTACGAATTCCAATGACGCAAGTTGGCAAATAAAATAAGCAGGCTTTGTATATAGCGCCAGATAGGTAAATATAAAATGAAAAAGCAGAAAAAAAGATTTGTCTTGGCAGAAGCTAGCCTTGATGAGATCAATAAACAATTAAAAATTAATACGTTTACAATTGTCATCCTGATAGGGATGCTGATGTTAAATACGACCCAGTTTATGAGAGATTACAGTCTGTTATATGGCGCGCTTATCGCCATTATGGCTTTCTTTCTATTTGTAATGGCTAAAAGTCGCACACTGCTGACGGTACAAAAGCAAGCCCTTATGCGCTAAACAAAGAAAGCCTACCTTTCTTTTATACCTAATCAATCTATTTTGAAAAGAATTCAAGGACATTCATGTCAGCTTATTACACTTTTATAAAACGTGAGCAGCAAGCAGATGGTAGTAGTGTTGCTTATTATCAGCCAACTAAGCATGCGCAAGGCGCTTGGAACGAGCATGAGCAACATATGGCGCCAGCCACCGGCTTGCTCACTGCCGAATTACAAAGTTTTATACCACAAGAAAATATGCGCATTGCTCGTATCAGCTTGGATATTTTAGGGCTGATACCGCTTAATGATTTTATCGTGACTACGCGATGTATCCGTCCGGGTAGGACTATTGAGCTTATCGAAGCAGTGATGAGCAGTCGTGGTCGCGATGCCATCATTGCGCGTGCATGGCGCTTGATTACTCAAGATACCAGTGTCATTGCAGGGCTTGAAGATCAAAAATCCATATATAAGCCTGAAGCGTTACCCGCTTGGGATGGTATGAAAGGTTGGCCCGGCGGTTTCATTGAAAGCGTACGTTTGGTAGCTGAACCTAATCGTCGTCCTGGTAAAGGTATGGTATGGATGACCAATGATATCGACATGGTAGAGGGTATGCCTACCCATGACATGGTGCATTTATTGGGCATGGCCGATACTGCCAATGGGGTTGTACCAAGGCTTGGACTGGGGATGGCAAAACTGGAATGGATGTTCCCCAATACTGATTTGCAAATTCATATGCACCGCGCGCCGCAAGGTCGCTGGCTTGGCATTGAGGCAGTGCAGCAATACGGTGATGATGGCATAGGGATTAGCAGCGCTATATTACATGATACGCAAGGACCTTTTGGTCGTAGTGAGCAAATTCTGACTATTCGTCCCATGCCGCGCTAGTGCAAAAATGTATCCAATAGGTAGTCATTGTTTGAGATCGCTCTATGAATGAAAAGCATTTGGATGAGTTAGACAATATTTTGAGTAATTCTGAAAAACAAAACGAAAGCATGTAATTAATTAATTATACAAATCAATGCTAATCGGTTGTAATGGTGTCTAACGAGGCAAGATTACTGTGTTTACAGGTTACTATGAATAAAAATAGCCGTTTTTCAGAAACATGTACAACTATTCTGGATATATTATTAGAAGCTTATTCAGAATAGTTTTTGTACTTTCATCCATTTGCTATCCAAAGGAATATGATTATGAGCGACAACAACAGTAATAATAGCAGCGATAAAAAATGTCCTTACGCCCCGACCCAATTGACGATGAGCAACGGCGCACCGGTGGCTGACAATCAAAACAGTCTCACTGCAGGCAAGCGTGGTCCATTATTAGCACAGGATATCTGGCTAAATGAAAAGCTAGGCAACTTTGCCCGTGAAGTGATTCCAGAGCGCCGCATGCACGCTAAAGGCTCAGGCGCATTTGGTACTTTTACTGTGACCAGTGACATCACTAAATATACCCGTGCTGCTATCTTTAGTGAAGTAGGTAAGCAAACTGAGATGTTTGCGCGCTTTAGTACCGTAGCAGGTGAGCGCGGCGCGGCTGATGCCGAGCGTGACATTCGCGGCTTTGCTTTGAAATTCTACACCGAAGAAGGTAACTGGGACATGGTGGGTAATAATACGCCTGTGTTCTTCTTACGTGATCCGCGCAAATTCCCAGACCTAAACAAAGCCGTCAAACGTGATCCACGTACCAATATGCGTTCGGCGACCAACAATTGGGACTTTTGGACTTTATTACCTGAAGCATTACATCAAGTCACCATCGTTATGAGTGATCGCGGTCTGCCAGCATCGTATAGAAATATGCATGGTTTTGGCTCGCACACTTATAGTTTTTGGAACACCGCCAATGAGCGTTTCTGGGTCAAATTCCATTTCCGCACGCAACAAGGCATTAAGAACTTGACCGATGCAGAAGCGGCAGAGGTGGTTGGTTCTGATCGTGAAAGTCATCAAAAAGACTTGTACGATGCCATCGAAAATGGTGATTTTCCAAAGTGGAAAATGTATGTGCAAATCATGCCAGAAGCTGAGGCGGATACCGTTCCTTATCATCCGTTTGACTTAACCAAAGTATGGCCAAAAGGTGATTATCCACTGATTGAAGTTGGCGAGTTCGAATTAAACAAAAACTCTGACAACTACTTTGTCGATGTGGAACAAGCAGCATTTGCCCCAAGTAATTTAGTACCGGGTATCAGCGTTTCACCGGATAAAATGCTACAAAATCGCTTGGTTAACTATGCCGATGCTCAGCGTTATCGTGTTGGTGTCAATCATCAGCAAATTCCGGTGAATAAGCCGCGTTGCCCTGTGATGAGCAATCATCGTGATGGTCAAGGACGTGTCGATGATAACTATGGCAGTCGCCCGCATTATGAACCAAACAGCTTTAGCCAGTGGCAAGAGCAGCCTGATTATGCTGAGCCACCATTGAAGGTTAACGGCTATGCGGCGCATTATGATTTCCGTGAAGACGATAGCGATTATTTCAGTCAACCTCGCGCATTGTTTAATTTGATGAGTGCTGAGCAACAACAAGTGCTATTTGAAAACACAGCGAACAATATGGCGGGTGTGCCGGACTTTATTCAGTATCGCCACATTCGCAACTGTAACTGGTGTGATGCTGCTTATGGCGAAGGCGTTGCCAAAGCATTAGGTTTAACGGTTGAAGATGCAATGGCAGCCCGTGATTCGGATCCTGCTCGTCATTTGCCTAGCTGCTTATAGCTGATAGGTTTATCTAAAAACATATTACTAAATATACTTGCTAAATCTATTATCATTACAATGACACCGCCTCAGGAAACTAGAGCGGTGTTTTTTATTGAATCAAGTTTTTACGCTTGAAATTTTCTCTCGCGCCCCTATTAGTATAAACAGCTTAGCAGTGTTCAAAACGTAAGCTCTCTAATATTCATTGAGTAAGTTTCGTTTGAGGACTGCTATCTTATAATAAGTTTTTAACATAAATTGAAGGAGTTTTTTATGAGTGAACTGAACCCAGTTGATAATCAAAAAGTTGATAGCATCAATGTTGATAAAAGCAGCCCAGAATTAAAAAAACATACCTTTGAAGCAGAAGTAGCTCAATTATTGCACTTAGTGACGCACTCGCTATATTCTAATTCCGATATTTTTGTCCGTGAGCTGGTTTCAAACGCCTCTGATGCCTGTGATAAATTGCGCTTTGAAGCGACTAATGATGACAGCCTTTATGAAGACGATGGCGAGCTAAAAATTCGTATCGCTGTCGATGAAGACGCTAAAACCATCACCTTTACCGACAACGGTATCGGGATGAACGAAGCTGATGCCATCGAAAACTTAGGCACGATTGCCAAATCTGGCACTAAAGCATTTTTAGACAAGCTGTCTGAATCACAGAAGCAAGATGGTCAGTTGATTGGTCAATTTGGGGTTGGCTTTTATTCGGGCTTTATCGTTGCCGATACTATTAGTGTTGAAACTCGCAAAGCTGGCGAACCTGCGGATAAAGGCGTACGCTGGGTATCAGATGGTACGGGTAGTTTTACTGTTGAGCCTATCACGAAAGAAACTCGTGGCACCGCTATTACTTTGCATTTAAAAGAGCAATATTCTGAGGGTGAAGACAGCTATTTAGACCGTGGCAAAATTAAGCAGTTGGTTAATAAATACTCTGACCATATCAGTCTGCCGATTCAGATGCGTAAAGAAGTTTGGCAAGAAGATGAGGTTGAAGAAGGCAGTGACACGCCTGCCAATGGTCAAATGGTCTTAACAGACGAATGGGAAACCATTAATAAAGCCAGTGCCTTATGGACACGTTCAGCCTCTGAGATTGAAGATGAAGAGTATATCGATTTTTATAAAAATATCACCTATGACATGGACGCGCCACTAGCATGGACGCATAACCGTGTCGAAGGTCGTGTTCAGTATACTCAGCTGCTATATATTCCGAAAAAAGCCCCTGTAGATTTGTACACTCGTGAGCAGCAGCATGGTCTAAAGCTTTATGTTAAGCGCGTCTTTATTATGGACGAGGCAGAGCAGCTGTTGCCAATGTACCTGCGTTTCGTTAAAGGTGTCATCGATTCAGCCGACTTGCCATTGAACGTCAGCCGCGAGCTATTACAAGAGTCGCGTGATGTAAAATCTATCCGCGATGGTAACGCGCGTCGTATTTTGACTTTGCTGGCTAGCCTTGCCAACAGTGAAGACAGTGATAAGCAAGAAAAATTTGCGCAGTTCTACGCTGAATTTGGTGATGTTATCAAAGAAGGCGTTGGCGAAGACATGGGCAATCAAGAACGTATTGCTAAATTGCTGCGTTATGCAACCAGTACTCAGGATAGTGTGACGACCAGCTTTGAAGACTATAAAGCACGTATGAAAGAGGGTCAAAAAGC
Organism: Psychrobacter sp. D2; assembly: GCF_013608135.1. Taxonomy (NCBI): domain Bacteria; kingdom Pseudomonadati; phylum Pseudomonadota; class Gammaproteobacteria; order Moraxellales; family Moraxellaceae; genus Psychrobacter; species Psychrobacter sp. D2. Next base: position 224,157 of record NZ_JACDXZ010000002.1, read on the forward strand.
CATCTATTATCTAACGGCTGACAATCTAGCGGCTGCTAAAAATAGCCCACAATTAGAGCTGTTTAAAAAGAAAGGCATCGAAGTTATCTTGATGACCAGCCGTGTTGATGAGTGGGCGATGAATTTCTTGACCTCATTTGATGAGACACCGCTACAAAACATTGCTAAAGGTGCAGTTGATTTGGGCGACTTGCAAGACGAAGCCGAAAAAGCTGAAGCTGAAAAAGCGCAAGAAACCATGAAGCCAGTCGTTGATAAGCTAAAAACGGCGTTAGGCGAACGTGCCAAAGACGTTAAAGTATCGACGCGTTTGGTTGATAGTCCTGCCTGCTTGGTCGTTGGTGAAGGTGAGCTATCGCCGCAAATGATCCAAATGCTGAAGCAAATGGGTCAAGATGTGCCAGAAAGCAAGCCGACGCTTGAGGTTAACCCTGATCATCCACTTATTAAAAAGCTTGAAAGTAGCGAGCAGTCAGCCGAAGATTTTGATAAATTGGCGCAAGTTATTTTTGACCAAGCATTACTAGCAGATGGCGGTCAGTTAGATGATCCAGCCGCTTATCTCAGACGTGTTAATGAGCTATTGATGAGATAATGTTTAAGGTTTGATAGAAGGTTTTGATAAAAAAGGAGGTCTTAAATTTAAGACCTCCTTTTTTGATAGGTTTTTAAGCGAATTTTACAATTCAGCCTTATGCTCTTGACCGACAATCCGTTACAATCGCGATAGATTAGCGAGCTAAGATATTAGTCAATAATATTGATGTGCGCTATCCGTCTCTTATATCCATTTCATAGTGAATTAAATATAAAATTGACATTCGTATGCCTTGCAAAAGAGTTAATTGAAAGATAGTAAACGGCATGGATATCAAAATATTTTATCATTGATTTGTTTTATTTCTCTCGACTGGCTAGAGGTCTAAGTCTTTGTCACTTGCGTCGTTAAAAACCGTTTCACTGCAGCGCTTTTCGCTCAATTTCGCTGCCAATATTATTGCAACCTTGTGGATGCTAGTAGGCTCAACACGGGCATTCTCTTGGGTTAAACCTACCTTTGTTCAGTTCGCTGTATTTGCGCTATTGGCTTTGGGTAGTAATATCCTATTTTCTTGGTTAGCCGCTCCAGATGGCAGTATTTTCAATGAGCAAGGATTGGTCAGCTATCTCATATGGCCGATGATTATTCTACTTGGCGGCATTATTCTGGCACGGCGCGCAGGCAATCAAGCGCTGGTTTTTGTGCCTGTTGTACTGTGGTTGGTTGCTGATACTTTATCCGCTCTATTACAAAGCTTAGTACAGTTTTTAGGTAGCTATAGCTGGTTGCCCGATTGGAGTTATTCGTTTTTACCAACGCTATTTTTGGTGCTGTTTTTATGGCAGACCTTGGCATTGTTATGGATATTTTCTCGTCGCCTGCGTATACCGTGGTGGGAGCGGATCATCGTCCTCATCGGTGCTGTGGCACTATTGACGATTTGGCAGCGTAACGTCGCTGACCAGCCCATATTTAAGCAGATACCGGTAGAGCCGGTGTTAGAAGAAGCGGCATTATATGAGCAGCCGCGTTTATTACAAGAGGCGCTGGCTCGTATAGATCCTAGTATACCGGGCAAAAGTGATTGGTACTTTATGGGTGTGGCGGGATTCTCTGATCAAAACGTCTTCCGCTCTGAGATTAATAAAGTACGTGAGCTGTTTGATGTGCGTTTTGGTACTAGCGGGCATTCATTGGCACTGATTAATAATAACTATACTTGGCTAGATGAGCCGATTGCCACCAAAACCAGTATTTTACGCGGCTTAAAAAGAATTGGTCAGCAGATGAACGCTGATGAAGACGTGTTATTTATGACACTATCGTCTCATGGCGATCAGGATTTTATCCATTTATCTAATCCACCGCTTGCGATGGATAATCTGGATGCAACATGGCTGCGAGAGTCGTTAGATGCCTCAGGTATTCGCTGGCGTGTTATCGTGGTATCGGCTTGTTATTCAGGCTCTTTTATTGATGAATTGGCGTCGCCGACGACAGTGGTGATTACCGCTTCGGCAACAGACAAGATGTCATTTGGCTGTACCAATAGTGCTGAGATGACCTATTTTGGGCAAGCATTTTTTGCTGAAAGCTTAAGAGAAAACACCAGTTTTTCTGCTGCCTTTAAAGACGCTGCTTATCGAGTAAAAGAGCGTGAGATCTCTATGGGTTTTGAGCCATCAGAGCCGCAAATGGTGATCGGTAGTTTGATGGAAACGGCGTTGCCAGCATTTGAGCAAGTGTTATTTGATAAAACACGACCGCCGCTTGCTAGCATTACAGATACTTCGAATGCGACAACGACTATCAATATTTCACCGAATACGGGCGCAGCCACAGTTGTGGATGATAAGAACACAGCGAACTGATTTTTATCCCATTTTTAATCAGATGCTTTTTTAAATAAGCATCTGTTTTCAACTATTTTATCTTAGCTAAAAAGGATAATGCTCATGAATAATTCTTATAACCACAGTCTCTCAGCCAGCACCCAGTTTACGCAAAAAAGTGTCAATCGCTGTTTTGATGGCGAGCAGCATTATTATAGCCATCAATCAACCTCTACCAAGACGCCAATGACCTTTAGTATTTATCTGCCTGATGAAGCACTAGCAGGGCAGCGTTGTCCGGCGATTTTATATTTATCAGGTCTCACCTGTAATGCAGATAATGTCACCCATAAGGCACATTTTCAACAAAAATGTAGCGAGCTTGGTATGATATTTATCGCACCGGATACCTCTCCTAGAAGTAGTGACGGCAGTGACAGCAATGACGTAGCAAACGATGAGCGTTATTTTGTCGGTCAAGGTGCAAGCTATTATGTCGATGCGACTCAGGCTCCTTGGTCTGAGCACTTTAATATGCAAAGCTATATCGTTGATGAGCTATATGATTTATTACGCTCAGAGTTTCCGATTCATAGTATCGGTATCACAGGTCACTCGATGGGCGGTCATGGTGCTTTGTTATTGGGCTTTAAATTCCCAGGCAAGTTTGTCAGTGTGTCAGCTTTATCGCCTGTGTGCGCCGCTAGTGAGTCGGCATGGGGTCAAGCAGCTTATACAGAGTATTTCGGTGATGACAAGAGCTTGTGGGCGCAAGCAGACGCATCGCAAGTCATTGAAGAGGTCGGTCAGCAGTACTCAAGCATCTTGGTTGATCAAGGCGCGGCTGATGAGTTTTTAGCCGATGGTCAGTTGCAAACGTCAAAATTACAACAGGCGTGTACAAATGCCAAGCAACCATTAACATTGCGCTATCAAGCGGGTCACGATCATAGCTATTACTTTATCCAGACAGTAATCAATGAGCATATTGAGCATCACTGGCGTATGGCACAGCTTAGCTAAAATTCGGTCTCATATGGTTTATTCGTTATAGCGTTTCAAGTTTAAAAGGTTAGATCTATGACAAGTTATCAAGACTTAAGTACCGTTGCTGCCGATACTCCATCAGTAGAGGGTAATTCTGTTGCTACTAAAGCCACGCTTGCCACCATGCAAGCAGATATGGATACTGCTTTAAAGAATAAACAGCGAGACCATACCAGTACCAATTTAAATAATCCTCAAATTCATGCAGTCAAATCAAGCCCAGTTATCGCCGCTTCTAGGAATGATATGATTATTCATGCCCTCGATGAGTCACAAGTGTCGCGCGTGATAGAGATGGCGTGGGAGGACAGGACACCGTTTGAGGCGATAGAGCATAGCTATGGTCTCAATGAGTCCGGTGTTATTACACTTATGCGTCAAGCGCTAAAACCGTCCTCGTTTCGCTTATGGCGTCAACGTGTGAGCAATCGCGCTACCAAGCATGAAGCGATACGAGGTTTTACGGTAGGTCGTGCTTATTGTAAAACCCAATATAAACCGCGCTAATTGTCTGCATGTGCTGAGCGTAGCTATAATATCGATACTCAGTACCCATTATAGACCCTGATTATCCGTTATAATGGACATACGTATTATTCGTGCTATGCATATATCTATATATTAAATCCTTAGTCAAATATCCATTAGGTAGCTCAATTATGATCAGTCCCTCTAAGCCGTATCTAATCGCCCCTTCCATATTATCTGCTGACTTTGCGAAATTAGGCGAAGAAGTAGAACGTGTATTGGCGTCTGGTGCTGATGTCATCCATTTTGATGTGATGGACAACCATTATGTACCCAATTTGACGTTTGGTAGCATGATTTGTAAGGCGCTGCGTGATTATGGGATTGATGCACCAATTGACGTGCATCTAATGGTTAGCCCTGTTGATAGTATGATTGAGCAGTTCTTAGAGGCAGGTGCCAGCATCATCACATTTCATCCGGAAGCAAGCTCGCATATCGATCGTTCTTTGCAGTTGATTAAAGATGGCGGCGCTGAGTGTGGTTTGGTATTGAATCCAGCAACACCATTGCATTATTTAGACTATGTCATGGATAAAGTGGATCAGGTCCTACTGATGAGTGTCAATCCTGGCTACGGGGGTCAGTCATTTATTGAAGGGACGCTAGAAAAGGTTCGCCAAGTACGTCAGCGTATCATTACTAGCGGTCGTGATATTAGATTAGAAGTAGATGGCGGTATCAAAGCCAGTAATATCCGCGCCATTGCCGAAGCAGGTGCTGATATGTTCGTCGCCGGTTCAGCGATATTTAATCAAGAAGATTATAAAGCAGCAATCGATGCCATGCGTGCAGAGCTTGCCTTGGCAAATGGGGAGTAACGCCCCATATAGTAAGTTATATACTATTAAATATTAAAGTTACCTATTATTAATAGCCGCTGTATGACTGATTATATTAAGCGACATGTCAGCTAAAGGTAAAATATGAATATGCAAAATGCAAAACATCGAGCCGAGTCCCAGCAAGACTTGCAATCACGTAGCTTAGTGCCAAAAGGTATTACTATTGGCTTAGCCATGTTCGCCCTTGTTCTGAGTCTGGCAGGTTATGGCTTTCGCCTGATGGTTGGTGAAGATGCCGGTGAAGTATTACGCCACGCGGCGGTGATCGTACCCGCATTTATGCTAGGCATTCCCCTTTTATTTTGGCTAGGTTCACGCCTACTTAACAAGGTTAAAGATATGCATATAGAGAGCTGGAATGCCATTAGTTTGGGGTATTTGACCTCTTGTATCTCAATGCTGTGGTTAATGGGTACTTATAGTTAAGTTTTTATTAGTAGAGATAAAGCTCCTTAATAAAGATAACATTGTAATATTTTTATAAGTTGTTTTTTGATACACTTTTTCACCGTTAAGTCATGCTCTATAAGCTTGACTGGAATTCTACATGAGAATCATACCGACCAGTATTGCCAATATCATTTATCCAAAAGACTTACCAAATGGTTTATTTACCAGCTTAATTATTGCCTGCCTGCTGCTAGGACTGTCTTCACTTCGTCATGGAACTGATTTACAAGGTTGGCTACACGTCTTTGAAAACTGGCTGCTCATGTTATTGATACTGCCAACCGCGACTGCGACAGTAGCGTTACCGTTCAAATATCGTGATCCGACATTAGAGTTAAAGCTCATGTACTATCTCGGTATGTTTGTTGCTTTCTTATTTACCCTAGCAAAACTGCGTTACTGGCGTTAAACGCTGGTAATTTCTATAAAACTAAGACCATCGAACGTAGGTTGTGCAAAAGACTTATAGGATAGCCCTTGAATTATAGCGCCAAAGCGTCCATTGTATGAATAAGATAGTTTTGCCCGCATGACTGTAAGACAGTAGCTTTAGTAAGTGGAATCAGCGCGTTTTTTACAGGTATAAATCGGGATAATAAGGATACAATGAATGCCATACGATATCGATAATGAGATTGAAGTAGATAATGACAGTACCGATCAGTTTGCAGGGTTTGCTAAAGAGACGACCCTTGAGCTGGTAGAAGCAGACGATGGCAAATTGCTCTTACGTGATGCTGAACAAGATGATGCGCCGCTAATGACCATTGATTTTTCTGATAAGTTAAAAGAGATATTGGGCAGTGATACCCAAGCGATAGGTCAGCATATGATTCATGCTGCAATCCAAGTGATTATGCAAAAGCAGATGAGTCAATGGCATGCGCATGTCTATGACAAAGAGCCAACGCACTATAGTTAATGATGTATAAATCAATAGCAAATAGATAAATAGTAGTCAGTCTAAATAACGACAATAAAAAAGGGTTTATCAATTGATAAACCCTTTTTTTGTTCAAATAAAACCATTTATGAAAATGGATATTATTTGATTTTTGCTTCTTTAAAGATCACATGCTGGCGTACTTTTGGATCAAATTTTTTGATTTCCATTTTGCCAGGCATAGTGCGCTTGTTTTTGGTAGTGGTGTAGTAATACCCAGTACCAGCAGTTGATACTAATTTAATTTTATCTCTCATGATGGCTTTCCTGTAAATGAGCGGTCTTCAATCGATAGGTATGGGTCTAAAGTATTAAGTTGCTGTAGATAGTATCCAGTCATAAATATATGAGCTGGTAAATCTTCAGCATAACAGCAGCCTAAATAGCGATATTCATCGATAGATTAGACTGCCAATATTTACTTAAACTTTTTGACCTTGTGCGCGTAGATCTACTAGCACTTTATCGATACCCAATTTGTCAATGATGCGCATACCTTTGGTAGACACACGTAGACGTACAAAACGATTTTCAGACTCTACCCAAAAACGATGGTTGTGAAGGTTTGGTAGAAAGCGACGACGGGTTTTGTTGTTTGCGTGCGAAACATTATTACCCACCATAGGGCGCTTTCCAGTCACTTGGCAAACTCTAGACATGGCGAACTCCTAATCTATGAGGTATGAGTTTTTCTCATACCAGTCTGGGCAAGTTGCACGTATTTGCGGCATGGACACAGCAAGCGGCAGCTTTGCACCAAACAAAACTATATGAAGGTTGAGCTGATTTACTGTCATCTAAAGGCAAATAACAGGCAAACCAAATCAGAAAATTTTAAAGCCGACATTTATACCATAAAAGTAATGAATACTCAAATATTTTTGTGATAGTTGTTGGTTTAAAGGGTAGCTATTATACCCTGAAATGAGCGTCCTATGTTATTGATTATTTAATAATAAGGATTCACTTTTTAGTTGTAAGTTATGACAAAAGTCAGTAAAGTCTCAGTTATATATTTAATACAATCTGTTAATACTAATGGCATTATTGTAAGTGTATGTATCATTACTAATCTATTAGGATTCCGTGTAATGATTTTGCCTGTTTACTTACACAAATGATTGCCGCTGCGGAGTTCCAAACATGTCATACACCTTATTACCTACCTCTAAATTATTTCAGCTCACCTTTTTAACCTGCGCATTGGCACTGGCTGGTTGTGGTGGTGGAGATGGCACGGATATAATTGCGCCTGCCCCTGATTTGGGTCCTGAAAAGCCTAGCAATGGTAGCAACGGTGAGGATGGAACAGGAATACCAGTAAGTGCTATCAATGTAACACCTATAACTTTAATAGATTCCTATGGCAAAGTAACTCGTACTATTACGTCAGTTGGAGCGAGTGCAACAGTGATAGTAACTGATGGTAATAGAAATCCAGTAAGCAATGCTTTGGTATCCTTTCAAGCTGAAGGTGTTATATTTGGTACTAGCAATAACACTGTTTTGACGAATGAAAAAGGTGAGGCATCTATATCCGTCAAACCTTTAGATAGTGCAAATACAGGAAGCTATCAACTCAGCGCAACTGTTAATTATAATGATTTGACCGAAACTACGCCTGGCTATAACTTTTCTTTACAGGCTATACAAGTGTCACTAACTGAATTTACATTGTCATCTACCAGTTTGGACTCGGGTAGTAATACAAATATCACTCTCAAAACAAAAGATGCAATCAATGACGTTTACCAAAACGATGTTACTGTAAACTTCACTACTAGTTGTGGCAGTTTTGATAGTAATAGTGTCATTTCTAGCAATCAAGGTGATGTAAGTACAACTTATAAGGCTATTGATGATAATGGTAACTTATGTGAAGGTGCACAAACCATCACTGCTACTCCTGCGAACAATCCAGTAAACAGACAAACAAAGAGTATAAACATCTCTGGTATTGAAGCGAGCTCAATATTTTATACCACAACTGAGAAACTGCAGTTAGGAGCAAGTAATAGTGGCTCATCAAGCTCAGGTCAGATAGAATTTACTGTATTCGCAAATGGCAGACCTGCTGCCAATCAGCAAGTTGAAATAAGTAAATTGCAGGTACCTACTGACTTTAGTTTTGTAACATTAAATAACCAAGCCCCCAGAACAGTAACTAGTGATTCGCAAGGTAAGGTCGTCGTCAACTTATATCCAGGTGCATTACCCGGACCTGTAGAAATTAAAGCCACCTTAAAATCAAATACCAGTATATTTGCCTTATCAAAAGACGTCTCTGTAGCGACAGGACGTGCAACTCAAAATGGTGTTAGTATTTCGTTGAGCAAAAACGTATTAGCTAATAGTGTAGATGGCGATACTGCAACCATTACAGTACGATTAGTAGATAGAGTAGGTAACCCTGTACCCGATGGTACAGTAATGAGTTTCGTCAGTGAAGGTGGTAGAGTAACGCCAAGTTGCGCGACTAACAAAGGAATATGTACGGTTGAGTTCAGTACTCAAAACCCACGTCCAGTAGATAATCGTGTCGCAGTAATTGCTTATGTAGAAGGTGATAAAGCTTATATTGATAAGGATGGCGATAATCAATTTAGCGCTGGTGATATATTCACGCATAACATCGGCGACTTCTTCCGTGATGATAACGAAAATAACAATTATGATTCTGAAGCTGGCGAATTTGTATATAGAAGAGGGGCTACTGGCGCTGTTTGTGCACCTTCTTCTAACTCTCAACCAAATATTGAAGATACCTGTGATAATAAGCTGTCAGCTATCTTACGCCAACAGTTTATACTAGGTTTAGCTTCCGATAGTCCAGTATATGAGGGTTTACCTGGTTCTCTTAATCCTAATTTAGGAAAGACGGCAATCACCCGAGCTTTTAAAATGTATGGTAATAGTGCACGTACGGTCAGTATGCCGTCAGGAACTACCATTAGTGTTGTGGCTGAAGATAAGACTGACTACTCTCCTACGGTAGAACTGACGAATGGTGTAATACAGGTATCAAATGCTGAGCCAAATACTACGGCTATTGTTAAATCAGGTTCAACCTCTATTAGTGTTTCAATCAGTGGGAACGGTACGGGTTCAGTAAGTACCACGTTGCCAGAAGGGTCATCCTTGACTGTAGCAAATACGAATGTGACCTGTGAAGCAGAGCTTACTTCTGGCAATTTGAAATTACCTAGTATTATTAATCTAGGAGTTGGTAAAGTAGTTGATAGCGCGGTAAGCTATAAGTTCGAATATAGCGGCTGTCGTCCTAATGATAAAATCAAATTATCAGTAACAACACCAGCTCCAGCCGCTACTACGACAACGACCACAATATCTGTCATATAGTAAGCCTCTTACAATATTATAAATACAAAACCCCCAACCCTCGCGTTGGGGGTTTTGTATTTATAATCTGAATAATTAAATACAACCAACTCAATCAGCAAATTCTTGCAAAAACGATTAGAATAGTCGGTTTCCTATGCTGCTAGTTATATTTAAAGTGAGCAGCAAGTTTTATTTTTAATTGAGCGTACTATGTCAGACACCGCAACGATTGCTTCACCAAAAACGTCATTTCAAATGACACCTAGAGAGATTCCTACTATTACTGCTACAGCGACCCTATTGATCAAATGCCGTGACCAAGCCGGTATCGTACAAGCCGTATCTGAGTTTATTCATCGCTATGGCGGCAATATCATTACGTTAGATCAGTACTCAACGGCTCATGAAGGCGGTCAATACTTTATGCGTTTAGAGTTTGCTTTAGCAGGATTGAGCGAGATTATCGATAACTTTGAGGCCAGTTTTGCGCATACCGTTGCCAAACGCCACAATATGGAATGGCGCTTACATGACAATGCGATTAAGACCAAAGTTGGTATCTTGGTATCTAAATTTGATCATGCCTTATTAGACTTACTATGGCGTCATCAGCGCGGCTTGCTCGATTGCGAGATTACCTGCGTGGTAAGTAATCATATTGCTTTACGCCAATCAGTAGAAAATTTTGGTATCGCTTTTTATCACGTTCCAGTGACCAAAGATAATAAAATAGAAGCAGAAGAGAAGATCCATACATTGATGGCGGGTAATGATTTATTGGTGCTAGCGCGCTATATGCAGATATTGTCGTCAGACTTTGTTAAGCGCTGGCCCATGCAGATTATCAATATTCATCATTCGTTCTTGCCTGCGTTCGTCGGTGCTGACCCTTATCGTCAAGCTTATGATAAAGGGGTGAAGTTGATTGGCGCAACTGCCCATTATGTGACCGCTGAGCTCGATCAAGGACCTATCATTGAGCAAGATGTGCACCGTGTGACACATCGTCAAGGTGTCACAGAGCTACGTGCTATTGGTCGCGATATCGAGCGTAATGTATTGGCACGCGCAGTCAATTGGCATGTACAAAATCGCGTGATTGTCGCAGGGAATAAGACGGTAGTATTTAATTAGGTTTTCATTAGAGTGGTTTGAAATTTAGAACAGAGTATTAAAAGATATTTAATAAAAAAGCTGCGAGTATTATTATTTAATACTCGCAGCTTTTTTACTATATTATTACTGTGGAACTGGTTCTATAACAGCATCTCTAATACAAACTTACTACCAACAAAGCCAATCGCTAATAAAATAAAAGCATAGATAGTCATATTAGCGGCACGTTTTCCGCGCCATCCAGCACGCCAATTACCGATAAGTAATGCGCCAAACAGCAGCCAAGACATCAGGCTAAAGGCTGTTTTGTGCACAAGATGCTGCGCCATCAAGTCGTCTACGTAAATAAAGCCAATACCCAGTGCGATACTAAGCAGGACAAAGCCGACCAATAGCATATCGAATAATAGGCTCTCCATGCTTTGAAGAGACGGCAGCTTGTTGACCCAAAAGCGGTGAATCGATTGATGCTTAAGCTCACGTATTTGTAGTCGCAAAAATAGCGCTTGTACCGCTGCCATCAACAGCACACAATATGCGGCAAGCGACAGCAAGATATGAGACTCAAGCCCAATGCTAATATCCGTAATCGGACGATAAGGCGCGCGTCCAATATGACCGATTAGCATACCCACAAGAGCAGTCGGTGCCGCGAGGATACCCAGACTGACAATAGGTCGATACAGAGAAAACATGACGTAAAAAAACAAAAAGAATAAGCTGATCAAGCTGATGATATTAAACAGATTGAAATTTAGCCCATAGAGTGTGACTATGTGTGGATAAAGTAGCCCTGCGTGTGCCAACATGCCCACAAATAATAAGCCTAAGCTTGGGCCTTTATGGATAGGTCTATCTTGAATCAGCGCCCAACCAATATAGATGCTGACTAAGAAATAAGCCATCGCAGCAAGTAAAAATGCAAGTTGCAAGATATAAAACCTCATCTCATAATGCGCGCAAAATACGCGCTTAATTTCATGCTAAAGTGGTATTATTAGAATAATTACCCAATTTATCATAAAATGGCACTCAATTGAGCACCGTCTTATGTATTCCTGATAAATGCTTAGCAATTGAGCTTGAATACCTGAGATCACATACCCTAATAGTATTTATCAACTCTTTTATTTATGAAGAGTTAAGCTTAATCCAGAATTATTTTAACTGAGAGTTATTTATGTTTGATACTTTAACAGAACGATTGTCGTCTAGTCTGCGCAATATCGCAGGCACGGGGCAATTGACCGAAGACAATATCAAAGACACTTTACGCGAAGTACGTATGGCGCTGTTAGAAGCCGATGTGGCATTGCCAGTCACTCGTGATTTTGTGAAGCGTGTCAAAGAGCAAGCGCTTGGCGCTGAAGTGCTTAAAGAATTAGCACCAGGACAGGCATTTGTCAAAATCGTCCATGATGAGCTGACTGAAATGATGGGCAGTGCCAATCAGCAGCTTGAGATGACAGGTAAGCCGCCAGTTATTTATCTGCTAGCAGGTCTGCAAGGTGCTGGTAAAACTACCACTGCCGGTAAATTGGCGAAGTTCTTACAAGAGCGCCATAAGAAAAAAGTCATGCTGGTATCTGCTGACGTTTACCGTCCCGCAGCGATTGCCCAGCTTGAGCAAGTCGCTGGACAAGTAAATGCCAAGTTCGTCAATTCAAGTAGCGACGAAAACCCTATTGATATCGCCTTGCGTGCTATCGAAGAAGCTAAAATTCAATATCAAGATATCTTGATTATTGATACAGCGGGTCGTTTGGCTATTGATGAAACCATGATGGATGAAATCAAGGCGTTAACCGCTGCGGTCAATCCTTCTGAGACACTGTTTGTTGTTGATGCGATGACCGGTCAGGATGCGGCAAATACTGCCAAAGCCTTTAACGATGCGCTGCCATTAACGGGCGTTATTTTGACCAAGACTGACGGCGATGCTCGTGGCGGTGCGGCGCTTTCTGTACGCGCCATCACAGGTAAGCCAATTAAATTCTTGGGTCGCGGTGAGAAACTAGATGCGCTAGAGCTGTTCCATCCTGAACGTATTGCCCAGCGTATTCTTGGTATGGGTGACGTCTTAAGTCTGGTTGAAGAAGTTGAGCAAAAGATTGACCGTGATAAAGCCGAAAAAATGGCGAAAAAGATGCAAAAGGGCGGCGAGTTCGACCTTGAAGATCTATTGACCCAGTTTCAGCAAATGAAAAGCATGGGCGGTATGGCGGGCTTCTTAGATAAGATGCCAGGTATGGGTGGCTCGGATATGCAAAAAGCGGTCGAAGAGGCCAAGCCTGAAGAAAAAGTACGTGAGATGGAAGCGTTGATCAATTCGATGACGCCATTTGAGCGCAAAAATCCTGATAAAATCAATCCAAGTCGTAAGCGCCGTATTGCTGCAGGCTCAGGTCGTGAGATTCAAGACGTCAATCGTTTGCTCAAGCAGCACAAGCAAATGGCAAAAATGATGAAAATGATTTCTAAGCCTGAAGGCATCAGTAAAATGATGAAATCGATGCAAGGGTTGATGGGCGGCGGCGGTGGAGCAGGCGGCGGTGGTCCATTATTCGGCGGTGGCGGTCAGCAAGGTGGTGTTAAAGATGTGAACCCACAGCAAATGGCAAAGCAAATGGGACTTGACCCAAATAACATGCCTAGCACTGAAGAGATGCAAAAACAGATGCAAGAGCTACAAAACCAAGCGCCGAAGAAGTTTAAAACACGTTTTTAAATGATTTAGTGCTACTGGGAAATATTGATAATAAAAACCTCAAAGCTAAATAAGCTTTGAGGTTTTTTCATATTTTGAATATTTGAGTGAATTCTCACAAAGAATGCATGAAAAATATAGAAAGCAAGTCAATTAATCTGTCCTAAATGCTATGATAGGCGCTGTTTTACGATGTTAAGAGAATTAGCCGAGGTTATGATGTTTTTAGCAATGGATACCGTGTTCGATCAGTGTTCGATCGCCATTTTAGATGCCAGCGGTCAAGTGTTATCGAGTCATACCGAGACAGGTAAGCGCCAGCAGACCCAGCAAATCTTACCGATGATTGACGCGGCATTATCTGAGGCGCAGCTAAAACTGGCTGATATACAAGCGCTTGTCTTTAATCGTGGTCCTGGTGCCTTTAGTGGTATACGAATCAATACGGCAGTGGTACAAGCGCTATCTGTCGCGCATGATATTCCTTGTGTGGGTATCTCAAGCCTGCAAGCGATTGCGCAAGCGGCGTATCAGCAACAGGGTTTAAGCGAAGTATACAGTGCCCTTGATGCGCGTATGCAGCAGGTATATTTTGGGCAATATGCTCTAATAGACAATATTATGCAGGCGGTTAATCAAGACAATGGCGAAGATACTGAGCAGCTACTTGATTATGATAGCCAGACAGCGCTAGAGATTCCTATCGTTGGCAATGGTGCCGGTTTATTAAGTCTACATGACGGTCAGATTATTCATGCTGATATCCATCCTGATGCGACCGTGATAGGACAATTGGGTGTGGCTCAGTTTATGGTCAATGGCGGAACAGAAGCGGCGCAAGCTTTACCCAAATACTTACGCAATCAAGCGTGGAAAACGTTGAAAGAGCAAGGTAAGGCTTAGTATACCCTTTCTATATTCAGTGCTTATAAAGCTTTCAAGTGTCGCACGCGACAATAACAGTATTACGAATATAACAATATAAAACAAACGCCTTTACTGTTTTCGGAATTTCTTAGGAATAATTTTGTGGATATTATTTTATTAATTCAAGCTGTCATCATGGGTATCGTTGAAGGTATCACTGAGTTTTTGCCCATCTCTAGCACAGGATATTTAATTTTATCCGCTGATTTGATGGGTTTTTGGACCAAAGAAAAAGTCGATTTGTTTGTGGTGGTGGTGCAGTTTGGCGCTATTTTAGCGGTCATATATGACTATTGGGGCAGACTCTGGCAGGCACTGATGGGTTTGCTGACGGGTAAAGCAGAAGGGATGAGTAATCCTCGTCAGCTGGGACTTAGCTTAATTGTCGCCACTATTCCAGTGATGATTGTTGGTTTTACTTTTGCTGATGAGATTAAAGCCTATTTATTCAATCCTATCGTCGTTGCAATTATGCTGATTATCGGTGGTTTGCTGATCTTTTATGTTGAGAATCGCCCGAAAGCCATTATTGCAGAAGAAGCAGAAGACGTTAGCCTAAAAACAGCTTTGATGATAGGTTTGCTGCAATGTTTGGCATTGATACCCGGTACATCACGCTCAGGTGCGACGATTATTGGTGCACTGTGGCTTGGCGTCTCACGTAAAGCCTCCGCTGAATTTTCTTTCTTTTTGGGTATTCCGGTCATTATTGGTGCGGCTCTACTAGATTTTATTAAGCATCGTGACGTTTTAACCAGTAGCGAAGATTGGTTAGTGCTAGGCATTGGTACTGTCGTATCGTTTATCGTGGCCTTGCTTTGTATTCGCTTATTGGTCGCTTGGGTCAGTCGCCGTGACTTTAAAATCTTTGCATGGTTGCGTATTATTACCGGCATCATCGTATTGGTCGCTGCTTGGGGTTTTGGTTATCAGATGGCAGGCTAAACTTCATGATGGAATGGTTTTTAATAGAGATTCATGATGTTATAAGTATTAAAAAGGAATGGCAGTCATGACCAATTTGAAGCAAGTGCTGACTGCTGATATAAGCTGCCAACTACTTTATGTTAATGAAACGCAGGCCAGTCAAGTCGAGAGCTTGCAGGCACTCATAGCTAAGCATAAGCTACCCATTATCTTGAATACTGAACTGGTGACAGAGAAATTAAATCAAAAACGTCGCCAGCAGTTAAGCCAGATAGCTACCCAACCTATATTGCTGTTAGATGAAAAAGATAAACTTTCATGGTTGAGTGATGGGGTAAGCGTTGCCCCCGAATGGGATAAACTGCAGCGGCGCGTAGTCAGTGCAGGGCGTAAGTCGGAGCTGTTATTACAAGCCGCGAAATTGACCGCAGATAGTCAGGTCATTGATGCAACTGCTGGTTTTGGTCATGACAGTTTGATACTGGCGAGTACTGGTGCACAAGTCATCATGCTTGAGCAGCAGCCATTGATGGCGTTATTGTTGCTTGTAGAGCAGCTGCGTATGAGTACGCTGCC
Organism: Psychrobacter sp. D2; assembly: GCF_013608135.1. Classification (NCBI taxonomy): domain Bacteria; kingdom Pseudomonadati; phylum Pseudomonadota; class Gammaproteobacteria; order Moraxellales; family Moraxellaceae; genus Psychrobacter; species Psychrobacter sp. D2. The sequence goes on from NZ_JACDXZ010000002.1 coordinate 239,938, forward strand.
AAATTGGCAAAAGCTGATGTCACGTTTGCAGATTATTAATACCGATGCGCTCACTTATTTTAAAAGGTTTAATAACTATCTAGGGGCTGATAACGAGCAAGCCATTGATATGATATATCTTGACCCTATGTTTCCAGAAAACAGTTATCAAGATAGCAAGACGGGGAAGGGCGCGAAAGTCGGTAAGCATATGCAAGCATTGCATCAATTAGCGCATCCGCCAACGTTAGATGAAGAACAGCAATTACTACAATCTGCACAAGCCGTTGTCAGTCAAAACGGTCAAAAACAAGGTCGCGTCATCGTTAAGCGTCCACAATGTGCGCCGTTACTTGCTGATCAACAGCCAAGTGAAAGCTGGAATAATGAAGCAGTACGTTTTGACGGTTATTTCGTTTAATAATATCAAATAAGACAGCTTATAAATTTAGGAGCAGGGAATGTCTGTATTAATCATTTGGGTGATGGGTGCGGCGTTATTGTTAATCAATATTATGCTGCGTACCAGAATCTTGCGCCTTGAAGCACGTCTAAAAGAGTTAAGTAATCCTAAAGAGCAATTGGCATTTTTACGCCAGCAAGCTGCACAAAAAGAGAAAGTTGCTGCGATTAAAGCCTTACGCAAGCAATATCCCGAGCTATCACTCATTGAAGCCAATAAGATGTGGCAACAAGTTTAGTGACATTATTAGCATCAAAAAAAGTATAGTCGATTCCATTTAAAAAGAATGCAGTACTGCTGGGATAAATTTTACGAAGCCTCTGGAGTGCGAAGCGCACAGCAAGCGAGAGAAATTTATCCCAGCATAATGCTATTCTAAACGTAACTCTTTTATATTGAACTCACTATAGCGTACGCCAAGTTCTATAACTTAAATTACTATGCACCCAAATCATTATTTACTATTTTCTATCCATGATAATTAAAACGCCATGACATTTAACGACAAGCTACAAGCTTATATTCAGCTGACACGTTTTGATAAGCCAGTAGGTATTGAACTGCTACTATGGCCAACATTATGGGGTGTATTATTCGCTGCGATGGGGCAGGCGCAGCAACAAGGCGCAGGCATTACGGCAGGACTACCCAGTTTCAGTATCTTTGTGATTTTTGCCCTTGGAGCGATATTGATGCGGGCAGCAGGCTGTGCGATTAATGATTTTGCCGACCGTAAAGTCGATGGTCACGTAAGCCGTACTAAAGGTCGTCCGTTAGCTGATGGCCGTCTGTCTGCTAAAGAGGCAATTGCAGTTTTTTTAGTATTAGTATTATTGAGTGCCAGTCTATTACTGTTTTTACCCATTCAAGTATTCTATTGGTCGTTTGGTGCCGTCATATTGGCGTTTATTTATCCATTTATGAAACGTTATACGCATTTGCCGCAAGTATTTTTGGCAGCGGCTTTTGGTTGGGCGATACCAATGGCATATGTGGCGATACAAGGCGCGCCTGATATCTGGTGTTGGTTGTTATTCCTTGCTTATATGTGTTGGACAGTTGCTTATGATACTCAATATGCAATGGCTGACCGAGAGGATGATATAAAGATAGGGGTTAAATCAACCGCGATATTATTTGGTCGTTATGATGTGATTATCATCTCATTACTACAGATGTTGTTTTTAGTTATCATGGGCGCAGTCATGTGGCATTATTTTGCCCCGACCAGTTTAGGTATTACACCAGTCTTTGGCTTGGCGTTAGTCGCGATGATGTTTGCTAAGCAAAATAGTGCGTGTGCCAGTCGTAATGCTTTGGCTTGTTTTAAAGCATTTTTAGCCAATATATGGGTAGGACGTTACGTTTTTGCTCTTATAGCCATCGCTTGTATCTGGACGACTTTTAATGGATAAGATCAATAAATTTTCGAGACTAAAGACCAAGAAATCATCTACGCATAGTGCTTCTAAGAGTGATTATGAGGCAAGATTGGCTGAGAATGGTTTGACGCGCGAGCAGGTGATTGAGACGGAGCGTAAATTGGCAAAATTTGCCAATACCATGGATTCGCTCGTACGTGTGCCTTTCACCAAGCAAGGTATGGGCGCAGATGCTGCGCTTTCGACCATTCCGCTGGCAGGAGATTTAGCAGGTCTGGCATTAACAAGCTATGCATTTATATTGGGTCGTCAGCTCGGTGTACCCGCGCATAAAATGACGCCCGCTGTTAGATTGGCACTGATTGATATGGTAGTTGGTATCGTACCGGGTATCGGGACGCTGCTTGACATCTTTATTCGTCCTAGTCGTAAGACCTTGGGCATCGTGCATGAGCATCTACAAAACGAGTATGGCATCACCGAAACCATCCATATGGATCGACCGTTTTTGCATCAATCACTTGAAGATAAGCAGCAAAGTCGTTTTGGCGCTTTTTGGCGCAATCCAATAGTTGCTTGGCTGTATCTGCATATTCCTGATATGTTGGGGCTCATTGTCATTGTCATTATCGGTTGGGGTTTGTGGTCATTGATGAGCTGGCTGGTGAGTCTGTTTGGTAAAACTACTGGATTTGGTTAAATAATAGAAAAATAGGTCAGTTAGGCAATAAAAAAGGCAGCAACGATATCAACGTTTGCAGCCTTTTTTATTGCCATTTCCACTAACTTTACGACATATTTTTATACTTATAAAGCTTACTCAGTAATCACTTCTGCATCGGCACTAATGGCATCAAAGCTTGTCATTTTATTATTTTGAATAAAATCTACCGTACCACCGCCAGCATGACTAACTAGCTGAACATTGCCATCGCTTGAGCGATAGGTAGGATTATTACCTTGACCTTCAGGCGCGCTTAAGGTCATTTTAGGTTTGTTCGGTAAGGTGATGATGGCATTAAGCATGCCCGCTGCTGAAGTCTCAAAAACGACTGATAATGATTCGCCCGAGGCACTTCGATATTTAACGTCAGTGATTTGCGAGCCTTTAATGGCTTGCTCTGGATTGGGCGCTGGAGCAGGGTCAATGACAGAGGTATCCGTTGTGCCAATATTATCCTCTAGCTCTGTTAAGTTCACATCTGGTTCTGGATTCGCAGCAGACGCGTTGGCATTAATATCATCGGCAACATTGGTGCATTAATGTTGGAAGTCACAGGTGTCGTTTGAGTTGCTAGTTCTGTGGTTGTTTCATTAGCTGTCTCAGGCTCTGGTGTTTTTTTGCAGGCAATCAACAGTGATAAGCTTAAAAAAATGGCAGATACAGCCTGAAAATATGGTTTTGATTTTATAAAGGTAAAGGGAAGAGTTTTCATAATAAGACAGCTATCCATTAGTGAGGGTCATAATTAGGCATATAGCTAAGGTACTGAACCTAAATTAATGATTGACGTGTTTTATGCTTATGCACTTTATGTAGCCGCGCCCGATTGGGTGATAGGCGCGCTAACATAGCGGCAGATAAAGGTGTAAAACAGCCTAACATCATATCTGCTAAGGCTTCGGCACATATAGGTGCAATCGCATAACCTTTTGCACCCATTGCTGACATGGTCCATAAACGCTGACTTTGTGCAAGTAATCCGACCAAAGGATGATAATCCATCGTTTGAGTACGAATGCCAGCACGCGCATGCCATGTACTGACATCATTTGGCAAGACGCTGCTTAATTCAGGCATATCTTCAATCAACTTGTCATAATTTTGCTGATTTTCTTCATCTCGGACATCGATATTGGTATCGCCATCGATAAAGCTTGCACCAAGTAAAAACTGTGGCTGATTTTCGCTAATATGGTTCAGTTCCGCATCACCGCTCTGTCCAATAAATGGCGCACAGTAGCCACTGTATTTGAGCGGCAATTTAGGCAGTTTAGTCAGTTGCTGCGCAGTTGGTGTAAACCAAGACAGTTGCCCGCGAATCGTCCGGCACTTAACGATACGTTTATCCAATTGATGGCTTTCATAAGCCGCGCAAATCACAACATGGTCAGCTGTGATAGTCAAAGAGGCTTGGCTCGCATTTTTATCCTCTTTAGAACCTGTCAAAATGACATTGCTCTCGGTTTCCTTAATATTAATAATATTGAGCTGCTGATAGGTGATATTGGGGTGCGCAAGAATAACAGTTTTTAAGGCTTGTGGATTGACCAAACCGGACTGTGGCAGATACAAGTTATGAGCTAAGTCTTTATCTTTTAAACCAATGATATCTTGTGCTTTTTCGGGGCTAACAGTGGTTGCCATAGCATCTGGATAATCTGAAATCTGCTCCGTACCAATATTAGTTTTCACCAATAAGTCTAATGTGCCGGTCTGCTCAAGTATCAGCGGCGATTTTTGGATAGCAGCTTGCTGATTAAAGTATCGATATAATCGACCACTGTATAAATAGCCAATAGAATGCAGATGCTCATAAACATGATGAATAGGCGTCATATTCGGGGCAAGTAAGGCGCGCGGATTACCAGATGCACCAGCCAGCGGTGCGTCTTTATCGAGCACTGTCACGCTTATACCACGATTGGCAAGTGACCATGCAGTCAGTAGTCCTGCCACACCAGCACCGATAACGACTGCATTATTAGGATAGTTGGACAAAGGCACCTTATTAGATAAGGTTGAAATAGGCTTATCTAAAGATGACATCTCGCTCATAACCGCCGTGAGCATCTCACGCTTAGACCCAAGCCCTTTGCTCTTTTTAATGACAAAACCCTGCGACTGTAATCCACGTTTGATGATACCTGCACAGTTATAGGTAGCAGCAGTCGTGCCAGCACGTGATAGGCGTTGCATGTGGCTAAAGATACGCTCTGTCCATAAGATCTCATTGCAAGAAGGCGCAAACCCATCTAGAAACCAGGCATTGATGTACGGACGCTGAGTAGCTACTGCACTATCTAAACTTGCTAAGCTATCACTAGCATCACCTAGCCAAATATCAAGGGTTAAATTATCATCAATAAAATCTAGCCGATGACAACCAGCGATAAGAGGAGGATAACTAGTTAAAAGTTGCTCAATCAACAGTGCCAGTTCAGGTGTACGTTGTCCCAGTGGGGCAAGTATCTTTGCTAAGTCATTAAAGGGGACGGGATGTTTTTCGGTAGTAATAAAGTGCAAACGGGCGCTTGCTAAGTGCGGATGTTTTAATCGAAGCTGTCGCCACAACTGCCAAGTCGCGAGTAAATTAAGTCCTGTACCAAAACCTAGTTCGTAGATCGTAAAGCATTGCTTAGGAATAAGGTTTGCCAATCGCGTGGGCAGCTGATTATGTGCCAAAAATACATGGTGAGATTCTGCTAAACCATCTGCTTGCGAAAAATAGGCATCGCCAAACTCACCTGATACTGGCACTTCATTACCAGCATCATCAATTTGCCACTCAATGTTGGCTGGAGAGATAACATGTGCTGGTGTCGTGCTTTTGGTTGTATCAATAGCCATAGAAGCTGGTTTGGGCATAATTATTTATCAACACCACAGTGGTCAAGCAAGTAGGAAGTGGCGCATCGAATCGGTAGACATCAATCCGGTAGATAATTTCAATCGATAAAAATGCAACTACCAGCGTTCACGGCGAACAAATACCAGCCATGAGATGAAAATACCGACCAATAGGCTAAGCAAAACAGTAAATGCACCATATAAAAATAATTGACCTTGACTTTCATAAACCAAGACGTTTGCTTGCGTCTGCAAATCATTGACTTGGCGTTGCAGCTGGGCATTACGGCTTAGTAATTCTTGGTTGGCAGCCGATAAAGCTTTGTTTGATGGTTGCAGCTGTGCCGCCAAGGTATTGTTAATATCGGTAGCAGGCTTTGCTGCGGTAGCCATTTCTATGACCGGAGCAGTTGTTTGAGGGTCGCTCGATGGAGGAGCGTTGCTAGCTGCGATTAGTGCTGGCACAATCCCTGCTGCGGGCTCGGTTTGAGTAGTCAGTGTTGGCGCTGCATGTACTGACATTGACAGGGAAGTAATGGATACTATGCCCGCAAAAACAGTACTTGCAAGACCAGTTTTATGACTTTTTAATGAGAGTAACCGCTGAATCACGATGATGCTACCTCATTTTTTGTGCTGACATTCACTGCTGGTAACGCTTGAATAAATGGCTTGATGTCGACATGACTGTAAACACCGTCACGCAAATACGGCTCAGCGCTTGCCCAGTTTTGAGCTGCCTCAAGCGAGTCGAAATCAGCGATAATCAGGCTGCCTGACATCTCGCTTTTCCCGTGCTCGATAGGGGTTGGTCCTGCGATAATCAAGCGCTGCTCACGATTCAATACTTGTAAGCGCTCAACGTGCTCTGGGCGTGTCAGCTGACGTTGCGCGCTACTGCCTGCTACGTCATGACCGATAATGGCGAATAAAGACATGTTGCTTCCCCAATTAATAATAAAAATAGAGCGTTAGAATCAATAACTATCATGCGTCATTTTGCCTTATCAGACTTTATAAAGCATGATAGTTATCATTGGCATCACAGAGATAACAAAATATCTACTATTAAGTTATCAGCTGCTATTTAACTTTTTATTTAGCTGACTTATCCGTCAATGCAGGGTTCAGATGCTTTTTTAATAACAAAAACTGAGCAACTACGAATACCAGCATAAGCGGAATCCAGCCATAAGTTTTAAAGTTAATCCAAGCTTCATCTGACATGGTAAATGCCGTGATATAATGTAGGACCGCCATCATCGCAAAAAACAATGCCCAAGCAATGGTCAGTTTTTTCCAACCACTCATTGTGAGCGAAAAAACATCTTTCATTGCCAATTGCATCAAAGGTTTATTGATTGCGGCACTGACCAACAGCGTTAGCGCAAAAATACCGTTAATAATCGGTGATTTCCAGCGCAAGTAAATATCGTCACGCAACAGCAGGGTACCACCGCAAAAAACGATAGTTAACAATAAGACGACCCATTGCTGTTTGTCGAACTTACCCTTTTGACGCACAAAGTGAATCGCATAGACGATGATAGTAGCAACGAGCAATGCGCCAGCTGCTGCCAAAATACCATTGTAACGAGCAGCAATAAAAAACGCGATCAAAGGAATGAAGTCTAATAAGGCTTTCATAGCAAATAAAATGTCCAACTAAAACGTATGCGCTAGTTTACACGTCTACTGCGTCAAAAAAAAGCAATCAACACTATAATCCTCTGATATGAGCTGCTTTGACAATTTTAACCTTATTTTACTCAAGAATATTCAAAACTCTAAGGCTTGCTTTATGAAAATCGATTTACATTGTCATAGTACCTGCTCTGATGGCACTTATGCGCCGGCAGAAGTGGTACAGCGCGCCCATACGGCTGGCATTAATGTATTGGCCTTAACCGATCATGATACCTTGCTAGGTATCGATGAGGCACGCGCCGCGGCGGAAGCTTGCAATATACAACTAATCAATGGCGTAGAAATCAGCTGTGAGCATACTTTGAGCGGCGGCTACGGTAAAAATAAATCTACCAATAAAATTATTCATGTACTTGGTCTTGATTTTACCGACCGCGAGAAAATGCACGCCACCCTACAACAGTTGCAAGACAGCCGCGCGACTCGTGGTCAACGTATTACAGAAAAACTCAGTAAGCTGCTTGGTATCGATTATGATGAGCTGTGGCAAGCTGTTCTTGCTAAAGCTAGTGGCAACCCGCAAGCAGTTGGGCGCGCCCATATCGGACAAGTGTTATTTGAACGTGGTGAAGTAAAGACGGTACAAAAAGCCTTTGATAAGTATTTGGCAGACAATAAACCTGCTTATGTGGCGATCGAGGCGCTGACAATGCAGCGCGGCATTGAGCTGATACAGGAATGTGGTGGCAAAGCGGTGTTGGCACATCCAACGAGGTATCAGCTGTCAGCGACGCGCGTCCGTAAGCTTATCGAAGAATTTGCGCAGCTTGGTGGTGATGCTTGTGAGTTACCTGCCAATAGCGAGCCTGTCAGTACGCGTAAAATGGTTGACCGTAGTATTGCTGAGCACAAGCTTGCTGCATCGATAGGTAGTGACTTTCATGGGAGCAATATGCCATGGCGACGCTTGGGCGATGTCCCCAACATGCATCCCGAACAGCAAGGTATCTGGCAATCTTTTGCGGCTTTATCTTAAATAGAAAACAGCTGCACTTATTGACCGATGAATCAATTAAACGGATTGATAAATAGATCAAAAATTGCCACACTCAATGATAAGTTCAGATTTAGTATCAATCATGACACCGGATGGATTGCTCTGGTTTTAACTCAATCACTTTCATTGTTTTCGGTAGCCCATTATGGCTTTTTCGATATCTCATCTAGGCTATAGAAAACTCTCGCGAGTCATTTTTGAGTGGCAGGCTGCTGATAGAGCGTTGCTGCTAGCATTGTTTGTGTTGATGGAAATTACCTTACATTGGATCTGGTGCTTGTATGTTTGGTCTCGTAGAGAGACCTATGGCTCCTATGTTGACATGGCGCTGTTGTATCCTTTATGGATTGGCATTACGCTGCTCGGACTCTTCTTTTTATGGATGATCAGTCGCTCATCGCCTATCAAAACCGGTCACGGCTCGCTACATACGTGGCAAGCGGTATTAACCACGCTTTATAGTACTTATATTGCGGTGGTTATTTTGGTAATGGGGCATAGCAGCTTGGTGGCTGGGGTGTCGCTGGTGGGCGGGGCGATGCTGGGTATGATGCTTATACGGCGACGTTATGTATGGAAGGCTTTTTTGGCTCATAGTATGCTGATTTTTTCGGCTACATTAATTCCCTATTTCGGCTTTACGATTCCTAACCTACAACAAATGACAGCGACCTCTTTTCCCTTGGATAGCTATAACTATTTGACCTATAGCGAGACCACGGCTATCGAAAATGCCATCTCTGCGTCCATATTTCAAAATGGGACACTTAGCTGGGATACGTTTAATCAACTGCGTTTTTCTTCCGCGTTTTTTTGGCGCAGCACGCATATTTATATGTCGCTGCCAAAAGCGATTTTTATCATCTATATGTTTCGTACGCTGTTGTTGATATTGGATAACAGTAAAGCTGAGATTATGCAATATGCCAATCATGACGAATTGACTCAGCTGAAAAGTCGCCGTTATGGCTTAACGCAAATGCAGCAGGCGCTTTTGGCAATGGGAGATCAGCAGGATTTCAGTATTATATTATTAGACTTAGATTGGTTCAAAAACATTAATGACAATTATGGTCATGATGTTGGCGATCAAGTATTGTCTGAGGTTGCACAAACCTTATTGAATTCATTGACAGAAGAGGCGATTGTGAGTCGGTATGGTGGAGAAGAGTTTTTAATCGTGCTCCCAGATACCTCGCATGATAGCGTCATGACGATTGCTAAACAGCTGCGACGAGATATTGCTGAGCAAGTCATCAGTGGCGACAACCATACAGATTTTAATGTTACGGCAAGTTTAGGGGTTTATACCTTGACGCATGCTGAGCGTATTCATATTCAAAGTGAATATAGGGCTGATGAGGCAAAAGAGAATGTACAGTCGCCAAATAATTCAAAAAAAGATCGTTCATCTGTTAAAGGGTTGCAAAAAAGTAGCCCAATACAAAACAGCTCGCAACGAAGAATTGCTCACAGAAGAAAACGAGTCGCCACAGAAATCGCGAAGGCGCAATTACCCATCGACATTTGCCAGCGCTTGATTTGTATCGCTGATAAAGCACTATACGAAGCCAAGGATCGCGGACGTAATCAAGTCGTTAGTGCCAACGAAGTACTAGCAGCAGAAAATAGCACGGTTATCTCATTTTATACCGCTAGCAAATAAATCAGTACTTTAACCTTTTAGGTCCTTAACCGGTTATGACATAGATAATATCTAGGTATTTAATGCTTGTACCAAACTTGCTAATACGCTGGTCGCAAAGCTACCGGTCGTCAAAGTAAAGTTTAAGATCATTATCTGACCACCTTCTGTATCCTGCCATTCCCAACTTAATGCTTCAATAGGTAATCGCAGTGCTCGCCTTTGCGCCTTGATATCACGCTGCTCTAGACCTGTGGCTAGCTGTGTTAACAATGGACTATGCGCTACGATATCAGTTTCCATGGCTGCAGCTTTGCCGCTGACCTTCTCATTACCTGTGCCCCACAGCACGGCGGTCGGATGGATATCGCCTGATTCAAGACGGGCTCGTAAGGTATCGTCTATCTCGTCGCTTGCGAATATCGAGCCTGAGCCATCTAGATTAAATACTTCGCCTGCAAGTCCGTGGTTCCAACTGCCATCACGGACACGTGCTGCCAATATCTCATTAAATATCAAACTGCGTGCCGCCGACAGCTCCATGGTATTTTGCTCACGAGGCACGCGTTTACGTTTGCCTTTATTAGACGGCGGACAGGCCTCAGGTACAGGACGCGCAAACAATGACAATGCCTCTCTAATATTGTTGCCACTGCGACCAAAGCGCTGCGGCCCAAAATAATTGGGCACGCCACTTTGACTAATAATCATTAAGTGCTGCTCGACGGCTTGCTTGGCAGACAATAGCTGTTCAGATGATGGTGTATCAAAGCCTACAAATTCAATATCACGCAAGGTAATAATAAATTGATTGGCGCGGTGCGTGCCGCGATTGAGCTTTTTATTGTGCCACTGCTGCTCAAGGATAGTGATTGACTCATTAGCACCGATATCTACGGGCGCAAACTCAGAGTCTGGTAATTGCTTCTTTGGTATGCGCAAGCTAAACCACTGCGTTGTTAGCGCATGACGGTCTTTAAGCCCTGAGAAACCGACATCCCGTAAGGGAATATCCGCCCATTCGGACAACAGTTTTGCAAGATAAGCAGTATTTATCCCAGACTTTTGGATATGTAACCACAAATGCTCACCTTCACCGGTGAACTCTAATGGTAGTAATTCATTGACAATAAAATCTGTGTTATGAGCTTTATAAGTGACTTGTTTTAACGGCTGCTGCCTAGGCTGCGGTAAATTGGCAGTATCAGTAGCAGCGGTAATATCATGGTCTTGAACAGTCATAAGATAGTCTTTTACGTTTTATAGAACATTAATAGGAATTAAAAAAGCAGTCATTACGTTTTGCAACGTGGTCAATATACAAAAGAACAGCATAAGTGAAGGAGGCTTGCTACTATCGATAAGTCTCGACACGCTTTAAACAGGAACCATTATAACCGTTAAGGATGACTTATGAGTAAGGCAGCTACTATAAATACAGTCACTATAAACAAAGCTGATATTGTCAGCGGCGGCATGAAATCGTACAAGCAAGATGACGATAGTATCATTTTAATTACCCGTGACGACAGCACGTTTCGTGCTTTTGATGGCAAATGTCCGCATGCTGGAGCAGATTTGGGTACAGGTTTGCGTTGTGGTAATCGCGTTATTTGTCCTTGGCATCATGCAACTTTTGACAGCAGCGAAGGCGCATTACTGGAGCCAATCGCGACAACAGGCTTAACTCAATATCAAATCATGGATAATGGCGACAGCCTAACGGTTGATACCTCAGCCAAGATAGATAAGCAGGTTGAAAATGATAAGCTGACTGATACTCATACTATTATCGTTGGCGGTGGCGGTGCAGGGTTTATGACTGCCCATCAGCTACGCAATACTGGCTACGGCGGCAAGATTACCTTGGTGAGTGCCGAGGACAAAGCCCCTTATAATCGTCCTTTATTATCCAAGGCTTTTTTGGCCGGTAATATGCCAGCAGAAAAGCTATTGCTGGGCGGTACAGATTGGGCGAGTAAACATGATATTGAGCTGCGCTTAAACCAAACGCTCAGTGAAGTGTTGCTCACTGAGCGTAGTATCGTGATAACAGATGAAAAGGGTGATAACAACAAGCTAACAGCGGAATTTTTAGTTGTGGCAACCGGTGCTGAGCCCAAGATTCCACCTATTAAAGGGGCAACGCTTGATGGTGTCTATACCTTGCGTAGTATGGATGATGCCAAATTAATCAAAGCCGCCAGTCATGATCAGCGCGTGGTGATCGTCGGGACAGGTTTTATCGGTATGGAGGTGGCGGCAGCATTGACGCAATCGGCCACGACCGCCTCTATCACCGTTATTGGTCAAACGCATCGGGTGATGGGCAATATCGTCTCAGAAACGGTCAGTAATGCGTTGATTAAATTGCATAAAGAAAATGGTGTTGAGTTCGTGTTTGATGCCAGCGTCGCTGAAATCATTGCAGCTGAAAATACTACTGATAATGGCGAAGAGAATTTCTCACAAGTGTCTGGCGTCAAATTAGCCAATGGTGAGCAAATCGATGCTGATATCGTCATTTTAGGAACAGGTGTCGCACCGCGTATTGAGTTATTACAGGATACAAATCATCCAGATGGCGTAAAAGTCGATGAGCATTTACAACTGCGTGATGGCGTCTATGCGTTGGGGGATATTGCCAAAGCGCCCAATCAACTGGGGCGTATGCGTATTGAGCACTGGCGGGTTGCATTACAACATGGCATGGTGACGGCAGCTGCTATCTTAAATGATGACAAGGTCAAATCGCTTCAGGAGCGTATTCCTTTCTTTTGGACGATGCAATATGGCAAAAGTTTGCGTTATAGTGGACATGCTGCGACGCCAGATCATGGCATTATAATGGGTTCGCCAGATAGTTTTAACTACATAGAATACTACTTCGATGACGAGGATGAAAACACGCGTGCCAGTGCAGCAAGCTCGCTTGGACGTGATAAAGAGCTGGTAGCATTCTCTGAGTTATTACGCCAAGGTCATGCGCCAACGCGTGCACAGATTAACGCAGGGTTTGATATCATCGAGCAAGCGCAGGCGTTATCGCGCTAGTAATGAAAACGGATAAATATTACTATTAAAGCTGAGCTATTTATTTAGGTCAGCTTTTTAATCTAGGATAGATATCACATAAAAATCTCACCTATTTTATCAATACATGAGGCAGATAGAAATTTTCTTGCGTGCTGTGCCTCCGCCGACAGAGGCTGCAAAAATTTCTATCAGCCTCTTTATGAGCTTTTTATAATGAACTGAACATACGGATAATAAAAGGACAAAATAATATGAATGAAAACCAGACTAATAACGACAATGCCAATAAAGAAACTGTTTTCTTACGTCAAGCAGAAGCTAGTGATATCGACGCACTTGAGCAGCTATTGAATCGCTGTTACCGGCAGACAGAAGGCTGGACCAATGAAGCAGACTTAATCGGTGGTATTCGTATCACTCAAGATGAGCTGGCTAGTACCATCGCCAATCCAAAACATTATCTTTTCGTTTATCCAAAAACCATAACAGGTGAGCGTGATGGAGAAGAAACGGGTGAGCTATTAGGCTGTATCGGAGTAGATATGCAAGTTAATGCTGCTGGTGATAAAAAAGCCTATATCGGCATGTTTGCCGTCCATCCTGAGCTACAAGGTCAGGGCGTTGGTAATGTGATTTTGCAAGCAGCCGAGACATTTGCAGGTCGTCATCTACAACCAGATGAGCAAGCCACTGATAGTCAAGCAACCGATAAAAAACCTGCTCGTTTGACCATGTCTATTTTAAGCCATCGTCCTGAGCTATTGTCTTATTATCAGCGCCGCGGTTATCAGCTAAATGGCAATAAAATGCCGTTTCCAAATGATGGTAATAATGGCGAGCCAAAGCGTCAGGATTTGGAATTACTAGAATTAGAAAAACCAGTCAGTTAAAAAATATGTAGAGGCTAATATTATCGACCCCAAAAGTATTTGAAAGTCATAAACAGTCCTATACTCAGCAGTAAAAATGCCACCACAATTAAGCGCTTAAACCAGTTAAATGCTGGTAAGCGTGTGGCATTGTCATTAGAGGTGATATAGGCAAATAAAAATATCAGACTGACAACCAAGGTTAAAATGCCAAGCCCAATCGGTAATATAAAAAAATACGCCTGCCACATGATTATCTCGCAACCATCATTATTAAGCACATCATAGCAGCATCCCGATTGTACTGTCTGACTTATCCGCACCTTAAATTTTATAAACATATCAGGACGACGACGTGAGAAATTTCAAAAAATCGGTATTCATTATGGTATTCACGCCGTTTTTTACCGCGTGTTCTAATGCGCCTCCTGAAAATACGGTTGAAGGGCTGATCGAAGCGCAATATGAGCAAACTACCAAGATAGTAGAGGACGCAAAGGCTAACGCAGGCAATGATAAGATGGCAAAAGCCATGAGCGGCATGATGGAGACCATGATGCCAAAGCTTGAGCGCATTGAGAATATCGACTGCGATGCCATTGAGGGTGAAAATGCCTATCTCTGTAGCGCTGATGTCACCCAAACGATTGCAGGTAATAGCCAAGCCAACAAGACGGGATTTAAAGTTTATCTAATTAATGATGAGTGGGTATTAGGTAATTAGAGGTTTTGATACTTTTTAATAAATAAGGGCTAATAAATGAGGGCTAATAAATAAGCACTTCTATTGGTTGCTGATAATAAAAAAGGATACCCAAACGGCATCCTTTTTACGTAATAGATAAGGCTATTACTAATATTACCCGGTCCATTGCTAGCGCATCGTCACAAACTCTTCTGAGCCAGTGGGATGAATGGCGACGGTATTATCAAAGTCAGCTTTGGTTGCGCCCATTTTGATCGCTACCGCAAAGCCTTGAATCATCTCATCCACGCCAAAGCCGATACCGTGCAAGCCAATGACTTTTTCTTCCTCGCCTAAACATATCAGCTTCATCGTAGACTTTTGGCGATGCTGAGTCACCGCACTATACATATCTGTAAAGGTGGAGGTATAGCATTTAATATTGTCTTTACCAAATTGATTTACGGCATCGATTTCAGACAAACCAATGGTGCCGATAGGAGGGTGGGTAAAGATAACCGTCGGTATCAGCTCATAGTTTAGATGCTCATCAGGCTTGTTATTAAACAAGCGCTCCGACAAGCGGCGACCTGCTGCGATAGCCACCGGTGTCAAATCAACACTGTTTTCGATAATATCGCCTACCGCATAAATCCCTTTAACATTGGTGTTTTGGAATTTATCGACTATGATCTTGCCAAACTCGGTCGTTTCCACGCCCGTCACTTGCAAATTGATATTGTCCGTCGAAGGCGCACGACCAATCGCCCAAATCAAGCAGTCTACGGTATCAAGAGCACCATCTGTGGTACACAAAGTCAGGCTACCATCGTCATTTTTAACAACTTCAGTGAGCGTGGTATTGGTATGCAATTGAATGCCATCTTGCTCCATCTCTATCAGCAAAGTCTCCACAATGGTGTGATCAAACGAGCGCAGTGGCGAGTGCTGACGGACATACAAGTGTACCTCAGCGCCGAGACTATTCATCACACCAGCGATCTCAACGGCGATATATCCCGCTCCAATGATAGCGACTCGTTTTGGCAAATGATTTAAGGCAAAAAAACCATCAGAATCGATGCCATGTTCTGCGCCTTTGATATTTGGCTTAATAGGATGACCGCCTGTAGCAATCAAAATATGGTCAGCGGTAATAAGCTCGCCATTTACTTCTACGGTATGATTATCAACAAATTTGGCAAAGCCTTTTATCACTTCAACACCGTTTTTTGCCAAGTTATTGTCATAAGCGCGGTGAATGTTTTGAATATATTGTTGACGGCTCTGTACCAGTTTTTGAAAGTCAAAGCCTTTTAGTTCAACGTCAAAGCCATAATCTGGCGCATACTTATGAATGGCTCCAGCAACTTGTGCGCCATACCACATCACTTTTTTGGGTACGCAGCCCAAGTTCACGCAGGTGCCGCCCAATTGGTTGGCTTCGATAATGGCACATTTTTTGCCATAGCTCGCTGCGCGATTAATCGAGGCAATGCCGCCGCTACCGCCGCCAATGGCGATATAATCATAGTGTTTAGTCATATTGAGTCTCTTTATTAAGGGGTTATTAATGTAATTTTGAACGTTAATTGAAAACAGTGCCTAGCTAAGAACAGTCCCCCATCTATACGATGGGACGACGTCTATAAAATAATAGTCCAGGAATGGACAAGCCCAGCACCAATCCTGAAGTCACAAATAACGCCTCAAATAAATACACCATCATTTGGCTAAATAACTCGTCTGAAAAGCCAAAATAACCAATCTGTACCATACTGACCATCGCCTTATATGCAGCGATACCGGGCATCATACAAATGACACTTGGCGAGATGAGTGCTTTGGGCGGTAGGGTATATTTCTTAGAAAAGTACACCCCCAAAAAGCTGGCAAGCATTGCCCCAAAAAAGCTGGCCACAACGAGATGGACGTGTTGATAGACAAGCGCTGTTTTTAATCCAAAGCCAAACGCGGTCATCAGCAAACAAGGCAAAATATAGCGTTTGGGTACACTAAACATCAGCGTCCAACCAAGGGTGATGATACACGACAGCACCACGGTTTCAATGAACCACATCTTAAAACCCCCAGTGCTGTATTCTAAGTAAGCCCAGCGCCATCACGATACCAACGCACGCGGACAAAGTCAGCATATAGGTAAAAACGGCACGCCCAATCCCAATATTGACATAGCCTTTTAAGATATCTGAAAAAGAATTAATCAGTGGGAAGCTGGGTACTAGTAGCAAAACGCTTGAGGCTACGGCGATATCACCGTTATTACCGATATCAAAATAATAGGTCGTCGAGCCAATGAGCGAGGCGATAAAGGCGGTCACAATGACGGTGATAAAGGGGTTAAAATGATGCTTGGACAGACAAATACGGGTAATCATCGCCACCATGCCTGCAATAAAAGTCACAGCGGTAATCGACCAGCTGCCACCATTCAAATAGGCAAACGCAGCACAAGACGCGCCAACAAACACGGCCACTAGCCACGTCGGGTAAACGGTCTTATCTAATTCATCAAAGGCAAGGGTAGTGCGTTCAGTCAACTCATTATCATCGACAGTGGCTTCGGTTTTATTGACGATTTGCTGAATTTGTACCAATAAATTGACATTAATACTCTGATTGATCGTGTCTCTGGTGGTGGTGATACAGCGCTCATCGCAGATAGTGGTCAAGGTAATGGCATTAAAATTCAGCGAACATTCTACGCTGTTCATCCCCAAGGCAAGCCCCAAGCGTTTGCATAGGTCCACTACCACGGCAGACTCAGCGCCATATTGCATAAGCAGTAATCCACAGCGCACGCATAAGCGAGTAATGTGCTGTTGCTGTACGTAGCTGATAGAGGTCATTGATTAGACACGCATGTTGGCTATTGTGATATTTGTGAATAGTATAACTATAAACATTGTGAGCGATTATAGGATATCAATACGGCAAGGTAACGATAGCATAACTTGCCGTGCTTATTTTCTACTATTATAAAGCGTAAACCACTGTAGTAAGGAGAATAAAATGCATATCGTCATTCTAACTTTAAGCTTTGCTCTACCCGGTTGTGGCTCGTTAAAAGAGAAGCGCCAACGTATGGGCGGCTTGCACGCCCGCTTTGGCAATACGCCAAGCGTCGCGGTATGTGAGAGTGGTGAGCGTGATCGGCATGACGCCAGCGAGTGGACGTTTGTGATTGTCGGGCTGTCCAAACGTGAGGTCGAGTCGCAATGTAGTCAGATTGAGGAGAAAATAGAGCGGACAGTAGATGCGCGGGTGATGAATGTTGAGAAGGAGTTTATTTAGGAAGTAGCTTTATATTTGTAGAGAGCTTTTTTCTTATCTAGGCAACTATCTTAGTCGAAAGCTATAATAACTATGACTAGAACAGGTTTTTTGTTAAATTATCAGTACTACTTAACCACATTTTGATAGGCGCTTTTCTCTCTGGACTTATACTTATTTTTTCATTCAAAAGCTCTATTATCCACTGTCTTACTTCTTCTCTTTTTCCTTCAATTTCATTTAGTACTGGATGCAAAAGTATTGAGTGAATAAAATGCTTTCGATATTTTTTATCATCAAGGTCTGCCCAAATTAGTTCTTCTAAAATGTCTTTATCGATCATTGATATTGTATCTTTATCACTAGAGTTCCACCCATTACGATTGTGGTCATGAAAGTTTAAGAATATTGTAGAAATAAGGCTAGATTTGATATTTGATATCTTATAATTTTCAATTTCATTTTGGATGAAATCATAGAAGCGGTCGTGGGGCTGCCTACCGAACCTATACCAGTTATCAATAGAAGGTTTTGATTGTGATGATTTTATTTTATTTTTGATAAACTGCTTAGCGTGAGTCTCTAACTGCTGCGCTAAATCTGCCCTCTTACAGTTTTCAAGTATGTCACAATAAAAGCTAACATTATTCATCTCAGATTTTTGAATTTTAGTACAGGCTGAATAATATAGGCGTTCACAGAAATTAGGCTGAAGCTCAAGACTATGAAATTCATCTATAACCTGTTCATGAGCTAGTTCATCTTGAAGTTGCACCTCTGATAAGACGTCTCTTTTCAACAAGTCTTTTATAGAATCTTCTGATATATCATGATTAGTAAGCATGCTTATAATATGCTTAGCCCAATCATCAAACAAAAATAAAGGATAAAATGCATCTAGGTAATGTCTAAAAGCCTTGAGCTTATCACTTTGATTTAGAAAGTCATCATCCGACATTATGATGAAGTTGCTATTACTATCATGAAATAAGTCTAAAGTAGCTTTAAAAGAATCTTTATTATCATCTAGCGGTATTTCTGGCTGAAATTCATCTATCCATCGAATAACCAGAAGGTTTTTCAGTATATATTCTTTACTAGTTTTGCTTAGTGATGCAATGGAGGTGATTATCTGCTTATAATTATTAAATATCTTCTTATAAAACCTTAAGTTTTTGACCTTTATTGTACGATAGAATAGTTGCATGACCTCTAACGCAATCTCATCTGTAATAAAAGTTTCTAGTATGTCTAAGTTATCATCAAAAACCAGAACTTCATCAAGTACCTTTTCCTTGTATTCTTGAAATTGCTCACTCGCTTTAGCATCATGTAGAATTATAATAACTTGGCAGTTTTTCTCTAGCTTTAGATCGTTGACTAAACCCATAACATCTTTAACTGATAGACTATCTGAAATTCTTTCAACATCATCAATGCAGATAACAGTATTAGATACTAAGCTAGAAAGAGCGCTAGTTATGAGGCTCTTACCTATATTTAGACTTAGTCCTTTTCCTTCTATGCTAGACAGATCCACAGTATCTAAAGCTTTATTAAATAGTAATTTAGCTCCTTGCATTCTGTCTTCTGACTGATCAGCTTTATGAGTTTTAACTGCTATTTCATATTTCAAAGACTCTAAAGAGTCAATGCCGAATAGAGATACATAAGCATATTTTCTTAGTTTAAATTGATCATGATGTTTTTTCTTAAAATTATTCCAAAATTGTGTTTTCCCAACTCCCCATTCGCCAGTTAAAGCAATGGCACAAGGTTTTTCAGTTTCGATAAGCTTTACAAGCTTTTTTTCGAGGTTCGTTACATTTGCCATTACTTATTACCTTACAGATGTTCTTAAAATAATTATCATATTAACACTAAAATAAAAACTCAACCCAACAAAAAAGGCCACCCCCTAAAGAGTAGCCTTTTATCAATCATGACTAACGGTATTAGTTGACTTCTTTCATACCTTGCTCTAGCATCGGCTTTAAGAATATACCAGTGTAGGACTCTTTGACTTCCGCCACTTCCTCTGGCGTACCTTCCGCAATAATCAGTCCACCACCTTTACCGCCTTCAGGGCCAAGATCAATCACCCAATCCGCCGTTTTGATAACGTCAAGATTGTGCTCGATGACCACGATGGTATTGCCTTTATCGCGTAGAGTATGCAAGATATTGAGCAGCTTATCGATATCATGGAAATGCAAACCAGTGGTTGGCTCATCCAAGATATAGAGCGTCTGTCCAGTATCGCGTTTGGCAAGCTCACGCGCTAACTTAACACGCTGTGCTTCACCGCCAGATAGCGTCGGTGCAGACTGACCCAAGCGGATATAACTCAGACCGACATCCATCAAGGCTTGTAGGCGACGATAAATCGCTGGTATCGCTGAGAAGAACTCAGTCGCATCTTCCACGGTCATATCGAGCACATCGGCGATACTTTTGCCTTTATAGAGAATCTCTAACGTCTCGCGGTTATAGCGCTTGCCTTCACAGGTATCACACGGCACATACATATCCGGTAAGAAATGCATCTCAACTTTGATAAGACCATCACCTTGGCACATCTCACAGCGTCCGCCTTTGACGTTAAAGCTAAAGCGACCGGCTTTATAACCACGGGCACGTGCTTCTTGCGTCTGGGCAAACATTTCACGTACAGGCGTAAACACGCCAGTATAGGTAGCTGGGTTTGAGCGCGGTGTACGACCAATCGGGCTTTGATCGATATCGACCATTTTATCCAAATGCTCAAGTCCGCTGATGCTGTCATGCTTATCCGCGATGAGCGTTGAAGCATTATTTAACTGCGTTGCGGCAAGTGGCATAAGAGTGCGGTTAATCAAGGTCGATTTACCAGAGCCTGAAACACCCGTGATACAAGTCATGATACCGATTGGCAAGGTCAAATCAACATCATGTAAGTTGTTGCCGGATGCACCTTTTAGCTCAATAGTCATCGGTACTTGTTTGGGCTTGGCTTTACCTTTGACTTCCATATCGATCGTTTTGGCTTTATGGCGTATGCTTGGAATCTCAATTCTTTTCTTACCAGACATATATTGTCCAGTCAGCGATTCTTTGTTTGCCATGATGTCATCGACCGTACCTTGAGCGATGATATGACCACCATGTATGCCAGCGCCCACTCCGATATCGATGACGTGATCCGCTTGACGAATCGCATCTTCATCATGCTCAACCACCAATACCGTATTACCCAAATCACGCAAGCGCGTTAAGGTCTTGAGCAAGCGGTCATTGTCACGTTGATGCAAACCAATCGATGGCTCATCGAGCACATACATCACGCCCATCAAGCCTGCACCAATTTGGCTAGCAAGACGAATACGTTGTGCTTCACCGCCCGATAGCGTCTCAGCAGAGCGGGCAAGGGATAAATAATCAAGTCCGACACTAACGAGGAAGTTGAGACGCTCATTGATCTCTTTAAAGATTTTCTCCGCAACTTCGCCTTTATGACCGCCAATTTTAATGGTCTTATAATATTCAGCCGCGTCACCGATAGACAGCTTCACGATTTGAGCGATGGTCTGGTCATCAACGCGCACATTACGTGAAATTTCATTGAGACGCGCGCCATCACAGACATTACAAGTGGTATCAGCCAAGTATTTAGCTAGCTCGTCACGGACGAGATTGCTTTGGGTCTTGGCATAACGGCGCTCTAAGTATGGAAGCACACCTTCAAATGGTACGGTCTTGTTGGTTTTACGACCGCGCTCATCAGTAAAATTAAACGTCAGCTTCTCTTTACCAGAGCCTTGCATAATAAGGTCTTGCTGTTCTTTTGGTAAATCTTGCCACGGTGCATCCATGTCAATTTTGAAATGATTGCAAACGGTTGAAAGCAGACCAAAGTAATAGGCATGACGCTTATCCCAACCATTAATTGCGCCTTGATTGAGCGATTTTTCATGATGGGTGATTAGTTTTTCGGCAGAGAAATACTGACGTTTACCGAGACCATCACAGCTTGGGCAAGCACCGTACGGATTGTTAAAACTGAACATACGCGGCTCAAGCTCAGAGACTGCACGATCACAGACAGGGCAGGAGTGCTTGGCTGACATGACTTGGTTTTCATCGCCGCCTTCTTTTGGATTGCCATCCATAAAGTGTAGCGTCACCAAACCTTGGCCTAGACGTAGTGCTGTCTCTAAACTTTCGGCGACGCGGTTACCTAAGTCATCACGAACTTTAAAGCGGTCAACGACGACTTCGATGGTATGCTTTTTCTTCTTATCGAGTGTCGGTAGCTCATCAGTATCGTAGACATCACCGTCGACGCGCACACGTACAAAGCCTTGACCAATCAGCTGCTCAAGCAAGACCGTATGCTCACCTTTACGTTCACGAATGACAGGTGCCAAAATCATGATTTTGGTGTCATCTGGCAATGCCATAACTTGATCGACCATTTCAGTGACCGACTGCGCCACCATTGGTTCGCCATGCTCTGGGCAAAAGGGCGTACCAATACGCGCATAAAGCAGACGCAGATAGTCATAAATTTCGGTAATCGTACCGACGGTTGAGCGCGGATTATGGTTAGTCGATTTTTGCTCGATAGCAATCGCCGGTGACAAGCCTTCGATACTATCAACGTCAGGCTTTTCCATTTGAGATAAGAACTGACGCGCATACGCCGACAAGCTCTCGACGTAACGACGTTGTCCTTCAGCATACAAGGTATCGAATGCCAAGGAAGATTTACCAGAGCCTGATAAACCCGTAATAACCACAAATTTATCTCGTGGAATGTCTAAGTCGATATTTTTTAGATTATGAGTGCGTGCGCCGCGAACCTTAATATACTCGTGTGCCATCGGTGATAGGTTTCCTATTTGCTAAATGATATTTTCAAAAAAATTAAAAGGAGCAATCAATATGAGTCAAATGATTCATCAAAAACGTGGATAATTTTAAAATTGCTATTCAAATTAATACGGCTTTATAAAAATATGCAGTTTTCACAAAGCGATAGTAATGGCTGTCTATATTAGAATATGCTTTTAATACTTGAAATGGATAAAGGTAATCTAAATAAAGATTAACTAATATGAGTGGTTTGTTATAGATTTGGCAGAATAACGTCGTTTTGTAAAAAGATTTATCATAAATTTTTTCAGACCACAACGTTCTCAACGTCTTACTTTATTGTCATGATAGCTGCATTATTCAAGGTGCAATGACTCATCAGATGCACTCGGTAACAAAATTATCGCGTAAAATGAATGGTTTAAGTCGTTGGCCGCTATGATGCTGAAGTGGGAGGGCAAAAGTCTCGGCAAGCAAACGGCGAATGTCTTATACTAGTGAGCTTAATTTGTAGGCTAAAGCCTTGATACAGTCGTAATAATACAAGCAGAGCTGCCGTGATAAACCAGCAATGATGAACCAGTGAGGCAAGTATGAATAGCGTAGAAAAACGGGCAATCCTCGGGGTCGGTGGCATCTTTGCCTTGCGGATGATTGGTTTGTTTATGATTGTGCCAGTATTTTCTGTGTATGGTGATAATTATGCGCATGCGACGCCGTTTCTGATTGGTTTGGCAGTCGGTATTTATGGGCTAGGACAGGCAATTTTTCAGATTCCAATGAGCCTTGCCGCGGATAAGTTCCCGCGTAAGCCAATTATATTTTTAGGTCTTGTCTTGTTTGCCATCGGCGGTATTATTGCTGCCAATGCCACAGATATTTACGAGGTCATTATTGGTCGAGCACTGGCAGGTAGTGGCGCGGTTTCCGCAGTATTGATGGCGCTGTTAGCAGACGTTACGCGCGAGGAGATGCGCACCAAAGCAATGGCGACCATGGGTTTGACCATTGCAACCTCTATCATGCTTGCTTTTGCCTTTGGGCCTCTATTAGTAGGCTCGCTTGGCATCTCAGGATTGTTTTGGTTGACTGCAGGCTTTGCAGTTTTGGCGATGTTATTGTTACTGTTCGTCCCGACACCGCTACGGGTACTTAAGCACAATTTAGACAATAAATCGATTGGTCAGCAGTTGGCAACAGTTCTAAAAATTGGCGATCTAAATCGCTTGCACATTGGCATATTTGCTCTGCATCTGACCATGACCGCTATCTTTGTTATTTTACCGCATCAGCTTAATGACGTACTAGGATTGTCGGTACGTCAGCAAGGCTTGGTCTATTTGCCTTTATTGTTCATCGGTTTTGCCGTCGCGATACCTTTTATTATTATCGCCGAAAAGAAACGCAAAATGCGCCAAGTATTCTTGGGCGCGATTGCACTGATGACGGTTGCCTTAGTATTATTGGCGCTCGGTGGTCAGGTTGGCATTGGTATTATATTAGGCTTATTGCTCTACTTTATGGGCTTTAATCTACTTGAAGCAACGATTCCTTCATGGATATCCAAGCGCGCACCAGTCGCCAATAAAGCCACTGCGATGGGGTTAAATTCATCCAGTCAGTTCTTTGGTGCTTTTGTTGGTGGCGCGATGGGCGGGTTGTTATTAAGTCAGCCTAATTTGTTGGCATGGGGCATATTGGCAATTATAATGGCCGCCTCTTTACTGCTGATTATTCCTATTGCTGATCCACCATATTTATCAAGTACGACTGTGACGATACCAAAGAATATCGATATTCAGGACTGGTCACGGCAAATGCTGGCAGTAGATGGTGTTGATGAGCTGGTGGTCATGGCAAAAGAACAGGTCGCTTATTTAAAATTGGACAAGACGCAGCTCACAGATACTTCGCGACAGGAGCTGTCGCATTTGGCACAAAGCCCTCTAGATATTTAACAGAAAAATGGTTAAAGTAAAAGTATATTACTGCTAAGATTGAGGCTTTATATTAAAGACTCGATTAAAGCTGGTAATAAAATTATTCATAAGTAAAAGGACGATATCATGCGCGGTGTTAATAAAGTTATCATCATCGGTAACCTCGGTGCAGACCCTGAGGCACGTCAATTCAATAACGGCGGTAGCGTGACCAATATTTCGGTTGCGACATCAGAGCAGTGGACAGACAAGCAAAGCGGTGAAAAAAGAGAAGCAACGGAATGGCATCGTATCTCACTATTCAATCGCTTGGGCGAAATCGCTGCGCAGTATCTTCGTAAAGGCAGTAAGGTATATATCGAAGGCAGCTTACGTACCCGTAAATATCAAGATCCCAATGGACAAGACCGTTATATCACTGAAATTCGTGCTGAACAAATGCAAATGCTAGATGGCTCGACAGGTGGTAGTAATGATGCTGGTGGTGGCTTTGGTAGCAATAATCAAGGTGGTCAAAGCAACCAAGGTGGCTATGGTAATCAGGGTGGCGGATTTAGTAACCAAGGTGGCCAGAACGACTATGGTCAGCAAGGAGGCAATCAGCCCGCTCAACAAGGCGGTTATAATCAAGGCGGCAGTGCGTCACAGGGTGGTCATCAAAATAGCTTTAACAATCAGAATGCGCCCGCTCAGCAGAATCAATTTAATAAACCGACTCAAGCACCAGCGCAGTCGAAGCCTACAGCGATGCCAGATGGCCCTGTAGACGATGACATTCCGTTTTGAGGAATACATGATTAAGTAATGTTGATTAAGTTAGATGGAGCCTTGCTAATGCAAGGCTTTTTAGTATGTACAGATTATGAAAGTGTAAGGAGTCATTTATATAATTAAGTCATTTTAAAACCGATATGCCAACAGAACCTGTGCATCAATGATGCCTCATAATAGCTATACAGTCTTAATCATTACGGAGACTATTTAAAGAAAGATTAATAAATAAAGCTATTTATTTAATATCATTGATTGTCATCGAATTAACTGTCATTTACTGATTTTAGTAGAAAATAATGATAAGTCATTGTTATTGTCAGTATTTTTGTTTATATTAGCGTTGCTTATAATTTTAAGCATTCACACGATATTTATCAGTAGACAATCAAATTTTTATCAATATTCGAAAGATTTATTATTTAATAATTACTGTATTTAGTAATTCTTGATAAATCTATTTTTAGTATAAATGCTATTTATTTATACCCTTTATTTTAATGTGGAAAATACTATGAACAAAAGTAATGTTATTGATTTAAACAGCTTAAATGTTGATGAGCTACGTGCTATTACTGAAAATGCACAGCAGCTTATTGCTCAAAAGCAACACCAGCGCTTGTATGATGCTTATACGCAGTTTGAAAAAATCGCTGAAGAAAGCAATGCCAGCATCGAGGAGATTTTACAAGCGGGCGAAAAACTAGAAAAGAAGCGTAGCATTAAATACCGTAATACCGACAATGACGAAGAAACATGGACTGGTCGTGGACGTAAACCAACATGGTTAGTAGAGGCATTAGCCGCAGGTCGTCGTCTTGAAGATTTTGCTATTTAATTTTCTATTGGATAGTCGCTGTTATATTTAGCAACGAACGCTCTGTCTATAAAGTTCTGTTTGATTAACGAGTAGATTGAACCTTTATAGGCAGATAAAAGCCAGTATCTTTTTACCAAAATAGTGGTAAAAAGATACTGGCTTTTTTGCTGTCATCTGTATGCTATTGTTTGCTATGATAATGACGTTTTTACCTGATATAAGAGTTATGCTATCGTGCCCCAAGTATCTGCCTCGTCTCATAAGCATCCCCGTAAGCTGTGGTGGTTGATTGGGCTTGTCTTGTTCGCGCTATTTGCTGTTTTGCAAATGCCGGCAGCATGGCTACTTGAAAAATATGCACCAGAGACGCCTTATATACAGCATGTGTCCGGTAACGTATGGCAGGGCGCTGCGATTTGGCAGATACCTCTGTCAGCGACGCCATTGATCGGGGCGGCTGAATGGTCGTGGCAGCCGTGGCATTTATTATTGGGTAAGTTTGGTGCGAAAATTGATATTTCATCAGAGCAAACTCGCCTCAGTGGGCAGGTAAAAATAGGCGCAAATTCTTGGGAAGTAAAAGACATGAGCGGTAAAATTGCGCCTGAGACTTTGACTCGGGTTGTCGATTGGCAATTACCAAATACGCCAATTCAGCTTAATAATATCTCGCTCAAACGTCAGTCTGGTTCAAACGATAGTGACTCAAACAGTGACTCTAATAGAAACACGTCGGGCTTTCGTCAAGCGTCAGGTCAGCTGACATGGATTGGCGGCGAGCTTGGCTATCCTAGCGGCGGCAAAATATTTTATCTCACCATACCTGCTCTGCGTGCTGAGCTGAGCACCGAGCAAAAAAATAATAAAAATCTGCTGCATATCAATCTTGTCAACAATCAAGACAAGCGTTTAGGCGACTTGTATCTTGATGGCGATAATATGTTGGATGTCAGCTTGACCCAGCGTCTGCTCGAGAGTATGCCTGAATACAAGGGGAAAGCGCCGCAAGATACGCCTGTGGTTAGTGTGCGTCAACCACTGTTAAATGGGCTAGGGGCACGCTAGATGATGACGCTCCCTACAAGCTTAAAACCTGTGCTAAATATTTTTAACCGCTTTGCCGTTTGGCTGCTATTATTATCAATCACTTGGTTAAGCTGGACGGCAGCGCGACTCTTATGGCTACTGCTTGCGCCACCGTTAGCGCCTGCATTACCACTGGTACCTTTACAGGATAACGTTTTATCCGCTCCAGATTATAGTAGTCTATTTGCTATTTTTGCCGACCCTGATCCTATCGCTGCTGTAGTGCAGCCGCCGCCTAATATTGTGCTAAAGGGTGTATTGCTGGCCATTCCAGAGAGTTTGTCTTCGGCACTTTTAGATGTTAATGGTGAAGTCAAAAACTACCGAATTGGTGACACCTTAAAAGACAGCGATTACACGTTGGTTGCGGTTGCTTGGAACGAGATTATTATCGCTGATGCTATTGACAAGGAAACGGTGATTCGTATGCCAGAAGCCATGCCACTTGATCAAAGTGCGATGATCTCAGGCGGGGTCAGTAATCAGCGCTTGCAAGATGGCAATATGCTACCTAATGCGCCTGTGCCTGACCTAAGCAATACTGGTAATCAACCGGCTGCCGAAGCACCTAGCGACAGCGCGCCCAAATCTGCAATTGACGAAGCAGTGACTGAATTACAAGAAAACCCTGCCAGTTATTTAAGTAGAATGGGTGTAATGGCAGGAGGCGATAACTATCAAGTCACAGCAGCGATGCCTGCTAATATACGCAATCGCTTGGGACTTGAATCTGGTGATCGAGTACTGAAAGTCAACGGGCAAAGCGTCGGTAGTAATCCTGCTCAGGATGCTCGCGTATTACAACAAGTGAAGCAATCAGGGGAAGCACAGATAGAAGTACAACGTGGCGATCAAGTTATTACGATTCGGCAGCAGTTTTAGCATATATAAGTGACAAAAATGATTCTTCAAAATAAATATTTGTTGGTTGATATTATTAGCGATATGATGGCCAACATAACTTAGTATCAATTAAAATTATGACTTATCAAAAGCATTAAAGAATCAGGACTTATCAAATCCAGTAACCATTATATTCAACATACGTTGAATTCAGTACATACCAAGCGCCATCACTGTAGGTAATCATCAATATGGTCAGTTCTTATAATTTTTCAGTCACACCTTTGCATCATATTTTGCAGCGTTTGATGCGATTGTGCCGTCCTCTTTGCTTGGCCATACCACTATGGGCGGCTAGTACTGGGCTGGTGAGTGCTGAAAGCTGGAAGGTCAATTTGCAAGATGCTGATATCAAAGCCTTTATCAATGAAGTGGCGACGATTACCAATCAAAACTTCGTTCTTGATCCGCGCATCAACGGTAATGTGACTGTGATCTCCAATAAGCCTTTGTCGCGTGATGAGATTTATCAGCTGTTTTTGAGTGTGATGCAAGTCAACGGTATCGCTGCTATCGATTCAGGAACAACGATTAAACTGGTGCCAGATAACGTCGCCAAACAAACCGGTGTTGCTGTTGATTTACGTGGTGAGAGCGTCGGTGAAACCTTGGCAACGCGGGTGATTTATCTGACGAATACCCAGGCAGCAGAAGTCTTGGGCGTTATCCGTCCGCTCATGCCACCGTCTGCACATGCTGCTGCTGTGCCTGGAGTCAATGCCTTAGTGCTGTCCGATCGTGCTGATAGCCTAAATCAGCTGACAGCGCTTATCCGTGATTTAGACAGTAATGTGAATGACAGCTTACAAGTCATACCACTACGTCATGTCGATGCCGAGCGTATGATGGAGTTGATTAGCGCGCTGGTAGCGAGTGCTGGTAGCGGTCAGGCAACTGGCAACAATCAGCTAAAGGTTATCGCCGACACGGCGAGCGATAGACTGTTGGTTAAAGGCAGTCCTGAGATGATTGCCAAGGTTCAAGAGATGGTCAATCAATTGGACACAACGCCTTCAAGGCGCTTAAGTGGTCTGCGTGTTTTCCGCCTAAAATATGCCAGTGCCGGTCATATTGCTGAAATGCTGCGCGGTCTCCTTGCCAGCCAATCCATCAATAGCTCTGGCGGTTCTTCAACATTAGAGTCAGCATCATTGAATGATGCCGCTGCTACAGGATCGTCGCTAACTGGTGGCGCTAATAGTAAGGTAGGTAGCAATAGTATCGGTGGTACTGCTGCTACGCCTTTACCGAATAATAGTTCAGCGGGTACAAGTATCGGTATCGGTGGTCGACCTTTTAGTATTATCGCTGATGAAACTCAAAACGCCGTCATTGTTAATGCAGCACCTGAGCTGATGTTTGAGATCGAAGACGCTGTCAATCAGTTAGACAGCCGCCGCTCGCAAGTATTGATTCAAGCAGCTATTGTTGAAGTGTCGGGCGATGATGCAACGCAGCTTGGGGTTCAGTGGGCACTGGGTAATGCCAATAGCGGTTATGGCGTGGTGAACTTTAATAACGTGGGCGCAAGTGCAGTTTCGCTTGCTGCTGCTGCTTTGTCAGGTGGTACAGGTATAAGCGCGGCAGCAGGATCCATTGCTGGTGCTTTGTTAGGTATTGGCAGTAGTAGTAAAGACAGCAAAGGCAATGCGCAGTTCTATGGTGCTATCTTGCAAGCGCTTGATTCTTCTACCAGCGCCAATCTGCTATCTATGCCATCGATTTTGACCTTGGACAATGAAAAAGCCAGTATTTTAGTGGGTCAAAACGTACCGTTTGTGACAGGCTCCTACACGACGGGTAGTGACTCTTCGACGAACCCCTTTCAAACGATTGATCGCCAAGATATTGGTATCAATCTAAACGTCATCCCGCATATTGGTGCAAACGGCACCGTACGTTTAGAGGTATCACAGGAAGTTTCTTCAGTCGTACCGGGTAGTGCTGGGAATGCCAGCGGTCTTATCACCAATAAAAGCCTGATTAATACCACCATTTTGGCAGATGATCAGCAGACCATTGCCTTAGGTGGCTTGATGCGTGACAACTCCACTACGCGCCAACAAAAAGTGCCAGGTTTGAGTAATGTACCCCTTATCGGTAGACTGTTCCGCTCGGACAATGACAATAGCCAAAAAAGCAATTTAATCATATTTTTACAGCCGACTATCCTCCGTGATGGCGGTGCAGTAGCAAGCGTGACAGAGCGTAAATACAATCAGATGCGCGTCCTTCAACTGGTTATTGATAAAAACGGTACGATTAAACAGCTGCCATTAAGCGGTACCGAAGGTTGGAATGGTGATATTAGTGCTGATTATGAGCTTATGCCACTCAATCCTTTGATTCCTAAACGGGATCAAAAGCCAAAAACAACTTCCAAAGGTTTTACTCGTGTTGATAGTCCAAGCACAGGTATCACAACTTATCCCTTAAATCGTTAAGCGCTTTTATGGCTGTTTGCTAATAAATTATCTAGGCTTTTAGCGCTTACCAAACTCTGCTTTCATATCTCTCTCTCAAAGTTTTACTATACTTAAAAGTACGGTGTATGATACATACACCGTACTTTAGTTTGCGTATCCATATAATAGATAAACATATGCCTTGGCTATACGCGTATAATAAAAACAGATAACATAGATATGTCACGCTTTTGCTGATAGTACGATATATTTGTTAAAATAGATAAAGGTCACCTATAAAGCCGTATTTATCAAATATCGGCTAAGTACTATTCGTCAGTTAATTTTAAAAGGTAACTATAATGACAAGCACTAATAATAAAAAAAAGTGGCTGGCATTAAGCGTAGTGGGTATTGCATTGGTACTGATACCAAGACGCAGTAGTCAAAAGGCGCACAAACCAGTGCCTGAAAATTATGACCCTATAGAAAAAGCTAAAAGTATAGATAGTGAGTAAAATGATTCTTTAGAAAATAGTTAATGGGAAAGCTGACTTATCATAGCAATGATGAATTTTGGAGTTTCTTGATGACGGGGATTGATACATCAGCTATCAATAATAAAGTAAGAACGAAGATTTTTCCTTTAATTGATACTCATACGCATTTTGATGCTCCTGTGTTTGATAAGGATAGAGGTGAGCAGGCGCAATTTGCCTATGATAAAGGTGTGCGCCATTTAGTTTTGGTTGGCTACTTGCACCGATATTTTGCACGGCTTTATGAGAATCAGCAGCAGATAAATGATCTTTGTCAGTTGGATAAAAAAAATTGTTTGAACCAAAGAAACCGTTTTCCTAAAGTACATATTGCACTAGGTTTACATCCTTTTTATATTGAGCAGCATACAGAAGCCCATTTGGAAGAAATGGCGCAAATACTAAATGAACAGCGTCCATTGGCCATTGGTGAAATAGGTTTAGATACTTTTACCGATGCCATGAAGCAGCCTGAAACGTTTGCCAAACAGCAGCGGTTTTTTATTGCGCAGTTAGATATGGCAGTGGCACATCAGCTACCTGTTATGCTGCATATTCGTAAAGCACATGCCGAAGCACTGGCTTTACTAAAAGCGCATAATTATGACGCGCATAAGCTTGGCGGCATTGCCCATAGTTTTAGTGGCGGTGTACAAGAAGCCAAAGCCTTTGCGAAATTAGGGTTTAAGCTTGGCGTGACTGGGCAAATAACCAATCCCAATGCGAAAAAACTGCGCCTTGCCATTCAAGCTGCGGTTGAGAGTTATGGTATTGACTGTTTGGTTATCGAGACAGATTGCCCCGATATGATGCCTATCCTAGGCCAGACGCTAGATAATAATTTAGAAGATGCGTCATCTAATAACGCATCTGTGCTTGGACGAGATAAAAATAGCGAATGGCATGATACATCTATGCATAGTAGGAATGTTCCTGCTAATTTGCTTTACGTACTACATAGCTTGAGCGAATTACTAAATGTTCCTGCGGCTATCCTCGCTCAGCAATTGTGGCTCAACAGTTGTAATGCTTTGCAAACTAAGTGGTCTTATACGCTTTGAAGTTTTTAGCGCATACTAATCAATATATAGATGGTTTAACAATAAAATTTTTGAAAGAGTTTCCACATCGTTATGAATGAAGACACACAGATGCAGTCAGATATTATCCAACCAAAGCCTATCGAAGAGCAAATGTTTGTATCTGAAATATTAGAGACACCTGATAGAGATAGAGATAGAGATGCCGAGCAGTATGAGCGCCGTTTTAAAGGTACTCAGACACTGTATGGTAATGCTGCGGTAGATACATTTTCTGCTGCGCATGTTTATGTTATTGGGGTAGGCGGTGTCGGTTCCTGGGTAGCAGAGGCTTTGGCGCGTACGGCTGTTGGTACTATTACATTAATTGATTTAGATATATTGGTAGCATCCAATGTCAATCGGCAGCTGCCCGCTTTAGATAGTACCTTTGGGCAAAGTAAAATTGAGGCGATGGCAGCACGTATTCGTGAAATCAATCCAAAAGCTACGTTGCATTTGGTTGATGATTTTTTGACCACTGAAAATGTCGCAACATTGCTGCCCAGTCGTGAAGAAGCAAAAACGGCGGCACAAACCGCTCCGATTGTGATTTTAGACTGTATCGATGATATGGATGCCAAGCTTGCCATTGCTTTGCATTGCCGCTTTAACAAACTAAAATTGGTCTGTGCTGGCGGGGCAGGTGGTAAAATAGACCCCAGTCAGATCAGAGTCGGCGATTTACGAGACACCTATCAAGATCCGTTATTGGCCAAATTACGTAATAAATTGCGTCATGAAAAGGGCATCAATAGTGCCCTAAAAGAGAAATTCGGTATCAAGTGTGTTTATTCGACAGAACCACCGCGCGTAGACAAGAGCTGTCAAACAGGTGGTTTGCACTGTGGTGGTTATGGCTCAGCGGTCGTCGTCACCTCAGTGGTTGCCATGCTTATGGTGAGTGAGGCATTACAATTATTGCTTAAGCAGGCGGCTGTTAAACCAAGCCTCTGATATGAATTTATGGAGTCCACCTTGTCTATATCCAACGTACCAGACTTTGATTACCCTATCGCAGAAGATGACGCGGAGCGTATCAATAGGCTCAAAAAATATCAGGTATTTAATACCAATCAAGAGTCTTCTTTTGCACGTCTGACTGAGCTTGCGAAACTGTTTTTTAATGTGCCGATGGTTGCGATTACTTTTATAGATGAGGAAACTCAGTACCTAAAATCTGGTATTGGTCTTGACGAGGTATGTACCACGACACGTAATGTGGCTATTTGTAATTATACTATATTGTCTGATAGTATTTTTGTGGTAGCTGATTTGGCAAATGATGAGCGCTTCAATACTTATCCATTTGTCGCCCAATGGCCTAACCTACGCTTTTATGCTGGCGCTCCTATCATTATGCATGAAGATGGCAAACAGTACCGTTTTGGCTCTTTATGTCTGATGGATATAGAGCCTCATCATGATTTCAGTGATGAAAAAGCCAATATACTAGCCCAATTTGCGACGATGGCAGCCGACGCTTTAAAGCTACAAGAGCAGCAGCGTAATGCCAAATATGCCAATGAGATGAAGTCAGCGTTTTTGGCCAATATGAGTCATGAGATACGCACACCGATGAATGGTATCATCGGTATGGTTGAGATGCTCAGTGACACCATGCTGAGCGTTGAACAAAGAGAATATATCGAGAATATAAAAGTATCAAATGAGCATTTGCTCGCGATTATCAATGGTATTTTAGACTTATCAAAAGTCGAAGCCGGTAAAATGACTATCGATTCTATCCCGATGAATCTATCTAGTCTCTGTAATGAGGTTGTCAGCTTATTTGCTATCAAAGCTCGCCAACGTGGCTTAGTTTTAGACTATCACTATACCGAGTCACTATCGCCTTATGTTAAAGGGGATCCCGTACGTCTTAAGCAGGTCATGGTAAATTTGGTCAATAATGCGATTAAATTTACCCGTGAAGGCGGGCGTGTAACGATTGATGTTAAACATATGCAAGACAATCCTTGTCTAGATAATAAGGATTGCGATCACGCTAAAGGAAGTAATGATAGTCGTTTAGATTTTGCTATTGATGATAAAAATAGTACAACGATTCATCAAGAAATGACTTTATGTATTGAGGTTACGGATACGGGCGTCGGTATTAAGTCTGAATCATTAGAGGCAATATTTGATGCTTATGATCAAGCAAATAAATATACCCACAGGCTTTATGGTGGTACCGGACTTGGATTGTCTGTTTGTAAGTCTCTAGTGGAGCTAATGGGTGGCTATATTGAAGTAGATAGCGTAGTCGGCAATGGTACGACCTTTAGAGTATTATTGCCGCTACCGTGTATTGCTGCAGAAGATTATGAGATATGGCAAACGGACAATGAATTCACAATAACGTTACCGAGTGATGAGCTGGTCGGTCATATTCTGTTGGTTGAGGATGACAGTGTGAACGCGATGATTGCCAAAAAAGCCCTTAATAATGGTGGTCATACGGTCACTCACGTCAATGACGGGCAACAAGCTATCGAGATATTTGCCTTATATCCTGAGCGTTATGATGTGATTTTGATGGATCATCACATGCCGATTATGGATGGGGTACAGGCAACCATCAAACTTCATGAGCTGTATGCGCCCCAAGACTTACCGCCTATTATTGCGTTGACTGCCAATGCAATGGATGGCGAGCGTAAAAAATACCTTGATGTGGGTATGCAGGATTATTGTACCAAGCCTTTCAAACAAGAGCAGCTGAATGCGTTGGTTCAATATTGGTTGATGCATAAGCAATCATTAGAACAATAACTGGCAGTCTAATTCCACCCTTTATTATTCATGACTTATTTGCTAGCCATTAAAAAAGCTTAACCTCTCTCTGAGCGGTTAAGCTTTTTGTTTTTACAGACAGACTAGAGCTATCTATTAATAGCTTTAGCTAACGCGCGTTTGATAATCGCCAGTACGAGTATCTACACGTACTACCTCACCTTGCTGCACAAATAATGGTACACGTACCACAGCGCCAGTCTCTAACGTTGCAGGCTTGCCGCCGCCGCCTGAGGTATCACCACGTACACCCGGATCGGTTTCAGTGATTTGCAATTCAACGAAGTTTGGCGGTGTTACTGAAAGAGGAGCACCGTTGAATAAAGTGATGGTACATAGTGCATTGCTGTTTTCTTTTAACCACTTTATTGAATCGCTCATCGCTGTTTTGTCCGCTTGAATCTGCTCAAAACTCTCAGGATGCATGAAATGCCAAAATTCACCATCGTTATAGAGATAGTTCATTTCAGTGTCCATGACATCAGCAGCTTCTAAGCTATCGCCTGACTTAAAGGTTTGTTCCAATACTTTACCACTACGAAGATTGCGCAATTTAACACGGTTAAAGGCCTGTCCTTTACCTGGTTTGACAAACTCGTTTTCAAGAATGGCACAAGGGTTGCCATCGAGCATGACTTTGAGACCAGATTTAAATTCATTGGTAGAAAAACTTGCCACGGAAGACTCCTAAGGGTTTAGAAAAAGGGTTGAAAAAAAGGATGGTAAATATTTTTAGTGAAAATGGAGTGCCAGATTTACCGTGCTAAAAGATATGAGCCATTCTGGTACATAAACGATAGGACGTTTGCTTTGATAGGCGACGCCCTAACAGCGTATAATATCGGCTTTTGGGCACAGGTATTAGGTTGTCATGATAAACCATTTAATCACACAAAAAAACTGGCAAACGCAATTATCCGAAGCCATTACCTCTATTGATGAGCTGCTTGAGATATTAGAGCTACAATCTCTGCGCTCAGAGGTCTACGTGCCTAAGCATTTTGAGCTGCGAGTACCGCGTGCCTTTGTGGCAAAAATGACCGTTGGTGATCGTGATGATCCTTTGTTAAGGCAGATACTACCCAATCATAAAGAGCAAATGGCAGTGGCGGGCTATGTGGCTGACCCACTAGCCGAAAATGCGCATAATCCTGTTAAAGGCGTGCTGCATAAATATCAATCAAGACTGCTATTAACCATTACTGGTGCTTGCGCGATTCATTGTCGTTACTGCTTTCGTCAGCATTTTGACTATAGTGCCAATATGCCAACTGCCAGCGCAAAACAGGATATTATCGATTATATCAGCGCCCATCCTGAGGTTAATGAAGTTATCTTAAGTGGCGGTGATCCATTAAATGTGACCAATAGACGTCTATTTTCTTGGCTAGATACTTTGGAGGCGATTGGGCAATTGACAACCATTCGTGTACATACCCGTCTGCCGCTCGTGATTCCAGCAAGGCTTGATGATGCGCTATTAGAGCGTTTGGCACAAAGCCGCTGTCAAATCGTTATGGTCATTCATGGTAATCATGCTAATGAGATTGATGCGTTGACAGCAGAGTATTTGCAGCGCGCTCGTGCTGCAGGAATTACTTTATTAAATCAAGCGGTACTTTTAAAAGGTATCAATGACAGCGTTAGTGCGCAAACGGCATTGAGTCAGCGTTTATTTGCAGCGGGCGTGTTGCCCTATTATCTACATGTACTAGATAAAGTAGCGGGCGCGGCTCATTTTGACAGTGATGAGAAATTTGCCATTGAGCTTTATTGGTCGCTATTGGCTAAATTACCGGGTTACCTAGTACCCAAACTGGTCAGAGAATTGCCAAACGAACCTTTCAAGGTACCAATTAATGTTTACAACAATAAGTAAATTGTGCACTATGATAGGGTTTTTATTTTGGCAAATACATAACAAGAAATAGATTTGAGAAAATTATAAATAAGCAACATATATAGAAGAATGGTTAGGTATGATAGCAATATTCTTTTTTAAGAATATATCCTTCTACACTCATGGATAACTTACGCAATTACTAAGGATGGTAATGGTAAATTTATCGACGTTTCAAGCGTATTTAGCGGCTGAACCCCCTTTTTTAGAAGCTTGCAATAAGTTTAAGAGTAGCAATGAGCCGCACTTGCATAAATGGGCGGCACTATTGCCAGCGCAAACAGAGGCCCAGCAAGTCGAACAAATAGAAAAAGTATTAACAGAATTGCGCCTGATTCCTACTGATGATAGGCAGCGTTTAAGATTGATTAAGATTGTCACTAATGCCGCCAGTCAGCTAATTGCGGCGCTACGCCAACAGTACATTTATGAGACAGGGGCGCTCAATGAAGCTCAGCTTGGCTATGTTGCTCGGGTTAAGTCGCTGTACTATTCATTGATTATGACCTATGACGGCGTGATACGCCGCGAAATTACCCTTTTAAAGGATAAGCAGCAAGCACCTTCAAGTAATCTGTTGCAGCGCTATTTTACCAGTGAAAAATCATCTCCTGTTACCTTGGCGATTGCCACTTACCAAACGCTACTGATGTATCAAAAACTGCTATTTGAAGATGGCTTTTGCTATCAAAAGTCGCCAGCCTATATATGGGCCAATGTAAATAACTTATATCTTAACGCATGCCAGCAGCGAGCCTCACATATCGTGCTGAGTGCTTACATTCCAGCGCAGCAAGGTGATACTATCCATCACTTATA
Organism: Psychrobacter sp. D2; assembly: GCF_013608135.1. Classification (NCBI taxonomy): domain Bacteria; kingdom Pseudomonadati; phylum Pseudomonadota; class Gammaproteobacteria; order Moraxellales; family Moraxellaceae; genus Psychrobacter; species Psychrobacter sp. D2. The sequence goes on from NZ_JACDXZ010000002.1 coordinate 277,481, forward strand.
TTGCCAAATATGCTTGCATGAGTTGCTAAATGTACGTGCACTGCGTCGACCTCATATCCTACTGCTACAGCGTCTGCTGCCAGCGTGGAGTGCACATATAATTGCTAGCATAGAGCCGCGCACAGCAACGCGAGTGTTCGTCAATCTACAGAGTAAAGAGCCACCTACTTACTTAACTGCATTATCTACTATCAACCCATATGATGCTCATCACACCTGCTTATTTATAGAGCTTGAACCTTTAGTGACGTATTTACAATCGCGTATAAAAACCTTAATCGATACTGATCGAAGAGGGGTTGAATATTTTCTGATTAATACCGTTTCAATGGCGATAAGATATCGTTATATTAAACCAAAGCGCATGCCTCCTATTGATCACAATACAAAGCAGACGGCGACGATAATATCGGGTTTTAATGAGATACATTACCGCATCAGTAACGGTGAAGCTTTTAGAAGTTTAATAGCATTTAAAAACCTGCCCGAGTATCAGCAGCCGCGTTATGATACCTTACCAAAAAATAATGCTACCCATAAAGAATTAAGGGCGGAAATATTTGAGGGTAATAATCAGTTGTCACACTTTCGTACCCTACGCTTGTTTCTAGATTCATCTGAGACAATTGATAAAATTGATGATCTCATTTCCATCGCACCACCTTTACAAATAATGAGCCTTTTTTTATTGTGCCACAAAGATAAGGCTACCGAGCCTAAATGGTCTATGGGAGTGGTGCGTTGGCTTAATTTGGATAGCGCAAAACCCGAGCTTGAGTGGCAAATCCTTGGTCATAAGATAATCGCCTGTGGAATTTGTCTACAAGATAGACAGAATCGCAGTCAGCATTTTGTGCCAGCGTTTGTCATCGGAGCAGATGAACACCTACAAACGTCTTATAGTCTATTATTGCCGACCTCTCATTTTCAAACAGATGATAAGGTTATCATGCGTATTAACGACCAACAGAAATCTTTGCGCTTGGGTCGTAGTCTAATGGTGACTGATGAATTTAGCCAATATGAGGGGGTGCAGGGTTAATGACGTTAATCTACATAAAAGCCGGACCTCTAAAGACCTAGTTACTCGTGTCATATAAAATTGCTATGTCGAATTATTTAACAATTACCATGATAAGTTAAGCAACAGTCGGCTAAATTATTGTTTATAATGACAACAATAACTACGACGCTGTTTCTTAATATTCTGCTATCTTTTATATATTTGACGACAGCTCAGCGGCGATTCATATTATTTTTTAAGATTAAAAAGGCTTTCTATGCGTACTCAGTCTCTCTTGAACTTATTGGTTATCGATGCTGATCAGCTTTATGCTGAGCGCCTTGTAGACTTGCTCGGTTCATACTATGACAGCGTGAATTTAGGTTTTTTGGACGATAAAGATGAGTTGCTAAAATCATTGCGTCAATCATGGGATGTGTTGGTTTTTGGTCAAGCGTATGATATGAATTTCACCGACGTGGTTGCTATCATTCAAGAGCAAGATATTGACTTACCATCGGTTTGTTTGATAAGTAAAAACACGGTAGCCAACGCTCACAATGACGAAGGCTTACCGTCTATCATGAATGGTACGATGGTTAAGGCACTCTATGTAGAGCAAGAAATGGCAGTCATCATGGCTATTCGCTTATTGCACGAAAACTTGCACAGTCGCCAACAGCTTAAGACATTGCAGTCTGTGCTCTCTGAGGCAGAACAGCGCGCAAACGTATTGATTAAAAACTCAAAAAGTGCAGTCGCATACATTGATCAAGGTATTCATATCTTTGCCAATGATCCGTATCTGCAGTTATTTGGTTTTGAGGCAATGAACGATATTATCGGTATACCTGTGATTGATTTGATTGCAGGCGGTGATAATGTTAAAGCTGTTAAACAGTTTTTACGTCAGTTCGACAAAGGGAACCGTAAAGACGTTGAGTTTAATTTTGAGAGTAGACGTAAGGATGGCAGTACGTTTGAAGCAAAACTACAATTGGCAATAGCGACACTAGATGGTGAGCCGGTCACCCAGATTATTATTCAACAAAATAATAGCAATAGCATTGAGGTCGCCAAACGTTTGGCTGAAGCTGAGCGTAAAGACAGCTTAACGGGCATTGATAATCGCCATAGCTTTGAAGAGCAGCTGGCGGCAGCATATGAGCAGGCAAGAAAAGGGGCTTTAACGGCGGCGCTTTTTTATGTGCAACTCGATAATGTCGGAAAAATTAGAAGCAGTTTAGGTCTGCAAGGTATTGATAGCACGGTGAAACAAGTCGCTAATACCTTAGATGAGCTGGTAGTCGATGGTCATGTCAGCCGCTTTAGTGATACAGCATTCACTATTTTGGTCGAAAATCAGACGACAGCTGCGCTTGAAAAGCTGGCTGAACAGATTGGCATGAGTATCAGTAAGATGCTTATTGAAGTGGATAAGCGCACAACCAATACGACAGCAAGTACTGCGATTGTTAAAATTGAAAAAAATACGCCTGAGCCTAGAGTGTTGCTTGAGCGCGCCATGGATGCCATCAATCAAATCATGATTGAGACCTCCAATCATGGCGGCCGTTATCATCTATATGATGCAAGTGAGCACGCCAATAGTGACGATCATGCGCTAGCAGAATCCTTGGTCGATGCCATTACCAATAATCGCTTTGAGTTATTGTTCCAGCCTATATATGACATCAATAATGACCGTAGTGACTTCTTTGAAGTATTCCTGCGGCTGCCGCTAGCAGATGCTGAGAATACCGTATTGACGCCAGAACAGTTTATGGCGGTTGCAAAATCTCATCAATTATTAGAAAAAATAGACCGCTGGGTATTGATTAATGCCTGTAAGAGAATCAATGAAGTGCGTAAAACCCATCCAGAGGCGCGGTTACTGGTACAGCTAACCAGTGCGTCCTTAATCGATAAAAAACTGCCCAGTGTTGCAAGCCAGCTCATCAATGCCATCGGTGGTAAAGCTGGGGCCTTGACACTACAGTTCAATGAAAAAGACATCTCAGATTACTTAACAGTAGCGAAATCTCAATTCACCGCACTCAGTCAGGTAAACTGCCAGCTTAGTATCAATAATTTTGGCTCATCCATAAAATCTGTGGAGCTTGCCAATTTTGTTCATCCTAATGTGGTACGTTTAGCCCATAATTATGTCGAAGGGATTGATGCCACTGACAATTTAGAAACGGTCAAATCAATTATCGTACGTACCAATGAGATTAATGTTGATGTATTGATGCCTTATATTGAAGATGCTGCAACCATGTCTGTTGCATGGAGTGTCGGCGCACGCTACCTACAAGGCAATTATTTAGAAATGCCGAGTAACAGTATCAAAGTCTCTAATGAGAGTTAAGTCTTATTTTATATTCATAAATACTATATAGATACTCTGCATTTATGGTCTACAGACGGCTATCGATGTCTATCAACCTTTGCATTATAGAATGTTTGATGTAGACTCATCGACATCAATACCTATTAATTAAAGATGACACCATGTCTATAGTCAATAAATATCAACTGGTCGGTATGCTTGTTGCTGCTTTGCTACTAAGTGCTTGTGAGAAAACGCCGCCTGATTATCGTCCTACTGTCACGCTACCGCTTTATATTGAAGGCGATGCCGATAATGGTGCACTCATATATCAAGATGCTTGTGGTCAGTGTCATCAGTTAAACCCCGGTCTCAATAAAAAAGGCCCACAGCTGATGAATATTTATGGCGCGCCGGCAGCGGAACTTGCAGATTATACTTATAGTGAAGGACTTAAAGCCTCGGGTTGGGTATGGGATGCTCAAACGCTTGATACTTATATTGCGGATGCTGAAAAAGCCATGCCAGATTCGAAAATGCTATCAGACCCGATGCCAGATTCTAAAGAGCGCGCTGATGTGATTGCCTACTTGTCTACCCTTCGCGCAGCTGCCCCAAGTGTTGAAAATGACAAATAACCCTTACCTGATACCTTTTGTTTTCCTCATAAATTAAACCCATAATCGCCTTAACGCAGCCACTAATATGCCCCTTTCATCGAAACATCAGCTGATATCAGAAACGCGTCCTCAAACGGTGCCTAGTGCTGCTGATTATAGCCATAATCAGCAAAAAATTGCTCAGTTAATGGCGCAATTGAATCAAATCGTATTGGATAAATCGCAAGTAGTTAAGCTTGCGCTTAGTGGTATTTTAGCAGGCGGTCATTTATTGCTACAAGACTTGCCGGGTATGGGTAAGACGACTTTGGCACAAGGTTTAGCTCAGTTATTAGGCTTGAGCTTTAGCCGTGTGCAGTTCACCAATGATATGCTGCCTGCCGATATATTGGGCATGAGTATCTATGATCAAAATAAGCGCCAATTTGAGTTTCGAGCAGGTCCTATCTTTACCCAGCTGCTGCTCGCTGATGAGATCAATCGCTCAAGTCCCAAAACCCAGAGCGCTTTACTTGAAGCGATGGAGGAGCGGCAAGTGACACAAGATGGGCAAAGTTATCCCTTACCCAGGCCATTTTTTGTGATAGCCACTCAAAACCCTTTGCAGCAAGCAGGTGTTTACCCGCTTCCTGAGTCGCAGCTAGATCGATTTTTATTGTGCTTATCGCTTGGTTATCCATCAGCTGCAGCAGAGCGGGCATTATTAAAAGGTCAAGATCGCCGCGAGCTTTTAAACAGTTTGAATGCGGTGCTTGATACAGAAGCGGTGTTATTGGCGCAGCAAGGGGTTAAGCAGGTATACATCGCAGATGTGGTCTTGGATTATCTTCAGCGTCTGGTCGCAAAGACGCGAGCAAGCCAAGAGTATCATGGGCTGTCGCCGCGCGGTTTATTGTCACTACAGCGCGCCGCGCAGGCTTACGCCTATGTATCAGGACATATGGAGGTCACGCCTGAAGATATTCAAGCGGTATTTGCTGCAGTCACCGACCATCGTTTGGGTCAGCGTTTTGTGCCAGCCCATGTCACTGGCGGGCAAGCTACCCCGACCATTTCTCAACGTATTTTGTTAGAAGTAGCAGTTATTGTTTAAATGTTTATGATTCGATAAATGCTCATCTAAAATCATTTAACACTGAAGGTGATTCTCTAAGTAATTATTCAACATATTGGTATCGAACGCTTTCTCTGAATATCAATGATATTGTCAATTTTATGGTAATGATAGGGTAGCCATGAGCCTTTTGCCAAAAGCTTTCACCGTACCAGCCACTTCAGCATTAAGCCGTTGGTTCGCCTCGCGTGCGCCCAAAAGTGACAGCGCCAAGCTCAATTTGCGTAATGTCTATATATTTTTTAGCCGGGAAGGCATGCTATTTGCGGTACTGCTGATCATTACTTTTATTGCCGGTATTAACTATGGCAATAACTTAGTATTAGGTTTATGTTTTTATTTGATTAGCGTTTGGCTGATCAGCTTTCATGTAACCTTTGCGCACATTTCAGGCCTGCAAGTACGTTTGCTTGAGGTGACTATGGCAGAAGCGGGTGCGCCTGTTTGGGTAACTTTGCAGCTGCGCAGTGAGAGCCGTCAACCAAGACGGCAGTTGTTATTTAGCTTTGAGCAGACTGATGACAGGGCTAATAGCAAGAAAGATAAAAACATCAGCAAAAAAATTAAACATAACGCTGATAATAAACAGTCAATACTGGTGGCACGACTGCAAAACGAGCAAATTATTCGCTTGCCTGTACCGACGCAGAATCGTGGGCAGTTTGAATTACCACGGTTAAAAATAAAAACGGTTTACCCTTTGGGTATCATGCGGGCATGGTCCTATGTTTATTTTGCCCGTACTGCTTGGGTCTATCCAAAACCTGAAGTATTCGATTGGCAAGCGCAGTATGCAGTTGCCAGTTTGGAGGATTTACCTATAGGCGGGCAATATCGGCAAGGTCAAGATGACTTTGAGCGGCTAGATGTCTATATCGAAGGAGAGTCACTGGCACGAGTTTCTTGGGGACATGTGGCACGCGGTCAGGGTATGCTTACCAAGCATTTTGCCGATCCTGTTGGTCACGAGCAAACCTTGGATTATGCCGATATGCCAGCTGCGCAGCATGAACAGAAGCTGGCACAACTGGCTCACGGGGCGCTCACACTAGGGAAATTGGGTGTGCCGTTTAATATGTGTTTACCAAATGAGGCACCGTCTGAATTTTCCTCTGCGGTAATGACGGGCGAGGGCGACAGCTTTGCACAAGCTTGCTTACTAAGATTGGCAAAAGCGCCATGAACAATTCTAAACGATCTTCCTCAAATGACATTGAAAATGTATCGATCGATTTTCTTACTAAAAATTCTACAGAGACAGCCATTTTTGAGCAATTGGCAACGGGTCAAAGCACCCGCGCTAGTGTTGACCACGGTTACGCTAGAAAATGGTATCGCAATTTTTTAGCGCTACCAGCCTATTATTGGGTATTAATTGCCCAAGTCATTGTTATCTTACCTCATGCGGCACACTTACCATTATGGCTAATGGGTTTTGCTGTCGTCAGTATTATTGCCCAATTGCCACGCATCAAAGTGCGTTTTAAAAAAATAGCATATTTAAAACGCGTCTATCAAGGCATGCAAATGCTCGGTTTCTTGCTGGGTCTTGTCGGTCTATGGCTGACCTACAATACTGCATTTGGACTGGATATGGGCGTGGCATTTTTAGTGCTCTGCCTTATCAGTAAACTGTGGGAGCTTTACAAGCGGCGCGATGCTTATGTGGTGTTGAATCTTTCACTGTTTGTACTTGCAGCGTTGTTTTTGATGGATCAAGGGTTAATAACGACTTTAGAAGTGATTGTTGGCACGATTGTTGTGTTGCTGGCATTTATCGCGCTAAATGATGATGGGAATAGTCGCGGTGATGGTCGTCTGCGCACCTTGGGTGTATTGGGTATTGGAGCATTGCCATTATTGGTGGTGCTATTCCTATTCTTTCCGCGTTTGCCCCCACTATGGTCAGTACAGTTATCAGGTCAGCAAGCGACCACAGGCGTCTCTGATAGTATGTCGCCAGGTGATTTTGCTAATTTAGGTCAGTCAACCGAATTGGCTTTCCGCGTAGAGTTTACAGACAATAGACCCCCGCAGCAGGAGTTGTATTGGCGAGGCTTGGTATTTAGCGATTTTGATGGCATTACTTGGCGTCAAAGCCCTCAGCAACAACAATGGCGACCTGGACCGCAAATGCCTGTTTGGATTGAGAACGCCTTTGCTACTATCCCCGATGAAGTGAAAGTTGCGCCTACCAGCTATGAGGTTATTTTAGAACCCACACAACAAAACTGGTTATTTGGACTCGATTATCCGTTTACCCAGCAGCAAGATGTCAGTGTCACCTCAGACTTTACCCTGTTAAAAGACCAGCCTGTTACTCAGCAATTACGCTACGATGTAGCACAGTTTACGCCGATGCAGATTGACCCTATACTCACTGACGAGGCACGACGACTAAATCTTGCCTTGCCTAATAAAGGCAACCCACAAGCACGAGCATTAGCCCAGCAGCTTTTTGCCCAGTCAGGCTCAGATCCTCTACGCTATATGGCAGCTATTGAGCGCTGGATCCATAAAACAGACTTTCGCTATACACTATCGCCGCCACGCTTGAATAATAATCGTATTGATGAGTTTTTATTTGAGACCAAAGCGGGATTCTGTGAGCATTATTCTTCCAGCTTTACCTTTATGATGCGGGCTGCTGGTATTCCAGCACGCGTCGTGGCAGGCTATCAAGGTGGCGAGCCAAGCCGCGGTGGCAATGTGTGGGAGGTGCGGCAGAAGGATGCACACGCTTGGACGGAGGTTTGGCTTGAGGGTCAAGGCTGGGTACGTGTCGATCCGACTGCATTTGTTGCGCCTGAGCGGGTCGAGCAGGGGATGGATGCGCTGACGCAGTTGCAGGGAGCTACAATGTTTGGTGATGGGGCTAGCGCGCAAATCAGCTATCAGCAGTATCAGATGCTACAAACCTTACGCCGCCTCTCAGATCAAGCCAGTTACTATTGGCAAAAAGACGTCGTTGGTTACGATCAGGACAAGCAAGCGGACTCACTACTCAAATGGTTTAACATCCGCTCAGTGATGCAGCAAATTATTTGGTTGGCAGTGAGTGCTATTACCGTCATGGTAATTCTCGTTTTTGTCATTTGGCAACGCCGCCGCAAGCGCTGGCATCCAGCAGATCTGCCACTTGCACAGCTATCAAAACGTATTGGCAAGAATAATAAAACGTTGGCTAGGTTTGAGAGTGAAGGGCAATTGGCATGGCTTGAACGCTTGGCAATGTCACTTGATACAAGTGCTCGTCCAAAACCTGAAGCAAACACAGGGACAAATACTCAGAGTAGTAGTCCTAGTCAGTTGGTAGACAGCAATGCTTTAACAGTGGCTCAAATGAAAATCGAGCAGATTAAACAGGATTATCGTCAGCTGCGTTATGGGCGTTTGAGCACGATAGATATGAGTAATAATGAGTACCAGCAAGTACTTAAGCAGCTAAAGAAAGACGTAAGGGAATTACCAAGGTTATACTGATTTGTGTGTGGTAGATGCACTAGAGTAAAAGTACTTAAATTATTTTAAAGCAATAAATAAAGGGATAGCTCTATGGCGATATACGTCGATTTTATGCAGATAGAGTTTAAAGGCTATAAGTGGTGCCATCTGCTGGCAGATACCTTGCAAGAGCTGCATGATTTTGCTGCGTTGATTGAAGTGGATGCGCGCTTATTCCATCGTCATGCCAGTTACCCGCACTACGATGTCACCGTGCAAATGCGTGAAATAGCGATTGAGTATGGCGCTATACCTGCCGGTCGAAAAAAGATTATCGAATGTGCAAAGAAATTAAAAGTAGAGTTGCATGAGCAAATAGCACGCTCTGAGCATTGCTAATAAATGAGTTAATATTCTAGAGATAGAAAAAAGGTGGGTTGTGATTTGGCTACCCACCTTTTTATTTATTAAATTTTCTGCTAGAAATTTACTTGGCAATAGCTGCCTTACTAACACTGTTGAGCGCTTTTGAGATGTTAGCGATCTCGGTATCACAACCTTTGATGTTATGACGATTTTTTAAATACTCAGGATTATTATATGATAGCCATACTTTTTTATCGGCATCTTCGCTGATGAGAATTTTTTGCGGTAAGTCGATGGCGGCGCTTTGCTCGCAGTGCATCAATGGCGTACCCGCTTTTGGGTTACCAAACATAATGACCTGTGTTGGTCTTAATGTTAAATCGACACTTTGTGCATTTTTTTGATGATCGACGCGTGCGAATACCTTCATACCTTTGCTTTCAATAATCGCTGCCAGCTTATCAGCGGTATCTTGCACAGAATGAGGACTTTGCATCGTAACCAAACCTTTTTTAGCATTGATAGCAGTCATCGTGTCTGGCGTTGATGGCATCTTATCAGGCGCATTTAAAATATTTTCAACACTGGCGCAAGAGGATACAGCCAAAGCTAGGGCCGCAATAGAGATAATCTTAAGCATAGAAATTCCTTTTTTATGGTGGTCGTTTGTTCAATGAGTGATGGTTGGCAACATCGAGTCCTTATAGTGCATCATTACATTGTGCGTAATAAACGGTGCATAGTAAAGAGTCGCATTGCAACATGCCTTAACGAATTATTAAGCCAAATGATCTGCTAGATAGTCTACCAACAGCCTAATTTTTGGCGATAAATGACGATTGTGCGGGTAGACTGCCCATATCCCTTCTTCTTGCTCTCTATATTCGTCCAATACCGTCATTAAACGACCGGTTGCTAGATGTTTTTGTACATAATAATCTGGCAGTTGTACGATGCCAAGCCCCTTTAGCGCGGCATCAACCAAGCTATAACCACTGTTATAACGTATCTTGCCGCTCACGCGTATATTGCGCTCTGTATCTGCTTCTTTAAAATGCCAATAATCAAGTGTACCCAATAAGCAGCTGTGTTGACTGAGTTCATCCAAGGTTTTTGGGCGACCATATTTCTCAAAATAAGCGGGCGATGCACAGACAAAGTTGGTACGGTGACTGAGTTTTTTTGCCATCATCGTAGAGTCGCTCAGCTTACCGATACGTATTGCCAAATCATAACCACCTTCAATCAAATCAATCTTCTGATTGCTCAAAAAAGCCGTCACTTCGATATCACTATATTGCACCATAAAATCATTTATCAGTGGCAATAGCTGCTGCTCCCCATAGGTGACAGGAGCTGTCAGATTGATGCGACCTTGCGGTTTGGACTGCAAATTACTGACCGCTTGCTCTGCGGCATCAAGTCCATCAAGGATGCTGCGGCAATGCTGATAAAACACCCGCCCTTCTTCTGTTAGCGACACTTTGCGTGTCGTTCGATACAGCAGCTTAGTATTGAGCCGCTTCTCCAGTGCAGTGACTTGCCGACTCACTTGCGCTGTCGAGATAGCAAGCTTTGCCGCCGCTTTAGTAAAGCTCTCAAATTCTGCCACGTAGACAAACTCACTGATACCATCCCACTTCATGATTATTACCACTGTGTAAAAGATATTTGCAAATATGCTATATTATCATTAGCAGGGAAGTAATATAAAATAATCACACTATTAAAATTCAACCATTAAAAAGAGAGACTTTTATGTCAGATAAATTTATCAAATCAAAAGCCGCCATTGCTTGGGGCCCTAATCAGCCATTATCGATTGAAGAAGTGGACGTCATGCTACCGCGCAAAGGCGAAGTATTGGTTAAAATCATCGCCAGTGGCGTCTGCCATACCGATGCGTTTACCTTATCTGGTGAAGACCCAGAAGGTGTATTCCCAGCTATCCTAGGTCATGAAGGTGGCGGTATCGTTGAGCAAATCGGTGAAGGCGTGACTAGCGTCCAAGTGGGTGACCATGTCATTCCCTTATATACCGCAGAATGTGGCGAATGTAAGTTCTGTACTTCAGGTAAAACCAACTTATGCTCAGCGGTACGTGAGACTCAAGGTAAAGGCTTGATGCCAGATGGCACCACCCGTTTTTATAAAGACGGTCAGCCAATTTTCCATTATATGGGTTGCTCAACCTTCTCTGAATATACGGTATTGCCAGAGATCTCTTTAGCCAAAGTTGACGCCAATGCACCGTTAGAAAAAGTTTGCTTACTTGGTTGTGGTGTGACCACTGGTCTGGGTGCAGTCATGAATACCGCTAAGGTTGAAGAAGGCGCGACCGTTGCGGTTTTCGGTCTTGGGGGTATTGGCTTAGCGGCTATTATCGGTGCAAAAATGGCAAAAGCCAGTCGTATTATCGGTATTGATATTAACGAAGATAAATTTGAGCTCGCCAAAAAGCTAGGCGCAACTGATTGCATCAACTCTAAAGATTATGACAAACCTATCCAAGAGGTTATCGTCGAGATGACGGATGGCGGTGTAGATTACTCATTTGAGTGTATCGGTAATGTCGATGTTATGCGTTCAGCGCTTGAGTGCTGTCATAAAGGTTGGGGCGAGTCGGTCATCATCGGTGTCGCTGGTGCAGGCAAAGAGATCTCAACCCGTCCATTCCAGCTAGTGACTGGTCGCGTCTGGCGTGGTTCAGCTTTTGGGGGCGTCAAAGGACGTTCAGAGCTGCCCGGCTATGTCGATCGTTATATGCAAGGTGATATTCCATTAAATGACTTTATCACTCATACGATGCCATTAGAGGACATCAATGAAGCGTTTGATTTGATGCATAAAGGCGAGAGTATTCGTACGGTTATTCATTTTTAACTTGTAACAGTTATAAAATTAGTACTATAGACAGAAAAAAGCCGCTCCTATCATAGGTATCATAGGAGCGGCTTTTTTCTGTCTATCTTTTAGTCCTTTTTAAAGCTATGCATATCTTCTAACATCCCCGTAAACCTCTCGTATAGCCATGGCTCCATGTCATCGACGACTTGATTATAAAAATGCGGACCTACGGTTTCGATGATAAAATCCAATAAGAACTTCGCCGGTAAATTACCAATATCGATATCGAATTCATCATTCATATAAACCCGTAGTTGATCTAAGATAAGGATCTCAGTTTCATCTGATAGGGTGATTAGTTTCTCTTTATTCATACAAATGGCCCTACTAAAAAATCTTAATTTACTCTTTCATATTGCCTAGCTGCTCTAAAATATTGACATAATTGTCCACGCCTTGTGCGCCACTAACCAAGTGCTGCTCATTAAAAATGATAGCAGGGACACTTTGAATACCTTGCCTTTGCCAATGCTGCTCTATCTCACGTACGTCATTGGCAAACCGCTGGTCTTCTAAAACCGTCAACGCTTCTTTACCATCTAACCCAATCTCTGCAGCAATATCGGCAAGCACCCTGATATCAGAGAGGTTTCTATTATCGGTAAAGTGCGCGATAAATAATGCCTGCTTTAACTCATGCATACGCCCTTGCTGCTCAGCCCAATGCAAAAGCTGATGCAGATTAAAGGTGTTGTGCATACGCAAGTCATCATTAAAATTAAACTGAAAGCCGACATCAGAACCTGCCTCGGCTATTCTAGTGCGGCTAGCTTCTGACTCGGCTTTGCTTGAGCCATATTTCTCCATGATATGCTCACGCATGTTTTGACCCTCGCTTGGCATATTAGGATTTAGCTCAAACGGATGCCAATGTATCTCATGATCAGTATTGGTTTGCTCTAGTGCTGCTGCTAGTTGGCGATAGCCGACGACACACCAAGGGCAGACCACGTCTGATACGATATCGATGCGTAGTGGCTGCTCTGATGTTAACTGCTTTGAGTTTTCCATATGTTTTACCTAATTTATTGTCTGTTTTTATCTAATGAAGTACCATTTGAAGTAAGCTTTCTTACCTGAAGCTGACTGTAATCAATATGCTTATTAAGCGATACTTATCAAACGATACTTATCAAACGATACTTATCAAACGATACTTATCAAACGATACTAAGAGAAAGGCTAGGTGATTACAATGGCGGATAAGTTACTAATGATAACTACCAGCCATAATCATAAGCCGACTATTGATTGTGGCGGCTTAAACTGGGTAGCCATCATAAGAATGGCTTGAGAAATTATGTAAATAGGCAATTTAATGAGCTTTATAGAGTACCGAATGAAACCTTATATAGAAACAGAGCGTCTTTATCTTAGACAGTGGCAAGCAAGCGATTTTGCAATATTTGCTGCTATGAATGCCGATCCAGAGGTTATGAAGTATTTCCCCAAGCTTTTATCAGCTAAAGTGAGCGATATTATTGCGAATAAATGCCAGCAGCTGATTGCAGATAATGGGTGGGGATTTTGGGCGCTCAGTTTAAAAGAGAGTTCAGAAAAAAATGATGCCTTTATTGGTTTTGTTGGCTTAAATCAGACGCATGCTGATATGTCTTTTGCTCCCTGTGTTGAGATTGCTTGGCGACTGCGTAAGGAGTTTTGGGGACAAGGCTATGCAACTGAAGCTGCTCGCGCGTCTTTAGATTTTGCTTTCAGCGAGCTAGCGCTTGAGGAGGTAGTTGCATTTACTGCTGTGATTAATAAGCGCTCTCAACTGCTTATGAAGCGTATCAGGATGACTGATACGCAAAACAATTTTTATCATCCTGCACTTGAGTCAAATCATTTACTCGCTGAACATGTCTTATATAATCTGACTCGTGAGCAGTGGCAGTCAGTTTAAGTAGCTTTAGAATGAGCGTTGCCACATCAGGTGCCTTAATGTATTAACATCTCATTGTGAATGGCTATTTCCATTACTTAAATGTGCTAATGACGCATTGCATATAAACAGTGTGCAATGCCTTAAATAATTTTTATAAGACAAGGTGCCTATTTTCATTTAAAGTGTTATTGATAAAGCGATTGATAGCTAGATGAGGTATCAAACAGCGTTGATGGTTCTTTAACACCACTTATCCCATTAATTTCATCAATGCCTCCAAAGCACATTCAATATCTAAGAATATTAAGCCAAGTTTGGCATTCAGTTTAGCCCTAATATTCATTGCAGTCTTATAACCTGATGAAGTCATGATTACATAGTTTTTCACACCTTGAATCATAATACGGTCGGTGCTACCACAAGCCAATTCGCGGCCTATACGATCACCCAGTGACAATAAAAGCTGCATAGCTCGAATGCGCTCTTCATCGACGCCTTTTGATAGTGCTAATGAAACCATTATTCATTGTTAAAGACAAATGCTTCAATATTTGCTTTAGTCGTCTAAAGCTTTCTGAACTAATCACCTTTTTTTAATTATTAAGTGTTTACTACGCACTATTTTCAGATATTTTAATGATAAAAACTTATCCATAACTTTTGATGATGCTGATATTTACTAGACGTATACATCAAAAAAATGATATACAGTTGTGAGATAAAAATAGTCTGGGCTTCTTTATCATAATTTAGCGACCCAAACCGTTGGATTCTAATCCCACCAGTTGTCATACCAAATAGCGTATAGCAGCGACATCAATCCTACATCTGTGTTCACCATCCTATCATTTTCGGGTATGCGATAGTGCGCCGGTGTAAATCAGCACGATTACAATTTCTACCCTAAGGAACTTATATGAGTATCAGTCAGGCAATCGAAAAAATCGAAGCACGTTATGCCCATCAACCTGAGTTTATTCAGGCAGTAAAAGAAGTTGCAATCACGATTGCGCCACTATATGACTCTCATCCTGAATATGATGCTTTCAAAGTTTTTGAGCGCTTGGTTGAGCCTGACCGCGTGATGGGTTTCCGTATCAACTGGGAAAACGATAAAGGTGTAGTACAGGTTAATCGCGGCTGGCGTGTCCAATTTAGTAACGCGTTAGGTCCTTATAAAGGTGGTATTAGATTTCATCCAACCGTCAATCAATCGGTTTTAAAGTTCTTAGGTTTTGAGCAAATTTTTAAAAATGCCTTGACCGGTTTGCCAATGGGCGGCGCTAAAGGTGGTTCTGATTTTGATCCAAAGGGCAAATCAGACAACGAAATCCGTCGTTTTTGCTATGCTTTCATGCGTGAGCTGCATCCCTATATCAATAAAGATACGGACGTACCGGCAGGTGATATCGGCGTTAGCGGACGCGAAATCAGCTATATGTTTGCCATGTATAAAAACCTGACCCGCGAATACGGCGGTGTATTGACTGGTAAAGGCGTAGGGTTTGGTGGCAGTTTGATGCGTACGGAAGCGACGGGCTATGGCGCGGTTTACTTCTTAGAAAATATGCTAACGGCTCAAAATGAGCGCATAGATGGTAAGCGAGTACTGGTTTCAGGCGCGGGTAACGTCTCTCTACATGCTGCTGAAAAAGCTCATATGCTGGGCGGTGTTGTGGTCACCGTATCTGATTCGCAAGGTACCTTGTATGATGGGGCGGGTCTAAATCAAGAAAAAATCAACTGGTTAAAAGCGCAAAAAGCAAAAAGCCAACCATTAGCAGATTACGTAGCTGTCTATGGCGGTGAATGGTTCGCTGGACAAAAGCCTTGGCATATCAAAGGCGATATTGCTATTCCATCAGCCACGCAAAACGAAGTGAATGAAGACGACGCTAAGCTGATGGTTGAGAACGGCATTAAGTACGTGGTTGAAGGCGCTAATATGCCATTGACTGCAGAAGCAATTGATCATATCCGCTTGCACCGTGTGCACTATGCTCCAGGTAAAGCGGCAAATGCAGGCGGCGTAGCGGTATCTGGTCTTGAGATGTCACAGAACTCTGTACGTCAGTACAAAACTTTTGAAGAGATTGATGCGCGTTTAAAAGTTATTATGAAAAATATTCATGACGGCGCTGCTGAAGCCTCAGAAAAATACCATCAAACTGATAAAGGTTATATCGATTATATGACTGGCGCTAATATCGTCGGCTTTAAACGTGTTGCCGATGCCTTAGTTGCTTATGGTATCTTGAACTAAGAGCGGTTTATAGATCATAGTACAGTCGATTCAATTTAAAAAGAATACAGTACTGTTGGGATAAGTTTTGCGAAGCCTCTGGAGTGCGAAGCGCACATCAAGCGAGAGAAATTTATCCCAGCATAATGCTATTCTGAACGTAACTCTTTTATATTGAACTCACTATAAGACATAAGTTGTTAATGTCATAAATTCTTTTCATAAACCAAAAAGCCTCAATCATTCATTGATTGGGGCTTTTTAGGATTTAAAAGAGCGTGGTCAAAAACGAGTGGTAAAGTTTAACGCCATGCACCTTTAATCATAATACCTTCAATAGGATTTAGCCCCATTTGATAGGCTAAATCAGCAGGGCGAGTGATATCCCAAAGTGCCAAATCCGCATCACAGCCAACTTCTATACGCCCTTTATGAGCTAGACCTAACGCTTGAGCTGCATGAACCGTTGCCCCTGCCAATACTTCTTCAGGGGTCATATAAAATAGCGTACAGCCCATGTTCATCGCTAGTAACAGCGATGTCAGCGGTGAGGTACCTGGATTACAGTCAGTCGAAATTGCCATTGGTACTTGATGTTTACGCAGTTCTTCGAACGGTGGTAACTTGGTATCACGCAAGGTATAAAACGCGCCCGGTAATAGCACGGCAACAGTGTTGCTTGCTGCCATTTTTTTGATATCATCTTCTACTAAGTGCTCAAGATGATCGCTTGATAACCCTTTATATTCTGCTACTAAAGCGCTAGCGCCTATATTTGATAGCTGTTCAGAATGCAGTTTCACTGGTAAGTTTAATGAGCGTGCGACTTCAAAGACGCGCTTAATCTGCTCAGCAGTAAAAGCGATATTTTCACAAAAGCCATCGACTGCATCGACCAAGCCCTCGCTATGCAAGATTGGTAACCACTGGCAAACTTGCTCGATATAGTCATCGGCATTGTCTTTGTACTCAGGCGGTAGCGCATGAGCGGCTAAATAAGTGGTACTAACATGAATATCATGCTTTTCGCCAAGCTGGCGCGCTACCTTCAGCATCTTACGTTCAGTTTCTAGGTCTAAGCCATAGCCGGACTTAATCTCGATACTGGTCACGCCTTCTTTAATAAGGGCAAGCAAGCGCTTTTCACTTTGCGCAAATAACGCCTCAAAACTAGCCTCACGCGTAGAACGAACTGTTGAGACAATACCGCCGCCTTTGGCAGCGATATCTTGATAATTAGCACCATGTAAACGCGCTTCAAACTCATTGCTGCGGTTGCCGCCATAGACGATATGAGTATGACAGTCGATGAGTCCGGGCGTTATCCAATGACCATTGGCATCTTTGATTTGCTGACTTTGATAATGGATGAGATAGGGCGTCATTTGCGCATGCGCCCCAATCCATGCAATTTTGCCATCTTTGATACCGATAGCCGCATTTTCTAACTGACCATAAGGTGTACTTTTTGCGGCGGCGCTGTCCTTATTGTCAGCATAAATATCGAAACCATATTGCGTAGAAAACGTCGCAAGATTGGCATTGATAATAATATGGTCAAACGTTGTTAAGGCATCCATAGCATCGGTAGTATTGATAGAGTCGTCAAGTATCTGTTCGCTAGAGTTGTTCATAATAAGCTCCTGCTTAATACTGATAATCAGGTAAATATATAAAATTCATTTCTAAAGTTAAACTTATAAGCCTTTATCTATAAATTTAGTAAATGCTGCTCGATAATAGTAGCCAAAAGACGAGCGGCAACTTTGCAGCTACGCGAATCAATATCAAAAGTAGGGTTGATCTCAGCAATATCGGCTACTTTTACCTTACCAGAGGACAAGATAAGTTTGACCGCGCGCTCAACGAAACTGAGCTCAATACCATAGGCAGCAGGTGCACTGACACCAGGTACGACGCTAGATGGTAAGCAATCCATATCAATGGTTAAATAAATAATATCGACGCTCTCGATGAAACTGGTTATTTGAGCAGCAATTTTTTTCCATTTTTTATTGGTACACTCTTCATCACTGATGATATGCACGCCCAATTGCTCAGCACGATCAAAGAGCGCAGCGGTGTTAGAGAAACGACTGACGCCAATACAACAATAATTAAATGGCTGACCTTGCTCGTCAAGATGCTCGGCAATTTGTCGAAATGGCGTACCCGAGGTAGCGACATCAGACTGACGAATATCAAGATGAGCATCAAAGTTAATAATGCCAATACGCAGCAGCGCGTCTGTATTATTGGTAGCGTCTGTCTGCTGCAGCGCTTGCCACAATCCTAAAAAACTACCATAAGCAATAGCATGACCACCGCCAAGACCGATGGGTAAGCCACCTTGCTTGATAATCTGGCTTACCTTATCGGCATAATTGAGTTGTGCTTGTTCTAGCATGTTTGCGGCAAATTCATCATGATCATGGCAGTGAATATCACCCGCATCACCCAGTAAGGTTGGCAGTTGATTGTCAAAGCGCTGCTGTAGCTCAGCGATGACTGGCAGTGCAGCAAACGCCTGACGAATCAATGGCGGTGCGGCTCTTGCGCCCACACGTCCTTGATTGCGCCTGACACCTTGGTCACAAGCGAAACCGACCAGCCCAATACGCTGGCCGTTTTGCTGACTGGTGCTATCAAAGGCATAAGGCTGCGCTATTTGATACCAGTAGCGAGCGCGAGCTGTCTCAAACGGCTCCGCACGTCCTGTCCAGCGACTCATATTAGCTGCCGTATGGCTCACGGCTTCTGTATGGGTAATCGTGCTTGCTGCTTTATTTGTTAGAGATGTCATCGCCAGATTCCTTTTTGCAATCAGCCTTTATTTAGAGTCGTACCAATTACTACGCAATGACTGCCAATGCTCAGCAAGCGTACCATCTAATACCAGCTGCTTTGCCGCTTCAATGTCAGGGGCTAGGTAACGATCTTTATCATAAAAGGTCACTTGCTCGCGAAGTTTCTGATGTGCCAAAGTCAAAGGCTCTGAGGTCTCTAACCCACGATGGAAGTCAATACCTTGACCAGCAGCCAAGAGCTCAATACCGATAATGGTAGCGGTATTTTGCGCCATCTCATATAAGCGACGGGCGCAATAGGTTGCCATCGACACATGATCTTCTTGGTTAGCAGAAGTTGGAATGCTGTCGACACTACCAGGATGGGCGATAGATTTGTTCTCTGAGGCGAGCGCTGCTGCGGTCACATGAGCAATCATAAAGCCTGAGTTGACCCCAGCATTATCCACTAAGAATGGCGGCAAACCACCTGATAAAGTCGCATCGATCAGCAAAGCAATACGGCGCTCAGACATAGAGCCAATCTCGGCAATGGCCAAGGCTAAAATATCAGCAGCAAAGGCCACTGGCTCAGCATGGAAATTACCACCTGAGATAGCAACTGGACCGTCTTCATTGTTAAAGATAAGTGGATTATCGGTTACAGCATTTGATTCAATTAGCAGTGTCTTGCCTGCTTGATTGATGATATCGAGACATGCACCCATTACTTGCGGCTGGCAACGCAGGCAGTAAGGATCTTGTACTCTGTCGTCTTGCTCGCCATCATGTGAGGCGCGAATGGCACTGCCTTTAATGAGCTGACGATGTGCTTTGGCGATTTCAATTTGACCATGATGACCACGTACTTCATGAATGCGTGCGTCAAATGGCGCATCTGAGCCTTTAGCCGCATCGATAGACAGTGAGCCGACGATGGTTGCCGTCTCAAGCAAATCACGTGCTAAGAAATAACCACGTAGTGCCAGTGCGGTGGATACTTGAGTGCCATTAATCAGGGCAAGACCTTCTTTTGCCGCAAGGGTGATTGGCTCAAGACCATGCTGTGCTAAAGCATCAGCGGCCAGTACTTTTTTACCATCAACATAAACATGACCTTCACCCATCATCGCCAGTGTCATATGCGATAAAGGCGCGAGGTCTCCTGAAGCACCCACTGAGCCTTTGGCAGGGATGTTTGGGGTAATTTGATTGTTAATTAAGCCCAGTAAGCTGTCGACCACGGCGCGGCGGACGCCAGAAACACCTTGTGCCAAACTGGTCACCTTCATCACCATAATCAGTCGAACCACATTGGCTGGTAATGCTTCACCAGTACCCACCGAGTGAGACACGATAAGATTACGCTGTAATAGTTCTAACTGATCATCGCTGATACGGGTTTTTGCCAACAGACCAAAACCGGTATTGATACCATAAGCGCTTTTATCACGGCGGATAATCGTTTGCACATCTTCGTGTGAGGCGTCTATTGCCTCATAAGCGCTATCAGGCAAGGTCAATATGACTGGCTGTTCATAGATATCGCGTAGTATCTCAAAGCTAAGCTGACGTGGCTGTAGGGTTAATTTTTTGATAGCAGTCATGGTGGTAATCCTAGTGTTAAATGTTATTAGCTGTATTTATTATATGGTGGAGTATTGATGTTGTGCTTGTATTAATATGTGCAATCTATCCTAACTTATCCAGCCGAAAGACATTGCCAAATGTCCAAAAGCTGCTGCCAGTAAGATACTAAGTGCTACACGCTGGAACCAAACGATGACCATTTTCCCAACAGAGATAGGAATCTCAGTTGCTAGTACACAAGGAATCATGGCAGAAAAAAATAGCACACTGCTAATAGAGATGACGCCTGCGACATAACGGGTCAACATATCCGCTTCACTGAGCAATAATGCGGGCAAGAACATCTCAGCCAATCCTGCAGACATGCCTTTGGCAGCGACGAGTGGCTCTGGCAAACCGCCCAACCAGGTAAAGGGGTAAAGCAGTAAACCTAAAGCGTCAAATACTGGCGTGTACTTGGCCAATAATAAACCAGTGAGTCCAACGGCGATAATAGAGGGCACAATAGCGGCTGCCATTGTCAAGCCATCACGAAAGTTGGTCCATAGAATCTGTTTAAAATCTGATGCACGGCGTGACGTGGACAAACCTAGCTCATATGCCGCTTTTAAACGCGTGCCTCTTTTGTAGTCTAAATTTGGACGCTCAACCTCATTATCAAACCGACTAATTGGTGGAATACGGGCAGTGATAGCGGTGACAATAAAGGTAATCACTAGCGTTGACCAAAAAAACAGATTCCAAAATTCCATCAATCCCAGTGTTTTGGCAACAATTACCATAAACGCAGCTGATACAGTTGAAAAACCAGTCGCAATGATAATGGCTTCACGCGCAGAATATTGCTTTTGCAGATACACACGATTAGTGATAAGTAAGCCAATCGAATAACTACCCACAAAAGAAGCAACTGCATCAATCGCTGATGCGCCCGGCGTTTTCCAGATAGGTTTCATAATCGGCTGCATCAATACACCAACCATCTCAAGCAAACCAAAACCCACTAAAAACGCCAGAATCAAAGCCCCAAGCGGCACAATCATACCAACGGGTAGCGCCAGTTTTTCAAATAAAAACGGCAGCATATCTTTTTCCATCATAAAGGCTGGAGCGTTACCAGTGATATACATCACGGCTAATACCAGTCCCAGTACTTTAAAGACAGTTAGGATTTTATGGGTGATGTTTTTGCGCCATGAGCCATCAATAAACGGTTTACTTACCCCAAATATCATCAGCATAAATAACAAAGTTACAGATAAAGTATGTTGCTGATTGACCAGATAAGTTGCGCCATGGTCGAACAAAATCGTGCTTTTTTCACCAATGGTAAATGGCACAAAAAACATCACCAAGCCGATCATACTAAAGACAATCAGTTGCAGTAAGGCAATGGGTTTTGACAGCAATGTTTCTGGCGTTGTCGTATCGGGCACGGTGTTAGCAACTTGCTCAGTTTTCCCTAGTTGTAGGGTATCTTGCTTGGTCATATTATCTTCCTTGATAAAATCATGTGATCTATGTGTTTATGGAGAATTACTTAATCATAGGAAGGTTCAGACCGTAATCCTTAGCAGTTTTGATTGCCAGCTCATAACCAGCGTCGGCATGACGCATAACGCCAGAACCACAATCGTTGACCAGTACTCGCGCTAAACGCTTGGCTGCGGCATCAGTACCATCGGCGACGATGACCATACCTGAGTGCTGCGAGTAACCCATGCCAACACCGCCGCCATGATGCAATGATACCCACGTGGCGCCGCCTGCGACATTCAGCATACCGTTTAATAATGCCCAATCCGATACCGCATCTGAGCCGTCTTTCATGCTTTCTGTTTCGCGGTTTGGACTAGCAACAGAGCCGGTATCCAAATGGTCACGACCGATGACGATAGGACCTTTAAGCTCGCCGTTTTTGACCATCTCATTAAAGGCAAGACCTGCTTTATCACGCTCCCCTAGACCTAACCAACAGATACGTGCTGGCAGACCTTGGAACTGAATGCGCTCTTTTGCCATATCAAGCCAGCGATGAATATGTTGGTTTTCAGGGAACAGCTCTTTAATTTTTTGATCGGTTTTATAGATATCTTCTGGATCACCTGATAATGCGACCCAGCGGAAGGGACCTTTGCCTTGGCAAAACAGCGGACGAATATACGCAGGGACAAAACCTGGGAAATTAAAGGCATTTTTTACGCCTTCATCAAACGCCACCTGACGGATGTTATTACCATAATCAGTCGTTGGGATGTCCATTGCCTGCAAGTCTAGCATCGCCTGTACATGTACGGCACAAGACTGAGCAGCGGCCTTGGTTAGATCAGCATGTTGCTCTGGGTTTTCTTGAGCGGCTTTCCATTCTTCAACCGTCCAGCCACTTGGTAGATAGCCATTAATCAAATCATGGGCGGAGGT
Organism: Psychrobacter sp. D2; assembly: GCF_013608135.1. NCBI lineage: Bacteria > Pseudomonadati > Pseudomonadota > Gammaproteobacteria > Moraxellales > Moraxellaceae > Psychrobacter > Psychrobacter sp. D2. Next base: position 300,191 of record NZ_JACDXZ010000002.1, read on the forward strand.
TTGATCAGTAACCAAATCAGGTTTGATTTCGCCTGCATTGGCACGCTTTACCATCTCAGGCAAGATGTCTGCTGCATTACCAAGTAGGGCGATTGAGACGGCTTCACCAGCTGCAGTATGTTGCTTAATCAGCTCATAGGCATGGTCAAGATTGTCAGCTTGTTTATCGACGTAGCCCGTACGCAAACGGAAATCAATACTAGACTGCTGACACTCGATATTTAAAGAGGTGGCTCCAGCAAAGGTCGCTGCCAATGGCTGCGCGCCGCCCATACCACCAAGGCCAGCAGTCAAAATCCAACGTCCTGCCCAGCTACCGTCGTAATGCTGACAACCAGCTTCGACAAAGGTTTCATAAGTGCCTTGAACGATGCCTTGGGTGCCGATATAAATCCAGCTGCCCGCAGTCATTTGACCGTACATAAACAAGTCTTTACGATCGAGCTCGTTGAAATGCTCCCATGTTGCCCAGCGCGGGACAAGGTTGGAGTTGGCAATCAATACGCGCGGCGCATTTTCGTGGGTTTGAAAAACGCCAACTGGTTTGCCAGATTGCACCAATAAGGTTTCATCGTCCTCTAATTCTTTCAATGACGCTAAAATTTGATCATAGCTTTCCCAATTACGGGCTGCGCGTCCAATACCGCCATAGACGACCAAGCTCTTTGGATTTTCAGCCACATCAGGATGTAGGTTGTTTTGTAACATACGATAAGGGGCTTCGGTCAGCCAGCTCTTACAGTGTAGCGTACTGCCAGTTGGCGCCGCGATATTGCGACTCTCGTCACGGCGAGTATATGCAGAAGTTTTGTTCAATCCATTATCAGTAGTCATGATCCTATCCTTATGATATCTGTTGAGGCAATATGGCAATCAAAGTGAGTCTTGTACGGTCAGTTTGCTAAATTTACTAATACTGCCGTAAAGTTGTATATACAAATTATCAGGAATCATTTTTTCATGCAAGTTTTTTTTCTTTATTGCAGCATTATTTTTGTGAGTGATTAGACAAACAGGCAGCTGCCATATGGTTTTGCTGAGGTTTGTATGATTATCTCGTGTTACTATGGCGCTATTCTTATTGGTCAAAATAACGGTTAAAAATGGATACGATAAAGGCGATTCCGGCATATCAACGCATTAAAAATGCGATATTGGACAATATTCATTCAGGTAAATGGCAGGCGGGCAATGCGATTTCTACCGAAATGGCGTTGGCAGAAGAGTTTGGTGTCTCTCGTATGACGGTCAACCGTGCTTTAAAGGAATTGAGCGAAGAGCGAGTATTGGAGCGCCGTCAAGGGTCGGGGACGTTTGTTGCGCAGCAGCAGTTTAATCATACGTTTGTAGAAGTGCGTAATATCGCTCAAGATTTAAAGTCTGCCAATCGTGATTATCAAGCAAAAGTTGTCAGTAAGCGTGGCATTACTGCTTCTATGCTAAACGATGAGCTACGGCGTAAATTTGGTCTTGATAAGGCTATTAAATCGTCTGAGTTAAAAGACGCTACTGACATTAGAAGCATCAAGAATATTGATAGCGAAGCCGCTGTTTTATATGAGGTTAAGATCATCCATTTTGCAGATGGTCAGCCGATACAGTTTGAAGAGCGTTGGGTAGATGCTCTAAAGGTTCCAGAGTTTATCGAGCAAGATTTTAGCGTGGTCAATACCAGTGATTATCTCATTGCAAAAAGCCCACTGGAGCGTGGTAGCTATACTATTCGAGCACTAGCCGCACCTGATGAGATTGCAGCGTTACTACAGATTACCGCGCAGTCGCCTACATTGGTACTTTGTCGTCAAACTTACTCAGCGGGTCAAGTACTGACTTTTGTCAAAATGTGGCATGCAGGTGAGCGGTACCAGTTTTCAGGGGAACTATAACAACCTTACGCATATTCACTATTTTTGTACGTTTATTCTTTCTAAATTGCGTTAATATACGCATGAGCAGATGTTTAATGGGCAGATTTAGAATAAGTATTTGTCATAAAATGCCTCAAATTTTCAAGAATAAAATAAAACCAGCATTGAAAAATATGCTGTGTATCCTCAAATTGAGCAGTCACAGTCAAATAATACCAAGCAGATATTTATGATGATATCTGCTTGTTCTTCAGTACGATTTTATTGGCAGGACATATTTTGCTTTATTTGACTCAGTCACTTTTATTTACTCACTATGATAAGGACGTCTTATGAAACGTCGCACGCTTTTAGCCCTTGCCGCAAGTACCGTATTGCTTGCCGCTTGTGGTCAATCACCTACCAATGATGCTGAAACCAAGGCAACTGATACCGCTGCAAGTGGCGGTTCTGATTTGCTACAGCGTATCAATAACGGCGGCACTATCAACGTCGGTACCGAAGGCACTTATCCTCCATTCACTTATCATGATGAGAGCGGCAAACTGACCGGCTATGATGTCGAAGTGACGCGTGCCGTTGCTGACAAACTGGGCGTGACCGTTGAGTTTCAAGAAACCCAGTGGGATGCAATGCTCGCAGGTTTGGACGCCAAGCGTTTTGATATGGTTGCCAACCAAGTCAGCTTGACCACGCCTGAGCGTTTAGCAAAATATGATAAAGCGCAAGCGTATAGCTGGTCGGGCGCAGTGGTTTTAGCCCCAAAAGATGATAACCGTTATAGCTCGTGGGAGGCTTTAAAAGGTCTACGTAGCGCTCAATCACTGACCAGCAACTATGGTGAGCTTGCAGAGCGTTATCAAGCTGAAGTCATCCCTGTTGATGGTATGGCTCAAGCGATCCAGCTGGTTAAACAAGATCGCGCTGACTTTACCATGAATGACAATCTTGCCATTTTGGATTATCTAAAAAAATTCCCAGATGCGGCGCTTGAGATTAAATTGACGGCCCCTGTCAGTGAGCAAACCGGTTCAGGCTTGGTATTGATAAAAGGTGATGATGAAGTATTGGCAAAATTAGACGAAGCCATGGCAGCATTGGCCGCTGATGGAACGCTCACCAAACTGAGCCAAGAATTCTTTGGTGCTGATATAAGTCAACAAAAATAATGCTAGCTTCTATAACGTCAGTGTTAGCAGATTTATTGGCATTATTGCCGTTTATGAGTCCTGATCGGGCGCAGATTGTTATCTCGTCTTTTTGGCCGATGCTTAAAGGTGGTATCTATTATTCGATACCGCTGGCATTGATATCGTTTGCGATCGGTATGGCAATTGCGCTGACCGTGGCACTGATTCGTATCGTGCCGCGTGCTGGTTGGGTTCATGAGATTGTCTACAGACTTGCTCGCATCTATGTGTCTGCCATTCGCGGCACGCCAATGCTGGTACAGCTATTTATTATCTTTTATGGTTTACCGAGTGTTGGGGTCAAGCTTGATCCTTTTCCGTCAGCGATCATCGCTTTTTCGCTAAATATTGGTGCTTATGCGTCAGAGACGGTGCGCGCATCCATTTTGTCTATTCCAAAAGGACAGTGGGAAGCCGGTTCGACTGTCGGCTTGACGTATTTGCAGACCTTTCGCCATGTTATTTTGCCGCAGGCACTACGCGTATCCGTACCGCCGCTATCTAATACCTTTATCAGTCTGGTAAAAGATACTTCGCTAGCATCGCTCGTATTGGTGACTGAGCTGTTTAAACAAGCGCAGATTATCACCGCGCGGAATTATGAGTTTATGTTGGTCTATATCGAAGCGGCCGTTATCTATTGGGGTATTTGTCTGTTTTTGACCTTTATCCAAGGTAGGCTTGAAACGCGTCTTGATCGTTATGTTGCCAAATAATATCGCTATCAACCCATGATATATTTCTCGCCCCTTTAACCCATGTGTTTTTTAATTTGCAAGTGGACGTCTTATGATTCAAGTCACCAATATTCATAAAGCCTTTGGGAGCAATCAAGTGCTTAAAGGTATCGACTTGACCATCGAAAAGGGCAAAGTGGTGGTCATATTAGGACCATCAGGTTCTGGTAAGACGACGTTTTTGCGGTGTTTGAATGCGCTTGAAATTCCAGATCAAGGTATCATCGCTTTTGATGATGGCAGCCTGACGGTCGATTTTGCCACTAAACCTAAGAAAAAAACCTTACTTGCGCTGCAACGTAAGTCGGGTATGGTGTTTCAATCTTATAATTTATTTCCACATAAGACAGCCATCGAAAACTTAATGCTTGGACCTACGGTGGTACAAGGGCAAAGTAAAGCGCAAGCACGTGAGCAGGCATTAGCATTACTCGATAAAGTGGGTTTGTCTGATAAGGCAGATCTCTATCCGTTTCAGCTATCGGGTGGTCAGCAGCAGCGTATTGGTATTGCTCGTGCATTGGCGATTGAGCCGTCTTTACTACTATTCGATGAGCCAACGTCTGCGCTTGATCCTGAGCTAGTACAAGATGTGCTTGAAACCATGAAACAGCTGGCATCAGAAGGTTGGACGATGGTTGTTGTTACTCATGAAATAAATTTTGCCCGTGATGTCGCTGATCATGTGGTTTTGATTGAAGATGGCAAAATTGTCGAAGAGGGCAGTGCTAAGCAGTTATTCGAGGACTCCAAGCATCCGCGTACGCAAGCGTTTTTACAGCGTATTGAACAGTAATAAGCTTGAAAGATGCTAAATAAAAAGCCCCAACTATATTCATAGTAGGGGCTTTTTTTGATTCAACAGAAAGAAACCTAAGGCTATTAAAAGTGATTATAGGATATCGACTAAATCCTTTCCCGTCTTTTTAGCCAACGTGGTACGCGAGTAGTAGTACCATTTAGCACAGCATTAAATAAAGCTGCTAGCAGAATGAGTATGACGCCGACATATTGAATCCAAGATAATGATTGATGCAGTAATAGCGTTGCCAAAGCAATCGCGGTTAGAGGCTCAAAGATAGTAAACACTAATGCACGGGTGGCAGGGAGCTTCTCTAATGCCTTCATATAAAGTGCAAAGGGTACGACGGTTCCAATCAAAGACAATCCTAATGCATAGCCCCAAGTAGATAAGGGTAAGGTTAGTAATTGTCCATAAGTGTTATAGGTTTCAGGTAGTAGTAGCAGTATGCCAGCACTGATGATAATAGAGGTAAAAAATACTAAAGGAGCAGGGTGCGCGTCATGCATAGCGCGCTTACCCAATACCCCGTATAGGGAATAACATACGCCTGATAATAAACCCAATGCAATACCCCAGTTGACTTGCGCCTGCTCACCTAACATCGTCAAGCCGACACCAAATACTGCCATGAGTGCCAGTAGGGCTGACTGCCGAGTAATGGATTCATTAAGCAAGAATGCTGAAAATAATAAGCTAAAAACGGGCGCAGTATATAGCAAGGCGACTGCAGGACCAGCACCGACATAGATAACGGCAAAAAAATAGCAAACCGACATGCCGAGTACACCAATCAACGACTGTAGTGCCAGTCCGAGCCACTGTTTTGGACGCAACTTTATTAGCTGTGGCCATAGTTTTGGCAGCATAACGAGGATAATAAGAGCGGCGGTCACGATACGTAAAATGGTCGTTTGCCAGCCACTAAAGCCGATTTGGTTGAGATAGGTTGAGAATATCCCTAAAGTACCCCAGCAGACAGCGGCTGTAATGATTTGAATGGTGCCTATCCATGACTGCCGTGCTGACATTGTGCTATCGGTATGTGCCATATTGCTCTCTATTTTTATTTGTTACCAGGTTCAAAGAATAAGCGGTCCAAGCCTTCTGGCTGATTACTTAATAATATGCTGAAATAATAAAAGACAACCTGATTAAAGGCTGCCTTTTGTTTATTTTTTCAGTCTATCATTAAAGCGTCAATTAAGTACTAACACAAGTCAGTTAGGCATAAAATGCAATTTATTTGATTTAGGTGCAGGCTTCACTTCAGCTTATTACCCTTTAACGTCATATCCTCCAAACCAGCTTAAGCATCGTGATTTACACCTGAAGTAAAAAATTCGTCAATAAACGCTTGGCACCTTCGGTCGCAAATGACTCTGGGTGAAACTGCACGCCTTGAATCGGATAGTCTTTGTGCTGCACACCCATTATCTCATCACCAGCCAGCGCCGATTCAGTCAAATCTAAATCATTATGTTCATCATTAGCGACGACAGCTGTGACAGTCAAACAATTTGGTAGTGTATCTGCTTGTACCATCAATGAGTGATAGCGCATGATTTCTAACTCCTGCGGCAAATCATTATAAATGCCCGCACCATCATGACGAATGGCTGAAACCTTGCCATGCATCGGTACACTGGCGCGTATCACATCACCGCCAAATACATGAGCAATGCCCTGCATGCCTAAGCAAACGCCTAATAGTGGCGTCGTTTTGCCCATCACTTCAATCACTTCGGCACAAATGCCAAAATAGGCAGGATCATCAGGTGACCCAGGACCGGGTGAGATAATAATACGGTCAAGACTCATCGCTTGTACGTCTGCTAAGGTGATTTCATTATTACGCTTGACGATGACATTTGCTTGTTTATCACTGTCCATCGTCTGCAAAATCTCACCGATATATTGATAAAGGTTAAAGGTAAATGAGTCGTAATTATCGATAATTAAAACATTCATGGGTAGCCAACTCTTTGATAAATTATATGTGGTTATGGGTTCATAAAGCTGTCTAGTACCACTTTCATAGCAGAAAGCTTACGCTGGATTTCTAGATATTCATCAGCAGGATTGGAGTCGTACACATTGCCGCCACAAGTCTGTGCATAGGCCGATTCACCATTGATAAATAAGCTGCGAATAGGAATGGCAAAAATACAATCACCGTTAAAGTTAAAGGATCCTAATGCGCCGCCATAAGCACCACGACCATCTGGTTCAAGCTCGTTGATGACTTTTATCGCTTCAACTTTTGGTGCGCCTGACAAGGTGCCGGCAGGGAAGTTGCTGGCAAGTGCGCTAAACATATCCTCATCGGGATGCAGAATACCGACGATTTCAGAAGAGATATGCTGTACGTGTGAGAAGCGTTTGATATCCATCAAATTACGCACTTTTACCGTACCAAATTGTGCGACGCGTCCGATATCATTGCGATGCAAATCGACCAGCATATTGTGCTCAGCAATCTCTTTGGCATCATTCAGTAGGGCACGCGCAAGTTTGCGGTCTTCGGCAACATCAACGCCGCGCTTAGCTGTACCTGCGAGCGGATAGGTCTCCATCTCGCCCTGACGCAAGCGAAGTAGCAATTCAGGTGAGGCACCGATGATGCACTGCTGAGCAAATTTCATAAAATACATATGCGGTGATGGATTGACCGCCCGTAGTTTTTCATAAATTGGCATCTTATTGCCCGCAATACGATATTTGGATTTAAAGCCGACTTCACATTGAAAGATGCGCCCAGAGATGATGTCTTCTTTGACTTGCATGACGACTTTAGCATGCTCTTCTTGACTCATACCATCACCTAAAAACTCTACGGTAGGCGGTTTATAGTTTGGGATAGGTACATCAAGTAAGGCTTTGATTTGCTCGATGCGATTGTCTTGCTGAGCGGTTGGGTAATAAAAATAGAAAATTTCACCGGTCATTTTATCGAGCGTCAAGCCGTCTAGATAGATACCAAATTTGAAAGGTTCAAAATCATCGCTTGGCTTGGCATTGAGACTTGGCTCAAAGAAATTGACACAGTCGTAGCCTAGATAGCCGACAAGACCGCCACTTTGCTCACGAGCAATAACGTGCTGCGGAGTAATAGTACGTAGAAGCTGATAAGGATTATCCGTCTGATAATTTTTGGTTTCAGCGGTTTTATTATCGGTAATGGCAAGGGTAGTGCGGTCAATGGCTGCAATGGTCATCACCGGATCAAAACCAATGGCATGGTGACGTGACATATGGCTGTCTTCACCCAAGGATTCGAGCAAATAACAAGTATCGAAAACCCGTTCAATACGTTTAAATAGCGCGAAAAAATCAATATCTTGCGTCAGCTTTATCCGCTGCGGCTTGCTTGGGATATCAATAGCAGCAGGCTGGTCATATTGTAGTGTAGGAGAGGTCATAACGAGGTCCAAAGTAATTCAAATAGGTCTTACAAAATAAATTCAGCTAATATTCTTGGCGTTAATTGTCTTGTCTGTGGGTGGCTAGCAGTGCACTTACATCGTGAATTTGCATGGCTTTGGCGCCACGAGAGACCGTTGCGATGCCAACGCCCAACTGTTCGGATATGTCACGCTGGGTGATACCACGCTCGAGCAAATCAAAAATACAGATGCGATTGGCAATCTCGTGTTGCTCTTTAGTCGTTAGTAGCGCTGTTAATAGCTCATCGATATCATTACTGTCATTGCAATGGGCTAAATGCGTCAACAAGCTACGATAAGGGTCAGTGCTCATAATATTTAATCTTAATAAAAAAAAGGTAAGTGGCTATCTTGTTTCAGTATTCTAGTACAGTAGTACATAAAAAACAAGTAAAGTGATGAATGTTTTAGCATTGCTTGATTAAAGCGCTGCTTAAAAATATGAACTTCAGCATAAAAATAAAAAGCCAGCTAATCGTAATGAGCTGGCTTTACTATTAAAAATTTTGCTGGTGTTCGAAAGAACAATGAATGATAGATTCGAATGAACGACTATGCCTTTATATTGCTTATTTTACTGGACGAATAAACGGCATATGTCTATTCACATCTTTATATAGTAAGTATCTAAATGGACCCGGTCCGCCAGCGTAACAAGATTGTGGGCAGAATGCACGCAGCCACATAAAGTCACCTGCTTCAACTTCTACCCATTCACCGTTCAAGTGATAGACGGCTTTACCTTCTAATACATACAAACCATGTTCCATAACATGCGTTTCATCAAATGGAATCACGCCACCTGGTTGAAACGTCACGATATTCACATGCATGTCGTGACGCATATCAGACTGCTCGGTAAACCTGGTGGTTGTCCATACGCCATCAGTACCCGGCATCTCAATAGCTTCAACATCGTGATCGCTAGTTACAAACGCTTCAGGCACATCAATACCTTCACAGTGCTGATAGGCTTTACGTATCCAATGGAATTTAACGTGCTTATCGCTATTGTTTTTCAGCGTCCATTTGCAGCCAGGTGGTAAAAATGCATAACCACCGGCTTCAAGATGATGCGACACGCCTTCAATAGTCATATCCATTTCACCTTCAACGATGAATACGACACCTTCGGCATTTGCATCTAGCTCAGGCTTTTCTGAGCCGCCATTTGGTGCAACTTCGACGATATATTGTGAGAAGGTTTCAGAGAAACCTGACAGTGGACGGGCAAGTACCCACATCCGCATGCCTGTCCAAAAAGGTAGATAACTGATCACGATGTCGGTTAGTACACGTTTAGGAATAATCGCATAAGCTTCAGTGAAGATAGCGCGATCGGATAGTAATTGTGTTTGTGGAGGCAATCCGCCAGTTGGTGCGTAATAAGTACTTTTTGTTGTCATGGTTCGTGTTCCTTAGGGGTTTAGTGCCGCGATAAATTTGTGTCTGAACCTTTGATTTTTTATATGATTAATGCTCTGACATTAGCATAATTATTCATCAGTTGACGATAGCCATTAAGCCTGATTTTTAGCTTGCTCAACAGAGATATCAATGCAAACTTCCCAATCATCAATCTCGAATTCATGGCAATTGTTACCTTCGCCGTTGATACGATCAATCACTAAAAAGTCACAATCCGCTTTTAGCGCCAGTAGCGGATGATGCCAAACATTGGCATCATACTGTACACCTTGATGCGAATGAGCATAAAACACTTCTAAATCATCAGCTGATTTAGGCGCATCGCCAGCTTTTGCCACAACGACTATATAGTCTGTGCCATTCATAGAAAAGAACGCTTGCGTGCCAAATGGATGGTATTCCATCACCGATAACGTAATAGGGCAGTCACGTCTTTTAGTACGGAAAATACTAAAACCGACTTCTCCGCCATCATGAGTGACTTTTGAGATGGCATTATGACGACACGCAAAGCCACGATTGATATCCCAGCTGTTTTCAGGACACTTTTCTTGATCATCATAAGGCTCAATCACTGAGCCATAAGGCGCAAAAGCAGCTTTAGTTAAAGGTTTAGCAATGATTGTAGTTTTCATAAGTTCACCTTTAGATTAATTAGCAATATTATTTATTTGTTCTAGCAATTTATTCAGTTATAGCTCGATTTGAGATAAGAAAATACCGGACATAAGATGTCATCTTTAAGCAATTGCAGCACTCAGGTATCAACCACCTTGAGCGTATCATCCGTCAGCTTACGTGGTTGCTACTACGTACGTGCTTATTAATATGATGATACGTCTTATGATTGTTGTTACGGCTACATCCAGTTGGCGGTGTTATCAGCCGTGGCTGGATGATTTTCATACCAGTGCTTGGCGATTTCATCGCGGCGGCAGATCCAAACGTCGGGTTTACTGGTGATGTATTGTAAAAACTGTTTGAGCGCTTTAATGCGACCAGCACGACCAATGATGCGGCAATGCAAACCAATGGTTAGCATCTTGGGAGTGTCTTGACCTTCTTCATATAGAGTGTCAAAGCTGTCTTTTAAGTATTGATAAAAAGGTTCAGCATTGGTGAACCCAGGACTTGAAGAAAAACGCATGTCATTGGTCTCAAGCGTATAAGGAATGACCAGATGCGGTTTGCGAGCAATTTTGTTGCCTTCTTCTACTTTAACATTGAGCCAGTACGGCAGCTCATCAGCATAAGAGTCAGAGTCATAAATGTAGCCGCCTTGTTCTGCGACCAGCTCGCGAGTATTTGGGCTATCGCGACCGGTATACCAGCCAAGAGGCTGATTGCCGACCATCCGCTCAAATATTTCAGTGGCGCGGCGTACATGTTCACGCTCGGTCTCGCGGTACATATATTGATAGGTTATCCAGCGCAATCCGTGACTGGCAATCTCATGACCATCTTCTAGAATGCGCTCGACAATATGCGGTGTTTTTTCGGCAGCGGCTGCACAAGTAAAGGTAGTAATAGGTAAACCATATTCTTTAAAAGTATCTAGTACGCGCCAAACACCCACTCGGCTACCATATTCAAAGGCGGATTCAATCGACTGATGGCGGTTGTTAAATTCTGGCGTACCTAAAACGTCTGATAAAAAACGTTCTGACTGACCATCACCATGCAAGACACTGTTCTCTGCGCCTTCTTCGATATTTAGCACAAACTGTACGGCAATCTTAGCGCCGCCCGGCCAATTGGCTTTGGGTGGATGGTCGCCATAGCCTTTTAAATCGCGTGGATAAGCGGCTTGATCAAAGTCGCTGGTTATCTTTTTTTTCATGGTGTTTTATCCTTTATAAAAACAGAGTAATAGATCTATTAGAAATGTAATAACTATTTTTTATTCTACTATTGCACTTCATCTTTCTGACTTCACCGCCTTATTCTACTATGGTGTCAGGATCTACTGCATAAGGGCGCATCAATACCCAATACACGATGCCACCTATTGCCGCGCCTAATAAGAAACCATAACCTTCAAGCTTAGTCAGTGCGGGTATCAATACCGTGGCGATAGAGAATAAAGCGCCGATTGCAAAGGCGATAAGCGCACGGATGTTCCAGCCTTTGTAGTAGTAATAAGCACCAGTTGGTTGAGCGGAAAATAAGTCATTCATATCGATATGTTGACGTTTAATTAGGTAATAATCGATGACTAAGATACCAAAGAATGGAGCGATGACCGCACCAATAGTATTTACAAAACCGACAATACCGATCTTACTGATGAATGATAACCACAATGCACCAACGAAAAAGGCGATAACAGCAGTAATTAAACCGCCCATGCGAAAGTTAATATGCTTAGGAAATAAGTTAGCCAAATCGTAAGCAGGGGGAATAAAGTTTGCAACCATATTGATACCGACGGTTGCGGCAAAGAAGGTCAGCGCTGCAATAATGGTCAAGGGTAGAGAATCCACGCGATCAACAATATCCGATGGATTGGTCAATGCTTCGCCAAATATTACTAAGGTTCCAGCGGTAATGACCAAAGCGATAAACGAGAAAAATACCATGTTGACGGGTAGACCGAGTAAGTTACCCAAGCGCATATCGCGCTCACTACGCAAAAATCGTGAGAAGTCACCGAAGTTTATGACGACTGCTGCGAAATAAGCAACCATCGTACCGACGATAGCAGTAAATGCCTGTATGGAATTTCCACTATAATCGCTGCCACTAGCGAAGATAGAGTTAATCGCAGGTAACAACTCAGAACCTGATTGATACCAGATGACGGCCATCAGGATGACCATAACGACATAGACTAGCGGTCCTGCCCAATTCAAAAAGTGCTTGATCGGCTCGATGCCTGCCCAAAACAGTAAAATCTGAAATACCCAAACGATAACAAAGGCAATCCAAGCGGTACTATTCAAGCCTAAAAATGTCGTATCTGGGCTACCTATGACAATAGTCAACAAAATGGCAACTGCAGTTGAGGCAAAGTAGGTCTGCACCCCGTACCAAAAGATACCGATAATAGCGCGTAAGATGGCAGGTAAGTTAGCGCCATTGATACCCATGCTGGCACGTATCAAGACTGGAAAAGGGATGCCATATTTGACACTGGGTTTACCAGTTAAGTTAACCATCAGCATGACGATAAATCCTGAGCAGATAATCGCTGCCATGACCCACCACCCATTCAGTCCATAACTCAAAAATAAGGAGGCCGCTAAGGTATAACCGAATAAGCTCTGAATATCATTGGACCAAACATTAAATATCGCAAACCAGCCCCAATTACGCTGTTCAGGCTGTAGTGGGGCAAGATCTTCATTATATAATCTTGAATTTTTGCGTTCTGGATTAAAGGTATTGCAATCATAGAGCGCGCTATTGGATTGAGTACTGAGCTGACTTCCTTGCTCATTCGCAGTGGACATCCTTTTCTCCCTTTAGATTGAAATCAATCGAAATAAACATTGTTAACACTTATTAATGTTTATTGTTAACACTTTAAGGATGTCTAGCTCATTGGTCAAGATAATTGTTTGATCAGCGTTTACTCTTCTTTGTCTAGAATGCTCATTTATAACCCTGAAGCATAAGCGACCAGTTGTTGGCGCTCTTCATCGCTTAGCTGAGTGATATTACCCAGTGGCATATAGCCACTTTGTACGGCAGTCACAATCTTAGCTTGATGAGTTTTTATGTCTGCAGGGGTTTGGATAATAATACCCGCTGGCGGCGCATTAAATCCAGCTTGTGTTGGTTGTGCCGCATGGCAAACGCTACATTTTGCTTCTACTACTTTCATGATAGCGTCGTCAGCTGAAGGAGCAACAGCTATTACTTCGTCGGTAGCGGCAGTTCCGCCAGCAACCGCATTGGGATCAGCCTCTGTAGCAGTAGCAGGTGCTACCGTATTTGTATCTTGAGTGACAGCAGCAGGCGGTGTATCTGTCGGTGCTACTTCAGTGACAGCAGGCGTCTTGATTGGAGAAACTGGTAATGGCTCGATAGGTGCTGGACGCATCCAGATAATCAATAGTACGGTTGCTATCGCAGGAATTACTAAGAATTTTGGTCTATGGCGACCCAAGTGTTTTTCGTTGAAGTAATGACGAGCTGTTGCCGTGATGACACCAATGAATACCAATATCAACCAACCATGCGCATGTGAATACATCATTGGATAGTGATTACTAATCATGATAAAGATAAGCGGCAAGGTAAAGTAGTTATTCATCAATGAGCGATTTCTGGCCATCAATGCCAAATCTGCGACTTCTGGACCTGGTTTTACGCCGCGGCGTACACAATCTACAAGTGCGCGCTGAGCTGGCATAATACCGAAGAAGACGTTACCTGCCATGATAGTACCTAAAATGGCACCGACATGGATAAAGGATGCACGATCACTAAACAGCTGGTATGAGCCCCAAGTGGCGATAATCATGAGTACAAAGATAGTGATACTGAAAGCCAGTTTATTTTTGCCGACATTGCTGCGCACAATGACTTCATAAATAAAGTAACTACCGAATAAGAACAGTAGACTGGTCGATATAGCACCGACGCTGCTACCAAAGTCAACTTTGCTCGGATCAATCAAGTAAGCCGTGGCATTGATGTAGTAAACGATAATGAGCATCGCCATACCGGTCAGCCATGTGGTATAGGCTTCCCACTTAAACCAATGCAGCGTTTTTGGCATCTCTTCAGGTTCGAGCTTGTATTTGGCAATTTCATAGAAACCACCACCATGTACTGCCCAAAGATCGCCTGAAATGCCTTTTTTGGCTTTCCATTCTGGTGGCTTCTGAAGACTCATATCTAGCCATACGAAATAAAATGATGCGCCAATCCATGCTACACCAGCGATAACGTGAAACCAGCGGAAAAATAAGCTTAGCCAATCGAGAAGATATGCACCCATGTTGTCAATGTCCTTTTATATTATTATATCTTGGTAACTCGTAACGACTTTTGCTCACCTTCGTTATTATAAAAGATTGTGATACAACGTAGCGATACCAGCATTATTCATTTGGTCTTAAATCACTGACCTCATTGTCAGGTGTTTAAAGTTTCCAGCACTCGTTTAGCCTTGTTTTTATAAGGTTTCGAGTCATAAAGCTATAAAATCATGATCCGCGATAAGTGCCGTAGCCGTGTGCGCTAAGCAGTAGCGGCACATGGTAGTGACCGTTATCTTGTATCATAAAATCGATGACCACTTGCGGATAAAATACTGTGAGGTTTTGCGTATCAAAATATGCTTGGGTATCAAAGGTCAGCGTATAGCGACCGATATCTAAATGATACTCGGCAATATCAATCTCTGAGTTGAATGCCCAGCCATCTGGCGTCACGCGACCATCAGCGTTGGTGACACCGTTTGCCAATAATGATGGCTCGCCACTGGCACTAATACGATGTAACGTCACTGCGATGTCAGCGGCAGGCTTGCCAAGATGGGTGTCTAAAATATGTGATGAAAGAGTACCTGACATAATAATTCCTTTTATGTATGAGAGAGACAAAGCAAGATTTAAGCGTCGCCTAACAGTTTTTGTAAACGCAAACGCGTGATTTTATTTTGTTCAGTAGCCGCATTGAGCAATTCAGTCTTGCGATCATTTGGCAGGCGTGCTTGCAATAGATCAAGCATTTGCTGCGCGCTTTTACCAGTTGCGAAGACAATAAAGATAAAGCCGAATTTATCGAGATAGTCTTGATTGCCTTGTGCTAACGCTTCAAGTACCGCATCTTCAGCGTCATTGGCGCCTGATTGCTCATGAGCAGCACTGTCTTGCGTATTGCGATACTTCTCTTTTAATGAGTCGACATTGCCAATCTGTGGGTGACCATCAAAGGCTTCTAGCAAGTTAGCTTCATCCGTTTTAGCTTGTTGCCACGCGTCATCGCTTGCACTCAGTAGCGCTTTGATATCTGCAAACGGACGTGCGTCTGCCAAGGTTTGCGCCCATTGGCTACTGGTACAGCACGTTAGGAATTCTGAGGTCGCATCGGCTTGCGAGAGGGCGTTCAGTTGCGATAGTGATAAGCTCACAGTGATATCCTTATCTGTTGACACAAAGTGTTGACGGATACACATTTATCATTTGAGTGATATGAATTTATAAGGTACAGACAGTATCGTGTGCTGATATTAGTCTGTTGATTACTTAACTCAGGGAAAACTCAGGTGAAAGTAGTATCGATTGAGTCATAATTGGTTAATATATATCCATTCTGCTTAAACCTGACTAAATGGTCAACTACTTTATGCAAAATATTTTTATTTTTTACTGGATATGCTAATAATCGGTGTGTTTATTCACAGTTTATCTTAAAGTCACGCTAGAATATGGTACTTACTGATATAAATGTCTAATGGTGCAACCTATGACTCAAATTTCTAAAGCAAAAGCTTCATCCGCCTCTGAGAGCGTGGTTCATCGCAATCAGCATGATATTCGTGCCCAAAACCAAGCGGTGATTTTGACTGCCGCTGAAGAAGAGTTTGTGCTGAAAAGCTATCGCGGTGCCACCATGCAAGGTATCGCTGATCGAGCAGGGCTGCCAAAAGCCAATGTGCATTACTATTTTAAGAGTAAGACCAATCTGTACAAAGTAGTTTTGCGTGCCATCATTCAAGAGTGGAATGATGGCTTGGTGACGATGACAGTAGACAGCGATCCAAGAACCGTTATCGAAAAGTTCGTCCGCACCAAATTGCATCAAGCATTTGCAAACCCAAATCGCCATAAGCTATTTGCGTTAGAGGTCATCGGCGGTGCCCCGCATTTACATGATTTTATGTCGACTGCGATGAAAGATTGGGCGCTGGATAAAACACAAGTCATGAAGATATGGCATGAGCAAGGCAAAATTGCCATTGCTGACCCTTTACAGCTATTGATTTTGATTTGGGCAACCACGCAGCGCTATGCAGAGTTTGAAACAGAAATCGTCGGCTTAATGCAAAAGAGCGCGTATGATGAGACAGACGAGGCCCGCGCTGCTGACTTCTTAATACCTTTTATACTACGAGGTTGCGGACTCGAATAGTGGTAGATTGGAATAACTGCTATTAATGAATGGCTTGACGCATAAAGGATTGCTTTAACGATATCGCTGCTAATTAGCGCTTTATCATTAAGGCAATCCTTTTCTTTTGTCACTCAGCAAAGTCTTTTACATTGTCTTAGAAAATCATCTAACCCTTGATTCTTAAGCGGCTTCACGAGCAGGCTTCACGTCATCCTCAGCATGCTGGTCAGCCGTATCAAACTCCGCACCAAAGCTTTTTGGTAAAATCATATCAAGCGTAATCGCGATAATACCCGATACGGTCACTGCTGAACCAAAGATATTACGGAACATCTGCGGCATTTGTGCAAATACATCAGGCACAAAGGCAACACCCATCGCCAAACCTAGAGAGGTGGCTATGATTAAGATATTACGATGGGTGAAGTTTACGGTCGAAAGTATGCGAATGCCAGCAGTCGCTACGGTTGCAAACATCAACAGTGTCACACCACCAACTACTGGTTTTGGTAGCTGAGTGAAGATAGCACCTAGGATAGGGAATAAACCCATAAAAAATAAGATACCGCCGACATAGAAGCCAACATAGCGACTAGCGATACCCGTCATCTGAATAACGCCATTATTCTGGCTAAAAGTAGTGACTGGGAAGCTGTTAAAGATACCAGCAATGGCAGAGTTGACACCGTCAGCTAGTACCCCACCTTTGATACGTTTCTCATATAGTGGACCTTTGATAGGCTCACCTGAGATCATCGACGTCGCGGTCAAATCACCAGCAGTCTCGATACTGGTAATGATATACATAAAAGCAATCGGTATAAACGCTTGCCAATCAAAACTAAAGCCAAACTTGAAAGGCACAGGTACAGTCAGTAGCGGGGCTTGTGAGACTAATGAGAAGTCAATACGACCCATAAATGCTGCTACCAGCAAGCCTAACATCAGACCAATAAAAATAGCGCTTGAGCGAATAACTTTGTTAGGTACGATACTAATAAGCACGACACTGATTAAGACCCCGCCGCCCAGTAGCAAATTCTCCATGCTACCGAAATTCTCTGCACCAACACCGCCTGCTAGATCGGTTAGACCAACTTTGGTTAGGGACAAACCAATAGTGACAATGACACAGCCGGTGACGATAGGGCTCATTAAGGATTTAAGTTTAGTAATAAACTGACTCAAGAATATCTCGACAAAGGCGCCTAAGAATGTCACGCCAAAGATAACAGAGAGAATCTCCTCAGGACTACCACCTCGGTTTTTTACTACAAAACCTGCTGCTAACACTGCCGCTAAAAAACCAAAGCTGGTGCCTTGCAGAGCCATTAGCCCTGAACCGACAGGACCAAATTTACGGGTTTGAATAAAGGTTGAAACCCCAGATACCATTAGCGCCATACTGATCAGGTAGGGGATATGCTCACCTAGACCCAAAGCACCGCCAATAATCAATGAGGGCGTAATAACACCAACGAAAGCGGCGAGTACATGCTGTACCGCACCTAAAAATGCTTTTGCAGGCGCAGGACGGTCGTGCAGTCCGTACAATAAATCGGGATTTCCTTGAGTATGCTCACTCATTTTGGCTTTCTCCTAAAGTGACTTTTAGTCCAAGCTCTGTAAAGATATTTAGAGACAGCGTTACGTTGATAAATAGGAGACATATGAGGGTCTCTATAAATCCTTATCGCAGCTAGCTGTTTACACAGTATCAAACACAGAGTCGCATGATCCTTATGCAAATACATGCAAGCAAATAACCAGTCTTTCTCAGTCTGACCGATAGTCGTATGTACAAACCTGACTAAATAGTCAACTATCTTAGGGTATATGTAATTGGCAGTATATTGCAATACTTTTTTTGATATTCAGCGTTTATAAATAATTGCTCAGTCGCTGATAATCGCCTCCGCATATAGGTGGAACTTATCTAGACGGCAATACACTAAAGGTATTCATCAGATGTGCAGGTGCCGATACAATCGTACAAAGATATTAAAAGAAAATTTTTCAGTTTAAATATTGCCAAATTGTTAATACTTCGTTATTATGCCTGTCAATATTTAAACGCTAATCATTATCATTAACATTAATAATGTCATTCTTATATGAAACTTAATAATCATTAAAGCATCAAGCTTTTTAGAAAGTGATTTTGGGCAAAAATTACTGATTATTGGTTTCCTAAACGAGTTTTAAAATTCTTATACTAGATAAAGTGAGTATGTTATGCGCGAAGTAAAATTAGCAAGATTTTCTAGTCGATTGACCGTATTGTCTATGGGCATAGCAGCAGTATTAGGGGCACAAGCGGCGAGTGCTGCTACCTCAGCAGATATGCCGAGCACTACCTTACAGACCATCACAGTGACGGCAAACAGCTCAGTACGTGAAAGCGTGCAAGAAGGCGGTGTTGATGTTGAAGGCTATACCCCAGCTGCGCAGGCAAGCCACTTAAGTGATTTTTTAAATGTCGTACCCGGTGTTACGGTAGGTGGTACGTCAGCAGTTAATCAACGCATTCGCGTACGTGGACTGGATGATACCAATCTAAAAGTCACTATTGATGGCGCTCGCCAAGAAGGCACGCTGTTTTATCATATGGGCGATGTGACCATTGACCCTGATTTGCTAAAACAAGCGGAAGTATCGGTCGGTAATAACTCAGTGACACTAGGTAACGATGCGCTAGGTGGCGCAGTTGCTTTTAAAACCGTTGATGCCGCAGATCTACTAAAACCGGGACAAAAAATCGGTGCCAAACTGCATGCAGGTTATGCTAGTAATAATGATGAATTGCTCACCTCAGCAACTGTGTTTGCTGCCCCAACGGATAATATAGACTTACTGGCTTATTATGGTCAGCGTAATGCCAATGCGGGTGAAGATGGCGAAGGTCGTAAGATCCAAACGGAAGATAGCAAAGGCGAGAATATTTTATTAAAGGCAGGTGCGTATATTGCCAATGACCATCACGTAGGGGCTAGCTTTAGCCGTACCGAAAACGAAGGCATGTTCCCATTACGCCCAGATTTCCCAGCAAGCCCAGGCGTTGGCAGTTGGAATGAAATTCTACCGCAAAAGGTTAAGCGTGATACCTATGGTTTAGACTATAGCTACAATCCTGCCAGTAACTTAGTCAATGTCGATACCAATGTTTATCAAACCGAAACGCAGATTTCACGAGATACCGACTATACGACAAAGCCAGGTTATAACTGGGAAGCGGGCGTAAAAACCACCGGCGCAAAAATTCAAAATACCAGCATCATTGATACCAATGTCGGCAGCCATAAGCTAATCGCTGGTATTGAACACTATAAAAAAGAATCTGAGCTAGAGCGCGACTTCGTTAAAAAGGGCACCGATGAAGCCAAGAATACCTCTATTTATCTAGAAGATCAGTGGAAAAATGGCAAATTAACCTTAACGCCGGGCGTACGCTACGACCGTTATGAGTCGCCTGAATTTGTTGCTGGTGGCAAAACTTATGACAATGTCGTTGGTGCGCTTGCAGCAAGCTATGAGATTGCACCGTTAACGCAAATATTTGCCAGCTATACCCAGTTATTTAATGGCCCTGATTTGAGCCAAGCGATCTTTAACTCAGATGGCGACAAAACCTATGTAAATAACGACTTAAAAGCAGAAGAAGGATCAAATGCTGAGATTGGTATCGTAAAAACATTGCGCGACCTAACGGTAGCGGGTGATGCGCTACAACTTAGCGGAAAATATTTTGAAACTGATATCGAAAACTTTATTCAGTTTGTGCGTGCAGGTAAAGACAGAATTGGCTTAGACTGTGCCACTGGACAATCTGGTGGTGATTGTCAAGGCGCTGTTAATAGTAACGAAGATTTTAAAATTAAAGGTATTGAGCTCGCTGCTGACTATAAAATGGATAATTTTAGCATGGGTCTAAGCTATGCCCATGCACGTAGCAAAGGTGATAAAACGGGCTATAGCATCCCATCAGTAACGGGTGGCAGTGCCGACTCAGGCGATAAATATATGGTGAACTTGGCCTACGTACCAACAGACACCACCGAGCTGGGCTGGCGCAGTACCTATGTGGCTGCCATCACGCCCAAAACTGAATCTGCCCAGCCTGAAAAGTCTAACTATGATGTGCATGATATTTTTATGAGCTATATGCCAAAACAAGTCGAGGGTTTAAAAGCGACTGTTGGGGTTTATAATATCTTTGATGAAACCTATGCCAGCCATGCGTCACGTTCGCTTGCAGAACAAGCAGATGGTTTGCGTACCGACTTTGAACCCGGTCGCAATATCAAAGCATCTTTAACCTATCAGTTCTAAATTTATACTGATCATGCGTAAAAAATGAGTATCAAAAAAGCCAGCTGCTTTGTATAAGAGCTGGCTTTTTTATGTTGAAACCTCTTTTTTAAACCAGATGTCTTTTTTAAATCGTTTTATGCGTCTTTAACACATCAGCATTTAGCGCATTATTCTAACGCTAAAATTAACAAAGAATAATAATCAATGATTTCATTTAACTCACGCCAAACTTGCCTATGGATTCACCGTTATACTGGACTTGTGATGGCCGCTTTTTTACTTATGGCTGGTATAACGGGCGCGCTATTGGCATTTCACGATGAGCTGGACGCGGTATTTAATCAGCGTTTGGCGGTTGTTGAGCAAGCGCAGATACCGCCATTGTCTATCGCCACCTTGCATGACAAGGTGATTAGCCATTATCCAGAATACAGTTTTTCAACCATGCCAGTAGCAATCGAGCCTAACCGCGCCGTCGTCTTTGCGGTTGATAAATATAAAGGCGATGTAAAGGTAGAACCTGCGCCTTTATTTCAAGAGGTTTATATCAATCCCTATACTGCGGATATCATTGGCACGCGTGATAAAGACGAATGGGCATGGCGCAATACCATGTGGAAGGTGTTCTGGCTGCATCGTGAGTTGTTGCTTGGTGATATTGGTAAGTTAGTACTAGGTATTATTGCGCTTGTTTGGACGATTAATTGTTTTATTGGATTTTATTTAACCTTGCCACGCGCTGTCAAGAAGACTCATGTGCCACCCCAATATCCTGCTAAAAAACGGGCGTCTTTATTAAAACGCTGGCTGCCTGCGTGGAAAATCCGCACCAAAACCAATACCTTTAAGCTTAATTATGATGTGCATCATGCGTTTGGTTTATGGTTGTGGCTGATGCTGTTTGTGATTGCATGGTCAAGTGTGGGGTTTAATTTGCAGCAGATCTATAAGCCAGTGATGCAAGCGGTGGTCGGTCTTGACGGTAACAAAGGCAAAGAAGGTAAATCAAATAAAGCAGATAAATCTAGCGCGCCAGTTAGCACTGAAATGATCACCGCTAATATTGTTAATAAAGCCAATAGTATCGATTATTTAAGCAAGCAAGCAACTATTGCCGCGCAAGAAAACGGCTTAACCGTACAGCAATTATTGGGTATTCGCTGGGTTGAGGAAGATAAGCAGTGGCAGATGCGCTTTAAAACCAATCAAGACATCGGCAAGAAAAGTGGTGCGTCTTCAATTACAGTCAATGCAAGAGATGGTAGCATTGAGAAAGTAAATTTTGCTTATCAAAACGCCTCATTTGGTCATAAAGCTGACCAATGGCTATCCACCTTACATATGGGACACATCAGTCATGGTGTCGGTCATCTGGCATATCAAATCTTCTTGGCATTGATTGGACTAGCCGTTGCCGTCTTGTCTGGTACTGGGGTATATCTGTGGTGGAAAGGTCGACAGCAACGCTTAAAATCTTTGCGAAAGCTGAGATAAAACCGGGCTAAAAGTGACAAAGCCGCTTATAAGTACGATTTTAAGCCGCATCCACGATTACCGGACGACCTTGGTGATTGATTACAGTGACATCAACGTTATAGAGATCTTTCATGGTCTCTTGGGTAATGACATCGACAGGACGTCCAATGGCCTGTACTTGACCGTCCTTCATAGTCACCACAGTATCGGCAAACTGGGCGGCTTGATTGATGTCATGGAGGACAATGACGACGGTTTTTTGCTGGCTATGACTTAACTCACGCAGCTCACGCATCAAGCGTCCTGAGTGATACATATCGAGATTATTTAGCGGCTCATCAAGCAATAAATACGGCGTATCTTGGCAAACAATCATCGCAATCAGCACGCGTTGGCGCTGTCCACCCGATAAGGCAGATAAAAAACGCTCAGCTAAGGACTCTAGCTCAAAGCGTTCGATAATCTCAGCCACTTGTTTCTGATCGCTTGCCGTTGGACGACCTTGATGATACGGATAGCGCCCAAACATCAGTAATTCATGCACCCGCAGCCGCCCTTGTACTTGATTGTCTTGACTGAGCATCGCTATCGTTGTCGCAAGGGTACGCGCATCGCATTGAACAATATCACGCTCCTCATTATCTACAGCAAAGCTAACCTGTCCGCTTTGCAATGATTGCAACCGCGCCATCACCGAAAATAATGTCGATTTACCGGCACCATTGGGACCAATTAAAGCGATGACTTGTGACGGTGGCAATAATAAGTTGATATCATGCAAAATCTGCTGCTTGCCAATATGATGCGATACACCCGTTATTTTTATCATAATGCTTCTTTTTTAGCTGAATGTTTAATAAGTGTTTAGAGTTTTTATTTCAAGCGCCGCTGGCTCATAAATATCAATGCTAAAAATACCAAGCCGCCTGCCAGCTCAATAACGACGGATAATACGCCTGCCATACCGAGCACTTGTTCAAAGAGCGTTTGACCGAGTACCAAGCAAATCATCGCTACTAAACTCACTAAAATGAGCCGTTCGCTATGATACATATGGCGCGCCATACGATTGGTTAGAGCGCAGACCAATAAGCCAAAAAAGGTCACTGGACCGACCAACGCCGTAGCTGTAGCGACCAATACCGCGATGACGGTTAATAGCCCAAATGCCAAACGCTGATAGTTAATACCGAGATTAGTTGCCTGCGCTTTACCCAACATGAGCACATCACATTGATACCGCCAGCGCCAAATAAATAGCGCACTCACGACACAAATAAATAGACTGATGACTAATAGCTGCGGATTGACCGTATTAAACTGCGCGTAACTTGCCGATTGCACCACCACAAAATCATCTGGATTAATCAGTCGCGCAATCAGGGCTGATAAGCTGCGAAACAAGACTCCAAAAATAACCCCTACCAATATCAGCCGCGTTAAATCCTGACTGCTTTTGGAAAACAGTAATTTAAACAGTAATAACGACGCGCCAAACATCAATACAATCTCAAGCGAAAATTTGGCCATCGGATGAAGACTGGTGAAGCTAATCGCCCCTAAGAAAAATACCAATACGCTTTGTAATAATACATAAAGCGAGTCAAAGCCCAATAATGAGGGCGTGAGAATAGGGTTATGGGTTAAAGTCTGGAAAAGCAGAGTAGAGACGCCAATTGCGTAGCCGACCACCATCAGCGCCAATAGTTTTTTACCCCGTAGTGGCAGGGCAAAGTCCCAATGCCCATGGACATTGACGGTTAAAAATAATATGGCGCTGATTAATAAAACAAGAGCAGCAACAGATTTAGGATGTTGACTGATAGTTAACCATAGCCTTGCCCAGAATTTTGCTAATGGGTTCAGGTTGGTGGTAGCACTCTTAGCACTATCAATAGTAGCATTAGTCGTTTGACCAGACGAGGCAGAAGGTAAAAACATACGCTAATCTTATAAAAGAGAATGGCAAGTAAAACAACGATAACTTAGTTAATCTAACTCATTTAGGACTCAGCAGGCGCACGTAATAATAGCCATAAAAACACCACCGTTCCGACCACGCCAAAGACAGTTGCTACCGGAATCTCGAACGGATAGCGAATCGAGCGTCCGATAATATCGCAAAGTAATACCGCTGAAGCGCCCAATAATGCTACCGCTGGCAAGCTGCGCCTGAGCTTATCACCCATAATGCGACTGACAATATTAGGCACGACCAAACCAATAAAAGGAATCATGCCA
Organism: Psychrobacter sp. D2; assembly: GCF_013608135.1. Lineage (NCBI taxonomy): Bacteria > Pseudomonadati > Pseudomonadota > Gammaproteobacteria > Moraxellales > Moraxellaceae > Psychrobacter > Psychrobacter sp. D2. The sequence goes on from NZ_JACDXZ010000002.1 coordinate 324,758, forward strand.
ACCGTCACCACGACCACGGCACTCATCATGGCGACCATACCAATGCCAATCCACGTCACATGACGCTTACTGATACCCAAATTTAAAGCAATATTATCGCCCAAACCAATAATGGTCAGCTTATCGGCGATAATATAAGCGATAATACATAGCACGCCAGTCAACCATAACAGCTCATACCGTCCTGACAACACGCTTGAGAAGTCACCAAATTGCCAAACGCTGAGCATCTGTAACGTTTCCGTTTGATAGGCAATAAAGGTAGTAATAGCATCAATAATCCCGCCAAAGACAATACCAATCAACGGAATCATCAAGAAATCTGTCGGCGGAATACGATGAATCAGCAGCATAAAGAGCATCATGCCAAATACTGCCGCAATGGTTGCCACACTCATCTTTATAATTAGCGCGCTGGCCGGAAAGAACAGACTCACCACCAATAAGCCAAGGGCAGCGCTTTGAGTTGCGCCGACCATAGACGGCTCTACAAAGCGATTCTTGAGTACCACTTGAATAATCATCCCAGCTACTGCCATGGCAATACCGGTCAAAATAATAGCAATCGTCCGCGGCAAACGACTGACCAGCATCAGTGAGCTGTCTGAGTTGGCACTATGATTGATGAGGCTATGTAAAATCCCTGACCATGAAAAGTCAGCAACCCCAATAGATAAACTTAGTAATACCAACATTCCCATGATGACAAAGCTTGCGGTATTGATTAACCAAGGTGCTATTTTTGCGTGTCGTGATTTAGAGTTTAACTGTCCATTTATCTTCTGCTGCCGTTGTGATGGTGCAGAAGATAGGGGTTTATCGCTATTAACTTTATCTATATTGGTAGCGTGATTAGAAAATAGGGGCATAACGGCTGCTAACTTATGTCTGGCGTAAAGGGTAGACGCAAGAATGGGCCCTTACGTCTGTTTTTCAACGAATAAAAATGTTTACTTTGCTTGGCTAAATGCCGTTTTAATCGCGGTCAAATCTTGCATCCACTGATAATAACCACCAAATGCAAGGTATGAATCTGGGCTTAGATAAACCACTTGAGATTTTTTCCAAGCTGTCGTTTGCGCGACTAATGGATTGTCCAAGACGGCTTTTGCACCAACGCTTTCTTCACCGATAGCCGCGCTACGGTCAATCACAAACAACCAGTCAGGGTTGGTTTTTTGCAAGTATTCAAAGGAAACCGGCTGACCATGATCGGCGTCTTTTATCTGATTATCTACCATCGGTACGCCAACTACGGTATGGATAAAGCCAAAACGTGACTTAGCACCGTAAGCAGACAACTTATTACCATTAACCATGATGACCAAGCCATTACCTTTATCTTTGGTCGCTGTTTTCGTCTCATCAATAAGACCGTCAATATCCTGTTGCAGCTTCAAGGCTTGATCGCTTTTGCCAAATAACGCACCCAAATCATGCAAGCGCTGTTTGCTAGACTCATAGATATTGGCAGTATCAATACTCATATCGAGCGTTGGCGCGATGCTTGAGAGCGCATTATATTTCTCTGCCATACGCGAGCCGACCAAGATAGCTTGTGGTTGCATTGCGTTTAATGCTTCAAGATCTGGCTCAAATACCGTGCCGACTTCTTTCGGATCTGGTTGAGTTTTTGAATGCAGATTATTCAATTTTAGACCGCTTGGCATGCCATCAACAGCGACATCGAGCGCTGCCAAATCTTGCATTAAGGTCATGTCATAAACCACTAGCGGCGATGGGTTGATTGCCAAATTAACAGATCCCTTGATGGTATCAACGCTAATAGTGGTCACAGAAACCGCCTCGTTAGTGGCGACATTTTTGGCTTTATCAGCGGTTTTATTTTCGGTGTTGCTATCTGCGGGTTCTGAGTCATTAGATTCAGGAGCGCTACAGCCAGTTACGGTAATACTAGTAAGCAGTGCTGTCATGAGTGCAGCTACTAAGGGACGTTTAAAAATAGGAGTAGCACGGTGGCTAGAGAATGAGGTAGTAGACATAGATAACTCGGTATAGGACGGGTTTTGGCAGTTTTATACAACCTGCTCGATAAAAATCTTCATTTAACGGCAGGTTAAATGATTCGGTGTTTTATTATAAATTGGATAAATAATTCAGCCGCCATCATAAAGTAATTGAGACGTATTATCAATAAAGATGATAATGATTTTTATTAACTAAGTGTATTCAGGTTATAATAGACTCGCATACTGACCTAGATTGAACTTAAAAAATTCACAATACCGTCTGAAATATTAGAAATTTACTATTGATAATAATTATCGTTTGCATTATTATCACCACCATTCTATGACGGTTAAATGCTAGAGTATTATGAGTTCAACGGATTTAGAGACGCCCCCACTTAAATCAATCTTGATAGCGATACTAGTTGTAGTAGGGCTTCACGTACTTACGGCAGTGGCATTGGTGGCAATGAAACCGTCTGCACCCAAAGTCGCGCCGCCCAAACAGACGCCGCCTATTGAAATAGAGCTGGTATCATTACCTGCTACGTTACCTAAAGAGCCGGAAAAAGTGGTGAAATCTGTTGAAAAAGAAGTGACTAAGGTTTTGATAGATAAAAGCGCGCCAGCGCCAAAACCGCAGGCTATAATAAAACCAAAGCCAGTCACAGAGTCGCCAAAACAACCAGTGGTACAAGAACGCAAACCTGATATTACACCGCTAGTCAAAAAAGAAAAGACAACGTCGATTGCTCAAGAAAAGCCGTCACAAAAACAGATTCAGAAAGAAGAGCCGCATACAGCCATTGATAAAGCCATATCTGAGCAGCTTGCTAATAACCAAAAGGTTAACAATCAGCAAGCTGAGCAACGTCGACTTGTAGCAGCACAAGTGGAAAAAGCAGCGCAAGAAGCACAGCTGCAACAGGCTCAGGAAACGCAAAGAGTAGCAAATGCTAAAGCCGCTCGAGATGCCCAAGCTAAAGCGAGTGCCCAAGCAGTAAATGACGCGGCTCAAAAAGCAGCAAGAGCGGCTAAGCAAGCAGAAGAGGCCGCTAAAGCGGCTGCTGAAAGTAATGAGCCTGTCAATTTTACCGCCAGCTCGGCAAATTGGGTATCAGCCCCAAACTTCAGTTTCCCTGAGCGCGTCGCACGACGAGCAAATTCGGGTGATACGCTCAACGTAGTGTTGATACTGAGGGTAAATAAGCAGGGCGGGATCGATAATGTGCGTATCGCTCAATCTTCGGGGAATGCGGCATTGGATAAAGAAGCGACGCGGCAAGTGCGCTCAGGCAAGTTTAAACCCTTTACGAATGATGCTGGCGTACCAGTGGTTGGCAATGTGACCTTGCCTGTGAGCTACGCAGTACCTTAATGATTATCCATCTATAAAAACATACATTCTAATCTTTTCACGATAAGACTAAATGCGATAGTCGCTGCAGGTTTATGTGATGGCACAACTTACTAGGGAGTCTGACATGGACTTTACAACTTACTGGCAATATAGCGATATGGTGACTAGAACCTTGTTCTTTTTACTGCTCGCTTTATCTATCATCTCTTGGGTCACGGGCATCATTCGGGTGCTACAAAGCCGAAAATTGGTGACGACTGTTGCTGATGATTTGAGCCAGCAGATGCAGGCAAAACGCTCAGATCTAAGCGTGGCAGATGCAGCGACGCGGCGTTTGATTACTGAGCAAACCTTGCTAAAGCACATTGGTCGCTACCGTTTTGCTAGCGAGCGTGGTTTGCCTATCCTTGGTACGACGGCAGCGATTGCACCGTTTATTGGTCTGTTTGGGACAGTATGGGGTATTTTCCATGCCCTACGTAATATTGGTATGAGCGGACAAGCAGGACTTGGGCAGGTAGCGGGACCGGTCGGTGAGGCACTTATCATGACCGGTTTAGGAATAGCCGTAGCGATTCCAGCGGTAGTGTTCTATAACCTTGCTGTACGTATTAATCGTAGCATCATGTACCATGCAAATGATCGCGCCCATGATTTACTGGCGCAATCTGCTGAGCTAGCAGTCACACAACAATCATCAATAAATAATGAATCTGCCGTGACTCAAGCTCAGTTAGTAAAAGGCAATCATACAGAGACGCAAGCCCCTCAACAAACAGAACATTATCATAAATCAGCGCCATCACAGCCGTAACTCTATTTATTGATAGGGTTTTACATTAAAAGAAAGCGAAGCGACAGATAAGCTAGAAAGTAATAGCTTTGATGATTATACAAAACGTATTGAGAATATTATGGCATTTCAATTGGGTGATGATAGTAGTCAAAGCATGAATGAGATGAACCTCATTCCGCTGATCGATATCATGCTGGTATTGATGATTATCTTTTTATTGACGGCGAGCGTATTGAATCCGGCAGTGCCATTAGATTTGCCAAAGACCAGTGCGATGTTAAATGAAATCCCGCCCGAAGCGATCCAAATCAGTATTGATAAAGATGCAGGGATATTTTGGGACAGCGATCCTATTAGTATGGAAGAGCTAGAAGTACGCTTGCAGCAGCAAAGTGCCGCTGGCAAAGATCCTTCCGTACAACTACGTGCTGATAAAGACAGTAAATATGATACCGTCGCTCAAGTGTTGGCAGCGGCGAGTGAAGCGGGACTAAGCAAAATAGCCTTTGTTAATGAATAATCATTAAAGCCATAAGATTGCTAGAAATATCAGCAAGCTTATTAACAGAAAAATCAGCAGAATAATAATAAGAATCATCAAAATAATAAACTTTCTCTCCGGCCTCACAAGGTAATCTTGTGAGGTTTCCTTTATTTTATTAATGTATTATTTAGCTTTTATTCTTGATAAATGCTTACCAGCCGTAGCCAAATGGGCGATAGCCGTAGCCGCCATAGCGTCCAGGACCATAACCAAACGGATAAGGCGACCGCAAGTAATCAAGATCACGCTGGCGCATATGGTAATAGCGACCTTGCGCGTAAGCTTCTTCGAGCTTTTCAATGCCTTCAAGCGGGCAGACAGGCTGCCAGTCATAGCCTTCACGACCACGCTTATAAGCATTTAGCTCAGTACAGTATTTTTTTAGCCCCAGCTGGCGACCCTGTTCCCATTGAATACGGTTTGGCATGGGAGCGCCAGCACTAGCACAGCTATTAGCATAATGACCAAAATAATCCCCTGAGCGCCCATTGATACCGTCGGCATAGCCCACTTCTTGCCAGTTGCTGCTTTGACATTGCTGCGGCGTCAGGCTTTTTTGAGTGGTGGCACAGCCTGATAAAGTAAATAAGGCAACACCGATTAGTGTTAAGGCAACGTTGGACCTACTCATGATTGGACTGCGCGATTTTTGAGTAAAATTGGCACTCGATGAGTTTCGCTTAATAAGATTATTCATAATAAACCTGCGCGCGTTTAAAATTATGGTTTATCATAGCACCTTTTTATAGGCTCGACTTTTTGTATCTTGTTATCGAACGAGTAGCTTTCTGTACTAAGTATTTGATATGCCACTATAAATATCAGCGATATTGTAGATTAGCTGCTGGCTTGTCTCATAACGATAGATAATCTAGTATGCGGTAATCTGTATACTTGCGCTCTATTCTTCTTGATTTTTGAGAGCTGACACGCATTATAAATACAGTTATCAAGGTCAGTCACGTATAAAATAATCGCTGTTATAAGCGAACTTATTAGCTAAAAGGTCAGATTGTCATGGGTATGTGGATTGCTATTCTCATTGTACTATTCGTATTAGGGAGTATGATGGCGCTCAAGCCGAGCGGTATCGATCAGCGTTTAGATAAGCTGCGTATGACCGCGCGCCGCTTGCAGCTCAACCCAAAGCTGGTCACTTGTCCTGACTGGATAAAGGGTAAAGACAATGAGTATGGTCGCGGGATGATGGGGCAGTATTGCTTAATATTAGAAAATACCAATCTGCCGTTTACCCGCTATCAAGTGATTGATGGGCAATGGCGACCAGATAGTAGTTTTGTCGATACGACTACAGATGATAATAAGCTTATCGTGCCAACAGCTATTCGTGCGAATCAAAGCAATACCCATACGGCAATTAAGAAGCCCAATGTCAGTTTGGACAAGATGCCACTTGATTTGCCAGTCAGTATTGAGCCCTATGTAAAAGGGTTATTGACTAAGGCAAATAGTATCGTGATTTATTGGGAAGATATCGCTTATGTACGCCCTGCGACCAACCCTGCTTATCAGCAAAAATTGATTGAGAGCGATTTATTAGCGCTCAAAGAAAAGCTTGAAGAGTGGGCGCTGCAAATGCAAAAGATCCTATAAAAATCACCACAAGGTAGCAAATTGTTTTTTCGTCTCCATAAACGAGCGATATGCAAGTGCTTTTGGCAGACGCTTAGTCATTTTCAGTTGACAGTTTAAGCCTTAGCAGTGTAACGTCTTTATAACTGAAACCTTTCGTTATGGTTATCATTTGTTTTATAACCGATTTTACTAGCAGCCATTACTACAATAATTTGCCACGCCCTTATAACCAAACCTATAAATGGCATGCTGCTAGACAATTCTTATTTTAATTTACTTATTATGGTGTCGTCACCTATGACAAAACCCGCAGCTAAAAAAAGTGCAGCGCCCGCTGCTGACAAACCTAAAGGCAGCCCAAAAGCCAGTCCAAAGGGCAAGTCTTTGGTGATTGTTGAATCACCCGCCAAGGCAAAAACCATCAATAAATACTTGGGTGATGATTTTATCGTGCGCTCAAGTATTGGTCATGTCCGAGATTTGCCAGTCGGTGCTAGCAAAAGCGCAAAGAAACCAGCAACGACCAAAAAAGATGACAGTCTAAGCAAAGAAGAAAAAACCCAGCAAGCATTGGTACGGCGTATGGGTGTCGACCCTGAGCATGATTGGGCGGCAGTCTATGAAGTCTTGCCAAATAAGACCAAGGTCATTAAAGAGCTGAAAGCTTTAGCCAAAGACGCTGACAAAATCTATCTGGCAACGGATATGGATAGAGAGGGAGAGGCGATTGCTTGGCATCTTAAAGAAGTCATCGGCGGCGCTGACAGTAAGTATGAGCGTGTGGTTTTTAACGAGATTACCAAATCTGCCATTCAAAATGCCTTTAAGCAACCATCGAAGCTCGATATTGACCGAGTTAATGCACAGCAAGCGCGTCGTTTTTTAGACCGTGTCGTTGGTTTTATGGTATCGCCACTTTTGTGGCAAAAGGTTGCTCGTGGTCTATCGGCGGGTCGCGTCCAGTCTGTTGCTATGCGCTTGGTTGTTGAGCGTGAGCATGAAATTCGCGCCTTTATTCCAGAAGAGTATTGGCAGATTCATGCCGATACCCATATTGCTGAGAGCAAAGCCAAAAAAGCTGCAGACGCTGAGCAAATTGGTATTCGTTTAGAAGCCACTAAGCAAGGCGGCAAAACGCTAAAGCTCGTCAATAAAGAGCAGACTGATAAAGTATTAGATGTCCTAAAAGCAAATGACTTTATCGTCAAAGAACGTGAAGAGAAGCCAACGCAGTCGAAACCAAGCGCGCCTTTTATTACCTCGACTTTGCAACAAGCCGCCAGCACGCGTCTGGGATTCTCAGTTAAGAAAACCATGATTTTGGCGCAGCGTTTGTACGAAGCGGGTCATATTACTTATATGCGTACCGATTCGACCTTTTTATCAGGTGATGCGCTTGCTGCGGTACGTGGCTATATCGAAGACAGCTATGGCGCAAAATACGTGCCAGAAAAGCCGAATTTCTATGGTAATAAACAAGGTGCACAAGAGGCGCATGAAGCCATACGTCCGTCTAACGTCAATATGAAGTCAACACAGCTTAAAGCCGTTGAGCGTGATGCCATACGTTTGTATGAGCTAATCTGGCGTCAGTTTGTGGCCTGTCAGATGTTACCAGCAAAATATCTATCAGTGAATTTATTCGTTGCAGCTGACGACGTTGAGTTAAAAGCACGCGGTCGTACCTTGGTATTTGATGGCTATACCAAAGTGATGCCACCTGCCAAGACCGACGATAACTTATTACCAGATGTGAAAAAAGGCGATAAATTAGTAGTAGATAAGCTTGATCCGAGTCAACATTTTACTAAGCCGCCACCGCGTTTTACTGAGGCAAGCTTGGTCAAAGAGCTTGAGAAAAAAGGCATCGGTCGTCCATCGACCTATGCTTCTATCATCTCGACTATTCAAGATCGTGGTTATGTGAAGTTAGAAAACAAGCGCCTGTTTGCTGAAAAAATGGGTGATATCGTCACCGACAGACTGACGGCAAGTTTCCCAGACTTGATGGATTATACCTTTACTGCGGCGCTTGAAGACAAGCTTGACCATGTGGCAGAAGGCGATACAGATTGGAAAGATGTGCTCGATAATTTCTATGGTGACTTCAAAACAACGCTTGATCGTGCTAAAGAAAAAGACGGCATGCGCCCCAATGATCCAACCGATGTACCAGATGTCCATTGTGATCTTTGTGCTCGTCCAATGCAGCTACGTACCGGTTCAACGGGTGTATTCTTAGGTTGTACTGGTTATAACTTACCACCAAAAGAGCGCTGTAAAGGCACTAAGAACTTAATGCCAGTCGAAGCTTTTGCCAATCTTGATGATGCCGAAGGTGATGACGAAGCGGCCGAAGTCAGAGATTTGATGGAGAAGAAACGCTGCCCGAAATGCGGTACGGCAATGAATGGTTATATTGTTGATGGCGGTCTGAAGCTGCATGTGTGTGGTAACAATCCTGATTGTGATGGTTATGTCTTAGAAGAAGGTAAGTTCGAAGTGCCTGGCTCTGATTCTCCAACCATTGACTGTAATAAGTGCGATGGACAAATGGAGCTAAAGACGGGACGTTTTGGCCCTTACTTTGCTTGCCAGCAATGTGATAATACGCGTAAAGTACTGAAAACGGGCGAAGCAGCACCGCCGCGCATGGATCCTATTCATCTACCAGAGTTAAAATCTGTTAAGCATGAAGATTACTTTATCTTACGTGAAGGCGCAGCGGGCATGTTCTTAGCAGCCTCTAAGTTCCCTAAAGTACGGGAGACACGTCCGCCAAAGCTTGCTGAGCTGCGAGAGATTAAAGATAAAATGGAAGACAAGTTCCAGTATTTGTTTGCAGGACCAGATGAAGATCCAGATGGTAATCCGACGATTTTACGTTGGTCGCGCAAGAAAAAAGAGCAGTATATCGGCTCTGAGAAAAATGGCAAAGCCACACGCTGGGGCGTTTACTGGCGTAAAGGCGAGTGGGTAGAGGAGTAAATTTTTTTTACCTTTAAGCCGTCAATAGTTTCAGGCTATAAAAAAACCTCTTAGACAATCTAAGAGGTTTTTTTATGATTTAAAATCGAAGCTGTGATTATGGACTATGAATTATCTTTTTTCGATGATACCGCAAGCGACGCGATCACCGGCATTACCAGCTGGCTGACTGGTATAATCATCAACGCCACTATGCACGATAAAGGCTAGGCGATTGACGCTATATTTACCAGCGTCAGCGGCAGAAATTTTCTTATTCACATAATTGATAGTTGCGACACCATCCGCATTAGCCGTTAGATTAGGTAAGTCGCCTGCATGACCATTCATGTCATCTGGGTTAGAGTGTGGCTTATTATCTGGATTAAAATGCCCACCTGCTGCTTTACCCATATTGCCACAGCTTCCTGTTTCATGGATATGTAGCGACACGGTCTGACCCGGCTGCAAGTTCATTAGCTTACCATATACTTGTACACCGCCATCAACGGGGCGCAAAAACATTTGCCCGACTTCATTTTTATCACCAGTAACAGCATTAATGGTCGACTTTAAAACAGGTTGGTTTAAAGGATTGCCTGTTTGCATCTGACCTTCTACCGTTTGGCAACCCGTCATTGCTAAAGCAGAACTACATAATAGTGCACTTGCAAGTATTATCTTATTCATTATTATCTCCGTTTTAAATTTTTGTTTTTGATATCATCAATGATTTACTGTATCAGTATAGCTAGGCGCTTGAAGGAGTTATTCACTAAAAGCGCAACAATCGGTTAATAAATGTAAGTTACTGATGGGGTCGGAATTTATTTACGGTGTTTTCTTGGCTTCGTTTTGCCATACTAAGGTTTCGCCTGTTGCCATCGTTTGCAATAAATTATAATGAGGTATATCAGTCTGATTGTCTGCTGTTGGCGATATTGGTTGTAAGCTTAATGTTAGCTGACTGCTGCTATCACGCATTAAATCAAACAAAGCGGATTCGATTCTATTGCCTGTCTCACCGCAACCCATTACGGTACTAATAATAATGCCGACTTTGAAGATATTATCATTGCGTAAAAAATAGGGCGCGCGAGAGTCGTTACAGCCTGAGCTAAAGGATGCGTACTGATTGTCAGGCCAGCTCTCAAAGCTCGCTGAAATAGGGTGATCAGGGTGATAAAAATTGCCCAAAGATTTTCTAGTTAATTCTCCTTTTTCATCATAAGTATTACTGACGGCGCTCACCAGCGTCCAATGATACTGCTCTAATAACTCGTTAGTAATGGGTAATCCAGTGGGAGCTGCTAATGCTTTAGGTGAACCTATAAAAATTAAGCGATTACCGTTTTCAATATTAAGTGCCAAACGTTTAGGAGCAGCTTGTATGGCGACTGGCGCTGATTCTGATGTTAAATGCGAAGTTGGCAATAACTCAAAATTAAGCCTAACAGGTGCGTACTTAACAAATAACGATTGAATACTATTATCCTCTGTAATCACAGTTTTATTATCAAGGGCATTGTCAAAGTCATTGTCATCGTTACAGTTCGCTGGAACTTTGGCAAGATGAGAATAATAAGGGTAAGGCGGTGCGGACATCGAATGGAAATCCAGCATATATTGCTCGCAACCTTGATAAAATCTGACTGCACTGGGTTCTATTGCTAAGGTAATCGGTGCAAAATTTTCGATATCGACTATGTTACCGTTTTGATTAATTACTTGCGCCAATTGCCAGTCATAATGAGCTAGCCATTGCATTACTTGTGATTCTTTAATTACTATCTCGTCAGTAAAGTTAGATTTATCTTTAACAACAGGTGCGTTGACGATAGTGGTCTGCTGGATACTATTCGATGGCGCAGACTGGCAACCCATTAATCCCACTGCTACAGACAAGCTGATAATAGTTAATGAGCGCTTTATAGTTGGCAGGAGCATTGTAAAATCCTTTTTAAAAAATATGAGAATGAATAGAGGCTAAGGTGTTTTCTTTACTTCATTCTTCCAGATAAGCGTTTCGCCTGTTTCCATCGTTTGCAATAGGTTGTAATGTGGAAAATTGGCTTGGCTGTTCGATTGAGCTTCTGATAAAGAGGAAGGTTGCAAACTCAAACTAAGAGTGCTTTTGCTATTACTGACAAGCTTAGACAGCTCATTTTCAATTCTATTGCCAGTAACACCGCAGCCCATCACTGTTTGCATTCCTGAGCCAACTAGCAACGTATGGTCGGTCATCAAGATATACGGACCACCGACGCCATTACAGTTTGAGTTAAATGACGCATATTGACTATCGTCATACCCTCTAAATCGTAACGATACTGAAAACTCTGGATGATAAAAATGACTAATAGACTGTCGAGATATAACCTTTCCTTTATCATCAAAAGTATTACGAACAGCGCTCTTTAGCTCCCAGTCATAGCGCTCTAGTAATGCCTTATCTATCGGCAATCCCGTTGGTTTTTTAAAGGCTATAGGCTTGCCAGTGAACATTAATGTATTGCCGTTTTCGATTTTGACCATCAAATTTTTCGGTGCCATTTGAGTATTATTAGGTTCGTTTTTTGCTACTGCTGACAGCGTAATGCCTAATTTTAATATACCGTTTTTAGGAAATAGCGCTTCTATATCGCCTTTACCCATTTTATCGTTAGAGGTCTTTTTACAGTCAGAGGGTTTTTTCCTAAGATCGCTACCATACTCAAAAGGTGGCGCATCCATCCATCCAAAGTCGATTGAAAAATGCTGGCAGCCTTGAGATAAGCTTAGTGAGCTAGGCGCGATTGCTAAAGTAATGGGATTAGCCGTGTTGATATTAACAAGGTAGCCTTGCTGGTCTTTGACGTGTGCCAATTGCCACTGATAATGGCTTGCCCATTGCAGGGTATTTGCTTCAGTGACTGTTTCGTTAGCTACCCCTACAATTTCTTCTAGTTTTTCAGTGTTTATGATGGGCTGATAGGATACTGGGACAGAAGTGCTAGGGCCAGTCACCATTGAGTTAGTAGGTGTAGAATTATCTTTTACAATACTAGACTGACAGCCTATTAGACCTACTGAAAACGAGACAACTGAACATACGCATAAAGCTAAACGGTTTAAAGTCATGATTGTTACCAAATAAACATTTGTCTAAAATATAGCACGGGATTTTAAGAAGATTGTTTTTTATTATTGCCAAAAAAAAGCCGCCCATCATTACGACGAGCGGCTCTTTAATTTATAAGACTGGATTAGTAACTAATCAGATTAATTGTGTAGCGCTTTACCTTTGGTCTTATCAACCGTTACTTTGGCAGGTTTAATTGGTACTGGCATACTGACCAACGCTACTTTTAATATCTCATCAATCGTCGCGACTGGCTGAATGGTTAAGCCTTCTTTGACGTTATCAGGGATATCGGCTAAGTCACGCTCGTTAGTATCTGGAATCAACACATGCTTGATGCCACCACGATGCGCTGCGAGCAGCTTCTCTTTAAGACCACCGATACGTAAGATTTTACCACGCAGGGTAATCTCACCTGTCATGGCAATATCTGGACGAATAGCAATACCAGTCAAGGCAGATACCAGCGCTGTCGTTAGCGCACCACCAGCAGATGGACCGTCTTTTGGAGTGGCTCCTTCTGGCATATGTACATGGACGTCAGTCGTTTTAAAAGTCTCATAATCAATGCCTAAGCTATCGCCACGAGCACGTACCACACTCATCGCTGCACGGATAGATTCTTTCATCACATCGCCGAGTGAACCGGTAAAGATAAGCTCACCTTTGCCTTTCATCGCAACCGCTTCGATAGTGAGTAGCTCGCCACCGACTTGTGTCCAAGCAAGCCCAGTAATACGACCAATCTCAGGCTCTTCTTCCGCTAGACCATAGTCATACTGATGGACACCTAGATAGTCATCGATGTTTTTGTCATCGACCACGACCAGCTGACGTTCTGCTTTTTTCGGAGCGCGGGCGCCATGCGTTTCAACCGAACCGCGAACCACTTTACGGCAGATTTTATTCACTTCACGCTCAAGGTTACGTACACCGGCTTCACGCGTATAGCTACGCACGATGCTATGCAATGCTGCTTCTACAATCTCAATCTCGCCTTCTTTGAGACCGTTATTTTTAATGGCTTTTGGCACTAGATACTTCTGCGCGATATTCACTTTTTCTGCTTCGGTATAACCCGGTAGGCGAATAACCTCCATACGGTCAAGTAGCGCAGCTGGAATATCCATACTGTTAGCGGTACAGATAAACATCACTTGTGATAAATCTAAGTCCATATCTAAATAATGGTCATTGAAAGTATCATTCTGTGATGGGTCTAGCACTTCAAGTAATGCTGATGCTGGATCACCGCGGAAATCATGCGCCATCTTATCGATTTCATCCAATAAGAATAGCGGGTTTTTGACTTCTACCTTTGCCAATGACTGCACGATTTTACCTGGCATTGCACCGATATACGTACGGCGATGACCACGAATCTCAGCTTCATCACGTACGCCGCCAAGCGCCATACGTACAAACTTACGACCGGTTGCACGAGCAATTGATTCGCCCAATGAAGTTTTACCAACACCTGGAGGACCGACTAAGCAAAGAATCGGACCGCGCAGTTTTTTCACTCGAGACTGTACAGCGAGATACTCTAAGATGCGATCTTTGACATCTTGTAAGCCATAATGGTCTTCGTCTAGGACAGTTTTAGCTTTATCTAAATTGATAGAAACTTTAGTCGTCGCATTCCACGGCGTGTCCAAAATCCATTCAATATAGTTACGCACCACTGAAGATTCGCTCGAAGCCGGTGGCATCATTTTGAGCTTTTTCATCTCTTGCTCGGCTTTTTTGCGCACATCTTCTGGTAAGTCAGCTTCATCAAGACGTTGTTCAAGCTCAGCCACGTCATCTTCACCATCGAACGCACCGTCATTCATATCTGACAGCTCGTTTTTAATGGCTTTCATCTTCTCGTTTAAGAAGTATTCGCGCTGATTGTCTTCCATTTGCTGACGGACAGCTTCTTGGATATCTTGTTCGATATTTTGCTCAGCACTTTGCTTGACCAAATATTCAGTCAAAGTGTTGATATGGGTTTTGATATCATTTTGCTCTAAAAATGACTGTTTGATATCAAGATCCATCGACACACGAGTTGAGATAAAGTAGACCAACTCAAGCAAATCATCGATACGTTTTGCAACGCGCGTTAGCTCACGCGCATTACGTAGACGTGCATCGGCATAGCTTTCAAACAGCGAGGTTAAAGCTTGAATCGTGTTTTTCTGCTGGCTTTCATCCATGCTGACATCAAGGTCTGCACGCTCAAAGCTTGCCATCAATAAATCATCATGACTCTCTATCGAATCAACACGAGCGCGATATTGACCTTCGATCAATACTTTGATGCAATTCTCATCGCTATCATGTGGCATGGTGCTGACGATACGACATACTGTGCCGTATTGATATAAGTTATCGTGATCAATGTCTTCGGTGAGCGAGTCTTTTTGAGCAACGACCAAAACCTTATTGCCGTACTCAGCTTGCGCCAATTCAACCGCTTTGACTGAAGGCTCACGACCGACAAACAAGGCAATTTGCATATGCGGATAAACAACGACATCGCGCAGTGCCAATAATGGCAGATAATCTTCAACAGCATCTTCTTTACTGTCTTTCGCAGTGTCATCTTCTTGAGCAGCGTCAGACGCTGACTTGTTTTCTACTGCGTTATCAGACGAGGTTTTTAGCTCGTTCTGTTGCTCGTTTTCTAGCTCACTTTGCTGCTTGTTGTCATCAGCAACGTTAGGTGATACGTCGACATCGATGTCGATATTGTCTTTATCAATTTTATGTTCACTCATATATTCTTCCTCGTTCACCAGACTTGTAAAGTCAAGTTAGTGGTTCATGTTTAGATAAATGGTGCTGCTATATAAAATTGCAAGGCTCTGTTATCAACAGTTGAGAGAATATTGTTCCTTTATCTACTTTTTCTCTTCAAGCTATTTGGTTTTGCGCGTGGGTTTTAGTCGTAAAATCAGGTAAAATAGCGCGCGTCTTAATCGCTCCGTTCAAATAGCAACTGTGTGGATTAAAAGGCTGAGACGACATAAGTAAATTGGCAGCATACCAAAATGGGTCGATAGTAGGCTAAAAAATATACGGTAAGGGGCAAGAATATGACCATCAATGCGGTGCTACTGGCGGTAGTCATCATGCTAGGGCTGTCTTTGGCGCGGGTACACGTGGTACTCAGTTTGTTAATCGGTGCGCTGGCAGGTGGGCTCATTGCTGGTCTCGGTATGACTGATACCTTGAACGCCTTTCAAGAAGGGATTAAAAACGGCGCGCAAATTGCGCTGTCTTATGCGCTGCTAGGTGCGTTTGCAGTAGCAATTGCACATTCCGGCTTGCCACAATCTTTGGCAGGGGCAGTGATTAAGCGCATTGATGCAGGCGGCACCAGTGGAATGATTAAATATATGCTGTTTGCAGGTCTTGTCACTATGAGCTGCTTTAGCCAAAACTTAATCCCTATTCATATTGCCTTTATTCCCTTGCTTGTGCCGCCATTATTATTGGCATTTAACCGCATGCATATTGATAGACGTTTAATTGCTTGTTTGATTACCTTTGGACTTGTCACGACTTATATGTTTATTCCGTATGGGTTTGGCGATATTTATCTCAATCAAATCATGCTTAAAAATGTTGGTGAAGCCGGTATCGATATCAGTAATATCTCGGTGACCAAAGCCATGGCGATTCCCGCTTTGGGTATGTTCGTGGGCTTACTGATTGCTGTATTTATCAGCTATCGTAAACCGCGTCAGTATCAGCAGCTAGCAATTGATAAAGCTGCGCATGATGAAGTGTTAGATAGTGACGAGTTAAGCAAAACTGCGGCTACTGCACAAACACAAAGTAAAATGAAGACGCTAGTGGCGATCGCAGCGATTGTCACTGCTTTTGTGGTGCAGCTATATACTGATTCATTATTGCTAGGCTCAATGTTTGGTTTTGGCGTCTTTATGGCGACAGGCGTGGTTAAATGGCGTGATGCCGATACGGTCTTTAATGACGGCATCAAGCTCATGGCGATGATTGGCTTTATTATGATTACCGCCCAAGGCTTTGCCGAAGTGATGAAAGCGACTGAGCAAATTCAACCATTGGTTGATGGAGCGGCATCGTTGTTTGCTGGTAACAAAGCGATGGCAGCATTTATTATGTTACTCATTGGCTTGATTGTAACTATGGGTATTGGCTCATCCTTTTCGACCATTCCAATTTTGGCAGCGATTTATGTCCCACTTTGTATTTCGCTTGGGTTTTCGCCATTGGCAACAGTAGCTATTATTGGAACGGCTGGTGCGCTTGGTGATGCCGGTTCTCCAGCGTCAGATTCAACATTGGGTCCCACCTCTGGTCTAAATGTTGATGGACAGCATGACCATATCAAAGACAGCGTGGTGCCAACCTTTATCCATTACAATATTCCGTTATTGATCTTTGGTTGGATTGCGGCAATGGTGCTTTAATTAACAATATAAACTCTTAATATCGATATAAAAAAGGCGAGTGATTTCATAATCATTCGCCTTTTTGATTTCTTATAGTCAGGGAAAAGTAATATCCATACATCATGTACTGCTGATATTAATTTTCTTTGCTTGCTGTGCCTACGCAGACAGAGGCTACAAAAAATTTATACCAGCAGTACTGTAGCGTTTTTAAGATATTTTAACTATATGATGATGTGATTTATGCCTTTCTTAATTAATACTACTCATCAAAATCCTCAATCTCACTATTTAACCCCCTCAAAAATTCATCACTTTGCGCCATTAATTCATTTAAACGGCGTTCATTGATAGTATTTGCTAACTCGTCAGCGCTAAAAGTCTGCTCTTGACTATAATAGAGCCGCTCATAATCCGCTTTTTCTAACTCTTGCAAATGTTGTTCGACATTCTCTGCACTAGAGTTAGTATCTAGAGATTTCCGATTATCTTTCATCGAAACCACCTCAAGCCACTTGGCGTAATTATGGCATCTAACGGCACATCCCATGATTGACGCTCTACTTGCTCAACCACTTGAAAGTCATAGCACCAGCCTATCTTTAACGGTTTTTTCGCTCCTGATTTATAGCTTTTGCTAAGCGTCGTATCATAAAATCCGCCACCCATGCCCATACGATTACCGTTCGAATCGACCGCCACCAATGGACAGATAATGACGTCTAGCTCGCGTGCCCATAGCAATCGGCGATGATGGTTTTGCTTCATGCCTAAGCTATGAATGCGTGTCGGTACATTTAATAACTTTGCATGATAAATAGGCACAAAGCGTAACCGCTTATCATCATTGCCAAATGAGCCGACCACCGGTAAATACGGTAAATAGCCTAAGCGTTGACACCAATCCAAAATTGGCTGAGTGGGCAGCTCACCAAAGCCATCATAATATAATCCGATACGTGCATTCGGCGGTAAGCGTTGCTGTAGCTTGACTAAATGCAAGCTTGCCATGCGTGCGTATTGTTTACGCTCATTATCCAAGAGCCTACGACGCTGGCGAGTAAAATGGCGTCTGGATGGGTTGCTAATGGTATCAGCTATTTGCACATTATTAGTAGCTTGACTGCTCACGGTAGATAACTCAGGTAGCGAACTGGTAGATTGTTGTTGGCTGGTGTTCTTAGACATCAGTTACCCTCACGGACGTGGAGAAATTTGTGATAAGTCATGCTATCATAACGCCACTTTACAGCGTATTTTTCTTTGTGTGCAGCAGCTGTTGCACTTTTTATGACAAACCATTCATTACCAAACCATCAAAGAGGGTAGTTATGTCAACACAGAATCAGGCAACTCGTACCGAAAAAGACACCATGGGCAATGTAGAAGTCCCAGCTGACGCTTATTGGGGTGCACAAACTCAGCGTAGCCGCGAAAACTTTAAAATCGGTGGCGAGACCTTGCCGCGTCCGATGATTGAAGCGATGGCACTGGTCAAAAAAGCCGCTGCGATTACTAATGCGAGCCTTGAGCGTATCGAAGATGATAAGCGCGATCTTATCGTGCAAGCCGCTGATGAAGTCATCAATGGTGGTCTAACGGATCAGTTCCCATTAGTGGTATGGCAGACCGGTTCTGGTACGCAGTCAAACATGAATATGAATGAAGTATTAGCGAATCGTGCCAATGAAATCGCAGGGAACGCGCGCGGCAGCTATACGCCAATTCATCCAAATGACCATGTCAACCATGCACAGTCTACCAACGACAGCTTCCCAACGGCGATTCGTGTTGCCGCTGCTCGTGAAATCAATAGCTTACTGATTCCAGCGGTAAAAGCATTGCGCGATACACTAGACGCCAAAGCCAAAGAATTTGATAGCATCGTGAAAATCGGTCGTACGCATTTACAAGACGCCACGCCTTTGACTTTAGGTCAAGAGTTTAGCGGCTATGTTAGCCAACTTGATCATTCATTGGTACGTATTGATAATGCGCTACAAGGCTTGTATGAATTGCCATTAGGTGGTACGGCGGTTGGTACTGGTCTAAACGCTCATCCTGATTATGCGGTAAAATCAGCTGAGCAATTGGCGACATTATCTGGTCTTCCATTTGTGACGTCACCGAATAAATTTGAAGCACTAGCTGCTCGTGATGCTGAAGTATTTGCTTCAAGCGCACTAAAAACGCTAGCAGGTAGCTTGAATAAAATCGCTAACGACGTACGTTGGTTGGCATCAGGTCCCCGCTGTGGTTTGGGCGAGTTGACGATTCCTGAAAATGAGCCAGGCTCTTCTATCATGCCGGGCAAAGTAAACCCAACCCAGTCAGAAGCAATGACCATGGTTGTGGCGCAAGTCATGGGTAACGATGTCACTATCAGCATGGCAGGCGCGTCAGGTAACTTTGAGCTAAACGTTTATAAGCCAGTTATCGCCTTTAACTTATTGCAATCTATCAAACTGCTTGGCGATGCGTGCAATAGCTTTAACGAAAACTGTGCTGTTGGTATCCAGCCAGTAAAAGACAAAATCGATGACTTCTTGCATAACTCATTGATGCTAGTGACTGCGCTTAACCGTCATGTTGGTTATGAGAATGCCGCGAAAATCGCTAAGACTGCTTATAAAGAAAACAAAACCTTGAAGCAAGTTGCGGTTGAGCTAGAACTGCTAACTGAAGCTCAGTTCGATGAGTGGGTAATCCCTGCTGATATGGTAAATCCTAAGTAAGCAGTAGACCAAATAATGATGTGCTACGGTGTCAGACTTGCTTAATGTACGATAGGTACCATTTGTACTGCTAGTAGCAGCATCATATTTGTTCCACTGAAAGTTTCGAAAACAAGACCTTGTCACTTCTTATACGAGAATGTGGCAAGGTTTTTTTTTGGTTTATATTTTTAAAGCTAGATCTACATCTTATATAGTGAATGTAATCTCAAAGATTGCTTATGGACTACTATAACTATTATCATATACATGCAGAATTTTGGAAAAAAAGACAATAACCTAACTCGGAGTAAACAATGATTACCCATGTACCTGATATGACTTTTAAAACTCGTGTTCGTGATGACTCTATTGGAGGAGACAACCCGTTCACATGGTATGATCTAACCACAGATGAGTTATTTGCCAATAAAAAAGTGGTTGTGTTTTCTCTACCAGGTGCGTTTACGCCAACTTGTTCGACCAGCCATCTCCCTCGTTATGAAGCGCTTTATAATGAGTTTAAGGCGTTAGGCATAGATGAAATAGTTTGCATTTCTGTCAATGATGCGTTCGTCATGTACCAATGGGGTCTGAAGCAAAACCGTGAAAACGTTTTCTTACTTCCTGATGGTAATGGTGAGTTCACTCGTAAAATGGGCATGCTTGTTGATAAGAGTAATGTTGGCTTTGGTATGCGCTCATGGCGTTATTCGATGGTTGTCGAAAATAAAGCCGTTAAAAAAGTGTTTAAGGAAGCTGATTTTGGCGACAACTGTCCAATAGATCCATTTGAAGTATCAGATGCAGACACCATGTTAGCGTATTTAAAAAGTAATGCTTAGATTCTATTGAGAAGTTAGAAATAAAAAAGACCTTGTCATGTAATGTGGCAAGGTGTTTTTTTCGGTTAAATTTTTGGAGCTAAGAGTTTGCAAAGCCTCAATAGGTAGGTAAAGTTTTGCGCTACTCTGTGACATTATTTATCTCTTCAATTTATGATATAAGTAATAATATCAAAAGATAGTAAACTACCATATCTACAGAGTACTTGAATATGAATTCAACGGATGCCGAATATACTGACCATAAAATATTTGAAGAACTTAATTATTATGCTAGCTTTTATGAGTCTTTATCCAACTCTGTCATGAGCTTCTCGACTAAAGGTACGTCAGCAATTGCTAATATGGATACTTATGTTTATATGTCCATGAGAGGCACCTTAGAGTCTATAGATTTAGTTTTAAAAAATGGTAATCTAAATGATGGTTATGCGTTATTAAGAAAATATTATGATTCTGTCATGATCAATGCGTACACAAATTTATATATCAATCAAAATTCAGAAATAGCAGATTTTTATGTTGCTGAGATCAATGATTGGCTGCATGGTAAAAAGCCATTGCCAAGAATGTCTAAGATGGCAAAATATTTAAAGAACTCTTTGCTTCTATCTGAAGTTAATGAGTTAATTGACTTGAATCAGCACTATGAAGGTATTAGAAATCGTTGCAATGATAATATGCACTACAATTTCTTTTCCTTAGTATTGCTTAATGATGGCAGAATATATTTGAAAGAGCGTTCTCAGCATCTTGAACAATTGCGAAAAGATGTTAGAAATGTATTCATACTTAATATTTCATACATCTTTATAATTAATGAACATTACATGGTCTCTTCAGATTATTTAGAACATTTAGAAATGGGTATGACGCCACCTGAAAATAGTCAGTACTGGGTAGCTCCGTTTATTCAAGAGATGTTAAATAAAATTCTTCTAGAAAATCGTCCAGATATTTTAGAATTATTGAAAAGATCCACAAATATGGAACTTGCTTAAATTTTTACTACTAATGAATTTAAGAGCATATATTGATTGAGTTAGAAGGATTTAATGCGTTGAAAGTTTAATGTTTCGTATCTATTACAGAATAAAAAAGACCTTACTACATTACGCAGTAAGGTCTTTTTTAATAATAATCTAAGCTCAACTAGAACTTATATAGCAAACCAAGCGTCGTCGTAGCATCAGTACGCGAGTCAACCATTGGACTGTCATATTGCTCATTTGGCAGATAACTTAAGCTTTGATTGGCAAAGCCCGCCCAGCGCTTACTGAAATCATAGTTGGCACTAACATTAATATAAGGATTCAAGCTTGAGTTGGCGGTATAAGCAGCGACGCCCGTTCTAGTTGACTCTGTATCACTTACCCCATAATAGTATTCATTGTAGTCGGCATCATTGTACTCAAATCCAACGCTTGGATAGACCGTTAGCTTGTTTTTGCTAATTTTACCAATATAGCTTAAGCGGGCAGTATTACCGCCGCTACGATCTAAGATATCTGTAGCGTATTGGGCACGAAAGCCACCAACCGGTGTCAGACGCGTATAGCTTAGTCCTGCAGCAGCAGAGGCTTTACGCTCATCAAGTCCTTTTAGTGCGCCAGTAGCATCATCAGGATCAAACTCACTGCCAGCAAGCTGAGCATAAGCAGCTAGCTGATTGCTGCCGTCATTGATAAGGTATACACCCGCTTGAGCACCGCGTGCGTAGATTCTATTATTGTCATAAAACACGCCTGGCAATACTTTTATCTCGGTGCTTTCTTCCAAATCGTAAGCAGATTTGACTGCCATGACGTTGACGCCGACGCTTAACTCAGCATCAGGATCTTTCGGTAGGTTTTTATTGAAGAGTGCTGCATTAGATAGGCTAGCTGCGCCAAGCATGGCAGTAGCCGTCAACGTACTAAGCAAAACGCGTATAAAAGTCGGTGATAGCGCTGATGATGTAGACATGATGTGCTCTCATAAGTGGGTGAAACAAAGGGATAAAAATAGTAAAACACGTAAGGATTTTTGTACGTTATAGTCGATTCATCTTAAAAACGATACAGTGCTATTGGCTATAAATTTTTTTGCAGCCTCTGTCACGCCTGCGAACAGCAAGCAAGAAAAAATTATAGCCAATAGCACGTTATTACAATCGTATCGCTTTTATTTTGAACTGACTATAGAATCCGTTAAATATAAAAGAGATATAGGCTAAACAGTACTTTGCTCAATGGCATTGAGCACTTCTATTAATTGCTGATGGATATCTTGCCACCACCACACAAAGCCAATGCTAATAAATAACATCACAATCCACGGCAGCAATTGCCAAATAAGCGCAGGTTTAATGGCTGTGCTTTTTTCATTCAGGGTTTCGTTAAGAGTAGGGCGAATAGGGTTGGTAGGGTTAATAGTTACGTTTGAGTTTATACCACTATTATTATCTACATGACTCTCATTATGCAAACTGTCATGATTTAAATGAAGGTTGGTTGAGTGAACATCATTATCAAAATAAGTATCGCTATTCACTGGCGTATTAATATAAGTGGTGTGATATTCGTTTTGTTGCTCACTTTGATAATGGGGTAAATAATCACTCTCGTAAGTGGCAATATTCTGTATGACAGCTGCCATACGTTGACGATAGGCAATCGCAAAAGCCAGTGCAATGATAAGACCGGTAATCGCACCGCCAATATGACCAGCATTGTCGATACCCGGCACTGCAAAACCATAAACTAGGTTGATGCCCATAATAAATATCAGGCTTTTAAGATTCAGCACCATACCATTGACTGATATCTTAAACAGCGCGGCGATTAATAACGCCGCGCCAATACCCATGATACCGCCCGATGCGCCCGCAGATAATCCAGCTTGCCCTGTCCCGTCCACAATACCTTGCCATGTGACGTAATTATTTAGTAAGTTGCCACCGATTGCTGCCAGTAAAAATAGCGCCAAAAACTTCGCTGAGCCAAACATCGGCTCGGCGATTTGACCAAAAAAGTACATGGCAAAACCATTAAACAATAAATGCATCAGCCCAATATGCAAAAACGCACTGCTGACCAAGCGCCATGGCTCATTATCCATGGTAAAAGGTAGAGCATTGGCACCCCATTTTACCAGCGCTTCAGTTGAGGGATTATTGGCATCGACACCCGTTAATACCTGCATGATAAACAGCCCGATAAAGCTGACTAATAACAAGGTGGTAACAGGCGCTGTCTTTAATAATTGTTGAATGGTCATAACATCTAATTATCAATAAAAAATTATCAGTACAGTATAAAGGGTATAGATAGTATAAAGAAAGCGACCAACAAGTCTAAGTAGCTATATCGTCTACACTTACCAGCGCATCGGTGCTACGTATGGCAAGGCAGTTTTGAGATGCTCGTAGGTACCTTTGACCAAGATATCATCGCGCACTTCATTGATATCGGTATGACCGCAAAACGCCATGCTGATATCACATTCGTTATAAATCAGCTCAAGCGCTCGGCGGACACCATCTTCGCCATACGCGCCAAGACCATAAAGAAAAGCGCGACCAATCATCGTGCCATTGGCTCCTAATGCCATCGCTTTGAGTACATCTTGCCCAGAACGAATACCGCTATCGAGCCAAACTTCAATCTGACTGTCTTCAGCACGCACGGCTTGTACGATATCGGCTAGAGATGAAATGGAAGAGGGCGCACCATCCAATTGACGGCCACCATGATTGGAGACCACTAGCGCATCGGCGCCGCTACGAGCTGCCAGTACAGCGTCTTCTGGCTCCATAATGCCTTTGATAATCAGCTTGCCACCCCACATGTCTTTAATACGAGCGACATCATCCCAGCTCAGTGCCGGATCGAACTGCTCAGCTGTCCATGCGGATAGCGATGAGATATCCTCGACGTTTTTGGCATGACCAACGATATTACCAAAGGTGCGACGCTTGGTACCCAGCATATTCATACACCATTCTGGCTTGGTCATCAGATTTAAGATATTGGCAAGCGTCGGTTTTGGCGGCGCAGATAGACCGTTTTTGATGTCTTTATGACGTTGACCGAGTACTTGTAAGTCGGCGGTCAGGATGAGCGCTGAGCAATTGGCTTCTTTAGCGCGGCGAATCAAATTGGCGATAAAGTCCATATCGCGCATCATATATAGCTGAAACCAAAACGGCTGGCTGGTATTTTCTGCTACATCTTCTATAGAGCAAATACTCATGGTCGATAGGGAAAACGGTACACCAAACTTTTCTGCTGCCTGTGCCGCGAGGATTTCTCCGTCTGCCCACATCATGCCAGTAAAGCCTGTTGGCGCAATCGCAACAGGCATTTTTACTGACGTGCCCAGCATTTCGGTGGCGAGAGAGCGTCCTTCCATATTGACCAATACCCGCTGACGCAGTTTGATACGGTCAAAGTCAGTTTCATTATTGCGATAGGTGGTCTCAGTCCATGATCCTGAGTCGACATAATCATAAAACATGCGAGGTACTTTGCGCTCAGCGACCCGTCGTAAGTCTTCAATTTCAGTAATTTTGCTCAAATTTTTCATAAGGTATTCCTTGTTGCTTATTTGGTAACCGTTTATTCATTATGATGCTGCGGTCATTCATTTTTTGTCGTTAATTATTAGATAATATTATCTTAACCGCGACATAAAACTGACGCTATCATAGTTAGTATAATAGCGTCAGTTCAAGTACTGAGTGCGGATTCACAGATTTACTAGTACAGCTAACTCATGTTAAGTAACGGTTTTTTTACTCGTTATTGCCATGATTCCAAAAAATGCGATTGGCCAAATGACAGCCAATATCCACCACCACATTTGACCGAAAATAATACCCATACCGATCAATCCTGCCTGAATCACATAGTATGTCATTGCGACTAAGGTTTTGCGAATAACATAGCCTTCTTTATCCATTAGACCAACCACCGCGCAAGCAGCAACGACGTTATGTACCGCAATCATATTACCAGCTGCGCCACCGACCGCTTGCAGTGCTACTACTTGTGCAGCAAGATTGACATCTAAGCCAATTTGACTAGCGGTTGACCACTGAAAGTAAGCGAACATCATATTACTGACGGTATTTGAGCCTGCAATGAACGCACCCAGCGCGCCAATCCACGGAGACACGAGTGGCCATGCATTTTGAAAGGCACCAGCGGCACTCTCAGCCAGTAAGATGGGCATAGCGGGTAGCGAATTTGCGACTTCAGCAGCTGACCCGGAGTTGATGAATACTTGTACCATCGGTACCGAAAACAGCAAGGCTGGTGCGGCGGCTACCATGGTTTTTGCAGAACTACTCCAACTACGTTTGACGGCTTGTCCGTTCATTTTGAACAACAAGATAGAGATTAAGGCAACAATAATTAGAATGATACCTGGAGAATAGGCAAGTTGGATTTTACTAGAAATAGTTGTACCAAAAAGATTGGTAAATTGTATAGTGGTCAAATCTCCAGTCAAAAATGCCTTCAGCGGTGCAATGACTCGAGTGATGATTAGTAGACCAATAACGATGAGATAAGGAGAAAATGCCCGAACCAAAGAAAATCTTGGTGCAATGGAATCATCAAACTTTTCTTCAGGTAACGAGCCTAGCCAGTCTTTATCCCATTTAGCGCGTGGCGCAAAATCAAAAATCTCTTTAGGCATCAAGAAGCCGCGCTTTGCTGCAGGAAGCACAATCATAAGACCGATAAAACCGCCGACCAATGATGGGAACTCAGGACCTAGGTATCTAGCCACCAAATAATAAGGAACGGTAAAGCAGAGACCAGCAAAAATTGCAAAAGGCCATACTTTGAGCCCTTCAACGAAGGAGCGATTTTTACCAAAGAACCGAGTCAAAAATCCACTCAAAAGTAACGGAATTAAAAAGCCTACCAGCGCATGTATCAGACCGATGTTACCCGCGATTTGTAATAGATAGTTTTCAGTTGAGAGTGGTGCAATCGCTTGCGTTATATCTGGCTTATCATTGATACCAGTCCAAACGCCAAGTAATACTGGCGTACCAACGGCACCAAATGATACGGGCGTCGACTGAATAATTAACATAGCCATAACTGATGCCATCGCTGGGAAACCTAAAGCGAGCAACAACGGTGCACCGATAGCAGATGGCGTACCAAATCCTGATGAGCCTTCTATCAGCGAGCCGAATAACCACGCCACAATGATAACTTGAACGCGTCTATCGGGCGAGATATCCATAAAGCCTTTACGAATAGCGACAATAGCGCCCCCTTCCTTCAAAGTATTCAGCAATAAAATAGCCGCAAATACAATAAATAAAAGCGTGAGTGCGACGATGATGCCGTTTACAGTCGCGGCTGCGACTTGGGCGCCACTGGCTTGCCAAACGAACAACGCTAATAGCGCGGTTACTAAATAGGCAACGCCCATAGAAATCTTGGCAGGGAGCCGCAACATTACAAGCAAAACGAGTACTACCAGAATAGGCGCTAAGGCCAAAAAAGTGTACATAATAAACCGTCCTTGGTATATGTAGTTGAAGTCATCTTTGAAATATCATTGAAGGATATTTCTTTTTTCTTTATCAGTATTAAGCCAAAAGAAGCCCGTAGTTTTTTGGTGCTGCGGGCGTCATTCAAATGGCAGTAGAGAACTTATTTCAAAAATTAGCTGAGACCTTGTATTCTTTGTTAAAGTAGTTAAGAGCTGATTATGATTGTCCTTTACAATCCGCTTAACTCATTATAGTTGGTTCTATTGTGGGTCTAACAATTCTATCCAATGCTTGACTGGGACGGACGCATGGCTGCCTAAATGCAATTGGCATCCGATATTGGCTGTCACAATCTGATCTGGGTTATCGATGGTAAGATCGTTGATTTTATTGGTGAGTAGTTGCTGGCTAAGCTTAGGCTGAAGGAGCGAGTAAGTACCAGCAGAGCCGCAGCATAAATGTCCGTTTTGGGTTTTAGAGAGCTCAATCCCAGCGCGTTGCAATATCTGCTCAACATGACCGCCTAACTGCTGAGCGTGCTGTAGCGAGCATGGGCAGTGGACAGCGGTCTTGCGATTCGTCTGTTTTACTACCAACTTCTCTAGGTCCTCTTTGATCAAAATTTCACTCAGGTCTCGGGTCAGTGCACTGATACGCTTGGCTTTAGCTGCATAAGCGTCGTCATGTTTGAGTTTTTCGCCGTACTCCTTGACCATCGAGCCGCAGCCTGAAGCGCTGATAACAATGGCTTCAGCCCCAGCCTCAATATATGGCCACCACGCATCGATATTGCGCCGCATAAACGCAAGCCCTTCTTCATGAGCAGGTATGTGATAGCTCACAGCGCCGCAACATCCGGCATCTGGCGCAGCAATCAAGCTGATGCCTAGCCTATCAAGTACTCGGGCGGCGGCATTGTTGGTATTGGGAGTGGCAGAAGGTTGGGCGCAGCCCTCTAGCACCAGCATTTGACGCGAGTGTTGCTGTGATGGTCGCGGACGGGTGATTTGCTTAACAGGGACTTGGGCTTTTAAGTCGCGAGGCAAAAAGGAGCGAAACAATTGCCCGAGTTTTAAAAGAAACCCGAAGCGATGCGGATAGGGCAACACCTTTCTGATAAGCCAACGTTTAAGCCTTTGATCGGCAGGTCGCGACAGCTGTTCTTCCATAATATCACGGCCGATTTCAGCCAAGCGGCCATATTTTACCCCAGAGGGGCAAGTGGTTTCGCAGCTACGACAAGTCAAACAACGGTCTAAATGAAGTTGGGATTTTTCGCTAACATCACCAGTTTCAAGCATTTGTTTTAGTAAATAAATACGACCGCGAGGACCGTCACGCTCATCGCCAAGCTCTTGATACGTGGGACACGTGGCATTACAAAATCCACAGTGAACGCAAGTGCGCAAAATATCATCGGCTTCTTGAATATCTGGGTGATCCAGATATTTTATATTGATTTGAGTTCGCATTACGACTTCCTTGTCATCGAGCTAATTTACATCCAGCTGTATAAACGATTGGGATTGAAAATACCATTCGGATCAAAGGCGTGTTTGAGGCGTTGGTGGAGCTTTTGGAGCGCCTCAGACTGAGTATGAAAGACCTCCTGACTCCTGTCACCACCGCGATAAAGGCTGACCTGACCACCTGCAGCCTCAGCGAGCGCTTCTAATTTGTCCACGGTAAAGTCGCCACGAAGCCAGCGCTGTGATCCTCCCCAATCAATCAGCCAATCTTCCTCTGGTAGCATATGCGCCGCGCTACTTTTTACAGAAAACCGCCACAATGAGGACGCGTCTAAGAAATAATCCAATTGCTGCTCACGAAGCATTGACCAAAACGCATCTGTATCCTCTAATATTGCGCCTTGCCACTGGTTGACAGTACTGTCTACCGCACTTCGCGCGCCTGCCAAGCGCAAATACAAATGATTGTCAAACCAACAAGCCCCTGTCAAGGGTTTGGATTGTCCTGAGAGACGGTTCATTGTCTCAATAGCCTTTGCAGCGTCCATTTCCTGCTTAATAGTCACAGTGGCGGCAGGCTTAGGCATGACTTTTAGACTGACTTCAGTGATGATACCCAAAGTGCCCATCGCGCCTGCTTGCATCCGTGAGACATCATAACCGGCGACGTTTTTCATCACCTGACCGCCAAAGCGCAGTTCTTCTGCATGGCCATTAATCAGGCGAATGCCTAAGACATGGTCTCTTATTGAACCGCTCCAAGGTCTTGCTGGGCCTGATAAGTGGCAAGCCAATGTACCGCCCAAGGTTGCTTGTCCGTCAAATGTCGGTGGCTCAAATGCTAAGCACTGATTGTGTTCGGCCAATGCGCTATTAATCTCAGTAATTGAGGTTCCAGCACGAGCAGTCAGCACCAATTCGATCGGCTCATAACTGATGATGCCTTTGTGCTCGCTAAGACTGATGGGGTCGCCTATTGGCTCACGTGCCATAAACTGCTTACTGCCCCCGCCCATGATTTGTAGGGCTGTGCCGTCATGGCTGGCTTGCATTACTCGCGCAATCAGCTCTTGACTGATGTCTGTCATGCCAGATCTCCTTGCTGTGGTTGAGAATCATGGTTGTGTTGCGTTCTGTCAAGGGTACGGTACTCTTGACAGCGCTTGAGCACTGGAATGCCCTTACCTGGATTTAGCGTACCGATTGGGTCAAAGGCGTGCTTGATTGCATGAAATTGTGTCAGCTCTTGATCGTTAAACTGAATCGTCATTTGGCGGATTTTTTCGACGCCAACCCCATGCTCACCAGTTATGCAGCCGCCTACCTTGACGCAAAGCTCTAAAATACGGCTGCCGAACTCTTCAGTGCGCTCAAGCTCTCCTGGGACATTGGCATCAAATAAGATAAGCGGGTGCAAATTGCCGTCCCCAGCATGAAACACGTTGGCGACGCGCAGACCGTATTCATCTGAGAGTTTTTGCATTTCGGTTAGGACATGGGCAAGTTGGCTACGCGGAATGGTGCCATCCATGCAGTAGTAGTCAGGGGATATTCGTCCGACAGCGGGGAATGCAGATTTTCGACCTTTCCACAATAAGGCGCGCTCCGCCTCACTTTGTGAGACACGTGTTGTGGTTGCGCCAAGCTCGATAAACAGCTGCTCAACCTCTGCAATCTGTTCTTGAACTTCCGCCTCGCTGCCATCTAACTCACACAGCAGCAAAGCTTGGGCGTCAATTGGATAGCCTGCATGAGCAAACGCTTCGGCGGCTATGATGGCAGGGCTATCCATCATCTCAAGTCCGGCTGGAATAATACCTTTGGCAATCACGCCGCCGACCGCGTCCCCTGCGGTCTGAACATTATCAAAAGCGGCCATAATGACCTGAGCCTTTTCAGGGCTAGGTAGCAGCTTGACCGTCACTTCAGTAATCACCCCAAGTAGACCCTCAGAGCCAGTAATCAAAGCCATCAAATCAAAGCCGTTGCTATCAAGACCTTCACTACCAATAGTAATGAGATCCCCCTCGACTGTGACCATCTCAACTTTTAATAAATTGTGAGTGGTCAGACCATATTTGAGACAATGGACGCCGCCTGAGTTTTCGGCGACGTTGCCACCGATGGAGCAGGCAATCTGTGAGGAGGGGTCTGGGCCATAATACAAGCCATATTGTCTAGCCGCCTCACTAATAGCAAGGTTACGGACACCTGGCTGCAAACGTGCGCTACGGGCAAGTGGATCAATATCAAGGATATGTTTAAATCGTGACAACACCAATAAGACGCCATCAGGGTTGGGCATTGCGCCTGCACACAAACCCGTACCGGCACCGCGCGCGACCACAGGGATTTGATAGCGATAACAGATTCGCATTACCTCACAAACTTGCTCAACGGTTTTTGGGAGCACCGTAATGAGTGGCATATCGCAATATACCGATAAGCCATCACACTCAAAAGGCTTTTGAGTCTCCTCATCATTGATCACGTACTGAGGCTCAATAAAATCGCGAAATAGCTCTACTAAAGCAGCTTTATCAGGTCTTTGGCTCTGATTCATGGTGGCATTCCTTTGCTCACTAAATTGTCGACACTCACTGTATTATTATACAGATGACCTTAAGCTTATAATAAAAAGGGAAAGATTAGCTATCAATATATTAGCTAAAACTGAATAAAATGATATGTAATGTTTTGAATTAGTAAGAATTAAGCTTGTTTGTGGCTGTATTGAATAAGCGAGCAGGGGCTGGCAGGGTTACAATAAACGCTGTAAATCCAGTACTGAAAATGGATAATCTAAGCGTTTTGTCGGTGTCAAGATGACGGGAATAGTTGTCGCAAAGGCCATCATAAGCGGCTCAGAGAAATCGGCAATATCGACAGGCTCGTAAGTAACGCGTTGCACCACTTGTAACTGTGTTATCAGCTGTTCAGCAGTATCACATAAATGACAACCTGAGGTGCCGAGTAGCCACCATTTGGTTATATTTTCAGGAGAACCAAGCTCAGGTTTTTCTTCAATCATATGAGCACGCAATGTGCTTATATTATTATTCTCGTACATAGCTATTCTCTTATATTAATCCTAAAGGCAAAGCTTACAAATTCAACGTTCATTTTTGCTGATTTTTTACGTGTACTCATGTGACATGATAAAGAAGTGGGGTAAATAATGACAGCGATTGTGAGATTAGGTAAGATGAGCTGCTATTTATAATTGCTGACCTATATTGCTAGGCTAAGCGCTCCTTACTTCCTCTAACTATCTTTTCAATCACTTGGACAACACGCATGACAAGTTTTGGCAAATTTATCAAACGACTCTTATTGGCATTGATGGTGTTGGTCGTCGCATTCCATGTGTTGGTTGCAGGGCTGTTATTAATTTGGAAAACGCAGCCGATTAATAACAGCATGTTTATGCTCACCCATCGCATTATGGGCGGTGATGTTAGCCAAACTTGGGTTGAATATGACGCGATTGCCAAATCTGCGAAGCAAGCGGCGATTGTCAGTGAAGATTCGACGTTTAGCCAGCATAAAGGCTTTGATATGAAAGGCATTAAGGCGGCACAGAAAAAGAATGAAGCGACTGGCAAGATGTCGGCAGGCGGCTCAACCATCACTCAGCAATTGGCTAAAAATCTGTTTTTGACTTCGCATCGCTCTTATACGCGTAAAGCTGAAGAGGCAGTTCTCACCATAATGATTGAGACATTGTGGGATAAGCAGCGGATTTTGACCGCGTATTTGAATGTAGCAGAGTTTGGCAATGGTATTTATGGTGTTGAAGCGGCAGCGCAGTATTATTTTGATAAATCAGCTGCTAATCTCAATCGTGATCAGTCAGCCTTATTGATTGCCATGCTAACCAATCCAAAATACTATGAAAGTCATCAAAGCGATAAACGCCTGCGTAATAAACAACGTATCATAAAAAAGCGTATGAAAAATGCTGTATTGCCACAGTCTGCTTAAATATAGCTAGAATTAACGGTAACAATAGAATAATAATTAAAAAGTATAGTATAAAAATGCTGATAGGATAAGATTGATATAAAAATGATAGCAGTTTGATAACAGTCATAGGAGTGGAGCGTGGTAGAGATGGATAATAAGCACAGTAATAGTGATAAGACCGCTGATGTTATTGAGACATATATTGATGAGAATAATGATGTCAATAGAGAGAGTGACACAGATAAAGTAGACGGTGCCATTAATACCAGCAATCCTCCTACCGATGAAAGCCTTATTAATCCGTATGGCAACCAGGCTTTAACCGAGATTGATTGGCAACGCTCGGAAGATGGTAATTATTCACCCAGCAGCTATATCAATCGTGACTTGTCTTTACTACAGTTTCATCTGCGGGTCTTAGCACAAGCGGCAGATCCCCACCATCCTTTGCTTGAGCGTTTATTCTTTTTAATGATTTTTTCATCCAATATCGATGAGTTTTTTGAAATTCGCGTTGCTGGTATTATGCAAAAGCTCAATCTGGGTGATGTGTCGACCAGTGTACATGGTATGCGTCCCAGTGAAATTCTTAATGAAATATCAGCAGTGACTCATGATGCCATCGCTGAGCAATACCGTATTTTAAATGAAGATATTTTGCCGGCACTGGCACTTGAGGATATTCGTTATTTAAAGCGCGATGAGTTGAATAGCGAGCAATCCGCATGGATGAAGCGCTATTTTACTGAGCAAGTCTCGCCAGTATTGACACCTATTAGCATTGATCCTGCGCATCCATTCCCGCGCTTGGTGAATAAAAGCTTGAACTTTATTGCGACGTTAGAGGGCAAAGACGCCTTTGGTCGCGATATCAATTTGGCAATCGTACCCGCGCCGCGTAGCTTGCCGCGCGTGATTCGCCTGCCTGATGAATTGACTGGTGGCAAAGAGCACCATGTGATGTTATCAGCGATTATCCATGAGCATATCGGTGAGCTATTCCCTGGTATGAATGTCACCGGCTGTCATCAATTTAGACTGACGCGTAATGCGGATTTGGACTTGGCAGATGATGTTGATGACATTGCCAAAGCCTTAGAAGGTGAGCTTGAAAACCGCCGCTTTGGTGATAAAGTGCGCCTTGAAGTCACTACTGAATGCCCAACGCCAATTAGTGATTATTTGCTTAATGAGTTTGAGTTACATGACAACCAATTATACCGCGTCAATGGACCTGTCAACTTAACGCGTTTGTTGTTTGATTTTAATATCCCGTCCTTGCGTTATCAGCCCTTCACCCATGTGATACCAAAACCGTTTCGCCGCGAAGTCGACAAGCTTGATAAAGCAACCAGTATGTTTGCTGCCATGCGTAAAGGCGATGTATTGGCGCATCATCCGTTCCATGCTTTTTCGCCGATTATTAATTTACTTTGGCAAGCTGCCAGTGATCCAAAAGTATTAGCGATTAAGCAAACGCTTTATCGTTCAGGTACCAATTCAGAAATTGTCAAAGCGCTAGCCGCAGCAGCACGTAATGGTAAAGAAGTGACAGCAGTCATTGAGTTACGCGCGCGTTTTGATGAAGCGTCTAATATTGCTGTTGCCAACTATCTGCAAGAGGCAGGGGCAGTAGTGGTCTACGGTATTGTTGGCTACAAAACCCACGCTAAACTCATGCTCATCGTGCGCCGCGAAGAGGGGAAAATGCGCCGTTATGTGCATTTAGGCACGGGTAATTATCACGCAGCAAATGCTAAAGTCTATACCGATTATGGATTATTCAGCGCGGATCCTGATATCTCAGAAGATGTCCACAAGATATTCCAAGAGCTGACCGGCATGGGTAAACCTGCTAATCTCAAAAAGCTATTGCATGCACCATTTACCTTGCATGATAAATTGATGAGCTTTATCGATGATGAGATTACTCATGCCAAGGCGGGCAAGCGCGCTCATATTATTGTCAAAGTAAATGCCTTAACCGAACGTCGTTTGATTGATAAACTATATGATGCGTCACAAGCAGGGGTCAAAATTGAACTGATTTTGCGTTCCATATGCTGTCTGCGTCCGCAAGTGAAGGGTCTGTCTGAGAATATCACCGTACGTTCTGTTATCGGTCGTTTTTTGGAGCATACTCGCATCTATTACTTCTATAATGATGGTGATGAGCGATTGTACTGTGGCAGCGCCGATTGGATGGATCGTAATTTGTTCCACCGTGTAGAGGTAGCATTTCCCATTGAAGATAAAAAATTGTCTAAGCAAATTTATCAAGATGGACTTTTGAGTTACCTCCAAGACAATAAGCAAGCGTGGATACTCAGCGGTGACGGTAACTGGCAACGAACCAAGCCAGCGGCGGATGAAGCGCCTCACATTGCTCAAGAGCATTTATTAAAAGTGATTAATCGTGTTGGCGAGCCGGTATAACTGTCTTGTTTATTAGCGGTTATTAAGTTGGTTAATCTCATTTAGTATTTTTAATGTTATCCAATTTTTTCAACAAATATAACAGCCAAGCATAGGGATTACTCTGTGCTTGGTTTTTTTTGCCTACCAATCCTGCTTTCTGGTTACAAACTGTCTGGTAAGCTCACACTTATTCACATATTTATACGGCAGTACACTGGTGAGCGTATCAAATTTATTCTTATAATTAGATAGATAGATATAAAAATTCACCCTTATGACGTATCTCAATAAGAAAACAGGATTTCACCATGAGTCACACCAACAATAATAGCTCAGATATCAAAAAAGCCGCTGAGGAATCAGACAGCCAGCAGATTGAGAAAAATTTAGAAAATGGCAAGCCAGTTGATGCACCAGAATTATTAACAGAAGAAGAGCAAACTTCTTTTATCAACGATGATTTACGTACAGACAAATAGTTAGCAAAAAATTATTGAACTCCATACTACTAAAGCGAGGGAAATGCCATGTCACATGATAGTCAGTCAGACAATACTCAAACTAACAACATGCACCCAAATAATGAAAAGCCCGTATCCGTCAACGATCCAGCGAAGCTGCATCCAGATAATCCATCGGACAGTTATGAAGGTCGTAAGCACGAACCCGAAATTGATGGACCTCAGCAGGAGTCGCAGGAGACGGATGAGATATACGCTGACCCACGCAAAGAAGAAAATCTGCCTCCAGGTGGAAAAAATGTTGGCGATCTAAACGCCTATGATTTATCGCAAAAAGGCAATGAATAGTTTTTCATCGTCATGACTATCTAAACTCACATACAAATGATTATTGTCAGATGTCAGATGATAAAGAAATAACAAGAAAGATAAATTAAAAATAAGGATATTACGATGGAAACGAAAGATCCGGCATTAACCAAAACGCTTCTCAACAGTAATGATGGTCATATCGAAAATACGCCTGCGCGCACGGTCGACACCAGCGCAGCTCATGATAATACGGAAAAAAGCACCGAGACATTTCAAGAAACAGTCATTGGCACTAGATATGCGAGCGATGATATCCAGCATGGTGACCATACACATGAAGACATTCATCATAATAGTCATAACGTGATGTCTACCGATGATAGTATTGAAAATCATACCACTATCAATAAAGGAACAGATACGTTCCAAGAGAGTGTGGTAGGCTCAGAACATGTTAATGATGGCGATAATGCTGCCCGTCAGCCAGATCGCCGCGATCAAGAGGGCAATGCTTTTGATGATGGTATCAATGAACATACCACTATTGATCAAGGAGCTAAAAGCGTAGGGATTAATGATTTAAATCGCTATGCAAATATTGATAATGCTCAAACCCGTGTGTTAAATCCGGATGAAAAAGATTTTTAAAACATTTAGTCAATGCAGATAACTTGAAAAAGGTGCTGCAAGTAATGACATACGATATGTCGCTTGCAACACCTTTTTTTGTTTTATTGATAGCATAGTCGATTGAATTTAAAAAGAACACAGTACTGCTGGGATAAACTTTTCAAAGCCTCTGGAGTGCGAAGCGCACAGCAAGCGAGAGAAATTTATCCCAGCATAATGCTATTCTGAGCGTAACTCTTTTATATTTAACTCACTATAGATTTAATAAATTAGAGAGCAATAGGGTCGCCGCTATGAAAACGCAGCTCAGTATCTGGAGTTGATATCAACTCTGCTTCCACTTCTTTAAAGAATGCCACACGATCATCGATATTGTCTTCAGACAATGACTGCGCTAGTGCCAAATAATCCTCAAAATGACGGCTTTCTGATTTTAATAAATAACGATAGTATTTTGCCAAACGCTCATCATTGATAACCTCAGAAAGGGCCGCAAAACGCTCACAAGAACGTGCCTCGATAAATGCACCAATAATCAGCACATCTACCATTGCAGCGGGTTCATAAGTGCGCTTGTGTTTTAGCATCCCTTTGGCATAGCGTCCAGCACTTAGATATTTCCATGCTTGCCCGCGCTCATTCATAATGCCGAGCACTTGCTCATAGTGCAGCATTTCCTCACGTATCAATTGTGCCAATTTACGCTGTAAATCATAAGAGAACTCATAGCGAAAGATGAGATTCATCGCGGTACCGGCGGCCTTTTTTTCACAATTGGCATGGTCTTGAATAATCAGCGGTAAGTTATTAACAGCGGCGTTGACCCAAGCTTGTGAGGTTCGTGCGCCCAAGAAATCGAAAATAGGCGATAAATCTACCTTTAGTGGCGTGCTGAGTTGGGTAATAGAAATGATATCAACGCTATCATTACTACTGTTATCTTCAGAATCTATTGCAAATTGGCTTCCTACTGTAGTTGAAGGCTCAGATTGCAAATTAGAAGTAGTTTTAGGTATGGATGTATTTTCTTGGTTTATGGTCATGGTTTGCTTAGACTTTATCGATGAGTGGATGAATAAAATAATGAAAAAAAGTAGATATATACGCGCGATATGTATTTAAATTCTCTAAAATACTTTGATATGATAGATAACCATTACGCATAAATTAATATCGTAATGATTACTTACAGTTTATACTTGTGAGTAATATAGTAGGATAGGATAGTAAGATAATCGTTGCTGGCGCATATAGTATATAGACTATCATTTATCTACAGCACAAGCATTTAGTTACTAAATGGGGTTTCCTTGTTTATTGCCTTATTTGGTAGTAGGATAATATTTTGCTTTTAACGTATTTTGTCTTACTATTGCTTGTCAGCTGATAGCAGGTAGCCAATAGTATATCAACTATCAATCGCGTCTCAAAATCTAAGGTTTATAGCCTATCTTTATGTAAAACCTATCTAGATAATACAACGTTAAATACTGCTCAAATAATGACAGCCGAGGTAACGCAGCAGCAAATTTACTTGGCTTGTAGCTTATTTATTACTTTGCAACCCTGCTTTATGCGCCCTTTTGCATGACTGTGTACATGGACGAGGTATGTTTTAGCAACCCAGTATCAACAAATCTAACAAACAGATAAGGATAACAGTATGAGCCAGTCTTCTAATGCCAATCGTGTTCAAAAAGGCATTCTTGCCATTGATCAGCAGCTGTTCGATTTTATCGAAAATGAAGTGCTGCCGAAAGTCGGTATTGATTCAGACGGTTACTGGTCAGGTTTCGAAAAGGTCATCAAAGAGTTTACGCCACGTAATAAATCACTGCTTGCAACGCGTGCTAAGATTCAAGGACAGATTGACCAATGGCACCTGCAACATCCTACCAAAAATGGCGATATTGATTATCCAGCGTACAAAGCATTTTTACAAGAAATTGGCTATCTGTTGCCAGAAGGCGAAGCATTCAGTGTCAGCACAGAAAACGTCGATGATGAGATTGCCCGCATTGCAGGACCGCAGCTGGTAGTACCAGTACGTAATGCCCGCTATGCGTTGAACGCCAATAATGCGCGTTGGGGCAGCTTATATGATGCTTTATATGGCACCAATGTTATCAGTGATGAAAATGGTCAAGAAGCAAAAGGTGGCTACAATCCAACACGTGGCGCAGCCGTCGTCGCTTATGCCAAAAAATTCCTAGATGAAAACTTTGCCTTAGCATCAGGCTCCTATAGCGATGTAACAGGTCTTAGAGTCGTTGATGGTAAGCTTGAAATTGCGCAAGGCGATAGCAGCACGCAACTAAAAGATGCTGGACAGTTTGCAGGTTTTGTAGGCGACGCTGATAGTCCTAGCGCTGTGTTATTAAAGAACAATAACTTGCATGCTGAGATTCAAATTGATGGCAATCATCCCATTGGCAAAGATGATCCTGCACATATCAAAGACGTGTTATTAGAGTCGGCGCTGACCGCGATTCAAGATTGTGAAGATTCCATCGCTGCTGTTGATGCAGAAGAGAAGGTTGAAGCGTATCGTAATTGGTTTGGCTTGATGAATGGCGATTTGCAAGAAACCTTTGAGAAAGGCGGCAAGACCCGTACGCGTAAACAGAATCCTGATCGCGAATATACTACGCCAGAGGGTGATACGCTGACCTTGCCAGGTCGCTCACTTTTATTGCTACGTAACGTCGGACATCTCATGCAAAATCCATCGATTTTGGTAGATTTAGGCAATGGTCAAGAAGAAGTTTTCGAAGGTTTAATGGATGGTTTGATTACGCCTTTATTATCATTGAATGATTTAAAAGGTAAAACCGAGCTATCA
This sequence comes from Psychrobacter sp. D2, assembly GCF_013608135.1. Classification (NCBI taxonomy): domain Bacteria; kingdom Pseudomonadati; phylum Pseudomonadota; class Gammaproteobacteria; order Moraxellales; family Moraxellaceae; genus Psychrobacter; species Psychrobacter sp. D2. Next base: position 363,695 of record NZ_JACDXZ010000002.1, read on the forward strand.
AACTCACGTAAAGGTTCAATGTATATTGTTAAACCAAAAATGCATGGTCCTGATGAAGTGAAGATGGCGAATGACTTGTTTAACGCCTCAGAAGACCTACTGGGCTTAGAGCGTTATACGATAAAGATCGGAATTATGGATGAAGAACGCCGTATGACGGTCAACTTAAAAGAAGCCATTCGCCAAGCAAAAGAGCGTGTTATTTTCATCAATACCGGCTTCTTAGATCGCACAGGTGATGAGATGCACACCAGTATGAATGCAGGTCCATTTGTTCGCAAAGGCGATATGAAGTCGCAAACGTGGCTGCCTGCTTATGAGCAATGGAACGTCGATATCGGTCTTGAAGTAGGCTTACAAGGTCACGCGCAGATTGGTAAAGGCATGTGGGCAAAACCTGATGAAATGCAAGAGATGATGGACACCAAGATTGCCCATCCGCAAGCAGGTGCCAATACGGCATGGGTGCCATCTCCAACGGGCGCTACCTTACACAGCATGCACTATCATCAAGTCAATGTTGCTGAGGTTCAAGACAGTCTGAAATCACGTGCGCGCGCTAGCGTAGATGATATCTTAACCATTCCATTGGCAACAGATACAAATTGGACTGAAGAAGAAAAACAGCAAGAGATTGATAATAATGCTCAAGGCATCCTAGGCTATGTCGTACGTTGGGTAAACCAAGGTGTTGGTTGCTCTAAAGTACCTGATATTAATGATGTCGGCTTGATGGAAGATCGTGCGACATTGCGTATCTCAAGTCAGCATATTGCTAATTGGTTACACCATGATGTGGTCAGCGAGCAGCAAGTGATGGACGCTATGAAACGTATGGCTAAAATCGTCGATGAGCAAAATGCTGGTGATGCTGATTATCAACCAATGGCAACTGACTTGGACAACTCCTATGCTTTCAAAGCCGCTTGTGATTTGGTGTTTAAAGGTCGCGAGCAGCCAAGTGGTTATACTGAGCCATTATTGCATCAAGCACGTCTAGATCTAAAAGCCAGTGTTGGCTGCTAAAAGTTAAAACAAGACTGAATTTAGCAATCAGCACCCTTTAAGCGAGGTAAGTGACTGTCAATTTTTAGTACTGTTAATTGCCAAAATTTTTAGCGTTTCTGATTTCCTTTGTAATTCTCACCCTTATTCGTTTTAAACGAGTAGGGGTGTTTTTTGTCAAAATTTTCTTTAAGGTAAAACCTTATACAGAGGGTGGGTTTGAAAGTTTTTCCCAATTAAAGCTTCAAAAAAATGTTGCAAATTATGTCAAAGTTGTTATGCTTGTAGCTGAAGTATGAGTTTGGTAACGGATGTTACGCAACAGAGCGATAAAGACCAAAGTTTACATGGCAGTTACTTTTTTAATCCCAGTTATGTAAGTCATGGTTTTTTTCATCTTACGGTAATAGAACTTCGCCACACTTGTTTCTGACTAATCTCGGTAGCCAGTTACACATTATATCTTTGAAGATTTGTGACGATACCATTTGGGCACTAGCTAATAATAGCTCGCTCATTACTAAAATTGTAAAGTGGAGATACCCCCATGAAAAAACTACTTTTAGCTACAGCAATCGCTGCCCTATCTGTATCTGCAGCCAATGCAGCACCAACTGTTTATGGTAAAGCTTTCGTTGCTATGGACTATATTAATGCTGAATTTGATGCGCCTCTTAGTGTGAATGATCGCGATGAAGATACAGTGGAAATCAATTCTCATTCTTCACGTTTAGGCTTTAAAGGCTCTGAAGCCATGACTGCTAACACTGATGTGATCTATCAGTTGGAATATGGCACAAGCATCGATGGTGATGGCGCTACATTCTCTAACCGTGATACGTTCCTTGGTTTGAAGAATAAGCAATTTGGTGAAATCCGTGCTGGTAAAAACCAATCAACGCTAGCTCGTATCGATAACGTAGTTGTAAACCAAGGTTATTGGGACAATCTAGGTACTAACGAGATGGAAGACGACGTTGTTGAAGCTTTAAACATGGCTGATAGTGGTCGTATCAACAGCTCAGTAATCTGGACTGCGCCTAAATATAACGGTCTACCATTAGAATTAGCCTTAATGTATAGCTCTGAAAAATCAAATATACTTGCAGATAAAAGTAAAGATGATGGATTTGGTGCTGCTTTGATGTTTGATCAAGGTACTGGCTTCACTGCTGGTGTTGCTTATGACAAAGATAACAACATCAAAGGTGATATCGTCCGTGGTACGGCTACTGTAGATCTAGGTAAATTTATTGCTGCTCCGGTAACATTAGGCGCACTATATCAAGTAGCTGATTTCGATTACTCCCGTACTACTGAAAAAGAAAAAGGCTTAGTAGTTAGTGCTGAAATGGGACTAACTAACTTTGCACGCCCAGCGTCTATCTATACACAGTATAACAAAACTAAGAACTTAAACGGTTGGGATAACTCTGACTCAGATCAAATCGTTGTTGGTGGCAAATATATGTATAAAGATAACATCATTGCTCATGCCTATGCTGGTATGAATGATGCTGAAAATATTCGCAGAGATAAAGCTGGTACTATAGTTGGTGATGCTGAAGTATTCGTAGTTGGTACTGGTCTAGAATACAAATTCTAATCTAACCATTAGAATCTGAATAAAAAAACTCATCCTTCGGGGTGAGTTTTTTTTTGTTATGGCTTTTTTAACGCTGTAGTGAGTTATAATAGACATGTGCTAAAAATGAAGAGTTTCGAATAGTTTGTGCTTTTGCCCTATATTTTTTGACGTATTTTTAGTAAAATCCTTCTTTACCAATTACCGACAGAGTACTATGACCAAGTTTATATTTGTGACCGGTGGGGTAGTGTCCTCACTAGGAAAAGGTATCACCGCAGCTTCCCTTGCTGCCGTCTTAGAAGCACGTGGCGTAAACGTGACCATGACCAAAATGGATCCGTATATCAACGTTGATCCAGGCACGATGAGCCCGTTTCAGCATGGTGAGGTATTCGTGACTGAAGATGGCGCCGAGACAGATTTGGACTTGGGCTATTATGAGCGTTTTTTACGCCATTCAAAGATGAGCAAAAGCAACAACTTCACCAGTGGTCGCATCTATCAAAATGTCTTAAATAAAGAGCGCCGTGGTGAATATTTGGGCGGTACGGTGCAGGTGATTCCGCATATTACGGATGAGATTAAGAGTAAAATTCTTGCCAGTGGCGAAGGCTATGATGTCGCTATCATCGAGATTGGCGGTACCGTAGGTGACATCGAGTCGTTACCTTTTATGGAAGCAGTACGTCAAATGCAAGTCGAGCTTGGTCGCAATCGTGCCATGCTGATGCATCTTACACTGGTGCCTTATATCGCCAGTGCAGGTGAAACTAAGACTAAACCAACTCAGCATTCAGTCAAAGAGCTGCGTTCTATCGGTTTGCAGCCTGATATCTTGATTTGCCGCTCTGATCATCATATCTCACAAGACAATCGTCGCAAGATTGCACTATTTACCAACGTTGAAGAGCGTGCGGTCATTATGTGTGAAGATGCGCAAAGTATTTATCAGATTCCACGTACCTTACATGAACAAGATCTCGATGATTTAATCTGTGAGCGTTTTGGTCTTGATTTACCAGAAGCAGATTTGAGCGATTGGGATAAGGTTGTCGAAGCGCAGCTGAATCCTGAGTCGACGGTAACGGTAGCCATGGTTGGTAAATATGTTGAATTACCAGATGCCTATAAATCAATCAATGAAGCATTGTTACATGCCGGTATTACTCACAAAGCCGACGTCAAAATTGATTATATCGATGCTGAACGTTTAGAAGACGATGACAGCTTACTAGCGCAACTGCATAATGCTGATGCCATCTTGGTACCAGGCGGCTTTGGTGAGCGCGGTACGATGGGTAAGATCAAAGCCATTACCTATGCTCGCGAAAACAACGTACCTTATTTAGGTATCTGTTTAGGTATGCAGCTTGCAGTGATTGAATATGCGCGTAACGTGCTACATATCGATGCCAACTCTTCTGAATTTGATCGTAAAACAGCTGAGCCTATTATTGGCTTGATTACCGAATGGTTAGATGAGCGCGGCGAATTGCAGATTCGTAGTGATGATTCAGACCTTGGTGGTACGATGCGTTTAGGCGCGCAGCAAGCTGAGCTGGTCGCTGGTAGTAAGCTTGCACAAATCTACGGTGCTAACAATATAACTGAGCGTCATCGCCATCGCTATGAGATGAATAACCGCTATATCGAGCCATTAGAGCAAGCAGGAATGACGGTATCAGGTTATTCTGCTAAGCAGCACCTAGTTGAGTCAGTTGAACTTGCTGATCATCCATGGTTTGTTGCGGTACAGTTCCATCCAGAATTTACCAGCTCGCCACGCGGTGGTCATCCATTGTTCAATAGCTTTGTAAAAGCGGCGAAGAATTATAGTGAAGCGAAATAATCGTTAAGTTATAAGTGCTTTTGATATAAACAGACTGATCTTCGGATTGGTCTTTTTTTTGGCTGATTTTTTGGCAGTGGTTTGCATGCTGATTTTTCTAATGGTTTGCCGCTAATTACGCTTATAGCCTTTTTTTAATTGACCTATCGGTTACAATAAGAGATAACAATAAAGAGGATACCTACTCAATGGAAAACCTACTAACCGCGCAGTCGCATATTCAGCTTAATACACCTGATAATAAAAACATCAGTATCGGTAATGATCAGCCATTTGTCTTATTCGGTGGCATGAATGTTTTAGAGTCTAAAGAGATGGCATTTGAGATCGCTGAGCAGTATGTCGATATTTGCCAGCGTTTGGGTATCGGCTATGTGTTTAAAGCCAGTTTTGATAAGGCCAATCGCTCAAGTTTGACCTCGTATCGTGGTCCGGGGCTAGAGAAAGGTATCGATTGGCTTGGGCAAATCAAAGAAAAATTCCAAGTACCGATTATTACGGATGTCCACGAACCTTATCAAGCGGCACCAGTCGCTGAAGTAGCTGATATTATCCAGTTGCCTGCGTTTTTATCCCGTCAGACGGATTTAGTACATGCGATGGCGAAGACGGATGCGATTATTAATATTAAAAAAGCGCAGTTTTTAGCCCCACATGAGATGCGTCATATCGTCAATAAATGTCTTGAGGGCGGTAACGATAAGCTTATCCTGTGTGAGCGCGGTAGTGCCTTTGGTTATAATAACCTAGTGGTTGATATGCTGGGTTTTGATACCATGAAGCAGATGGAGATACCAGTGTTCTTTGATGTGACGCATAGTTTGCAGCAGCCAGGCGGCCGTAGTGATAGTGCAGGTGGTCGCCGTGAGCAGATCACCACGCTGGCACGTGCTGGCATGGCAACAGGGATTGCAGGATTGTTTTTAGAGGCGCATCCAAATCCAGAAGTGGCAAAATGTGATGGTCCTTGTGCGCTACGTATGAGCCAATTAGAGCCTTTCTTACGCCAGCTTAAACAGCTTGATGACTTGGTCAAAGGCTTTGAGACTTTGGATACTCATTAATATCATAAGTAATGTGAGGATAAGACAGTGGCAATTAAAGTGGCACAAGTAAGCATTGAAAATATCAATGATTCAGAAGGTTTAGATAGCATCATGACCGCTTTGAAGAATATAACGGGCGTCACCGCTATTGAGTTAGATGCTAACAGTCATATGGCGTTAGTGCGTTATGATGATGCCAAAACCAGTATCCATGCCTTTACCGCTGCGATTAGTATGGTCGATTATGTCACTCAACCATTTCCTATCGATGCCCCGCAAAATCCACGTTATCATGATTAGATTTATAAAAGTATAACCAAACTGACTTGTGGTCAACGCCAATAGCTCTTATGCTGGTCTTGGCTATTTTAATAAAGTCTTATACCATTAAAGTATACAAACCATTTATTCACAGATAAAAATAAGGAGCCTCTCATGGCAAACCAAACCCGTATTATTAAAATTGATGGCATGACTTGTGGTGGCTGTGTGGCAAGCGTCCATAACGCCACCGCTGATATCGATGGTTTAGATGACATCAGTATCGAGCTTGCAGACAATCAAGCGACAGTCACCTTTGATGATAGCAAAACCAGTGCAGAGACGATTGCTGCTGCTATTGATGACGCAGGCTTTGATGCCACTGTTACCAACGCTTAATTTTATGCTTTGTTATAAACAAACCAGCTATTGTGGCTGGTTTTTTAATGGTTAAAAACTATGGCTATCAGAGTAGTGTTCTCAGCTCTCTTATTTCTGCAACATGTCCTTTTAATCTGAAATAATTGGTCGGCTGAAATAGTTGAATTGGCGCTAATCATGACCATTTAATATATAGGTTGATACACTAAGATGACTACTATTTAGATGCTCTGAAAAACAATATGATATTAATCTTTAGAATGTACTGCTTGTTTGATTTGGGTTTTTATTCCTCCACTGATAGATTTTTATAGCTCATACAAATTTATAAACGCCATAACGAGTTTTATTTATGAATGATTCTACCCGTACTAATACCCATAATTCTTACGATGTTGAGACTGATATTCAGTCTAATACCCCGCTTACGCCGCAGCGTGCGCACTTGCAGCTGGCGATAGAGGGTATGACGTGTCAGGCCTGTGCATCACGGATTGAAAAGGTTTTGAATAAAAAGCCATCAGTCTATGAGGTCAGCGTGAACTTCGCAGGCGAGACCGCCAATGTGGATTATGATCCGACACAGACGACGGCAGAGCAGGTGACGGAATGGGTCAACAAAACGGGTTTTGTCGCCAATTTACAGGCGGCTGATAGCTTGTTTGCTCAAAAAGATGAGGATGCAAGCACTCAGTATCCATGGCGTTTGATTGGACTATGGGTCTGTTTGGTGCCGTTTTTAATTGGTATGGCAGGTATGCTCTTTGGGCAGGGTATGGCATGGATGCCGCCGATTTGGATGCAGTTTATCCTAGCGACCATTGTACAGTTTGGATTTGCTTTACCATTTTATAAAAGTGCTTGGGCGTCTATTAGAGGCGGTCTTGCCAATATGGACGTACTGGTCGTCATCGGTACGGTAACCATTTGGGCGTATTCAACGTATCTGTGGCTGACCCATGGTGATGGTAGCTTAAACAGTCTGTTGCAAAGTGGGCATACTGGCGGTCATGGTGCGAGTGGCAGTCCTGCGGTATATTTTGAAGCAGGCGTGATGGTCATTGCTTTTGTGCGCACCGGTAAATATCTTGAAGAGCGCACTAAAAAGCACAGTCTGAATAGTATTGATTTACTATTATCGCTGACACCAGACGAAGTTGAGCAACAGCAGTCAAATGGTGAGTTTAAAAATATCGCTCTCAAAGAGGTACAAGTAGGTGATATTTTGCGTGCCAAACAAGGTAGCCGCGTTGCAACCGATGGGACGGTCATCGATGGTGCTGGTTGGTGTGTCGAGAGTCATTTAACCGGTGAGTCAGTACCGCTTAAGAAAGAAGTAGGCGATGGATTATTAGCGGGTGCCTTGGTCGAAAACGGTAGCTTGTTATATCGCGTCAATGCCAAGGGTAGTGATACAAAGCTTGGTGATATGGTACAAGCATTAAGCGATGCCCAAGGCTCAAAAGCCAATTTGGCACGCCTTGCTGATAGAGTCACTGCGGTCTTTGTGCCCGTTGTGGTAGTGATTGCACTGGTTACCTTTGGTGTGACATGGTGGCTGACCGGGATGCTCGATACCGCTTTGATGCACGCGGTATCGGTGTTGGTCATTGCTTGTCCATGTGCGCTTGGTTTGGCGACACCAGCTGCAATCATGGCAGGTATGGGCGTGGCTGCGCGTCACGGTGTTTGGTTTAAAGATGCGCAAAGCCTAGAAGCGGCAGGCAATATCGATACAGTAGTGCTCGATAAAACAGGTACCTTGACCATTGGTAAACCGACCATTGTCGATGAAGTTATGGTCGATAAATCAATAGCGGTTGATGATGTACTACAGATTGCCGCAAGTATTGAAGTACATGCCAGTCATCCGCTTGCAACTGCTTTGGTTAATGCAGCGACAGCACGTGGTTTATCCTTATTCGATGTGTCTGATATCAGCGTTATCAAAGGCGCAGGTATACAGGCAAATATTGAAGGCTTAGGTGTGGTAAAGGTTGGCACAGCAGAGTTTGCCAATCTTGTATTGCCTAAATTGATGCCAAAGGTATGGCAAATTGCCAGTACTGTTGCGATTAGTATTAACGATGAAGCACTAGGCGCATTTGCATTAGCAGATGACTTAAAATCAGATACGCCGCAAGCGATTACTGCGCTACAAGATGCGGGTATTAATGTCATTTTGATGAGCGGTGATAAACAATCTGTCGTCGATCACGTTGCCGGACAGCTTGGTATCGAAAAAGCGTATGGCAAGATGAGTCCACGTGACAAGGCCAGCCAAATTGCTCTACTGCAAACAGCGGGTCATAAAGTCGCTATGGCAGGAGATGGGGTCAATGATGCCCCAGCGATGGCAACTGCCGATGCCAGCTTTGCCATGTTTGAAGGCACGGATGTCGCCCAACATAGTGCCTCTGCGCGCTTGATGGGTGAGTCGCTGATGCATATCGACGCAGCGCAAAAAATTGCGAATGCCACGCTGCGTAATATCAAACAAAATCTGTTTTTTGCCTTTATCTATAATTGTCTTGGTATTCCGCTCGCTGCTTTTGGCTTTTTGAATCCTATGATTGCCGCTGCTGCTATGGCGCTTAGCTCGATTTCAGTACTGATGAATGCCCTACGCTTAACCCGTTTTAAGACCAAGGTTGAGCTGAATAATACTGTATCAGACTCCCACACTAAAGCAGATCGTCTAACAAAAGCGTAAGAGTTATATGACGTTTGATATCATAGGTACTGAGATAAATTGATAGTGGCTCATTTGACTAGTGATTGGCGATTTTATGACCGTCCGTTGCTTTAAGATAAGGGAAGTTTGGCAAAATTTATGCTATGATACCAAGCACTATAGCTAATGGTTAAGGGATGAAATAAACCTTTGATTACGTTTAAAATGAGCCGATTGTATTAATCACTAAAGCTTTTTTTGCGCATTACTATACGATATTCTGCTTTATCTTTTTTGTATTCTAGTTGCCGTTATTTATCTCATAAACTTGGCATGACCAAAGGAATTAACAGACATTATGTACGCTGAAGAAACCAACAACGTCACCGCAATTAAAGACATTCGCGCTCGTGAGATTTTAGACTCGCGTGGTAACCCAACGATTGAAGCTGATGTAATTTTAGCTGATGGCACTATTGGCCGTGCTGCTGCTCCAAGCGGCGCATCGACTGGCTCACGTGAGGCGCTTGAGCTACGTGATGGCGATCAAAGCCGCTATATGGGTAAAGGTGTCAAAAAGGCGGTAGCTAACGTCAATAGCCAAATCCGCAGTGCTTTGATGGACAAAGATGTTACTGCTCAGCAAGCCATTGATGATGCAATGATTGCGCTAGACGGTACAGAAAACAAAGACAATCTTGGTGCCAATGCCATACTAGCAGTTTCACTTGCGGTTGCTAAAGCGGCTGCTAAGTCACAGAGTCTGCCATTACATCAGTATATCGCTGATCTGCGCAACCAGACGTCGCTGACGATGCCTGTACCGATGATGAATATCATTAATGGTGGCGAGCACGCGGACAATACCGTCGATATTCAAGAGTTTATGATTGAGCCGGTTGGTTTTAGCAGCTTCTCAGAAGCATTACGTGCTGGTACTGAAATCTTTCATAGCTTAAAGTCTGTTTTAAAGTCGCAAGGCTTGAATACTGCTGTTGGTGATGAAGGCGGCTTTGCGCCAAATCTTCGCAGCAACGAAGAAGCTATTACCGTTATCATGCAAGCCATTGAGCAAGTAGGCTACACAGCTGGTAAAGATATTCACTTAGCTTTAGATTGTGCTGCTACTGAGTTCTATAAAAATGGCAAATACGTCTTGGCAGGCGAGGGCAACAAATCTTTTGATAGCCAAGGGTTCTCAGATTATTTAGTGGGTCTTGCGCGTCAATATCCTATTATCTCTATCGAAGATGGTCTTGATGAGTCAGATTGGGATGGCTGGAAATACCTAACTGAGCAAATCGGTGATAAGGTACAGTTGGTCGGTGATGATTTGTTTGTCACCAACCCTGCTATCTTGCAAGAAGGGATTGATAAGAAAATTGCCAATGCGATTTTGATTAAGTTTAATCAAATCGGCACCTTATCAGAAACGCTAGATGCGATTTATCTGGCGAAGAAAAACGGTTATGCGACGGTTATTTCGCATCGTTCAGGCGAAACGGAAGACAGCACCATTGCTGATTTAGCGGTAGGTACTGCGGCTGGTCAAATAAAAACTGGCTCATTATGCCGCTCAGATCGCGTTGCAAAATACAATCAACTACTACGTATTGAGCAGCAAGTACGTGCAAGCTATCGTGGTCGCGAAGAGTTTATCGGATTACGTGGTTAATAAGCCAAAATTGTCGCTTACGCTGGGCGATATATAAATATATCGCTCAGCAAGTTTATATTCTCTTTATATCGTTTGGCGTTATTATATTATGAAATACTTTAGCCAATTTATACTACTTGCGTTAGCCGTTGCCGTGCTGTCAGGACTGCAATATCAGTATTGGCTAGGTGAAAATGGTCGCGTCGAGCACAATAAGCTTCTGACTGAAGTGGATGAGCAGCAGCGCTTAAATGACAACCAAGTCTCAGCAAATAACTTACTGCGTACCGATGTTAATGATCTAAAGACTGGTCTCGAAGCGGTAGAGGAGCATGCTCGTTTGGATTTGGGTTTGATTAAGCCAAATGAGACTTTTGTACAAGTATCAACCGCGCCTACTACTCATAGTCGTTATTGATTTTGACGTACAGTCGGTATTGATTCTAAAGTCGTTGCAATGAGCTATTATTGATAATAATAGTTTTTTTTCATTTTTATACCTCTTAATTCCCATTTTTCTCTTATCCTATTTTCATGGAATCAACCCATGAGTACTGCCTTATGAATACCACTCCTAATATCCATGCCATGATCGTTGCTGCTGGACGCGGTAGTCGCTTTGGCGCGTCTATTGCTAAACAATATACCTTACTGCAAGGTCAAACCTTATTACAGCATAGTGTGGCACGTCTGGCTGAGAGTAATTATATTGATCAATGTCTATTGGTTGTGGCTCAAGATGATAGAACTGCCCAGACACTGAGCTTTGCGCTTCCTATCTATTATGCTATTGGCGGTACTGAACGTTGGCAATCGGTGCAGGCAGGAGTCGAGGCAATGATTAATGCGGGCGCAGATGAGTCGGATTTGGTTGTGATCCATGATGCAGCTCGTCCTGCAGTGCCAACGCATGATATTGATGCCGTCATTCAAGCAGCGATGCTAGAGCCTTATGGTGCTATTTTAGCGACACCGGTTGCTGATACCCTAAAACAGTCTTATATAGCATCTAACACACTATCAACGCCAGCATATGAAACTCCACTATCTCTTCAGCAACTGAATACTCAGCCGGAGATTGCTAATCGTCAAAGCGGTTATGACACGCTTCATACTTATGCTCAAAAAACCATTGATCGCAGCTATATGTGGCAGGCACAAACACCGCAAGTATTTAGGCTTGGACAATTGCAACAAGTCTTGAACTATGTCACTGAGCATAATCTGGCTATTACTGACGAAGCCAGTGCTTTTGAGCATTTACAACTGCCAATTCGATTGGTAACAGGCAGCCGTCAAAACATCAAACTGACTTATCCTGATGATATTATTTTACTGACAGCCATTCTCAAGGCTCAATTCGTCTCTAGCTCATAAAATTCTTATCACACTCTGCTTTCTGTATTTTTTAACTTTATAAATTTTATATAGATTTTTTATTCTGTCATAAAAATGTCGAATATTCATTGTATCTATCTCTGTAAGGCTTATGTCGCAAGCTTTATAGCTAGTATTAAATTTGAGACATGAAATTATATTCATAAATTTTTATTATTTATATTTACTAAATGGTCGTTTATTTTTCCTATATTATTTTTTATAGCTGTAGATATTTTTTATATGAATATTTCCTAAATATTGTTCAATATTAACAACTTGTTATTTGCCATAAACATATATTGCTTTGATCACTAAAACAGCCTATGATGTAACCAACTTAATACAATTAATATAAATATTTATAAAATCAATAATATACCAAGCCGATTTGTATTTAGAAACGTCTTGCTTCTATGTTTTTTTCTAAAAATGAGTATGGTTGTCTTAGCTACATTTACCTAATTATAGGGAGAAGCTGATTGTCACCAACGATTGATTCTACAAATCCAGTAATGCCAGATCTATGCCAGCTTGTATATCTGAGCCACATTACGTCTACTGGTCTATCCAACTCTAGTACGCTTAACGATATCGCAGAAGTCGCAAATAAGCTGAATAAGATTGATGATATTACGGGTATTCTTTGCTACGGCAACGGTTACTTTTTTCAATATGTCGAAGGTACTGAGCAAGCACTGACCAACCTTAAAAATCGCTTGTTAATAGATGATCGCCACAAAGATTTAAAAATATTGGATTTTTCAGCGATTGATGAACGCCGCTTTGAAGGATGGTCATTACGCTCTATTACGCTTGAGCGTTGGATGATTAATGAGCCTAAGCTAAGAGCCTTTATGCCTTTTAGACCTGATAGCTGGAAGTCAAACGAATGGCAGCAGTTTTTAGATATTCTGCAAGGCTATTATGAAGCGCAAGAAGTGACCGGTGATACTGATTCTCAGCCGATAAAATACAGCACGCTAGGGTTAACGTTAGGCAAAGTAGTAGGGCAGCACCAAGCATTTTTCTTGATCCAAACCATATTGGGTGGATTGATTGTGTTAGCGCTATTGTGGCTGATTTTATCCGATAAGATTTTCTAAATATCTATATATCTATATATGTATTCATGAAGTCAGCATAAATTGCTGGCTTTTTTTGTTTTTACAATCAGGTATTAAGTGGTTGTTAGGATGCACGGACAAGGCGTAATAGATATGTTTTATGCTGAAAAGTAGAAACTAATCCACATAAAAAAACCCTATCACAGTATGTTGTGATAGGGTTTTAGTGGTACGCTTATTAGTCTTATCTAACGCTTAACAAGCATATTTGCTAATAAGTGACGCCAAATAGTGGCGTCCCCAGGGGGATTCGAACCCCCGTTACCGCCGTGAAAGGGCGGTGTCCTAGGCCTCTAGACGATGGGGACTAGTACAACGCTTCAGCTGCTTTCACCTTTATGCTGAAGTGGTGCGTATTTTAATGGGGTCTGCGCTTGCTGTCAAGCCTTTTTCTACGTCTTTTTAAAATTAAATATCTTTTTTTAAGCGCGCGACGTGGATGCAGGTCATTACGCTTCAAATGATATCGAATCCACAACGAAGTACAAGTACTAATCGTTAATGCAAGCAGCATATAGCCGATGATCGTCGCCCATAATTTAAACTGTGGTTCCATCATAAAGTCCCTCATAATAAGCTTTAATCGTCTATAACAGACGCTAAAAGCACAGTAGGTAACTTAAACCATCTATAGATCTAATCATCGCTTGAGCAAGATGTACGCAAATGATTAAATCGTCCTGTTAAATTGTAAGGTTAAAGTTAGCTGACCTTACAAATAACACTATTATGGGTAGCGAGCAACACGTACTCTGTAATAACTTATTTATTTGCTATTATCAGTCGCAGTTTCTATGATTTCAGGCTCGCTGTGCATGGCATTAGCGAGCATAGGATAATTATTTAAGATATAACAAAATAGCTCAGCAGTTTTTTGCGTATCATAGAGTGCAGAATGAGCGTCGTTACCATCAAAATCAAGTCCTGCGGCTTTACAGGCGCGTGCTAGCACCGTTTGACCAAAGGCAAGTGCTGATAAAGTCACCGTATCAAAGACTGAGAAGTTATGGAAAGGATTGTGGCTCTTATTATTGGTACGTAATACCGCGGCATTTAAAAATGCCAAATCAAAATGTGCATTATGTCCGATTAACACACATTGACGGCAGTCTTCAGTACGGCGTACTTCTTTTAAACCTTTAAAAATACGACGTAGCGCCGTTTTTTCGTCTTCAGCAATGGCTTTACGTAGCGGATTGTTGGGGTCAATGCCGGTAAAGGCGAGAGCACTTGGCTCAAGATTTGCCCCTTCAAAAGGTTCGATATGAGCATTGAATGCCTCACCCGGATAAAAAACACCCTGCTCATTCAGTAGTACAGGAATACAGGCAATCTCTAACAAGGCATCAGTTTGCGCGTTAAATCCTGCCGTTTCAACATCCACTACTACTGGTAGGAATTTCCGAAAACGCTCTTTTAGTTTCATGGGTGCTAGCGTTTCTGTCGTCGAATCTATAGGAACGGCTACATTTATTTTGGGTAAAGCGGTATCTTTTTTAATGGTCATATCAGGTTAAATCGCTTTTATCAGTCGGGCTATTGTGTTTAATAAAAAAATAAACTTCCTATGACACTCATACTATTTTTCAATGGACAGATAGCATTGATATCATAGGATAAAATACAGATAATTTTACTTTATAAAAAAGGGTTTTAGTTAAAAAGTATCAAAATTATCCTTTGATCGACCAAGGTAATGTCTCGCCTGCCATCAGTGGAGTCAATGAGCTACCATCAAAGTAAGGATAATTTGCTGGTATTTGCATCGGCGTATTGATAATTGTAATAGTGCTCTCGTTAACGGGTAAACCGTAAAATTGTGCACCAAAACGACTGGTGAACCCTTCTAATCTGTCAATTTTACCAACACTATCAAACGCTGTGGCATATAAAGGTAGTGCAGTCGCCGCGCTATAGCAGCCAGCACAGCCACAAGCCGCTTCTTTTTTATCGGTTGCATGAGGCGCAGAATCAGTACCTAAAAAGAATTTTGGGTTGCCGCTGGTAGCGACATCAAGCAATACTTTCTGATGGCTTTCACGCTTTAAGATAGGCAAGCAATAGAAGTGCGGCTTAATACCGCCAAGCAATAGGTGATTGCGGTTAAACATCAAATGCTGCGGCGTAATAGTGGCAGCAATTTGATTGCCTTGTGACAAGACAAAATCAGCCGCATCACTGGTGGTGATATGCTCCATCACAATTTTCATGGTTGGGAACTTTGCGATGATTTGTACCATCACTTCATCCAAAAAGCGCTTTTCACGATCAAAAATATCAACATGGTCGTGAGTGACTTCGCCATGTAGCAGCAAAGGTAGATTATATTTTTCAAGCGCTTCAAAGACATTGACACAGGCATTGATGTCGGTGACGCCATCAGCAGAGTTGGTAGTGGCGCCAGCAGGATAGAGCTTGACCGCTTGTACGATGCCAGACTTTGCTGCCAGCTCAATATCTTGTGCGGTGGTATGATCGGTGAGATACAAGGTCATGCGCGGGTCAAATGATGCTTTACGCTCAGCGCTCAGATTGCTGATTTCTAGATGTTGCATGATACGCGCGCGATATGCTTGCGCATCGTCGACGTTTTTGACTGGTGGCACAAGGTTTGGCATGCAGATGACGCGGTTAAAGCTTTGGGCGGCATGCGGAACGGTGGTTGCTAACGCTTTATCATCGCGCAAATGAATATGCCAATCATCTGGCTGCAGGATGGTTAATTCTCTAATCGAATCAGTCATGGTGTTATCGCGCTCTATATCGTCATATACGGGAGTGAAGGGGGAGTCTTGCTGTGCTGCTATCATAACAGATTTGCCTACTTGACTAAATATGCGGAAAAATATCTGTACATAAATGATAAGCGATTTTTTGCCGGATTAACTTTTGCCAGAGTTTTAAGAACGTTGTTAAAAACGAGGGTTGTTTAATGAGGGTTGTTTACAGCGACTGTTATTTGAAAGTAGCTGTTATTTGAAAGCGACTGTTATTTGAAAGCGACTGTTATTTGAAATAACCGGATTTATAGAATTAACCTCAAATATAAGGGAAAACCCAGCGCCTGATGGCAGTGCCACTTTTGCCGTTAGTAAATATGATGTACACTGAGCGAGCAATCTATCTTCCTCGTGATATAGTCGATTTACCTATCATTAAATTCCTCATACTAGGAGTGTTTCATGGCTCAGCTTGATCCAAAAACTATTAATAAAATCGTGTTGGCATATTCGGGGGGTCTTGACACCTCAATCATCGCTCGATGGCTACAAGAAACCTATGATGCAGAAGTGATCACTTTCACTGCGGATATTGGTCAAGGTGAAGAAGTTGAGCCTGCGCGTGCCAAAGCTGAAGCCATGGGTATCAAACATATCCATATTGAAGACTTGCGCGAAGAATTTGCTCGTGATTACGTGTTCCCAATGTTCCGTGCCAATGCCATCTACGAAGGTGAGTATCTGCTTGGTACTTCTATCGCGCGTCCACTCATCGCTAAGCGTTTGGTTGAAATCGCTAAAGAACATAATGCTGATGCGATCAGCCATGGTGCAACCGGTAAAGGTAATGACCAAGTACGCTTTGAGCTTGGTGCTGTTGCTTTATCTCCAGACGTCGTGACTATCGCGCCTTGGCGTGAGTGGGATTTATCGAGCCGTGAAAGCTTGATGGAATATGCTAAAGAGCATAATATTGCCATCGACTATGCGGGCAATAAGAAAAAATCCCCATACTCAATGGACGCTAACTTATTACATATCTCTTATGAAGGCGGTATCTTAGAAGATCCGTATGCTGAAGCAGAAGATGATATGTGGCGCTGGTCAGTAAGCCCAGAAGAAGCACCAGATGAAGCCCAATATCTGGAATTAGAGTATGAAAAAGGCGACATCGTTGCCATCGATGGTGAAGCGCTTAAGCCATATGAAGTAATGATTAAGCTTAATGAGATTGGTGGTAAGCATGGTATCGGACGTTTGGATATCGTTGAAAACCGTTACGTCGGTATGAAGTCGCGCGGCTGCTACGAGACGCCAGCGGGCACCATTATGTTAAAAGCGCATCGTGGTATTGAGTCATTGACACTTGACCGTGAAGCGGCGCATCTAAAAGATGAGCTGATGCCACGTTATGCTAAGACTATCTACAACGGCTATTGGTTCAGCCCTGAGCGTATGATGCTACAGGCGCTGATTGATAAGTCACAAGAGTATGTTAACGGTACGGTACGTGTCAAATTATACAAAGGTGCTGTAAGCGTGGTTGGTCGTAAGTCAGATGATTCGTTATTTGATGAAAAAATTGCGACTTTTGAAGATGATGCGGGCGCCTATGATCAAAAAGATGCAGAAGGTTTTATTCGTCTGAATGGTCTACGTTTGGCAATTGAAGCCAGCCGTGGTCGTGATTTGTCAAAATAAGTATTTTTGGCTGAAGGTTTTCTTAAATCATTTTGTTAAATGACCGATCAAAAAAGAGGTGCTATATAAATAGCACCTCTTTTTTTTGCTGAGCAATTTCTACGATACTATTTTGAGCATAGCTATGTTTTATTCAGCTTTTGATTTTTTATCATCAGCAGTGGTATCTTCGTTCACCATAACGATAGCCACATCTTGCTGCTGTCGCTCTTCTAACACTTCCTCTGTAGCAAGTATGACACCGTTAGATTTTTGCGTTTCATATTTGATGGTTGCCAATATTCCAAGCCCACCAATCACGAGAATAATCAGCAGAATGACGGGATTTTTCCATAGGGGGACTGATGCCTCGTATTCAATCGGCTTTTCGCTAAGGGTGCTTGGTGTATTATCATTGTTGCTATTACTGCTCAGCAATCCTGAGCTAACCAACGGCGGCTTTGGCGGGTTGATAGGTTCAGAAGTAATGCGTAATCGATTACGCTGCAAATATATCTCTGATATTTTAGCCAGTTGTACTAGCCAGCGTTGATGTGGCAAGCCAATAGCCGTCATCGGTGCAAACATCAATAAGTCATTGTGTTTACCTTGTTGAATGTTTTCAGCTGAGCGTCCAATGGCTTTTAAGTAGTTACCAGTCGCTAACTGCGTGTCTTTTACTGGCTCAAATTGTTCGGCTATGAATGCTGTCAGCTCATACCAGTAAGGATCAAAAGCTGGCGGGTTATCTGTCAATTGCTCAGCGATTAATAAATAATGCTCGTCGCTAGCTACTGACTCTATTTTTACCGCTTCTACTGCTGACAATGTGGTTTGTGCCTCATCGCTATCATCAGCTGATTCGTTAAGAGCTAAATTTGAGACAGGGATAGCAAAACGCGCTTTGGACAAAAATTGTGGCTGTAAGGCGAACCATTTATTCACCTCATCATGATCAAGTTGGCTATACTCAACCAAAATAGCAAGCTCACGTAGCACAATGACGCATAGGGTAGTAAGCAAGATTTGTACTTGTGGCGCTGTCGCGTCAATCTGTGCTGCAATATACTCACTGGCTTTGCTTACCCGGGCATTATCATGGAATATCGCATCGGCGGCATCATGGCGATGGTACAACGTTGTATTTAGAGTAGCAAAATTCATAGAATTGTACTGGCGCATTTCTTTGACGGCACTGCGACCAAATAGCTTTTTGCTTAGAGCTTGTCCTTGATGGCGCTGCTGATACGCGAGAAGGGCGCTGATAATCGCCTGCAAGCTGGCTGTCATTGCCAAACGCGCTTGTGGCAATGACAGCGCTGCTGCATCTGCTAATAATGACACCAATGGCTTGGTATCTTGATATAGAAAATCATACATCGACACCCGTGTCGGTGAAATAGTCGTCATAATCTGCTAGCATCAAAAAGTGTGCCCCTATATTACGGTGTCAAATGTCTTGATACAATCCCTTGATAATAGAAAGACTCACTCATTTTTATGCTGCTATGGTGAGTTCAATATGAAAAAGTTACGTTCAGAATAGCATTATGCTGGGATAAATTTCTCTCGCTTGCTGTGCGCTTCGCACTCTAGAGGCTTCGCAAAATTTATCCAAGCAGTACTGTATTGTTTTTAAATTGAATCGACTATAACAGCCATCATCGAAATAACTGCCGGAAAATTGCTATGACAGATAACGAAAATCTTACGACCCAGATAGTGATTAGCATTGCTCAGCAAACTTTGACCGTTTATAGGCGGCAAAAAGTTATTGCTGAATATCCTATATCAACAGCCAAAAATGGGATAGGCAGTCAACAAGACAGTGGTTGTACACCACTTGGTCAGCATATCATTGCAGAAAAAATAGGCGGCAATGCGCCAAGTCATACGGTATTTATTGGACGTATAGCGACGGGAGAAATATATAATGCTGAGCTTGGGGCATTGAACCCTAAACGTGATTGGATACTAAGCCGCATTCTTTGGCTAAGTGGTCTTGAGGAAGGCTTTAATAAAGGCAGTAATAGTCAAGGTGGCTGCGATACTTATCATCGTTATATCTATATTCATGGAACGCCTGACAGTGAGCCGATGAGCGTGCCACTCTCACATGGCTGCGTACGTATGCGCAATCAAGATATTATCGAATTGTTTGAGCAGGTTGAGGAAGGGACAGCAGTGAATATTATCGCCCAATAAAAGTAGTATTAAGTAGCTGTAGTAGTAATGTATGGATTATAAATTGAGTCGACGATATAAAAAAGACAACCCTTATTCAGTGGGCTATCTTTTTCTCTAATATTGATAAACATCAAATGACAATATACTCAATTACCAAAATACAGAGCACTCATGAAATCTATCCAAATGTTTTTCTGTGGCTTTTTCGATTGGTATCGAAGCAGCATTTAACCAGCCTGCCGCATATAAAGCAGCAGAGTCAGAGCTGGCTTTACTTTGATAGTACTGCTGATAGTCAATCATATCGAGCTGTTGACCCAGTGCTTTCTGTGCTTTTACGGCACGTTTTAGCCAGCGCTTGGTTTTCTTTTTGCTATACAAAGGTGCTACTAATTCGCTGATAGAACATAGATTTTTCAGATGAGCATGTAGGTTATGCAATGCTTTTATGATGGATTCTTCCTCTAACTCACTATCTGAATCATCATGGCTGTCCTCTAAATATTGCTCAGCTTCAAGTAATTTGTCATAGTATTTAATAAGTACTTTTTCAAGCTTATTGATAGCCAGCTTATCTGTTTGAGGCTCAAGGCTAGGGTCGCTCATAGTAAAGGCGATGAGCTCAAGCAACACGATCTGGAAGTCGTTAGCACTGATTGCAGTCATTGGTGTAATTTTGATAGCATCAATATCCGCTGTCCAATCAACGATAGGTGCACCGTGCTGTTGTAACATTGGTTCAATATGAGTACTAAGATGAGCAAGCTTACGATAATCAGCGAGTAAAGTAGCAGTTTGCTGCAGTATGGCTGACCAATCCGGATTGATTTCATCTGAGAAGCTATCAAATGCTTGTAGTACAGTGTGCAAGCGCTCTATACCGATAGATAGCTGTAAAATGTGATCATTGTCTTTACTGCCTGCCCCGATGGCGCTGCTATTTGGGAGTATTTGCAGTAAGCAGTTATGCACGACAGCGCGTAAAAAAGCAGGCATAGTGATTTTTTTATTGATACTAAGGGTGCTCAAGTCAGCAGCAGTGGCTGAACTATAATTTTGTCCCTTAATAAGCAAGCCGCCACGCTCTGCTTTGGTCACGGTAGAGAGACACAATTTATGACGCTGACACCATGTTTTAGCCGTCGTAAATAAAAAATCTAACTCACCGGATATGAGCTCAAATTCAACTTCTTGAATGGCATCTCTTTGAGTATCATCAGTACCATGGATAATTTCTCCATAGTCGTAAGCCATCTCAATACTGTTAACGACTTCATCGCTCGTATCTTCTATCAATAAGCGGGTAGTACGCTCTACATCAGTCACATATAAACGGGTCAGTTTTTTAGCCAGTTTTTTGAGCTTAAAATCTGTCAATGCTGGGGCAATAAGGCTATCTTTATAAATCGTTAAATCAGGCATCAGCGCGTTATTTTCGAGCATGGCTTGTACCTGCTCATTATCTAAGGTGGCATTGTGCTCTAGGCGCGCTGCGATACCATCGCCGCCCGCTTTAATAGTCTGCACCCAAGCATCACCCTCCTGACGAATACGCAGGCCAATACCAGCCTGTGCAAGCTGCTGGTCAGGGGTGTCATAATAATGCGCAGCCAGTTGTGTTACTTGTGATGATTTGACTTTCGCTTGGCGCATAAGCCCTTTTAATCGCGACTCTGGTACCAAGAATTTCAGCTCTATTTCTTGCATGATGGCTCCTGATTGTTTTAATAAATTTATATTATTACCATCGTATGAAAGCTATCAGTGAATAACAAGTAAAACTTTCGTTTTGGTTGGCTAAATCGAGCCAAATAATTATTGAGTAAATGAACATCAGTTAATTAAAAAAGTGATTGAATAGCTCTGTTATTTGGGTAGATATCGTTACTTATAGCGCACAAAAAAGCCGCCCTACCATGTAGGACGGCTTTTCTTAAAACTTTTACTTATAAAATGTACTTATAAGTGGTCAGACATTAGAACTGGTTCATCGTGTTCTTGCCGCCGCCAGCTTTAAGGGCGTTTTCACCAGAGAAGATCTCTTTATGATCATCGCCAAGGTCAGAACCCGCCATTGCTTGGTGTTTAACACAAGCGATGCCTTCACGGATTTCTTTACGTTGTACGCCAGCTGCATAAGCAAGCATACCATCTTCACCGAAGTAGCCTTTAGCAAGTTCATGAACGCTAAGAGCCGTGGTGTGATAAGTAGGTAGCGTGATTAAGTGATGGAATACACCTGCTTCACGTGCTGCATCGCGTTGGAAGTTTCTAGCCGCTTCGTCAGCTGCTGTATCAAGCTCAGTACCATCGTAATCAGCACTCATCAAGTCAGCTTTATTATAGGCAGATAGGTCTTTACCTTCTTCTTCCCACTGAGCGATGATTTGCTTACGGAAGTTCAGCGTCCAGTTGAATGATGGGCTGTTGTTGTATACAAGCTTGGCTTTTGGCTGTTGCTCTTTAATACGGTCAACCATCATTTTGATGTGTGCGACGTCTGGAGTCGGTGTTTCGATCCATAGTAGATCAGCGCCGTTTTCTAGAGCCGTTACACAGTCAAGGACAACGCGGTCGATGTTCGTGTCTTCACGGAACTGATAGAGACCATTAGGCAAACGAACTGGACGTACTAATTTGCCGTTATGCTTAAGTAAGCTGTCGTTCTCTTTGGCGTTTTCTAGCGTGACTTCTTCCATCTCGATAAAATCGATGTACTGAGAAGCAAGATCGCCTGGCTCATTTGATACTGGGATTTTTTGCGTCAATGACGCGCCTTCAGAGTCAGTACGAGCAACGATAACGCCGTCTTCAACACCAAGCTCTAAGAATGCATAACGGATGGCATTGATTTTTGCGATATAGTCTTCATGCGGTACAGTTACTTTACCCGCTTGGTGACCACATTGCTTGGCATCAGATACTTGGTTTTCGATTTGCAGTGCACAAGCACCTGCTTCGATGATCTGTTTCGCTAGTAGGTAAGTCGCTTCTTCGTTACCGAAACCTGCATCGATATCAGCAATGATTGGCACAACATGTGAATCAAAGTTTTCGATTTTTTCTAAGATAGCTGAGGTATCTTGACCAGCTTCTTCAGCAGCGTTTAGCTCACGGAAATAATCGTTCAATACTTTTGCATCCGCTTGACGCAAGAAAGTGTAGATCTCTGCAATCAGCTTAGGTACAGACGTTTTTTCGTGCATAGATTGGTCAGGCAGAGGACCAAACTCAGAACGTAGAGCTGCTACCATCCAACCAGATAAGTAGATGTAAGTTTTAGATGTTGTGCCAAAATATTTTTTCTTCGCATACATGGTTTGCTGTGCAACAAAACCATGCCATGCACCTAGAGACTGGGTGTATTGAGACGTGTCATTGTCATACTCTTCCATGTCTTGACGCATAATTTTTGCGGTGTACTTAGCAATATCTAAACCTGTTTTAAAGCGGTTTTGTGCCATCATACGTGCCGCATCAGTTTCGCTGATGTTCTGCCAGTTACCGTGTTTCTGTTTTAGTTCACGTACTAAATCGATCGCTGATTTATATGCAGTTGACATCTATAGTCTCCTTGGTGGTGAATAAATAAGTAAATTAAAATAATTTTGGTCTATATAGAAAGATGCTGGCAGAAGTAAAAATTTGAAATATAAGCTTCTTCCGTGAGCAGTCTCTACTAAACTATAAGAAAATGGTGATAAAAGCAATTAAAACCTGTCTCTTTGGTCAGCTTTTATTTTTAAGTCTCTTTTTTGAACAATTATTTCAGAGTTAATTGAGAGTTAATTGGTTGTTTTATAAGTATGTATTGCTACTGAAGTAACTATTACCCTAAAGCGTATAAGATATTTATCCAAGCCTGAAAAATAAGCACAAAAAACTAAGTTTCTATAAGATGCTGTTATAAATTTTATGTCCGTATTTCAGCATGAAAATACGATAAAATGCACTTAGTAACTCATTCATTGAAATATGTAGTAACGGTCTAATGTTGAATAGTCCCTAATGAACGCTTGCTAGCCACTATAGCTAGGTTACCTTGATTTATCTAGTTTATGATTATTATCTTGGGTATTTCGTTTAATTATAGTACATATAAAACAATGGCTTGTGGTGGGTAGATTCAGTTATAATAAGCATATTCCAAAATAATTAACATAAAAATATCCTTATATCATGCTGTTAAGGATGAATTGTAATAAATGATAGGATAGAAAATATCACGTTTATGATGGTATTTATTCTAAGATAAAGAGACACATATATGAATTTGCAGCGGGTTGATTTAAATTTATTGGTACATTTGGATGTGTTGTTGCGAGAAAAAAACGTAACGCGCGCTGCTGAGCAGCTAGGCATTACCCAACCGGCGATGAGTAATATTTTGCGCCGCTTGCGTAAGTTATTTAACGACCCTTTATTGGTGCGTTCATCAGAAGGGATGACACCGACCGAGCGCGCCCTTGAATTACAGCCTCGTATCCGTGAGATACTTGCCGATTTGACACAAGTGTTAGAGCCACGTACTGAGTTTCGTCCTTATAGTACCTCACGCGTTTTTCGTATTATGACATCAGATTATGCTGAGGCGACCTTGGTACCAAAGTTGGTGAAAGCGCTACGCTCAGAGGCACCCAATGTCATTTTAGATTTCTTAACGCCATCGGATGTGTCTTATCGTGATATGGAGCAGGGGCGTGTAGATTTGGCAATCAACCGCTTTAACGAGATCCCGCAAAGCTTCCATCAAGTATTGGTATGGCGTGATACCTTTAGCTGCCTGTTATCGTCTGAAAGTCCTTATGCTCATCGCTTTAATCTTAAAAATTATCTTAAAGCGCAGCACGTTTGGGTATCAAAAACTGGTATGGGCGTGGGCTTTGGTGTCAATCCGGAAAAATCTGGTGGCTTAGGTTCTATCGATCAAGCTTTGCAGCGTTTAGGTCAAAAACGTCAAATCAGCGTCTTTACCCGTCACTATCAGATGCCTGCTATGCTGGCCGCAAACAAAGATTTGATTGCGACTTTGCCGACCCGTGTCGCAAAAATGCAGGCCAATAACGACAGCATTATTATGGAAGAGCCGCCTTTTTTTATACCAGAATTTGAGCTAACGATGGCGTGGTCGCCGTTATTGCAGCATCATCCGGCGCATCGCTGGTTACGTCAGCTGATTATGCACGTAGCACGTCAAATCGTTAATGATGAAGAAAATCCACCACAAGAAATCCCTGTGATCAATCACTTGTTTTAGGTTGTTTATTGTACAACTGTATATGGTCTTCTAAAGCTCAATTATGTATAGTTAAAATATCTCAAAAACGCTACAGTGCTGCTGGTATAAATTTTTTGCAGCCTCTGTCTGCATAGGCACAGCAAGCAAGAAAAATTAATATCAGCAGTACTTGATGTATCGATATTACTTTTCTCTGACTATATCAAACCAGCCATCGTGCTGGTTTTTTATTTGTCTAAAGTTGTCAAAACTCTCTGCATGAGAGGCTCTATACAAGATTTAGGTTTGCTTAGTAACACCGTCACATTCTTAACATCTTACTCACAATTCTTTATAACTTGTAAACCTACTCACCAAGCACTTTGTTATGATAGTCAAACATTAAGAAAAATGATGAATAAAATCTCTATTGTTAAGTTGTTCTATAAAGTTGAGCTGTTAGCAATAGGTTGTTTTATATACTAAAGACATTCTAATAAATAAGGATAACAATCATGGCGGATATTACTACTGTAAACCCAGCAACAGGCGAAGACATTAAAGAATATAATTATATGAGTAACGATGAGGTCAACAACATTGTTGAAGCCTCGCATCAAGCGTTTCTAGAATGGCGTAAAACTAGCCATGAAGAGCGTGCGAAGGTCATTAACTCTATTGGCGAGACCTTGATGAAGTACAAAGAGGAGCTGTCCCGTCTTATGACTGAGGAGCGCGGTAAACTATATAGTCAGAGTTTACAAGAAATTGATCTGTGTAAAGCGATTTGTGATTATACCGCAGAGAAAGGTGTGGCCGCACTTGCTGATGATGAACGTGACATCGAAGGTCTCAAAAAAGGTATTGTCACTTATCAGCCTATTGGCGTTATTTATGGTATGCAGCCTTGGAATTTCCCAGCTTATCAAGTGTTCCGTTATACCATTGCCAATTTGATGGCAGGTAACAGTATTTTGCTGAAGCACGCAGCAAATGTGACTGGTTCTGGCTTATTAATTGAAAAAATCTTCCATGAGTCTGACTTACCGAACGATTTGTTCCGTACTATTCTAATTGATCATGATCAGTCAGAAAAGTTAATTGGTAATGATAAAGTACGCGGCGTGACGCTTACTGGTAGTGATGGTGCAGGTAGCATCGTCGGTCAGCAAGCAGCAAAAGCAATCAAAAAAGCAGTCCTAGAGTTGGGCTCAAATGACGCATTTATCGTTTTAGAGGATGCCGATTTGGAGCTTGCAGTACAAACTTGTACTTTAGCGCGTCTTATCAATAATGGCGAAACTTGTGTTGCGGCAAAACGCTTTATCGTTGTCGACAGTTTATATGACGAGTTCCGTAAGCGCATCGTTGAAGAGTTTGCAAGTAAAAAAGCCGGCGATCCTATGGATGACAGCTCTGATCTTGGTCCACTAGCGCGTAAAGATCTGCAAGAAAAATTGCATGCGCAAGTAGAGGAGAGCGTAAGCAAAGGCGCTACTATCTCTGTTGGTGGTAAATTACCAGAAGGTAAAGGTAGCTTCTATCCAGCGACTATCTTGGAAAATGTTGAAAAAGGTCAACCAGCTTATGATGATGAGCTGTTTGGTCCAGTAGCATCACTAATACGTGCTAAAGATCAAGACGATGCGTTACGTATTGCTAACGACAGCCGTTATGGCTTAGGTGGCGCTATTTTCTCTAAAGATGAAGACAAAGCTATACGTCTAGCCAATGAGCAATTTGATACGGGTATGGTATATATAAATGGTTATGGCCTCGCAAATCCAGCATTACCCTTTGGTGGCGTGAAAAACTCGGGTCATGGTCGCGAGCATGGTGGTTTCGGTATCAAAGAGTTCGTAAACATCAAAGGTGTCCATGTTCACAACAGTTAAGAACCCGTACAGATTTTAAAGCTAAAAGGCTTTAAACATTAGATATCGAAAAGCCCAGTCATTCATAAATTGAGTGATTGGGCTTTTTTATGATCGATAGTTTTAAATGATTACTACTTTTCTTTGCTTCTTGCCATTGCTTCAACGGTTTAAATACAGCTTTAAAGGTAGCGTCGGCATACAGGTGCGTTGCTGATTTAATAATTGCTCGTTGTTCAACGATAATACACCTTTGGCTAGTAGCAAAATTGTCCAAGGTAACAGCTGATGTTCAAGCTTTTGCACGCGCGTTTGCAAATTGTCAGCAGTATCTTTTTGATGCACTTCTAGCCAGGCTTGGGTCAAAACAGCGCCCGCGTCGAGCTCAGCGGTGACGACATGAATGCTACAGCCGTGCTGACGCTCACCTGCTTGAATGACACGCTGATGAGTATCCAAACCTTTATAAGCAGGCAAGAGCGCAGGATGCAGATTAATCATTGGTGCTGGCGTGTTATCAATAAATCCAGCACTTAAAACACGCATAAAACCAGCTAACACAATCAGGTCAGGTTGCCATGTGGTTAGTTGGGCGCTGGCATGACTCTCAAAAGTTTTGATTCCCATGCGTTTGCCACTAGCAACGTGAGATAAGACCGCCACTGGAATGTCAGCATCTTTTGCCCGTGTGATGGCATAAGCGTCTTCACGGTTACTAATAACACCGACAATCTCAATTGGTAGCGCACCAGCTTGCATGGCATCAATCAATACTTGTAAGTTGCTACCGCTACCAGATACCAGAACAGCAATGCGTAATGGCTTGTTGGCATGACTGGTATTATTGGCTAGCATTAACGGTACACCACTGCATCCGCTTCTCGCTTGACCATTTCACCTAATTTCCATGCTTTTTCGCCAGCATCATTCAAGGTTTGGATAGCAGCATCTGCTTTATCTTTGGGTACGACGATGACAAACCCAACGCCGCAGTTAAAGGTACGATACATCTCGCTTTGCTCGATATTACCTTGGGTTTGTAACCAAGTGAACAGCTCTGAGAACTGCCAGCTATTCGTATCGATGCTAGCGGCTAGCGTTTCAGGTAATACACGTGGCAGGTTATCGGTTAAGCCGCCGCCAGTGATATGTGACATCGCATGTAGGGATGAGCTACCAAGGGTATCTTGTAATGCTTTGATCGCTTTAACATAAATACGTGTCGGTGCCATTAAGGCATCTTGGATAGACTGACCATCTAGCTGCTCATTGCTACTAGTCACATCCACACCGCTGACTTCAATGACTTTGCGTACCAATGAGTAGCCATTGGAATGCGCGCCACTTGAAGCAAGGGCAATTAATACATCGCCTTCAGCCACGTTTTCGCCAGTGATGACTTCTGCTTCTTCAACCACACCGACGCAGAATCCCGCTAGGTCATAATCGTCATCCTGATACATGCCTGGCATCTCAGCCGTTTCGCCGCCGATAAGTGCGCAATTTGATAATTTACAACCTTCACCTATACCCGTAACAACAGTAGCTGCAACATCGACGTCAAGCTTACCAGTTGCATAGTAGTCTAAGAAAAACAAAGGCTCAGCACCGCAAACCAATAAGTCGTTGACACACATAGCGACCAAGTCGATACCGATGGTGTCATGGCGGTTTAGTTGTAATGCCAGTTTAAGCTTGGTGCCGACACCGTCAGTACCCGAAACTAATAACGGTGAGGTGTAACCAGTCGGAATGCGACAAAGCGCCCCAAAGCCGCCAAGTCCGCCCACCACTTCAGGACGTGAGGTGGCTTTTGCCACGGATTTAATACGTTGCACCAACGCATCGCCAGCATCAATATCAACGCCAGCATCTTTGTAGCTTAAAGAAGGCTTGTTACTCATGGTCATCTCACAAATTTTATAGGGAATGAAGGTCAGTCAGTAAAAACGCGTGTCGGTCATATGAATTTTGCAGATTGTGCGCGCATTATACCCAAAAATCACCCTTACTCGCAAAACAACTTGCTTTTATTTGACCTAAATTTGCTTGATATCTATCTAATATTTCAGAAAGACGGCAATAAAGATGACATGAAAATTAAGAAACAAAAAATGACGGCTTTTTTATAGGACTCTGCGATAATAGAAGGCTAAAATTATGGTCAATAACTGTTTGCTATTGGAATGTTGTCGTTCAATAAGATCTATCATCAACTTTAAATCAAATCACTCTTTTAAATAAGCCCATTCGTAGGACTAGCCTTCATGACAAACCAATCAATAGACCCCTTTTTTCGACGCCTATTTATCGTCGTTGCTATTGTTGTGGCTATGGTTTTATTGTATTTAATGATGCCGGTCATTGTGCCGTTTGTCTTTGCTTTTGTATTGGCTTATTTGTTTAATCCATTGGTTAAACGCTTATCAAAATATATCAAACGTTGGATTGCCATTATTATTGTGTATTCGACGATTACGCTGAGTATGGTGCTACTACTGTGGTGGTTGATACCGACATTGTGGCATCAGCTGCAAGCAGCATGGGATTATCTGCCACAGCTTTTGACTTGGTATAACGAAGTCGTCCGTGAATGGTTTGCTAGTAATAGCCGTATTCGTCTACCAGAGCTTGAGTCTAAGGGCTTCTCTGAGACCTTGGTTGAATACATGCAAACCAATTATAAGTTTGAAGATGCCGGTACCATGATGAGCCAAATACTGGCGTCTAGCATGAACTTTATCAATAATGCTGGGCTGATTGTCCTGGTGCCGATTTTGACCTTTTATTTCTTATTTAATTGGGAGCAACGCTTACATACATGGAAAATGGCGATACCTGCGCCATACTGTAAAAAAGTGATTCAAATTGCGCAAGAGTGTGACCGTGCGTTGATGGCTTTTATTAAAGGTCAGCTATTGGTGATGGTCTTACTAGGTGCTATTTATGCCGTGCAATTGCAGCTTATCGGGCTTGAGCTTGGGCTGATTATTGGTATGGTTGCAGGTATTGCTAGCTTTGTACCGTATTTGGGCTTTGGTATTGGCTTCGTTGCCGCGATTATCGCCTGTCTGTTCCAGTTTGGTCTAGATTGGACGTACTTATCCTTGATTGCTGGCGCATTCTTGATTGGACAAGCTGCTGAAGGCTATATCTTGCAACCGCTACTATTGGGCGACAAAATTGGTCTATCGCCATTATGGGTAATATTTTCGGTACTGGCAGGTGCAAGTTTGCTCGGTTTCGTTGGTATGCTGATTGCGCTGCCAGTGTCTGCTGTCTTGAACGTGTTATTCCGTCATTTTTATACTCATTATCAAACGACTGACTTTTATAAAGGTCGTAAGCAGTTGGCATTGTTTGAAAAAAAATAATGTTGTTGTATGTATAGCTGCCATGAAGTCCTTCAGGTGACAGGACATATCATAGTCATTTGCCTGCGTGATAAAACAGGATTGATTGGGTGTTATGGGTAAAAGACTTGTCAGTCATTTTGCAAATATGTTATATATAGGCGCAGTAGTAACGGTATTGACCTTTACTAGGTTGGCTTTGGCTAAAATGAATTTTACCAAAGTCAGTTTATAAGTATATTAGTCGTTTAGCCTTTTTATTGATTGTGCTACGCAAACCGAGTTGATGATTCATGGCAGAAGCACAGCTAAGTCTCAATCTGGACATAAAGCATGATGCAAGTCTCAGCGACTTCGCCGGTCCGGGTTGGATGTCTATTATCGATGCAGTACGGCAGCTCCATGTCGGCCTGATAGGTCAGCTGTACCTATTTGGCAGTCCTGCTACTGGCAAATCGCACTTATTATCCGCTATTTGTGAGTCGTTTATTGAGATGGACAAGTCAGCGATTTGTCTGTCGTTAAACGAGTTGATTCATACCGATGTCAATGTATTATCATCGCTAGAAAATTTCTCTTTGATTGCGATCGATGATTTGGAAGTCATTGAACAAAACAGTCAATGGCAAGAAGCTTTATTTCATCTGATCAATCGTAGCCGCGAAGGGCAGCGCCAACTTTTATTTGCCGCTAATAAGCCTGCATCCGAGCTGCCGTTTCAATTGAGAGATTTGCTCACCCGTTTGGCACAAGCGCCCTCATTTAAAGTACCGACAGGAC
This sequence comes from Psychrobacter sp. D2, assembly GCF_013608135.1. NCBI lineage: Bacteria > Pseudomonadati > Pseudomonadota > Gammaproteobacteria > Moraxellales > Moraxellaceae > Psychrobacter > Psychrobacter sp. D2. The sequence continues at coordinate 394,472 of NZ_JACDXZ010000002.1, forward strand.
ATGATTTTGCAGACCGCGAAGCATTATTACAGTCGATATTGCGCAGACGTGGTTGGCAGTTTGATGAACGTATTACCAATTATCTGCTCACTGAAGGACCGCATCGTATTGGTGCAATGATGGAGGTGCTCAATTACATTCAACCCATGTTCTCCAACTTGGGTCGTAGTAATATATCAAAAGCGGTCATTGCTGACGCGCTGCGTACGATTGATGAGCAGACGCTTGCTGCTGAACTTGCTGATATCGCACAGGAGTCGCAAGTAGACAATGATGCCGCTGATCAAGACCATCATACTCAGCATACGATGCCACTTGATTTTTAGCAGTCAGAACACAAACTTTCTATCCGAAATGCTTTTTACTACTATTGGAAAAATTATGAAATCAAATGCGTCTTTGCTAAAAAAACTGTCTATCAGCGCTGTGTTTGTTGGGGCAGCTTCTGTGTCTATGCTGTCGCAAGCGGCAGTTACTTTAGTGGTCGATGATCATATCAAAGTGACGGCAATTAATGGTCAAGAGCTGACACAGAGTCTTCTTCAGCCATTGACCAAGTCATTTACCTTGCAGCCAGGTAAGCATGTGATTACCGCTAAATATGATCGCCTTTATGATCTGCGCCGTGATGAGCATGATTATTTGCGTTCAGGTAACGTCAGTGTTGCCGCTGAATTGGCAGACAATCAGACCTATCGCTTAACCATGCCAAATCAGCCAGAAGACTATGCAGCTGCCAAGAAGTATGCTGAACGTCCAACGTTAGCAATACAAAGTAATAACACTATCATTGCCAGTCAAGAAAGTGTCGGTGGTAATAGCAATAGCTTATTCTCAGGTCTTGGTAAAGCATTAGGTGGCGTATTCGGTGGTAGCGGTGATGCTGAGCTACAAAACCAACGTGCGATAGCTGCACTCGATCAGCCATCCGTAAGTACTAACAAGTCAGTAACTACAGGTGCTACCGTGACGCAAACGACAAGTGTCAACGCATCTACCAGTTCACTTGATCAGTTTATGCAGATTTGGCTACAAGCCACACCTGCTGAGCGTGAAAAAATGCGTCAATGGATGCAAAAGTAAGCTTTGAGATAAAAAAGTAAAAAGATTGCACTTATAAAAAAAGCACCTATTTAGGTGCTTTTTTTATATCTTAGATTTTGTGACTATTCAGCTTTTAGCCCAAAAAAGCATTATACATCCATATTAATTTTTCTTGCTCTTGCACATAAGCATCAACAAGATCTGCTGAACCCTGATCTTCTGCTTCTGCTGCTAGAGTCGATACTTGACGTTGTTCTTCAATTAGCTCTTGTAAACCTGTCACAACGCCTTTAACACAAGTAGTGCCGTCTTTAACGTTCTTATCTTCTTGAATGCTGGTATGCTGAGCAAAATCACTATAAGCATGTAAAGGTGTGCCGCCTAGGGTCAAAATACGTTCAGCGATTTCATCGATTTGGATTTGCAGCGCGGTATATAGCTCTTCAAACTTTGGATGTAAAGTGAAGAAATGCTCACCTTTGACGTTCCAATGATAACCACGAACATTGATATAAAACATATGATAGCTAGATAGCAGACCATTTAACTTGCTGATGACTTCGCTCATATCTGCTTTTTCTAGACCGATCTGGTTAGTGTCGTTATTATTGTTACTCATTATATTATCCTTTTCATTGAGTGTAGGGTTCAAACATCAAGTTATTAAACCTTTAAACTTAAGCAATTTATAGCGAGCGATTATTGGACTAAATCCTAAATGACCGCTTACTACGCGTTACTCAACCTTCGATGCTTACTATTGTAGCAAGCATGCAAAAATAAGTTAAATTAATCAAATTAAAATTTGTAATATATTTTATAAAACAACTAAATCCTTGATCTAACAGAAAGCGCTAAGCCTATTTAGCAGGTATCTGTAAGCTTTCAGAGTTCAGACCTTTCACTGCGACTACTTCTAATAAATGCTGGCGTACCGTATCGATAGGGAATTTTTGCGCTTGCAAGCGTTTAGGAATAATCTGACTGCCTTGCTGACCTTTCATCTCAAACATCATAAAGATATAGTCGTCGGTCTCATCCCAGCTTTTCACAGCGCTCCAAGGAATCACCGCTTGTTGGGTGCTGCCTGCACGCATTTGCATACCGCGCATCTGATTGCTACTAAACATATCTGACTGATTGACCGGCACTGCCATTACCAGACCATGCTTCTGTACACCCAGTTTCATTTGGCGCATCTCGTCAGGCATTTCTTGATCAGCGACTTGCTTTTCAAACTCTCTTTTCACATACCATTTAAAACCAAGCGTACGAACCAGTAGGTAAATAACAACGGCTGCTAGCATCAGCCAAAAAATAATGGTCGAATAACCGGTCAAAAAAACCAGCCCAGCAACGGCTAAAACCACAGCGACTGCCATGATAATCCATTCTTTAAGCTTGATACTCGACAGACCAAATGACGGGCTGGCACTAGAAAATAGCTCATACTGTGCTTGGTGGAATTCTGCCTCGGTTAGGTTTAAGGCAACAGGTTGCAGCGTGTAGGGGTACAGAGCCATAAAGGTTTCTCAAAGACTTATAGTGAAAACGTTAAATTAAAAGCGCCAAACGTCGACAACAAGGTAATATTTGGCTGGAAATAGAATAAAGATATGCGCTTATCTTACCGAAAATCGCCCTTAAATGAAACATATAAGCCACTCTGTTCGCTAATAGACACCATATTTAAGCCATTAGTAAAGGTAAGTCACATTTATAAAGAGCTTGCGACCTTAAATTATATTATTAGCACGTTAATATGAATAACTATTTCCTATTTAAAGATTAAGAGAATAGAAGCTCAAAACTCAGTCAAGAGATGGGTAAAAAACTGCCAAAACATGGTCAAAACAGCCGCAGCTTGGTATTATAGCGGCTACCACCTAATTTTAAGCACAATCGGGCTATAGAGCCCAGATTTTCATTATTTTCACACTTTTTATCCACTTTTAGCGCGACAGGCACCTATTATGATAGACCCAAAACTCTTACGCGGCGATTTGACAGATTTACAGCAGCAATTGGCCACCCGTGGTTATATGCTTGATATGGCGTTCTGGCAAAATATTGAGAACGAACGTAAATCGCTACAAGTAAAGACCGAAGAGTTGCAGTCGCGCCGTAATACAGGCGCAAAACAAGTTGGAGCGCTTAAAAAATCTGGCGAAGATGCTAGTGAGTTGCTTGCTGAGATGCAAAGTGTCAGTGGTGAGATTAAGACAGCTGAAGACGAGCTACGTACCTTACAAGAGCGCATTAGCCAAGCGGCAATGCAAATTCCAAATATCCCAGCAGCAGATGTGCCAGTTGGTACATCAGAAGACGATAACGTCGAAGTACGCAAATGGGGCACACCGCGTGAGTTTGATTTTGAAATTAAAGATCATACGCATATTGGTGAGACACTTGGTATGCTCGATTTTGAAGCAGCAACCAAGCTTACAGGAAGTCGCTTTAATGTCTTAAAAGGACAATTGGCGCAGATGCATCGCGCCTTGATTCAATTCATGCTCAATACCCATACGATGAAGTATGGCTATACTGAAACTTATGTGCCGTATATTGTTAATTCTGAAAGTTTAAAAGGTACAGGTCAGCTGCCTAAGTTTGAAGATGATTTGTTTAAGCTAAGCAATCATACGAATAATGATGACATGGATTTTTATCTGATTCCAACCGCAGAAGTACCGATGACCAACTTGGTACGGGGTGAGCGCTTGGATATCAAAGAGCTGCCATTAAAGTTCACCGCTCATACGCCGTGTTTCCGTAGTGAAGCTGGCTCGCATGGTCGTGATACCCGTGGTCTGATTCGTCAGCATCAGTTTGAAAAAGTCGAGATGGTTAATATTGCCACAGCTGAACAATCAGATGAGCTGCTTGAAGCGATGACTGGACAAGCAGAATTTATCTTACAGCAGCTTAATTTGCCATACCGCACCGTCAAATTGTGCACGGGCGATATGGGTTTTGCCGCCCAAAAAACTTATGATATCGAGGTATGGTTGCCAAGCCAAGAGACCTATCGTGAAATCTCAAGCTGCTCAAACTGTGGCGATTTTCAAGCACGCCGTATGGGTACACGTGTTAAGGACGGCAAACAAACCAGTCTTGCACATACTTTAAACGGTTCGGGTTTGGCAGTCGGTCGTACATTATTGGCAGTGATGGAAAACCATCAAAACGCTGATGGCAGCATCACGATTCCAGAAGTATTGCGTCCGTTTATGGGCGGTGCTGACACCATTTTATTATAGTTTTTTGATATGCGGGTTTTTGACATATAGTTATTTGATGCAATTAGTGAGTTGGTATTCAGGCTCACTGATTGTGTTTTATTGCAGTAAGTATCGGTCAAATTGATAAAACTGATACAAATTATTATTAAATACGAACGGTTCTGTTAGCGCATTTTTGCGCTAGATAGAGTGCAAATATGTTAATATTACCCCTGTATTTACAGATTATTCGTTAAGGGCGCCTATTGCGTCCTTATTTTATGACCCTCTGAGTAAACTCTCCTCTTATCCTCCATACTTCTACCCGAATATTAGGACACTCTATGCCAGCTCCAATTAGCGAACGTAAATTAGCCAATGCCATCCGCGTACTGTCGTTTGACGCGGTTCAAAAAGCCAATTCTGGGCACCCAGGTGCACCAATGGGCATGGCTGATATTGCCGAAGTTTTGTGGCGCAAGTTTTTAAAGCATAATCCTGCTGACCCAAGCTGGCACAACCGCGATCGTTTTGTCTTATCAAACGGTCATGGCTCGATGCTTATCTACTCATTGCTACATTTATCAGGCTATGACGTTAGCGTTGATGACCTAAAAGGTTTCCGTCAATTACATTCGAAAACGCCGGGTCATCCAGAGCTTGGCTATACGCCAGGTGTTGAAACCACCACTGGTCCATTAGGGCAGGGTATTGCCAATGCGGTTGGTTTTGCAATTGCAGAAAAAACGTTGGCAGCGCAATTTAATCGTGATGGTCATAATATCGTTGACCATCATACCTATGCCTTCTTAGGCGATGGTTGTTTGATGGAAGGTATCAGCCATGAAGTCTGCTCATTGGCTGGCACGTTAGAGCTTGGCAAATTGGTGTTTTTCTATGATGACAATGGCATCTCAATTGATGGTGATGTCGACGGCTGGTTCACTGATGATACGCAAGCGCGCTTTGAGTCTTATGGCTGGCAAGTTATCAAGGTCGATGGTCATGATACCGATGAGATTACGCAAGCAACTGAGCAAGCGATTAAAGAGACGACTAAGCCAAGCTTAATTATTTGCAAAACGACTATTGGCGCTGGTAGCCCAAATAAACAAGGCTTAGCAGCCAGTCATGGCGCGCCACTAGGTGATGATGAAATCGTTTTAACCCGTGATGCGCTATCTTGGACGCATGCACCTTTCGAGCTAGATGATGAAATCTATCAAGCATGGGATGGTAAAGCGAAAGGCGACGTCTTACAGAAAAACTGGAACGCGAACTTTGACGCTTATAAGAAGGCTTATCCAGAGTTAGCAACTGAGTTGCTTCGTCGTTTAGAGGGTGACTTACCAGCTGATTTTGAGCAAAAAGCGCAAGAGTATATCCAGCAAACTCAAGAGCAGGGCGGTGATGTTGCCAGTCGTAAAGCCAGCCAAAATGCCATCAATACTTTGCAGCCATTACTGCCAGAATTACTTGGTGGCTCAGCGGATTTAGCAGGCTCAAACCTCACGCTATTTAAAGACGCCAAAGGCATCCAAGACGATGACGCTGGCAACTATATCTATTATGGCGTGCGCGAATTTGGTATGACGGCGATTGCTAACGGCATCGCACTGCATGGCGGGTTTGTTCCTTATGTTGCGACCTTCCTCATGTTTATGGAATACGCACGTAATGCGGTACGTATGGGCGCACTCATGAAGCAGCGTGTGATTCATGTCTATACCCATGACTCTATTGGTCTGGGTGAAGATGGTCCAACGCATCAGCCAGTTGAGCAATTGACCAGCTTGCGTACCACGCCAAATCTACGTACATGGCGTCCTTGTGATGCGACCGAATCTGCTAGTGCTTGGGTTGAGGCAATTAAATCAGAAAGTAATCCATCTGCCTTGATTTTCAGCCGTCAAAGCTTGCCACATCAAGCACGTGATGCTGAGCAAGTAGCAAACATCACAAAAGGTGGTTATGTACTTGCAAAAGAGCAAGGCGAGCTACAAGCGATTATCATCGCGACTGGCTCAGAAGTCGGTCTTGCTATGCAAGCTTACGCGACCTTGAGCGAAAATGGCGTCGGTGTACGTGTGGTCTCTATGCCATGTGCAGAAATCTTCGTCGAGCAAGATGCTAGCTATCGCGAAGCGGTATTACCTGTCAATACTCGCGCCCGCGTCGCTGTAGAAGCAGCACACGTCGATTACTGGTATAAGTTCGTTGGTTTAGACGGTAAAGTGATTGGCATGACGACTTATGGTGAATCAGCACCTGCTGATGAGTTATATAAAGAGTTTGGTATCACGACTGACGCGGTAGTTGAGGCGGTGAATAGTTTAGTGTAAGCATTTAAAACTGCTCAAACAAAAAAGAGTTGCTAGGATTTCTAGCAACTCTTTTTTTTATGTTCTTTTAAGCTATTTAAAATCAATTAGCAGCAATCAATTTCCCTGATATCTCAAGCGGGATGATATTGCTAATCACCTTTGGAAAAGCGGTAACCCCATAGTTGTAACGATCTACCAAACCCGTCGCGCGAAATTTTAAGGTAGGTCTAGAGGTGACAGGATCATTCTCTACATCTGATAACGTTACTCTCACCGTCAAAGGTTTAGTTTGACCTAATACCGTAAAATCACCGGTCACATTGGCTTCTTTAGCATTTATCATGCTGACTTTTTTAGAAACAAAAGTCATCGTCGGATATTGTTTCGTATTCAAAAGCTCCTTTCGGCGCAAAAATGAATCTCTCAAGCTGCGATCAGTATCGATACTATTGGTAAAAACGGTAAAATTAATGGTCGTGCTTGCAGGTTTATTGACGTCATAATTGATGGCGCCATTGACCTTATTGAACCTGCCGTCAGTCGTGGCTTTACCCAAATAATTGACTTCAAATTCTACATTGGTCTTTGGGACGTCCAGTTTCCATTTTTGCGGAACGGTCGCCGCCAATCCCATGACTGGTAATGATAATAGTAGGCAGCTGCTGAGTGTGATTTTCAGCAAAGAGGTGACAGGTGTGGTCATATGTCTGATCCAAAGAGAGATAGGAGGTATATCAGTAGTTAAAATAATTTAATTCAAGTGGTTCTATAGTAATTAATCCGTGCTCTATTCTTTTCAAAATCAATCGACTATAGTAAGGCGATATCCTACTACAATTAAGCGATTTCAATGTACTATTAAAGTTATAAGCGCTTGAGGCGTGTTAGGTAAATGGTTTAAGACAGACAGCATACTATTTTAATTATAAGTGTTTTTATCTTTTTTATTGGAAGACGATTATGTCCCTCATGTCCAGCTTCAAAGGTGTTTTAGGTGAAACAGTCATTAATGTTGCCATGTGGTTAAAGCTAGAAAAAGACCTCTATCATCGTTTAAATAATATCACTTTGCCATTAGCCAATGGTGGTAGTACCCAAATCGACCATGTCATTGTCTCTAAATACGGCATCTTTGTCATCGAAACCAAAAACTATAAAGGCTGGATATTTGGTAATGAGGCGCAAAGACAGTGGACGCAAGTCATTATGGGTCGCAAGTATAAATTCCAAAACCCATTACGTCAGAATTATTTGCATATTAAAACGCTCGCGGATTTATTAGCATTAGATATGAGCTACTTTCATTCGATAATTGCGTTCATCGGTGAATGTGAGCTAAAAACTCGCGATGAGTTGCCGGAGCACGTATTGACGAGTGGGATGGTGTCTTATATTAAAAGAAAGCAGGATGAGATACTTACTGAAGACGAGGTCACATCCATCGTTGCTCAGATTGAAAGCAATAGATTTAGTAAGTCGTGGCGCACTAATAGAGAGCACAAAGCCTATCTAAAGGATAAGCATAGCAATCCAAGTAAGTCGTCTAGCAATAACTCTAATGGTAAGTCAGTTGCTACAACTATTGATAAGTCTACATCTGAACCGATAGTAAAAGAAACGGCTAAACGAGCCAGGCTGAAAAGCAGAGAAGTGCATCGATGGTCTGGTCAAACTGAGATTGAATCTAGCGATTTACCAATTGATAGTTTGAGTACTCAGCAGATAAGTTCGCCGCATGATATTACTGATAAGGTTTTTCTCACACCCTTTGGGTTTATAGAGACTGAGCCATAAGTGCATTACCCTGCGACACTTGTGGCGATAGACAATATAGCTAATTTCATCCAAGCACCAACTTGCCCGAGATGTAATAGTGAGATGGTCAAACGCGTTGCAAAAAAAGGCGCACATCTTGGGCAGACCTTTTTTGGTTGTAGCCAATTTCCAAAATGTCGCGGAGTAGTCAACACAAATTGAGCCCAAATGAAACTTGATTTTGGGCTCGATTAATCATCTTAAACTATGTTAAGCAGAGACTGACTCAGCATGCACGTGATTCGCCTTGATAAGGTCTGCTATTTTTTCAGCAATCATAATCGTCGGTGCATTGGTATTGGCACTGATTAAGGTTGGCATCACTGAAGCATCGATGACCCTTAGTCCATTTACGCCGCGTACTTTTAATTCTAAATCAACGACTGAATCACTGTCTGAGCCCATACGGCAAGTGCCTACAGGGTGGTAGATAGTGTCCGACTTGTTGCGGATATAGCCAAGCATACCGTCTTTTTCGATATAGGGGGCAGGGTAGTCCTCAGTGATGTATTCAGCCATTGGCGACTCTTGCATAATGGCGCGCGTACGCTCTGCACCAGCGACCATATACTCTACATCTTTCGGATGCGAAAGATAGTTTGGATCAATCAATACGGCGTCAGAAGGATTGGCAGAATCGAGTCTGACCGTACCACGGCTTTCAGGGCGTAAATAGCAGGTATGACAAGAAACGGCAAAACCCCGTCTAAGATCACGTCCGTGTTCAATCACGCGAGATATCACAAAATGCAGCTGGGTATTTGGCCATTCTTGTGGGTCGTCACCGACACTAAAGAACGCGCCTGCTTCTGCATAATTGGTAGATAACAGACCTGTGCCATCTTTTCGCCATTGCCGAATACTTTTGGTCAAGGTTGAAATAGTTGCTATACCAAGACCAATGACATCGTTAGTATTGACCTCGTAATCAAAGACGACATCTAAATGATCTTGTAAGTTACCGCCAACGTCGGGCGCATCTACCAATACATCGATGCCATGAGACTGCAAATGTTCAGCAGGACCAATGCCTGATAGCATCAGAACTTTGGGTGAGCCAAAAGCACCACCTGATAAGAGGACTTCGTGACGTGCCATCACGGTATGGTCGACACCATCCTTTTCATAGACCACACCAGTCGCTTGCTTGCCATCAAAGATGACGCGATTGGCTTGTGCGTGGGTGATAACGGTTAAATTAGGACGGCTTTGTACTGGATGTAGATAAGCCGCTGCCGCAGAGCAGCGTTGACCTTGTTTTTCCCCATGAAAATGGGTGACTTGATATAATCCTGCACCGTCTTGCTTTTTGCCGTTAAAGTCATCATTTTGATCTAAACCATTGGCAATGGCAGCTTCTACAAAGGCTTTTGAGATATCGCGTGGACTTAGTAAATCACTGACATGCAGTGGTCCACTATCACCATGCAGCTCGTCCGCGCCGTGGATATTGTTTTCTGATTTGATAAAGTAAGGCAGTACATCATCAAAACCCCAGCCTGTGCAACCTTGCTCAACCCAGCGTTCATAATCAAGCGCACTGCCACGCGTATAAATCATGGCATTGATCGCGGAGGAGCCGCCCAAACATTGACCGCGCGGTTGAAAGCCGCGTCGGTTATTAAGATGTGTTTGCGGAGTAGTGTGAAAGCACCAATTGTTTAATTTTAGTGGCTTGCCCGGTACCATCAAAATCAGTCCAGCAGGTACGCGAACTGCCAAGTCTTTGCCCTCACCACCATATTCTAACAAGCAGACACTGATGTCTGGGTTTTCTGTTAATCGGCTGGCAAGCACACAGCCAGCTGAACCGCCACCAACGATGACGTAATCAAAGTTTCCATCAAGTTCCATTTTATATTCCCTGTAGCATCCATGCTCATTAAAACGTATTTATTGAAATAGGTTACGCTTTAGAGTATCTATTATTTTGCTGCAATAATGAAGTAAAAATGACTACAAGGTATAAGGTTGTTATAAATTTTCATATATATCAATTGTTTGGGTAATAAAAAAGGGCGGCGTAGTAAGTCTGATATCTTATTGTCTGTTATTAAATGTTAGACCGCACAGACTTCTGAACGCACAATGAATCGCTTGCCTTCGGGTATCTCAAGTGAAAAACTGGCACCACGTCCATTGACAACATCAATGGTCAGATCGGTATGTTGCCACAATTTGTATTGAGGTTTGCCCATGTAAAACGGACAGCCGCTGAGCTCACCGACCAGCACATCTTGTCCGCCCACTTTAAATTCGCCCAATGGATAACACATCGGTGAGCTGCCATCGCAGCAGCCTCCTGATAGATGAAACATCAATTCGCCATGCTTGGATTTTAATAGTTCGATTAGCTCTTTACAGGATTCTGTCGCCGTGACGTTCATAATAATTTCCTTATCATTTATGGATAGCTCATGCTTTACTAAAGCAAAAATGCAACCTACCTTGCGACAGATTGCATTGATTTATTTAGAAAACAACCAAAGACTGATTTAAAAGAAACCCATCGCTTTAGGACTGTACGAAACCAGCATGTTTTTGGTCTGCTGATAATGATCGAGCATCATTAGATGGTTTTCGCGACCAATACCTGACTGTTTGTAGCCACCAAACGCTGAATGCGCAGGATAAAGGTGATAGCAATTCGTCCAAACGCGACCGGCTTTGATGCCACGACCGAAACGATAAGCGCGCGTACCATTACGTGTCCAGACACCAGCACCTAGACCATATAAGGTATCATTGGCGAGTGCCATCGCTTCTTCATCATCTTTAAAAGTGGTGACAGCAAGCACAGGACCAAAGATTTCTTCTTGGAACACGCGCATATCATTGGTGCCTTCAAAGATGGTTGGCTGTACATAATAACCGTTTGCCATGTCGCCATCATGTTTGGCAATTTCACCGCCGACAAGGACTTTTGCGCCTTCTTTTTTACCGATATCGAGATAAGATAAGATTTTTTCTAGCTGATCTGAGCTGGCTTGCGCGCCAATCATGGTGTCGGTATCAAGCGGGTTGCCCATTTTGATGGCTTTTACGCGAGCGATACAGCGTTTCATAAATTCATCATAGATGCTTTCGTGTACGAGCGCGCGTGATGGGCAAGTACAAACTTCACCTTGGTTTAGCGCAAACATGACCAAACCTTCGACGGCTTTGTCTAAAAAGTCATCGTCTTCATCCATGATGTCGGCAAAGAAGATATTCGGACTTTTTCCGCCCAGCTCTAGAGTCACTGGAATGATATTTTCACTGGCGTATTGCATAATTAAGCGACCAGTGGTGGTCTCACCCGTAAAGGAAACTTTATCAATACGTGGGTTAGAAGCAATTGGTTTACCAGCTTCCACACCAAAGCCGTTAATGACGTTAAGAACACCTTTAGGAAGAATATCCGCCGCGCCTATTAAATCCAGCATATACAAAACAGAAGCAGGAGTTTGCTCGGCAGGCTTAAGAACGACACAGTTACCCGCTGCGAGAGCAGGAGCAATTTTCCAAATTGCCATTAGAATAGGGAAGTTCCAAGGAATGATTTGACCGACGACGCCAAGTGGCTCATGAAAATGATAGGCGACCGTATCTTCATCAATTTGGCTAATGCCGCCTTCTTGCGCGCGAATCACACCAGCGAAGTAACGCAAATGGTCAATGGCGATTGGAATATCTGCGGCTAGAGTTTCACGTACCGGTTTACCGTTTTCATAGCTCTCGGCGATAGCGATAGCCTCTAAATTGGCTTCGATACCGTCGGCAAGTTTAAGCAACATATTAGAGCGTTCAGTGACACTGGTTTTGCCCCATGCGTCTTTGGCGGCATGAGCCGCATCTAGCGCTGCTTCGACATCTGCTTCTTTTGAGCGTGCGATCTGGCAGAAGATTTTACCGTCGATTGGACTTGAGTTGTCAAAGTATTCGCCATCGATTGGCGCGACCCACTCACCATTGATAAAGTTATCATATTTTTCGCGGAATTGGACGGGACTGTTTTCAGTATTGGGATAAGCGTATAACATGAACGATTCCTTGTTGTGTAATATAGTTATGTAGCCTTACTTGACCATCCTGACCAAGCTACGACTCTATCGTACTGAGCTTTGGCTTCAAGCGATAATGACTTTTTATAATGATATGCTTTGTATCACATAACTTAAAGTTATGCGAGGTAGGACGGTTAAAGTGGTTCGCAAAATGGATGTAGCTGTTATAATTGAGGTCAAATACTTTTAGCTCGTCATGGTTATTAATTTAATCCTGTCAGCTTTCTTTCTTGTACTCTTGGTTGGTTTGGATATATGCGTCAATCTTCTGCTCTTAATATTTTAAAAACAGGTCAAAACGTCTTTTTGACGGGCTCAGCAGGTTCAGGTAAGACTTATACACTTAACCAATATATTGATTATCTACGCGCGCGTCGGGTACCGGTTGCTGTGACCGCGAGTACGGGCATTGCCGCCACTCATATGAATGGCACGACGATCCATAGTTGGTCGGGCATTGGTATTAAGGATGAACTGTCTGACCGCGACTTGACCAATTTATCACGTAAGCAGTTTTTGGCAGACCGATTAAAAGATACTGCGGTACTTATCATCGATGAGATATCGATGTTGCATGCCAAGCAGATTAATTTGGTCAGCCAAGTGCTTAAGCATGTACGCAAAAATGACAAAGCTTTCGGTGGTATCCAAGTCGTTGTTGCAGGAGACTTTTTTCAGTTACCACCGATTGGTAGTAAGGGTGAGAGTAATCGTGAGAAGTTTGCTTTTATGTCAGAAGCATGGCTTGATGCCAAGTTTCACATCTGCTACTTATCTGAGCAACATCGACAGGTCAGTGAAGCGGCGAATGGTGGGCTTGATTTGGACGATATTCTCAATCAAATCCGTCGCCAAGAAGTCACCTTTGAGGCGATTGCCGCCTTAGAAGCTACCTTTGATCAAAATGTTGATATCAAGCGCACGCGTCTTTATACACACAATCTCAACGTCAATAAAATCAATGACAAAGAGCTTGCTGATTTATCTGGCGAGATGATGCGCTTTGAAGCCACATCTGTTGGCGATAGTAAATTGGTTGAGACCCTAAAAAAGACGGTTCGTACTCAAGATGACTTGGTACTAAAAGTTGGCTCAAAGGTGATGTTTATCAAAAACAATACCGAGCTTGGCGTCTCTAACGGTACGATGGGTGAGCTGATTGGCTTTGCTGCTGTAAAAATTGATGATAGCAAGGACAATAGTGACGATTTAATTGAAGACGATGATATTGGTAGCGATAAAGACAGTGATATTGGTAACGATAAGCAGGCTGCCAAAAGCGCAAAAGAAAAAGCCAAAAAAGATAAAGCAAAAATTAAAAAGCCGACGACACAGAAAATGCCAGTGGTTAGGTTAAATACTGGGCGTGAGGTTATCGCTGAACCGGAAGAATGGATTATCGAGGACGAGACGGGCGATGTGCTCGCAAGCTATGAGCAAGTGCCATTATGTCTAGCTTGGGCGATTACCATTCATAAGTCGCAAGGTATGACGCTTGAAGCTGCTGAGATTGACCTGTCACGTACCTTTGAGCTTGGGCAAGGATACGTGGCGTTGTCACGGTTAAAATCGCTGGCAGGTCTGCAGTTGCTCGGTATGAATGAAATGAGCTTGCAGCTTGACCCACTGGCACGCGGTGCAGATAAGCGCTTTTTAGTGCTGTCTGATGAAGCGGATGCCAATTATGCAATGCTTGATGAAGAAAGTATGACACAGGCACATGAGAAGTTTATTTTAAAATCGGGCGGTACATTAAGCAAGTCAGTGATTGACGCCTATGCAAACCTAAAGACAAAGCGCCGTGAACAGCAGCAAGCGCAAATAGGAAAAAAACAGAAACTTGGCAATCAAGTGTCTGATAAGTCAGACAGTACCTTACTTGCCACACGAATACTTCTTGAAGAAAGTTTATCTATCGCGGAAATATCGCAAGCACGTCAGCTGTCACAGTCTACCATTATGCGCCATATTGCTGAGCTGAAATCTCAAGACCCTAGCCTCGCTTGTGATCATTTGCGTCCAGAAGATGAGGTTATGACGGCAGTGGGCAATGCCTATGTGGCGATTAAAGTTGCTAATAACCCAAATGATTTTAATGATGATGGTAGTATTAAGCTGCGTCCGATATTTGAGCATTTAAAACAAAGCGCTGATTACAATACCATTCGTTTGGCATTGATATTTATTACTCCGTAGTCATTCTTAAGTCATAAGTACATTTTTTAAAAGATAACTCTTTTGTCTGCAACTGTTTTATTCGCGACTGCCTATATAGTTAATTCACTTTTAAAAGGGTGCAGAGCTACTGGGGTTAATTATTCGCAGCCTCTGTCTGCGTAGGCACAGCAAGCAAGAAAAGTTAACCCCAGTAGTACCTTATAACATTTGTATTTCTTTTATTCGCGAACGACTATAGTCAGATGAAAATAAAAATGTTATGAAAATTTGAACGCGCTATTGGTATAAATTTTACTGGCGTGCTGCGTTCCCAGAGGCTGCGTAAAATTCATACCAATAGCGCTATAACACTTTTGTAGTAAACTCACTATATATTCTGCGTGGCGCTTTTTTGATCAGCCGATGGCATTCAATTTTAGCCTTCATTTTTTATTTCTATTACAGCGATAACTTGTTATGCCTGATTTTTCTAGTGCTACCTACCGTTTGACGTCTAATCCTGCTACAGCAGGGTTTCATACGACCAGTGACCAGACTCAGCCTTTGCGAGTGGCTATCAATGGTTTTGGTCGTATTGGTCGCAATGTATTGCGTGCGTTATTAGAGCGCTTTGAGGTGCTAGGACGTGCTATTCATGTGGTCGCGATTAATGATTTGGCACCTGCCGAAACCTTATTACATTTACTTAGGTTCGATAGCACACATGGGCGTTTGAGCCAGCTTGGCGTGACAGCGGATATCGTACAAGATGGCTTCACCGATCATCAGCAAAAGCCCTGTGCGACAGCAAAAAATGATATTCAGCTGTGCTTGACCAAAAATAATCTTACTTACTGCATTCGTTTATTATCAAGAGAAAACCCAGAAACACTGCCATGGAAAGAGTTGCAGGTCGATGTGGTGCTTGAGTGCACCGGACACTATCGCTCATATGAGCAGGCAAGCTTGCATATAGAGGCGGGTGCCAAACAAGTGATCATCGGTGCTGCACCCTTTGACCATGTCGACGCTTGTATCGTGATGGGCGTCAACAGTGATGCTTTGACGCGTGATCTGCCTATTATCTCTAGCGTCTCTTGTACCACTCAGGCGCTCGTACCGCTTATTGATACCCTTGATAAGGCATTTGGCGTTGGGTCGGCGATGATGACTGAGATTCATGCAGTGACGGCTGATCAAACTGTACTTGACCAAGCGCACCGTGACCTAAGGCGTGCGCGCGCCTCTGGTTATAATATCATTCCAACGACTTCAAGCAGTATCGCTGCTACGGAACGCGTGTTACCAAATATGGTGGGTAAGATAAATGGTCATTCAATAAGGGTGCCAACTATTGATGTTGCTGCGATTGATGTGACGTTTGTATTTGAGACGCCAAATGTCAGTATTGAAGCAATACGTGACGTTTTAAAATCAGCGAGTCAGGCGCATTTAGCGACGATCATGGACTATACGGAGGAGCCGCTGGTCTCAAGTGACTTTATCCATCAGACTGAATCATTGATTATAGATGGGCAACAACTGATGCAAGTCGGCAATCAATACAAGGTTTTTGCTTGGTACGACAATGAATGGGGCTATGCCAATCGCATGCTTGATATGTGCTTGCATCTTGCTTCAAACAAGCTTTAGACTTATGATTATAAGCCGTTTAAAAAATAATTTAATTTTTTTGACATAACTGCTTGCATTCTCATTTCAGATCGCTATAATGATGCACAAATGGAGACGTGGCAGAGCGGTTGAATGCACCGGTCTTGAAAACCGACAAGGGTTAATAGCCCTTCGAGAGTTCGAATCTCTCCGTCTCCGCCAAATTCGAAAATCCCCAATCAGTAATGATTGGGGATTTTTTTATGTGTAACAAATGAGTGTTATCTGACCTTTACTGTCTACAGAATGCATCTATGCTACAAATGTTACTGTTACAAATATCATAGAGGACGAGGAGCGAATCGTTAGTGTATATATCAATAATTGAGTATAATCTAAGTGTTGTTTAATACTATTAATATTACTTTGTAGTTAAATAACCTGAGGATACGCCAATGAATAAAATAGCGCTGTATTTATTCGCAGTTACTGCCCTTACAGGTTGCGGCGGTGATGACTCTAACTCTACTACTAACCCAAACCCGAATCCAAATCCTGACCCTACACTGACTGTTAAATTAACTCCTGGTATATATACAGGTACAACAGATGAAGGAGAGTATCTAGAAGGCTTAGTTGACGATGATAATAGGTTATGGTTTATCTACTCAGAAAATGAAGATTTCTTAGGTTTTATGAGAAGTAACGACTCAGTAGCGTTTAATAATAGTAAGTTTACAGCCTTAGTGAAAAACTATTCTTTTGATAGGGAAATTGGAAAGAATAGTCGTGATGCTACAGTTACTGGTAATAGTCAACCATCAAAAGCCTTCACTGGAACGTTTTCAGAGCAAAATGAAAAAACGATAAATTACAATGTAGGCTATGACGAGGCTTTATCAGCTAGAAAACAAACCTTAGCTATGATTAACGGTGAAACGTACAATGGAGATTCATACATAACTGATGTTTTAGGATCAGGGATGTCAACAATTACATTTGACTCTAATGGTAATTTCACTGGAAATGATGACGAAGGCTGTAGTATGACAGGTAAATTTACACCATCTATTTCAGGCCGATACTTTGTAAGTAGCGTAACTTTTGGTGCATCTCCTTGTTATGATGCAGGACAGACTCATACAGGAGTTGCATTAGTAGATGAAGATAATGAGTTAATATATCTTGGTACTGATAGTACGAAAAAGAAAGGCAGTGTTTTTATTAGCTAATATCACGAAACAATGAATGTTAATTCTATGTATTTCATAAAAAATCCCCAATTAGCAATGATTGGGGATTTTTTTATGTTGCTGTTTCATATTGCTATCGAGTTTAAAACCTTTGTTTTATTTGGCTAGTAATTCGTCAAATTCGATTTCCTGCCCATCCGCTAATATCATTTTACCCTCAGTGATTTCAATGCTCACTCCTGTGTTATTTTTAATAGCACGCATAACATTGATGTCTTCGATACTGCTCTCAATGATTATCTTGCCAGATTGTTCTGGAGCGATAGGTGGCTCAAACTGGGTTAATGGCACATTGAAGCGTTTACTTTTGGTCAAACGTTTCTCTTTCATCGTGAGAGTACCTTGAAAACTTTCGATAGCTACTTTGCCATGATTTGACAGCATAAACTGTAGCTTGACTTGGTTTAAGCTGTCACTATCGCTGGTTTTGACTGGTAATAGGGCAACAGGATAGTTGAGGTGATTGGCAGTTTCGAGCTTTTGACTGGTTACAATGGGACTTTTCTTACCCGTTGGGTTGTTTGGATGTAGGCGCTCATATTCGCGCTGTTGGATCAAAGCTTGTTTAATAGTAATACGCGGCATCGCACCTGATTCATAGGCGCTACTAAGCTTCATACGTAGCATATAACGACTTAGCAGCTTTCTATCTGCTTCAGGTAGACGCTCAAAGGTATCGCCCAGTGTCTTTTGCCACTGATCAGAGTTGGTCGGTATGGTTTGCTGGCTAGGATCTACTTGCGGCTGCGAGCAACCGTACAGGGCAGGAAACAGCCCCAAGCTCACAGTCAATAACACAACTTTGTTTAAACGTTTGTATAAACCCATTATCTGATACCTCCATATGAGCTGTGGTAGTTGTTATCTTAATGCATTGTATCTTACCGTTGTGTATGTTTATTTATCGCTAAATAAAGGTGAGTACAGTATTATCAATCGCAAAAAAAGACCAAGCACCGTTAGGGTAACTTAGTCTTTATTAAGGCTTCGAATATGAGCTACTCAAGCGGTTAAACACTCAAATGCTACTGCTATTTATTTTCTTGCAGATCAGACAATGAATGGGTGATATTGTTATTGTGAGTCACCACAATCGCCTCATCAATAATACGCTGGCTCACGCCTTTTTTGCGTAATGTCTCAATAAAAACTTCATCATGGGCAAGCGTATAGTCTTGATGGTCACGATCAAGACCTTGACGGATATATAGGCGAATCAAGCCTTGAATACGCTTAAATCCAAGCTCTGATGCGGTCGCCGTTAAAAGCTCAATCATCTCTTCAGAGAGGCGAATACTGATAGGGCGCATGATTTTTTGCGGATGATCAGAAAACTTATTTTTTATACGTGCAGGTATCATAATAAACCATTACTATTAGTGAGTAGGAATAAAGCACTCAGGCAAAACTGACTTAGTCATATCTACCCTTACCATACAACAAAAGTCCCCAAAAGAACACCGAAGCTGCATTAATAGCCATATTAATAAAGCACTAATAAATACAAGCCAAAAAAAACCTCCATCAAATAAGTGATGAAGGTCTTTTCGTATATGGCTCTCCAACCTGGGCTCGAACCAGGGACACACGGATTAACAGTCCGTTGCTCTACCAACTGAGCTATTGGAGAATAATTGGTAATAACATCAAGTTTTACAAAGGCTTTAATACGCCCAATTGCTTGTCTTGTTTGCGTTATGTGGGGCACATTTTAGCCAAGTAGTCATGAGCTGTCAACCTTATTATGAGATTAATTATAAATCTAATCATAATTGTCTAAATATCGACCATAACACCATTATTTTATCTACTTTAATAACATATTGATGACTCAATAATAGAACAGCCATTATCTATTTGAGCAAACTATTAAAGCAAAAAAATATCTTTACCGTATAATTGATATAGATAAATATCGCGCATCAAGATAAAGGACAAAAGCAGTGACCACCTTAAAATATATTGCTCATTATTCTGAGGATATCCAAAATCAAGCTGCCATGTTGATTAGTAGTGGCAAGTTGGGCGATTATTTGGATAAAAACTATCCCGAGAGACACCAAATCCAAAACGACAAAGCGTTATATCACTATATTAATGACATAAAAAATCAGTATATGCGCAAAAGCAATTCATTGTCTCAAGTGACTTATAACAGTAAGCTCACCGTACTCAAACATGCGCTGGGTATTCATACTTATCAGTCTCGCGTACAAGGCAGTAAGCTTAAAGCGCATAATAGCATTACGGTCGCAAGCTTATTCAGAGAGGCACCGCCTGAGTTTTTGCGGATGATTGTTGTTCATGAGTTGGCGCACTTTAAGGAGCAGGAGCATAACAAAGCGTTCTATCAGCTTTGCTGTCATATGGAGCCTGATTATCATCAGTTGGAGCTGGATACGCGTTTGTGGTTGCAATGGCGCGAATGCTAATCTATCGTGGTTGGCATAATAAGGTGGATGAATAGGATAAGCTATGGTGTCGTCAGCGCAACAAAGGACTTTAGGCCATAAGCAAACATGGCTCCTTCCTCTGCTTTGTCTGCTCGCTGGCGGCGCTTTAATCGGTATTTCTACCAATTTGGCAAAATATGCAGGCGAAATTGGTCTGACGCCACTGGCATTTCTGTTTTGGTCTATTACAGGTGCCGCAGTTATTTTGTTTATTTATGCACTGTGGCGTCGTGAGCTACCGCCTTTAAACAAACCTATCCTCAGCTATTATTTTGTTGCAGCATTGGTCAGTGTTGCAGGTTCCAATTTAATATTCTTCTCAGCGATTCCACACGTTGGCGCAAGTTTTGTCGCCTTGATTATCTCCTTGCCACCGCTGCTTACTTATCTTGCCGCCATCGTGTTGCGTATCGAGCCATTTACTAAGCTTCGTGCACTTGGCGTAGTTTCTGCTCTTGCGGGAGCAGGCGTATTGGCAGTACGTAAGTTTTCTGCGCCAGATGCCAGTGTATTTTGGATCGTCTTGACGCTTTGTGGTCCTGTTTTGCTTGCCATTGGTAATATTTATCGGACGCTATATTGGCCAGCCAATCTCTCTGCTAGTGCGCTTGCGCCTGGTATGCTGATTGCTGCATCAGGATTGCTAGCTCTGGTCAGTATCGTTCCTCATTACTCTTTAGCGGTTCCGATGACAGCGCTTTTACCGCTTGGTGTAATTGTGCTACAAGCATTTGTATTTGCTGCGCAGTTTTTACTGTTGTTTTTACTGCAAAAAACAGGCGGTCCTGTGCTGCTGAGCTTATTAGGGGCAGTAGGGGCGGTAGTCGGTGTACCAATTGCTATTTTTTTACAAAATGAAAGTCCACCGGAAGGGCTAATCTTAGGTGCTTCATTAATCGGACTTGGGGTGATGTTGGTCAGCTATGGTGGCGTAAAGATGATGAGAGCAGAGAAAGGGTCAGTAAGTGAATGATATGCCAACCTGCCAGCATTGTTATCTGAATGTCATGTTTTGTTAAAGTCACTATGTTAAATGCCTGACTGTCTTGATTGAGTATAAGTGTTATTTGGTATAATGCAAAAAATACATGAGATTGCATTATGAACGCCTTTACATCCGATTCTATCCCTACCTTCAAACGTCATTCTTATAAACTCTTGCAAAGTACAGTGTGGTTAGTTGCTGCATCCGCCTTATTCGCCTGTAGCCAACCTGACAGTAGCGCGTCCAATGCAAGCTCCTTACAAAATGACAATGGCGCAGCAGTCACCGCAAATGTTGCTGAATCAAACGCTCAAACGGAATCGGCAATAACAACGCCAGCCAGCAATTCAGATTTCTTAAAAAACGTCTCAGCAACGGTCTACAAAGATGCCAATTGCGGCTGCTGTAAAGACTGGATAAGTCATACAGAAGATAATGGTCTGAACGCCACTGCGCACGATGTTACGGATTTGGCAGTATTTAAAGAGCGCTACGGCGTACCAACTGAGATGCGCTCTTGCCATACTGCTGTCACAACCGACGGTTATGTCTTTGAAGGTCATGTACCAGCCAAATATGTGGCGCAGTTTTTAGAAAACCCACCAATACAAGCACTAGGTCTTGCCGTACCTGGTATGCCAGTTGGTAGTCCAGGTATGGAGTATCAAAATAAATTTGCGCCTTATCAGATTATGCAGCTTAATAAAGACGGTACTACTGAGGTCTATGCTGATATTGTCTCAACCGAGCAACAGCTATAAGCTAGCGCTTTTTTACTTTGTAATACCTAAATTAAATCGTTATTAGCCAAGGCGGTACCATGAATAATAAATTAAGCACCTTTGCTCTCGCTACTAGTGTCCTATTGGCAGTAAGTGCCTGTCAACCAGCCAATGATAAGGTTGACGTGACTGCCCCAGAGGATGCTGCATCGCAAGAAACCGTACAAGAAAATACTGCTGCAGCGGACCCGCATGCAGTTCATGACATGAGTGCAGGCGCTATGGTAGCAGACGGAACACCAATGACGGCTATGCTCAAAGAATACACTGACTCAATGACCAAAATGAATGAAGATATGATTGGTATGGATTATAACGATCCAGACGCGGCATTTGCTCAAGGCATGCTTGCTCATCATATTGGCGCGGTAGATATGGCAGAGATTGAACTAAAATACGGCACCGATGCAGAGATGCGTAAGCTTGCACAAGAAATCATCGACGCCCAGCAGTCTGAGATTGAGCAGATGAAAACATGGCTTGCCAACAATCCTGATGCCAAAATGCCAACAGCGGATACTAAAGCCATGCAGCAAGCTTATGCTAAGGGTATGGATGCGATGCATGGTGACATGATGAAAGGTATTGCTGACCCAGTACCAGATATGGCATTTGCTCGTGGCATGTTACTTCATCATACTGGGGCAGTCGATATGGCAGAAACGCAGCTTAAATATGGTAAAAATCCTGAGATGCGTAAGCTGGCGCAAGAAATAATCGATGCACAACAGCCTGAAATTGAGCAGATGCAAAGCTGGATTGCAGCAAATAAAAGTTAAATTTAACACCTAAACTTTAATACTTAAACCTTACTATAATGAAATGTAGACCCTTTATTTACTAAGTATTTTGCAATTTGAAGTATAAAAAAGCAGCCTCTAAAGGCTGCTTTTTCGATGTCAGTAGCTCAAAAGGCTATGGTAAGAATAACTACTTTTCACCACACTCACAGCATTTCGAACAGCGATCACATTTATCACAAGTTGATGCCGCGCTACAGCCGCACTTTGGGCAGGTACAGCCAGTATTATAGTGGATGGTCGGTATCAATGAGTGTACGTTATCTTTAGAAGTCATTTTCATAACAAATCCTCTTCCTTGATCGTTTATTCAGTCTGGCAATAATCGCTACCGCAATCAGTGGTTTTATTGTTAATACATTATAATAAATAGTGCTCGTTAACATAGGTGCTCTGCTGATAAAACGGTAGAGACAATGTTGTTAAAGTAACCACTAGATAAGTAACTATGACGAATATTGTAGTGGCTGATGTTAGAACACATAACTGGTTACGATTATCTAAAACCACGCTTAGTATATGACAGAAAAAAGGAGTATAAGTATTCTGGTTATTCCTTTTCTGGACCTAAGCTATGTATGTGGGCATACCGTATCGGTTATTAAATAAATTTATCGTTGTAATAAGCCTTATTGGTGTCGGTGTTGCCTTAATTGACAGTGGTTTTACATTGTCCGCATGGTTACAACAAGTGTTTCACCTGTTTTATATGAGTATTATTTTACTCAGTTTTGTCACTACGCTAAGACGTTATATACGTCCAAAAACACGCCTGACGGTCAATAAAGTAGCTGTCTTTGATTTGCTGACCAGCATTGCCATTTTAATCTTGCTCGTCCTACATTTTACTGAGTTGTTTCAATCGGGATTGTCTACGCCCGCTGATGGTTTTATTGCCATCAAGATTGCCGTACTAGTCACTTTCATCCGTGAAATATCAGATAATAATTTTAGTCTTAACCGAGCCTTTTTAAACCCCGGTCAATTTTTTATCTTAAGTTTTTTATCAGTGATACTGGTCGGATCATTATTGCTGATGATGCCAAATGCTACAAATCAACCCATCTCCTTTATAGATGCCTTATTTACCGCGACCAGCGCCGTCTGTGTGACGGGGCTCATCGTCGTCGACACCGCAACCCATTTCACTACCTTTGGGCAAGTGATTATCCTAGGTCTTATCCAAATTGGTGGTCTTGGCATCCTAACTTTCGTGACTTATTTTAGCTACTTCTTTAAGGGTGGTATCAGTTACGAGACCCAGCTTAGTATCAGTGAGATGACATATTCGCCACGTATGGGCGACATGGTGACAACCTTAAAGTCTATTTTATATGTCACCTTTGGTATTGAGGCACTGGCAGCAATACTGATTTATATAAGTGTTTATGATTTGGCAGGCATGAGCATATTTGAGCGTTTATTCTTCTCTATATTTCATGCCGTTTCGGCATTCTGTAATGCTGGATTCTCTACTTTTAGTGCGGGGTTATACGATGAATCACTGCGCTTCAATTATCCTTTACAGCTGATTATCAGTATTACTTTTTTATTTGGCGGTATGGGCTTTTTGATTGTCGTTAACTTGCTCCGTTATCTGCGTCACCGTATGCAAAGAGCACTGTGTCGTGATGGACAGCGCTATGCCTACCAGCCGTGGCTGTTGAGTATCAATAGTCGGATCACTTTAATCACCTCTGGCGCTTTGCTGTTAGTAGGGCTGATTGGGGTGATGATGTTTGAATATCATGGTGTGTTGGCTGAGCACAGCAGCTGGTATGGCAAGCTGGTAGCGGGTCTTTTTACTGCTGCGACACCGCGAACCGCAGGCTTTAACAATATCGACATGAATGCCTTGGCTTTTCCAACCATCATGCTGACCATTTTTTTGATGTGGATTGGGGCATCTCCAAACTCTACTGGTGGTGGTATTAAAACCAGCACCTTTGCCATTGCTTTCCTAAATACCTTGAGTTTGGCGCGTGGACAGACCAAAGTCGAAGTATTCAAACGCGAAATTGCAGATAACTCAATTCGCCGTGCATTTTCTGTTATGTGGCTGTCCTTGTTGGTCATTGGGCTGGGCGTGACTTTGATCAGTTATGATCAGCCTGAGCTTGATTTGATTAAAGTGATATTTGAGTGTTTTTCAGCCTATAGCACGGTGGGATTAAGCTTAAATCTGACCACGGAGCTGTCTACTTTTAGCAAGCTTGTGGTGTCATTCATTATGTTCGTTGGGCGTGTCAGTATGCTGACGATTTTTATTGCTTTACTCAAAAATAGACATGAGCGTAACTACCGTTATCCAACGGAAGAGATTACTATTAACTAACCCGTCCCATCACTACCACTATAGTATAGAGGTGAGTGACAAGGAGTATTATGAAATTCATTATCGCAGGTTTGGGCAGTTTTGGGTCTTCGCTTGGTATGGCGCTGACCAGCCAAGGTCATGAGGTCATTGCTATCGATAGCAGTATGCAAAAGGTTGAAACCTATAAAGAAGTGATTACTCATACCATCTGTATGGATGCGACCGATGAATATACGGTCAATGGTCTACCGATTAAAGACACCGATATTGTCGTGGTAGCCATTGGTGAAGACCAAGGTGCCAATGTCATGGCGACAGCGCTATTTAAAACGCTAAAAGCACGGCGTTTGATCAGTCGTAGTATCAATCCACTACACGAAAAAGTCCTACAAGCGATTGGGGTTGATGATATTTTTCATCCTGAGAAAGAGGCGGCAATGCGCTGGGCAAAACGGCTGTCCTTGCGTTATTTTGTAGACTCGTTCGAGTTAAGTGACAACTTTAGTATTGTCGAGATTAGTATTCCTACTGATTTGATTGGTAGAACCATCGGCGAGCTACAGCTTGAACACCGATTTAGTATCAAATTGCTCAGCACCATGCGTTATGAGCACTATGAAGACAGCTTCGGTCGTATGCAAACCAAACCAAATATACAAGGCTTGGCAGCACCTGAACAAGTACTACAAGATAATGATGTGCTGGTCATTTATGGTGCTAATGAACATATTAATAAGTTTTTACGTAGTGTTGGGGTTAAAGCCCGTTAAATAAGGAAAGAGGTCATGAGAAAATATCGAGTATCTATGCTATGTCTGACTGCCCTGATATTGTTTTCAGGCTGTGATCAGTCTATACAAGATCCAAATGTGATGTTTTCAGAGAAGCATAAGGACCCAATTCAAGAGCTGGAAAAAACGTCAAAAGAAACGGATCACAGCCAGTTTGGCTACAAACAAACGTTTTATGTGCCCATATATTCAGACATTTATACTGATAGAGACAATCGCAAAGTATTGCTTTCTGCAACACTCAGCGTGCGTAATACCACGTTAAAAAAATCATTGTATATTAATAAAATTGATTATTACGATACTGATGGTGCCTTAGTAAAGTCCTACTTAAGAGCTCCTATTGAGCTGCCAGCGATGGCAACTCTAAATTATATTGTCGAAAAAGAAGAGGATAAAGGGGGTTCTGGTGCCAACTTTATCATTGAAGTAGAGGGGGTGGACGACACCGTTACGCCTGTAATTGAAGCGGTCATGATTGGCAATTTTAGCAATAAAGGCTTTGCTTTTAGCACGGAGGGTACGCCTGTTGTGCATTGATAAATGTATGCCTCAGTGTGAATAATCATCAAGAGTTTCATATCTATTAAGATTTGAGTGTCGAGAATCTACTGATGAACGTATTAGGTCTAAGCAAAGGTAGATCGGTTTTGTGAAAAGACTTATCTTCACTCTTGCTGTTTTCTTTTATAAGGTTATTAATAATACACGGTCACAGTTACTGTATCAGAATATTTGTCAGGCTTAACATCAGTGCTCGGTACGGTAACGTGTACCGTATGGGCTTGCATTGCGCCATTTCCTTCGCCGATAACACCATTCTTTAAATCTCCATAAGTGGTACCGTTGTTACCCCAAACTTTGCCGCTTGCATCAGATTGCAGCTGATAAGGTAAGGTAGACTTGCTATTGCTGCCTATCATAACGCCCTGACCATTTTTATCCTGATTCGAAGGTTCTAAGCCAATCTTATAAGAAGTAGCATTGGTGCAGGTGACATTGATAAGGTTGGTTGCCGAGCCTTTCGTGGGTACAGTTGATGCCGAAACGCGTCCAAGATCCAATACTCCTGCCGCAGTAACTGTGCAGTGAGCGGCGACAGATGCTTGACTGGTATATGTAAATGCATCCGTTTCAGTAATGGTTAGGCAGTCATTAGGTGCGCTACTGCCATCCACTGAGTTCACAGTCATATATATCTGATTATTAAGTGTGTAATCTCCTGAAACCAGCTGCGTCTGCCCAGCGAGTGTTTGCGCATATACTGTAATATTGCCTTTGATAAGTGTGCTACTCCCATCACTACTAAGTGTCAGTTGTAGCGGATTGGCTTTACTAATAGGCGCACCATGGCTTGAACTTGAAAATAAATCAAAAGCCAATGTTGTATTGTTCGGTCCAAGTAGCTTGTGGTCATCGGTGTTCAAAGGACCAAAGGTATAGCAAATTCTAGCAGTTGACGCGCGTCCCTCACTGCCTCTGCATTCATAGTTAATGGTCGCTGAGGTTGAGGTTGTACTTGAGAAGGGATTGACAGTGCCGAAATTTAAATCATTGATAGTGCTACCCACTTGGGTACAGGCGATGGGTCCAGAACCGATATCAGCATTTACGGTTATAGGGTTGGCTAAGAACAAACCCACCATTAGCGTAATAAACAGATGATAGCTTTGAAGTCGTAACATTATTGTGCCTTTTTACAGGTAAAAGGACCGAGGAGCGGAATCTCATCGCCTTGCTTGGTGTACTCAAAGCGCACCGTACAAATGCCATCAGCAGGGGTAGTGATCTCAAGGGTATTGCGGGCACCCAATGTATCCAAATATACCTCGCCATCAAAACCCACTACGGTGGTTGGTTTATCATCGTTGGACAGTAAGGTAACTTGACTGCCAAGGGCAATCGGTTGCTCATCGCTATCGATTAAGACAATGGTTGCTGAGCGCACAGGGGTAATATCAAAAGCGATCATAACTCCGGCACGGTCGGTTGGGGTTGCGTCCAGACTGACTTTATTAATACGTAAGTCAGCAGGCAACTGCATGGGGTCGATAGCAATCTTATTCTCTTGATAGGCATTGAGAGGTGTCACTAACAGCAGTCCGCGGCGGTTGGTCGTGCCAATAGGATTGTTTTGCAATAGGACGGGCACACCAGCGATTCCGCCGGTAGATACCACTGCAAATCCGCTATTAATTTGGCGCGCAGGAAACATGCCGCCGCCCATCATCACAAGTGACCCTGTGCCACTGGCGTAAGTGGCATAGCTGTCATCATTACTACTGATACCAGCCTGAACCCGTCCGTAGCGTCCAAGATAGCTTAGCTCAGCCAACGCGCCTGTACTGTCTTTAGCATTACTATTTAAGCTGTCGTCTGATTGGCTAGCCGCGCTGTGGCGTACCTGCGCGCGCCAATCAATGCCACCTGCGCTTGGCGCTGATTTTGAGATATCTGCTGTGATGATGTCTTGCGCTGCGGTGTGTTGCAAGCTACTTCGCATTGACATATTGCGATCTAGTGATAGCGATGCGCCTATCGACAGGCTACTTTTTGCTGATTGGTCAAAGTCATGGTTATAATTGAGGTTCATACTTACTCGTCTGCCAAAGGATTTGGACCAAGAGACACGGGCAAATCGTGTGTCCTCTTTCTCAGCTTGGGCAACCTGATGGTAACTTAGCCCAAAATTACCGAACGTAGGTACGCTATAACCCGTAGATATTTGCTCACTTCGATGTACAGGGGCATTGCCATATTGGGAGCCTACATCGCGATATACACCAGAAGTTCCCAGTGCATTAAAACCAATGTTAAAGCGGCGATTGTTCCATGAATAATTGGTGCTGTACTGCATGCCGCTTTGTCCCTCACTATGGCTTGCGGCTAGCGAGGCAAACAAAATACCACCAGCGCCCCCCAATAGCCAAGTCCCACCAACCCCTGCATTGGAGAGACCGTACGTCACTTCGGCATGGGTTTCAGCGGTAAAACGGTTGGACACCCCATGGCGCCAAGTAGCACTGGCGGCAAGCGCATCCCCATAATCAAAAGATTCTTTCCCATAATTTTCACGCACTGCGCCAAGCTCAACTGACCAATCAGACAGTCCGGGTTGGAGCAATCGATGGGTATCATATAACGAAAAAGTTAGGGTTTTGCTTTGACCTAAGGCATCGGTGACTACCAGCTGCGCCGTTCCTGCACCACTGATGTTGGGCGCGGTGTCCAGCTCAAAGGGACCGGCGGGCACCTCACCGCTATAGTGCTTAAGACCATCAACAAACAGCTCTACCTTTGAGGGTAGGGTTGCTGAGCCAAAAAACGATGGCAACGGTGTGGTCGAGCGATAAGGCTGCAGATTAAAGTTGGTGCCGATTTGTAGACCGCCCAAACGTGTCGACCGCGTCCATGATAATGCACCGGTCAGAATATCACCTGCCCGAACCGTTAGCAGCTTATCAGGGAAGGACTGACTCCAGCTGGTATCAAGGCGCACGGTTTGACCCTTCCACTGACTGTGACGACTGTCATTAGCAGCCGTATTTGCAGTCGTTAAGGCGGTAGAGCTGACCACGCCAAGCGCATTAAAGGCGCGCAGCTCCGTATATGCGCTCAGACTTTTAGTGCTATTCTGAGTTTGACTGCCATACAGGTTGTAGTTTAATAACAGACCGGGCGAGGCGCTCGCTTTTGGGCGCTTATTGGTACGCGTACTATGGGTAGTCGTATCTAGCTTAAGCATACTTAGGGGTGCGATAAGGGTCAATGTTTGCTGGCGTGCATCGTAGTCAATATTCAGCTCAGGCAGCCTGTCAAGGGCGATAGGGTCACGGCTTGCCTGTAGCGATGGAGGCAACACAAAGCTCAGCTGTTGCAAGATAGCTGCTGTTGCCCACAGGCGCTCATCACGATAGTCGAAGTGTACTAGACCTTTACTGGCACCATTAAGCATGACGTCCAGATATAAATCCAGCCCTGCATCGTCATCATCACTATAACGGTCCAAATCAAGCTGAGCCAAATCTGCATCTATATTAGACTGAGCATTAGTATCTATTTGAGCCTGATTTGTAAGCTCCTTAGCTTTTGCAACACGCAAAAAAGCAGCGCTGGTATCAACGCTGCTCGTAGAGATATCTTTATTCAGTACCGCAGCATGGCTAATAGAGACTGCCACACTTTGTAAAAAAACGACGTTAGCGAGTGTTTGTGTCCAGCGTGACGTCAGGTGTCGTCTGTATACCATTTAGCATAACCTTGAATTTACCCCCTGAAGTTAAAGCAGAAGGCGGTATTTTCAGTGTCCAGTTCATAGTCGCACCGGGTAACACATAGCCAAGCAAACCTTGATGAATATCCGTACTCGTGCCTGCCACATTAGTAAAGCTTAAGCCAGCCAGTTGCGCATGACCATTGCCAGTATTCCTAACACGAAGCGCGACCACTTTACCATCCGGTTGCAGATGAGTACTCCACTGTAACTGCGGACTGGTCTTAACCACGCCAACCGGCTGAACAAAGACCGGTAGCGAGTAGCTCATCGCAAACTGTAGCCCACTGGTGTTTTCAGGCAACTTAACCGGCACCTCATTGACCAACAGTCGGTACGCGTCCTCAACCGCCCCTGTGCCTTGCGGCGGCGCTTTGGCGCGGATGATACGTACCAGCTGCCGCTCGCCGGGCTGTAGCTCAACCATCGGCGGACTGGCAATCAGTCCGCGCGATGAGGTAAGCGTATCACCTGAGTCATCCTGCGCCCAATGATACACGCGCACCTGTGCCTGCACCACATTATTACCAGCATTGCTGAGCGTCAGACCGTTCGCCGTCTCGCGCGCCTGTAAACTTAACGAGATGGGTGATACCTGCAAACCCGCTGCCACTGTCAAGCTAGAAGACAGTAGCAAAGTAGAAATAAGGCCAGGTTTTAGCATATGACGTAACCAAGGAATTAACATAAAAATTATAAAGTTAATGCAATATTAATAGTATCAATATAGTTACCAGGAGTAACGTCGGTGGCTGCATCGGCTATATTAATTGTTATACCATGAGTTGAAGGGACACGCACACCCTCACCTGTTGCAGACAAGGCGTTTCCGCTAACACCCAGAGTACTACCCCAAACAGCCTTAGTTGTCGTTTGCTTTAACTGATATGGAATACCAATCCCTTGCCCTGCTGCTCCCCCCACTTTTAAAAGGCCACTGCCATTAACATCAGCATTTCCTGGTGTTAATGCAATCTCATATGCAGTCCCTTTACTACAAGTCACTCCAATAGAACTAGTTCCTTCTCTCGCGGCGCCATCGTTAACAGTAGTAAGTGCAATGGCAGTAGCTGCTGTACTAATCTGACAGTAAGTATCAACTGTTAGTGTCGTATTAAAGCTACCAGTGGTCTCAGCATTCGCAGACATAACAGCAACACTACCAACGGCAAATACAGCCGCGGTCATAACCGATTTTTTAAATAACATGGTAAATCTCCAAAGAATTAGGTTTTTTTAGCAATTTCAATAATATAAAATTTGGGACTTAGCTGAAGACTAAAATTCACCTTACTAAGATCAGATATCTCAGTAATTTGGAACCTATCGGCACAGCGCAATTACCTGATAATAACAATATATATACACTTTCTATATAAAATGAAACTATATGCAGATATTTGTATATACATTGTAACACAATATGTGTGCAACTGTACACTCAAATAATGCTTAAAACTTACATTTAGTGCGTGATGGTTAGTTAGTTAAACTTGGGTCATAGAAGGCAGTCATAAAGCTTGATATTTTTTTAATATCCAACTCTAAGTCGCTGATGTACAGTGGAAATTGGATGCTTGGGGCGTTAGAGATGTTATATATTGCTTGCAGTAAGGATGAGTGAAATATGCCCGTTTTTTTAACAGGGTTTATGCTTTGGGATAGATATTCTTTAACGAATAGAATGTAGTGTTATCTAAAAATTAAAGTTTAGATTTTATAATGATTGAGAGGTTGTTAAAAAGGTCGGCTAGCCTCAGTTAGCCGACCTTTTCGATAGTGCTAGACAGATTAACGACCGCTTTGAGATACCGCTAAATCACTAGCGTAAGCAAATAAAGCGGGCGCGCCGCCAGTATGCCAAAACAACACACGGTCCGTTTTTTTGATTTTACCGGTACGAATCATATCGAGTAATCCGCCCATCGCACGCCCTGTATAAACAGGATCTAATAATATCCCTTCCACTTGCGCGGTCATGGCAATGGCTTCATTTTCTAGTGCACCAATCACTCCATAACCGTCTCCCACATAATCAGAATTAAGCACTAAATCTGACTCTGAAAAGGTGTAATCTGCCCCAATCAATGCAGCCGTGCTATTGGCGAGGGAGATAATATACTGATCAAACGGCACTTTATCGGTTTCACCTTTATCAATATTGATACCTACTATCTGATAGGGTGAATCAAAGATTTTATTACCCAGCATCAAGCCCGCTTGTGTCCCACCGGAGCTGGAGGCAAAAACGATATGCGTGAATGAGATATCCCTCTCTTGACGTTGTAATTCAAGCTCTTTAAACGCTTCAACAAAGGCAAAAGCACCAAGCTCGCTTGAGCCGCCATAAGGGACAATATAGGGTTTCTTACCTTGTTTTTTGAGCTGCTCTACAATCTCAGGAATGTCTTCCCCTTTACGGTTGCTGCCAGCCCAGTGGATATGGCAGCCAAAAATCTTATCCAGTAAAAGATTGCCTTGCAACTGTTCTGGTCCTTGTCCACCCAAAACCAGATGGCATTCAAGTCCCAAACTGGCTGCGGCAGCTGCGGTCTGGCGACAATGGTTTGACTGCGCGGCACCTGCTGTCACGATTGTATCCGCACCTTGAGCAAGGGCGTCCCCAATGATAAATTCAAGCTTTCTGGTTTTATTACCGCCCAATGCCAGTCCCGTATTGTCATCGCGTTTCATATAAATTTTAGGACCATTGAATGCTTTGCTTAATCTGGTCAGCTCAATCAACGGCGTTGGGAAAAACCCTAAAGGTTGCCGATTCATACTCGGCAGGCTTGATATAGATTTATTTTGCATCATTCATCCTCTTTGAGATAAGGTAAGTTACAGATACTTTTGAATAATATCCGACCATAATAACAATTTGAGTCATACGGACTTCTTATAATTATAAGCTATCAATGCGAATGACTCAGTCTTGGCGAGCTACTGCTATTTACTTTTATATTGGTATAAAACCTACTTCGGAAAATTTTGGGGTATTTCAGTGATTCAACCTAAAAAAATGGTGGTCATACATAGAGTATAACCACCACCGGAGAAGTATTTCGAGAACAGAGTAACTAAAATTTAAATAGCAGGCTTAAATTTTCTACGGTAGATACTACGTATGACAGGCATGAATATCATCAAAATAGCCAACAACCATAGCACTACTGTGATAGGGCTGCTCCATAAGATACTAAGCTCGCCTTGAGAGATAGACAGGGCACGTCTTAAGTTAGACTCCATCAGCTCACCCAATACATAGCCCAAAATAAGCGCTGATAAGGGGAAGTTTAGTTTACGTAAGAAGTAGCCAAATACACCAAGTGCCACCATAAATACCAAGTCAAAGGTCGTGCTATGGATAGAATATACGCCAACGAAACTGACCGCAGCAATGGCTGGTATCAAGATATAGTTCGGCACGTCAAGCAGTTTGGCGAACAAACCCACCAAAGGGATGTTCATGATTAGCAAAATCACGTTACAGATAAATAGTGAGGCAATCAGACCCCATACGATATCTGGCTGCTCAGTAAATAACTGCGGACCCGGTGTGATGTTATATAACGTCAACGCACCCATCATGACTGCTGTCGTACCAGAACCCGGCACACCTAGCGTCAACATTGGCACAAATGAGCCACAAGCTGAGGCATTATTTGCTGCTTCTGGTGAGGCAACACCGCGAAGATCCCCGTCACCAAAAGTACCGGTATCACCAGCGATTTTACGTTCACTGGCATAGGTCATTGCACTGGCAATCGTTGCGCCTGCACCTGGTAAGATACCAACGACAAAGCCCATTAGACCACTACGTAGCATGGCTCCAAAAGCAAAAGTAAACTCTTTAAAGTTTAAGAGACTCCGTTTACCTTGTTCAATAACCTTGTGTCCAGTCGTGGTTTTTTCGAGCAAGATTAGAATTTCACTCACACTAAAGAAACCAATAACAATGGTAGTAAATTGAATACCATCAGATAGGTTGACGCATTGCGAAGAATCTAGAAGGCGATCCTATCGAATATAGAGAATCCTATGGGCTGGCAGAGAAGTTCAGCTATGAAATCAATATTATTTAGGCGTTTATTAAACCTATATCGATAATTAAGTGACCGTTTGAGATAAACAGATTAAAAAACAGTACCTTTAGGAAATACTAAAAGTACTGTCTTTTTTGCCTATATTTTTCTGTGTTATCAATTACCCTGTATTGCGTAGACCTGCTGCCAAGGCATTAATACTACGGATTAATGGGTCTTCAACGTCGAGGTCACCATGATTGGTATCGCTTGTAGCGTCTTTTTGTCTGGCACGCTTTAATAGCTCAATTTGGATATAGTTGGTTGGATCTAAATACGCATTACGCCATTCAAGGGAAGCGGCAAGATTCTGCTGATGCTCCAATAACGACTCTTGGTTAAGCAAAGAGTTTAAACCTGAATGGGTCAGCTCGTGCTCATCCGTCACCGCTGTCATAATCTGTTCACGTAATATCTCATCGTCACATAATTGGCTATAAGCATGAGCAATACTCATATCAGACTTGGTAAACGCCATTTCAATATTGCTAATAAACACGTTAAAAAATGGCCAGCAGTCAATCATTTCTTTCATCAGTGCTTCATCATCGATGACGCTATGCAACGCACTGCCGACACCATACCAAGCGGGCAGTGTAAAGCGCGCTAATGACCAACCAAATACCCAAGGAATTGCGCGCAAGGTTGTTTTGCTTGGTAGACCTTTATTACGATGGGCGGGACGTGAGCCAATATTTAATAAGGAGATTTCTGCTACTGGCGTCGCTTGGGAGTAGAACTGATAAAACCCTTCGGTATGATCAGTTAGCTTGCGATAACGCTGCTCACCTGCATCTGCTAAACGCGCAAAGAGCGCTTCATAATGTGGCAGTTCAGGCGGTTGCACCACGAATCTTGAGGAGCAAGCTTTAAGCGTGCCAGTGATGCCCATGGTTAGCTCAAATACAGCGGTAT
This sequence comes from Psychrobacter sp. D2, assembly GCF_013608135.1. Lineage (NCBI taxonomy): Bacteria > Pseudomonadati > Pseudomonadota > Gammaproteobacteria > Moraxellales > Moraxellaceae > Psychrobacter > Psychrobacter sp. D2. The sequence goes on from NZ_JACDXZ010000002.1 coordinate 429,347, forward strand.
CGGTGTTGGCATATTTGGCATAAAGGACTTCGCCTTGTTCGGTCACTTTGATTTGCCCATGCAGTGTACCTGCAGGTTGCGCGGCAATAGCTTTATGCGTCGAGCCGCCACCACGACTTACTGAGCCACCACGACCATGAAATAGGCGGGTTTTGATGCCATATTCTTCTGCGATACGGTTAATGGTCTGCTGCGCGCTATAAAGCTGCCATGCAGAAGTAATGATGCCTCCGTCTTTTGAAGAGTCCGAATAGCCCAGCATGATTTCTTGGGTATTATCTGAGTGTCGTAGCAACCCTCGATATAATGGATTGTCTAAAACTTCAGGTAGAATTTTATCGATGTTTTTAAGATCTTCTATCGTCTCAAATAAGGGGGCTACTGGCAAGTCGGCAGACAGTCGCGCTTCGTCATCCACTCTACATAAGCCTGCAAAGCGCATGAGTAGCAATACTTCTAATAATTGACTGGCGTTATTGGTCATTGAGATAACATAACTGCCAAAAGTATCTTGCCCAACCAGTTTGCGTAAAGTCGCTACTGAGTGCATCAAGGCCAATTGTTCACGGGTTTTATCCGTTAAATTATCGGTATAAATAAGCGGTGTGCCTGGTTTCTTAAGCAAGCGCGTCAACCACTCTTGGCGCTCGGTTTCATTGAGGCTTTGGTAGTCAGGCAAGTTAGAAGCATTGGCAAAAATATCAGCTATCACTTCGCTATGATAAGACGACTCTTGGCGAATATCGAGCGCTGCCAAATGGAAGCCACAGGTTTTGACCAAACGTATTATATCGAGTAATAAGCCTTCGCCATGTGCTGTGTCATGAGTATTCACACTTTGACGGATGATGCGTAAGTCTTCTAATAGTTCTTGTGGATTGGCGTAGGCATCTTTTTTAGCCTCAGTATCATTCCCTTTGCTTTGGATTAAAAGGTTGGTGGCTTTGACTTTATTTAGGATTAAGGAGAGGAATCTGCGATAAGGTTCATTGCCGTAATCATCAAGATTGTAATCAAAGACTCGTCTGTCGAGCTCACTATAACTTTCAATTTTTGCATATACTTCAGGTTCGATAGTAACAATCGTATCACTATGAATAAGCTGACGACGTAGTTTCTTAAGCAACACTTGATAGTGACGCAGCACGGTATCTGCATGCATCAATACGGCCATTTCTGTGGTGTCATGAGTGACAAAGGGATTGCCATCTCTATCGCCACCAATCCAAGAGCCAAAGCTTATGAAAGCAGGTAGAGGGTAGTCTGTTAGCTCAGGATAAATATCAATAATAGCGTTTTTAATATTACGGTAAACCTTAGGAATGGCGTTGAATAAACTGGCATTGAAATAATGCAGGCCATTATTTATTTCGTCATAGACTAAAGGCTTACGCGTCCGCACTTCATCAGACGACCATAGCAGATCAATCGATTGCGCCGTTTTTTCTCTGGCTTGCTCGTAGGCAAAACTGTTTTGTGCAACGTTATTTAAGGCATCGCTATGCGTAAATAAACCTTGTAATAAGTTCATCGTTGTACGTCGACGCGCTTCAGTAGGATGCGCGGTAAATACAGGCATGAATTTTAGTTGCTCAATGAGCTCTTGCATCTGTGCTGGCTCAATATTGCGCTCACGACACTCTAGTAAAGTACGGCGAAACGATCCTTCCCAGCTCTGCTCTGATTGCATACGTAATGCATGGCGCTCTTCACGTAGATAATTCTCTTCACTTAGATTGGCTAAGAAAAAATAGATAGAGAAGCTGCGGATGACATTTTTTAAGGATTGATTGTCCAAAGAGGCAATAAAATCGATGAGCTTCTGCTTATGAGCTTCATGAGGCTCACGGCGCTGTTGAATAAAACCTTTGCGCAGCGTTTCAATCGTATGCAGCGTTTGTTCGCCCGTCTGGCGAGAAATTGCATCCCCTAGGAAGGAACCTAATAAACTAATGCGTTCACGTAATATGTCATTATCTATTATCATCCTTGACCTTCTCCTTAAATTAATTAAAAAATAGTGAAGCAGTAAATCTGTAATTTTGTATAAAGAAAAATACTGCTTAATATAATGTTTAGTAATGAGCAGTGAATAGGACTAATATTCAATTTTATCAAAGACTTAGTATCTTTGATAAAAGCGAATCAGCACAATAATGAGACGATAAAGGCTGGTAAGCTATCTTCTAAAGTGTAGCATGGGTGACTTCGCATATTAAAGAAGTTAGCGGATTAAGTTAACGGCAATGCCGAGGCGGTTAAAAGCGTGTGAGATTGAAAGTTATAGGATAGGTCAGAAATATGGGCAAAATTATTGGAATACCTTTTATACGTGAATTGGTAGCGTTTGCTAAAAAAGATATATAATTATGATATCTAAAATATAGGCACTGAAAACATGAATATCGAAAGCGACACCGCCAATCAAATCGCCAATCAAGTAGAAATAATCTATGAAGATGAATTTCTGGTGGCGATTAATAAAGAGGCTGGGCTGTTGGTGCATCGCAGTTGGCTGGATAAAGGCGAGACACGCTTTGCCATGCAGCTCACCCGTGATGCGGTAGGTTGCCATGTATTTCCGGTGCATAGGTTAGACAAGCCTACGTCAGGCGTGTTGTTATTTGCCAAGAGCTCAGCCGTGGCGCGCAGCCTTACTGAGGCTTTTACTGAACACAAAATGACCAAGCAATATTTAGCTGTGGTGCGCGGCTATATGTCAGAACAAGGCACCGTTGATTATGCGTTGAGCTTTCAGCCCGATGCTATTGCCGATAAGTTCGCTAATTTGGATAAACCGGCTCAAGAGGCAGTGACCCATTGGCAAAGTTTGGCACAAATTGAGTTGCCATTTGCGGTGTCAAAAAAGCATGACACGAGCCGCTATAGTCTAATGCGCTTAACCCCCGAGACCGGACGTAAGCATCAACTGCGTCGGCATATGAGACATTTATTCCATCATATCGTGGGTGATACCAGCCACGGCGATATACGTCACACACGATTTTTTCGTAATCACTATGATTGTACTCGCATGCTGCTACATGCTCAGAGTTTAGCGCTCAGCCATCCGGTCACCGGTGAGCCGTTATTGCTAAAAGCGGGACTAGACGATCAATGGATGCGCATTTTGGAAGAGTTTGCTTGGGTAGAGAGCGCTAAAGTTTAAGCAGTGTAAAGTTTAGGGTTTATCTTCAAAAGTCATATCAAAGAAGTCGACATACAGGTCTTAGTGTAGTTAGCGGGTTTTAAAATAATAAAGACAGAACATACGGGTGCTGCAATCGAAGGTTCAGGTTCAGGTTCAGGTTCAGGTTCAGGTTCATAGTGAGGAATTGAACTGACATTTGCTGTCAAATTCGTAGGCAGTAACCTGGAAGATTACCATTTCAAAAAATACTCATTTGTAGTAATAACTTCACCAGTTTTTCAACCCCTTAACTCAAATCGCTATTTGGACTGTTTCCAAATAATCGTTTATATTCTCGGCTAAATTGGCTGGGGCTTTCATAGCCTACTTGCATGGCAATCTGTGATATTTGAGAGTCATTGGATATGATCAGACGCCTCGCTTCCATTAATCGTAATTTTTTTTGATACTGTAGCGGACTCAACTGTGTAATCTCTTTAAAGTGTTGGTGAAAACCTGAGATACTCATACCACATCGGCTCGCCAAGTCTCCAATCACCACAGGTTCGTCTAAATGCGTTTTTAGCCAATCGGTTGCTTGTGAAATACGGTGAGTATGACTGCCATTGATGACCAGTTGTCGCAACTTATTCCCTTGTTGTGCCGAGAGCATGCGATAATAAATTTCTTGCTGTATTAAAGAAGATAAAAAATCAGTATCATTTGGACAATCAAGTAAGTTTACCAATCGCTCAAACGCTTGCATTATAGCGTCATCTAATTGCCATTTTATTCCCAAATTACCTTCTTTTACTTGTTGTTGAGGCGGTATTCTAGCGAGTACTTCTTGAATCATCACAAGATTTAATTTCATTGATAAAACGATGACAGGATGGTCTGACGAAGCATGCTTAATGTGCATACTTAAAGGAATATCGACAGGGCAAAACATCAGGCTGCTATTGTCAAATTTTTGGCAATCTTTTCCTAAGTAAATCTCGCGCTCGCCTTGCAGGACGATACATATGCTAGGCTCTTGAATGTAGCTGACGGTTTTACTTGGCCTGTCAGCGCAATAGAAAAATAAGTTTGGAATAGTAGATTCGATCGTTTTATTTTTGGGTAATAGTCTAAGTAATTGTTCAATGGTTTTTGTCTGCATGATGTTTTTCTTATTTTTAGGTTTGCTTGATAATATAAATTTTTGGATAATTAGGCAAGAGTTTCGTAGGACTGTTCTAACGGATTGTTGGTTGCGCATCTATAATAATCCCATCACGACGCATCAAGTCTGATTTTAATCATATTCAATAAATCTAAATAAGGAACGCATAATGAAAATATTTTATAAAACTCGTGCTACAGCAACTGGTGGTCGTTCTGGACATACAGGTCTTGACGATGGTTCGCTCGGTTTTGACTTGGTATCCTTTCAAGAAAAAGATAAAGAGGGGGTGAATCCAGAGCAGCTGTTTGCGATGGGTTACGCTGCGTGTTTTGATAGTGCGCTAAATATGACTGCACAACAAATGAAACTACCGGTAACCGCTTCGAAAACATCTGCTCAAGTTGGTATTGGTATGAAAGCGGATAATAGCTATAACTTAGATATAGAGCTGTCTGTCGAAGTATCTGGTATTGATGAAGCCCAAGCACAAACTCTAATCGAGACCGCTCATCAAGTTTGCCCATACTCTAATGCCACTCGTGGCAATGTTGATGTGCGCTTGCATGTTACGGTTGTTTAAATAGCGTTTGTCATTAAAAGCCAATAACTATAAAAAATAATACAACAATAATAAAATGTAAAATTGCTTGGTTACTCTAGGTAGCCAAGCAATTTTTTATGGTACTAAGCAATATAAATACTGCAATATAAATACTAAAATTCTTACACAAGCTCCAGTTTATTGTCTTCCGCTGACTAAGTTACAATGGCTAGCAGCAAATGATAAATCGATTGTATAAGCACTGGGCACATAAGCTGCCAATTGCTTTTAGCTCAGATTAAACTGTTTATGGGCGTCTGTTAGATGCATTGTACTGACACTTAAAAGGCAGATAATGACTTTTGATGAAGTAGCGCAGACCAGTAAGGTTAGCAACTAAGGTAAGTAATGATATAATGCCCCGACAATCGATATTTTATGAAGGGTTTACCTTATGGCTCGTACAGCTAGCGCATTACACATTTTAGTAAAAGACAAAGAACAAGCTGAAGATATCCTTGCCAAGCTTAAAAAAGGCAACATGTTTGATGTGTTGGCTAAGAAATACTCAACCTGCCCATCAGCTAAAAAAGGCGGCAGCTTAGGTGAGTTTAAGCAAGGCGATATGGTACCGCCGTTTGATAAAATTTGCTTCAGCGGCGAACTCCTCACCCCACACTTAGTGAAAACCAAATTTGGCTGGCATGTGGTTAAAGTGCTTTACAGAACGTAAGGGTTAGATTCTGAGCTTTGATTGATATCAATCTAGGATTTTCCGGTACATTCCATATTTTACCGATAAAAAAAGCCTCAGTCGTTAGACTGGGGCTTTCTAAATATTTGGTAGGCATAAGCAGACTCGAACTGCTGACAACACCCTATATCGTTCAAGATAGATCAACCAAATATCATAATACGACAATATCTTATATGTATTGATTTTATTAGCTTACAGAATCGATTCTATAGGCTGTTTTTTATGTGTCATCGATATTGTACATGGCTATGCACTATAAGGTTTAAAAGTGATGGCGATATTTACTTTTCACCACACTCACAGCATTTCGACCACCTATCACATTTATCACAAATAGATGCCGCGCTGCAGCCACACTTCGGGCAGTTACAACTAGCGCTATAACGTATCGCTGGTATCAATGAGTTCACTCTATCTTTAGAAGTCACTTTCATGATAAGTCTTCGTCTGTGATGACTCATTCAGTCTGCCACTACTCACTAATTAAGACAACAATACCGCAATCAGTGGCTTTATTGTTGGATGCATCACAATAGATAGTGCTCTTGCACATAGGTCACACATAGCTCATAAAAAGCTTGAGCGGGCGGGGAAATAGATTTGTCAGCCAGTTTAAAGATACCGATTTGTCTGTTTAAAGAAGGGTCAAGTAAGTTTATCCAAACCAGCTCGGGCTCATTAGAAGGAAAGGCGAGTTTCGGTAGGGTGGTGATACCAAGATCGTTTCTTAACAATGAGAACAGTGAGGTGATATTTTCTACCGTATAGCGAGCTTTGCGGTTGAGCACTTCTGCAGGTGTGTTCTCAAGTAGTCGACAGGTACCATTATAAATAAAAGGCTCTGCCATGAGTTGTTGCCATTTTAGCCCTTGAGAGTGACGTGATTCATGATTCAGCGCATTGCTTTTAAGACAAACCACACCGATAGGGTCTGATATAAGTGGGGTAAAATCAATATCTGTTTGATTGATACTGGTACAGTTACCTAATGCCAAATCCACCTCGCCCGTGAGCAACCGATTTGCGACGCCAACCGCGTTATCATCTATCAAAACAATTTCAATATCAGGATATTTCTTTGAATAGGCGACCAATACGCTAGGCAGTAGCTTAGTCACCAGTGATGGCACGCTAGCAATTCTTATCTTCCCTTTATCGCCTGCTGCGGTCGCTCTTAAGTCCTCTTCAAATGCTTGGTAAATACTGATGAACTGCTGAATCTTTGGCAAGCAACTTTCCCCAAACGGCGTCAGTGTTGCTTTATTGCCACTTTCGAATAAACGCTGATCCAGTGTTTTTTCCAGCTCTTTTATCGAGGCGGATAATGCGGCCTGTGTTCTATTGGCGCGGTTGGCTGCCACGCGAAAACCCCCTTCTTCTACCACAAACAAAAAATGTCGTAACTGTTGTAGTTTCATAATCGTTAGTGCCTTTATGCTTGCTGCCGTTGATCAGGTACTATTTATTATAGCGATAGATTAAATCTATCATATTTAATATTTAATTAGTTAGATTTGTCATTATTTATTGCGTAGGATAATCAATAACACAGAAATTGCCAAACCATTCATTCAAAGGATATGACGATATGACGACTCCCTCAACCAAACAAGCGGTTCAGACTTCACTTTACGCCTCAAAAGCACCTCTTGAATGGGCAGTCACGAGTAATGGCACGTTATACACCGCGCAGATTCCTATTGATGAAAACGGTGATGTGGTCGCAGGTGGTATCGAAGCCCAAACCCGGCAAACCCTTGATAATTTAAAGCATACTTTAGAATGTGCCAATGTAGGCATGGACTCAGTCTTACAGGTACTCATTTATGTTACTGATCGTGAATATCTAAAAACGGTCAATCAAGTCTATGCGGAATATTTTACAGCACCTTATCCAAATCGCGCGGCTTTAGTGATAGCAGGACTTGCTCGTGAAGAGATGTTGGTTGAGCTAGTCGTTTATGCGAACGTACCATAGTTTTTCACTATATTTATACAGCTCTTTAAATCATTTGATAACGTAAATTTTAATAAACTGAGGACGCCACTATGTCAGCTCAAAACACACAAAAAGTATCACAGCAAGACCCACAGCAATCACTTTATATCAATGGTGAATGGCAAGCGGGTAGCGATACCATTACTAATATTAATCCCTCTGATATCACTGAAACTATCGGCGAGTTCGCCCAAGCCAGTAGCGATCAAGTTAAGGATGCTATTGCTGCTGCCCGTCAAGCGCAGCCAAAGTGGGAGGCAATGCCGTTAGAGAAGAAGCAATCGATTTTGCAGGCAATTGGCGATGAAATGATTGCCCGTTGTGATGAGCTAGGTACTTTGCTATCACGTGAAGAAGGCAAGCCATTTCTTGAGGGTCGCGGCGAGATTTATCGTGCAGGTCAGTTCTTTCATTATTACGCCGCTGAGGTGTTACGCCAAATGGGCGATACTGCAGATTCAGTACGTCCAGGGGTTAAAGTAGAAGTAACTCGTGAGGCAGTCGGCGTCGTCGCCATTATCTCTCCTTGGAACTTCCCAACCGCAACTGCTGTGTGGAAAATCGCCCCAGCCTTAGCATTTGGCAATAGCGTCATTTGGAAGCCTGCCAATTTAACACCAGCCAGTGCGGTCGCCTTAGCTGAAATCATTCACCGTCAAGGGTTGCCTGAAGGCACATTCAACTTGGTATTGGGCGGCGGCTCATCAGTTGGTGATGCACTCATTCATTCAAAAGATATCGATGCGGTCAGCTTCACAGGTTCAGTGCCAACCGGTCGTAAAGTGGCTGCGGCAACCGCGCCTAACTTTGTGCGCTGCCAGCTGGAGATGGGTAGTAAGAATGCTTTAGTTATCGCCGATGATGCTGATTTACAAGTCGCTATTGATGCAGCGGTTGCTGGTGCGTTTGGCGGTTCAGGACAAAAATGTACGGCATCTTCACGTTTGATTGTCATGGATGGTATTCATGATGCTTTCGTCGATGGTGTCATCGCAAAAATGAAAACCCTAAAAGTTGGTCATGCGCTTGATGACGGTATCTTTATGGGTCCTGTGATTGATGATAAGCAACTTGCATCCAACCTAGATTGGATTGAAAAAGCCAAGCAAGCTGGTGCGAACTTAGCCTTTGGTGGCGAGCGTTTAGATATGCCACATGATGGCTATTATATGTCGCCTACCTTGTTTACTGAGACCGATAACAGCTGGGATATCAATCAAGAAGAAGTATTCGCACCACTAGCTTGTGTCATGCGCGTTAGCAGTTTAGAGGAAGCGATTGCGATGACCAATGATACTCGCTTTGGTCTAACAGGCGGCATCATCACCCAAAGCTTGCGTAATAGTTCAATGTTCAAAGAGCAAGTACAAGCAGGTTGCGTCATGGTCAATCTAGCCACTGCTGGTACGGACTATCATGTGCCTTTCGGTGGTCGTAAAGAGTCAAGCTTTGGTCCGCGGGAGCAAGGTCAGTATGCTAAAGAGTTTTATACCATCGTTAAAACCGCTTATCAAAAAGCTTATTAAAAGTCAGTTAATGACATGTGCTAATAGTGATGTGTGGCTGGTAAAGATTCTCTGACATGCTGCTTGAAACCCTGATAGAGGCTGCCAAAGCTTATCCCGCCATAATGCATTTGTAAAAGTATAAAAGGAATTAACTATGTATCAAGACCATATCGTCATTGACGGCTTACAATATAGCCATTGGGATCGTGACTATTTCAAAATGCTGCAAGCCAGCGGTATCAATGCGGTACATGCCACCTTGGTTTATCATGAGGATTCACGGCAGACAATGACGCGTTTTGCAGAATGGCATGCACGCTTTGAGCAAAACTCAGATCTTATCTTGCCAGTCTATTCAGTCACTGATATTGAGAGGGCAAAGCAGCAAGGCAAAGTCGGTATTCTTTTTGGCGCACAAAATTGTTCACCGATTGATGATGAAATTGGTCTTATCAGTGTGATGCGCCGTTTAGGACTACTGATCATGCAGCTGACATATAATAACCAAAGCTTACTAGCGACCGGTTGTTATGAGAAGAATGATAGTGGCATTACGCGTTTTGGTCAGCAGGCGATAGCAGAGATGAATCGAGTTGGTATGATTATCGATATGTCGCATAGCGCAGAGCGCTCAACGCTTGAAGCGATTGAGCATTCTACGCGCCCGATATGTATCAGTCATGCCAATCCAACGGCTGCACACGATGCGTTGCGTAATAAATCTGATACCGTTATTAGTGCCTTGACCAAAGCAGGCGGGCTGTTAGGTTTTAGCTTATATCCGTTTCATCTGCCTAATGGTAGTGATTGTACGCTCAATGATTTTTGCAGTATGGTTGCTGATTGTGCCGATAAATACGGCGTTGATCATTTAGCTATTGGTAGTGATTTGTGCCTGAACCAACCACAAGCAGTACTTGAGTGGATGCGCAATGGACGCTGGTCAAAGGCCATGGATTATGGCGAAGGTAATGCCAACAATTCAGGTTGGCCGGATACTTTGCCATGGTTTGCAGGAAAAGACGGTATGGAGAATATTTATAACGGTCTGCTCAAACATGGTTTTAATGATGCTGATGCTGGAAAAATCATTGGACAAAACTGGTTTAATTTTCTTGAGAGTGGCATTAAACCTTTAGTGTAAGTGCTAGGCACAGATGTAGCCTTCTAAAATGCTGGCTAAAACTCAAAGTAACAAGCATTAAAGTATAGATGGGTAAGACGGTTTAGATAAAACGCCAATTTAAATGACGCAACATTATCATATGGAATCACATCATGGCTGATTTAAAAGGATTTAACAGTAAGCGACATGAGCAAGGACGCTCTCAAGAAACCGATAAGATAGCAGATGCTTTAGCGCATGCAGACAATCCATTAGATACTTTAGGGCTAAAAAACCCAGCATTTTGGTACAGTGGCGGCTTTATTATTGTGTTTGTTCTTATGGCCATCTTTGCCGAAGAGCGCTTGGCAAAATTAATCAATATCGGATTTTCTTGGTCGGCAACGGTCTTTGGTCCTTTTTGGCAAATCTTATTGTTAGGGACCTTTGTGATTGCGTTGGCAGTTGGGGCAGGTCGCACGGGGCGCGTCATTTTAGGTAATCTAGCTAGGCCTGAGATGGACAGTTTTAAATGGATGGCAATTTTATTCTGTACGCTACTTGCTGGCGGCGGCGTCTTTTGGGCAGCCGCTGAACCTATCGCTCATTTCGTTAGCGCACCGCCTGTCTATGCTGAAACCGCTGATATCCAACAACGCGCTTTCAATGCGCTATCTCAGTCCTTTATGCATTGGGGATTTCTAGCTTGGTCTATTGTCGGTAGCTTGACTGCTATTGTAGTGATGCATCTACATTATGATAAAGGCTTACCGCTTAAACCGCGTACACTTTTATATCCTATGTTTGGTGAACGCGTGCTGACAGGTCAAACGGGTGCAATTATCGACGCTTGCTGTATTGTCGCGGTTGCTGCCGGTACGATCGGTCCTATTGGATTTTTGGGATTACAAACCAGCTATGCGTTGAATACGCTGTTTGGTATTCCTGATACCTTTACTACCCAACTTATCATTATCATCTTTGCTATTGCACTTTATACGCTCTCAGCCATTAGTGGTCTTGCTCGAGGTATGCAGCTGCTCAGTCGCTTTAATGTCATATTGGCCTTTGGTCTGATGGTCTTTATTTTGATGTTTGGTCCTAGCAAATTTATTGTTAATGGGTATATTCAAGGTGTTGGCACCATGGTGCAAAACTTTATCCCGATGGCAACCTATCGTGGTGATGAAGCTTGGCTTGGTGGTTGGACGGTTTTCTTTTGGGGCTGGTTTTTGGGTTATGGCCCGATGATGGCGATATTTATCGCTCGTATCTCACGCGGTCGCACGATTCGTGAATTGATTACGACCGTGTGCATTTTGGCGCCATTGGTTACCTGCTTTTGGTTCACGGTCATCGGCGGTTCGGGTCTTGCGTTTGAGATTGCCAATCCTGGTAGTGTGAGTACAGCATTTGAAGGCTTTAATCTTCCTGGAGCACTGCTTGCCATCACTCAGCAGCTGCCATTTCCTTTGATTACTTCCTTATTGTTTATCATTCTAACCATGGTTTTCATTGTTACTACTGGTGATTCGATGACCTATACCATCAGTGTCGTGATCAGTGGTGAGAGAGAGCCAAATGCTATTATTCGCACCTTTTGGGGCGTGATGATGGGGGTGACGGCGATTGTTCTTATCTCGCTTGGTGCAGGCGGCGTGACAGCGTTGCAGTCCTTTATTGTCATTACGGCGGTGCCTGTATCCTTTGTTTTGCTGCCATCACTATGGAATGGACCAAAAATTGCGCAGCAGATGGCAAGGGATCAGGATCTTTATCGCCCTAATAGAGTGGAAACTGCCCATCAGCTCATCGAAGAGCAGCTTGTCGAAAAAAATGAAAAAATAGACTAGGTAGCGCTTTATTATAGATGATCATTTATTTGCGTATAAAAGCCGTAAATCCAAAGTATTAAAAGGTGGTTGGTTCAACACATTATTGAAGGTGATAGTTATATGGAACATACTTTGCCAAACAACGATAGGCTAGATGCAGTCAGCTTCCGTACACCCGATGTGGTGATGCATTCTGAACGACTCGGCGCTATGCACCAAACGCGTATTAGCTTCGTCCGTACGTTATTGCGCAAAATCGACAAAGAGCATTGGACATTAAGCAAGCACCTATGGGATTTAGATAACGACGGTTATGGACAAGTGATTTATCGCTTGCAAACCCCTGAGCATGTTTATCATCTGGTGGTATTTTGCAATCAGATTGCCGATGAAGATCGTAACGATCGCGTCATTGCGCAAAAATGGGATGTCACCTTTGCCCTCGTTTATGGAGAGATAGGAGACGAGCTACTTGCCAATCTAAAAGCCAATGTGCCATTACAAGAAGCGGGTCGTAACTCAAACATGGTGATGGTGCTGGCACGTGCCAACAAAAGCGTACGAGTCTTTGATCATATTGTCAGCTCACTTGCTGACGGGCAGCAGCCTGATTTGGACGTACTGGCGCAAGTCGGCTATATCCTGCGTACTACGGCAGTTTATGGTAATGGTAAATTTGGTATTTATGACTTTAAACCGCTAGATCACAGCGAGGATTTTAATCAATCTTTTCGCGCCCAGATGTGTGCGGTGTATCTCATTCGAGAATTTAGCCTTGACTGGGTCGATTACTTGGCTCAAAAAAAGGGTGGTGATAAAGCGGTCAGCTTGCATCCGGATATTAAGCAGTATCTGGGCATAGGTAATGCGACTGGTCTTGGAATGGCACCTTATCTCATCAATCATCCTTGTGTCGTTGATCAATGGCTGAGTGCGCGTGAAGGAGCGCTACAAGCAGTGTTGGTCTGTAATATTGAAGATGACCGTAATAATAATAAAATCCAGCAGCTTTCAAACTTAATGAAGCGCGCTATCCAGCATTTCTCTGAAGTGGTGACTATCAATGAGCCGCAAATTCTATTGAATAATACCGTCGTTGATGAGCTGAATAAGCTACAAAACAACTTTACGAGCGAGATTGAAGGATGTGACACGTGGGCTGATTTTTTACAGCGTCAGGCGCACCTTAGTTTTGAGAGCCAAGAGGTCATTATTTCTTGCATAATGGAGCTGTATCCTGAGCTTGTTGATGCGTTTGCAGGGCAAGCCAATGCTGATGAAACCATGTCACTGCCCGGTGGCAAAGTCGTGCAAGATTTGATTGACGTATTAGAAGCGCGTTATCAATGGGCGATCAGTATTGATTTTGAGGCAGAAGATAATGTCTATTGGTTCTGGTATCGCTCAGAAGATAAAGAAGAGCCAAGAATGGGTGTGCGCGGACAAGAGCGTGGCGATGATAAGGAATTCCTATTAGATATTGGTAGGCAGGCGAATACTTTATATCTGGCATTACAACAAGCGGATCCACAGCAATTGTTATCAGAATTTATCTTAAAGCAACCAAAGTATCGTTCTATTGCTCGGCGCGTCTGGACAATGGGGCATAAAAAGATGGGCGATATTCAGATTAATGTGCTGCAAAAGACGGCATTACCAATGCATTTGTTACGCTGTAAATTGTCTATGTTTGGCGCCACTAAGTTCGATCCAAGATCAGATCGCTGGGTGCGTGTCACGCTATTCCAAGGTGCGCCTTTGTTTGCTGAAGTACACAGCGATGAGTGGCTGTTTCCTTTATTACCAAATTTATCTGTACCGAAAAGAGGGCTAACCCATGATCGTATCGCATAACGAAATAGTGACCATGGTGAATAAAGCTTTTTTGGGCATGCAACGTGAAGTAGGCGAAGCTGACCTTATTGCTTCCATGGTAGCTGAGCTACAGATGGCTGGTCTAAATGGTATTTTGCATTTCAATAATGCCAGTCCTTTTATTTTGTCTGAACGTGATGTTGCGATTGATATCATCTATCAAGGCGAGGGTGAAGTCAGATTAGACTTGCATGGGAGCAGTTTGGTCTGTCATTTACCGGCAGTGATGGATTATGTGATTGAAAAGATGGGCAGTCGCGATCATTTTAAAGTGTATTTGCAGAATTGTCATAACCGCTGGCTGGCTTATAGTGAGCTTGCAAAACTGGCGGCAAAAGGCATCGCTTGTTTGGCGAAGTGGGACAATGGTAGCGCACCCAAGCATACGATATTTACTTTAGATAAAAGATTTGTTTATCCTGATCTATATTTTTTTAATGAAGCGCAGGCAAATTATAATACCAATGACATGGTCATTGAGCTATCAACAACCAACTTTGATATTGAACAGGATATTCAGTACTTTGATCGTAAAGTATCAACAGATGAGTTGTATGAAACCCATCAAAGGGCATGGAAAGAAGGTATTTATGTTGATGATGGGCAGTGGGCAACTCTGAAAAAAAGCGCTGCAGCAATATTGGTCGAAAACAGTGAGGCATCAAGTAAAGGAGCAGGAGGTATATAGGTTATAGAGCAAGCACGCGTTGCTGCTCAAACGACCATAGATGAAATTACAACCTGCAACACAATAAAAACTAGCTCCTAACTAGGAGCTAGTTTTCATCAGATAATACCATTAAATGTATGCTAATTAACGACGGTTTTGAACATATACGACTTTAGGTGCAGGTTTATGGTGTTGAGCCACAACTCTCTTATGTGCAACCTTCTTATTTGCAACTTTTTTAACCATTACTTTCTGAGGAGCTTTATGTTGCTTTGTATGGGTAACATGATGTTTTGCAACATGCGGCGCGGGTGCAGCACTTGCTTGACCAATCATAGCAAAACAAACGGTAGCAGCTACAATAGCGCTTATCATTGTATTTTTCATTATCATTTCCTTCCAAATTCGTATTCAAACATAAATTATTGATTAAGAAGCAAGACTTACCATCAAACAAAATGTCTTGATGAAGCCTTACTCTGTCGACAAAGGAAATGATAAAGGATTATGACGTTGCGTAGCTTTATGAAACTTGACGAAAGGTTACGACTGTTACTAACTGCTCCAATCTTCTTTAGAGATACGATTTTCTTGTATTTTGACTGGTACTGATAAAGCTAACTAGGTGATTGTAAGGTTCTTGTTGACACTGGCAGTACGGTTATTATGGTTGAGCACGATATGCAGGTTGCCATAAGTAGCGAGTGGATTATTGATATCAGTCAGGGCGCTGGTGATGAAGGTGGAAAAATTGTAGCGCAAGGATCACCTGAACAAGTAGCGCAGTCGGAAATTAATCGAACTGCGCCCATTATGGGTTCGTAGTTCAAATTACCAAAATCTCATGGTCCCGAAAAACACAACAGCAATAACTGAATGTAGTTAACAGTTAACATTTAATCTATAGACTAGTTACAAGACCTAATCTAATATTTTATTATCCTTTGCCAGCGAGAAGCCAGCATGTCTAATTTAATGTTAACGATTAATCAGCAGGATTATGATTTTGATAATCTTGACCCGCGAACGACATTGCTGGATGTATGTCGTCACCATCTACATATCACAGGACCAAAAAAAGGCTGTGATCATGGGCAATGCGGCGCTTGTACTATGATTATTAATGGGCGACGAATCAATTCTTGTTTGACATTAGCGGTCATGCACGATGGTGATGAGATTACCACCATTGAAGGTATCGGACTACCTGAATCGCTATCAGAATTGCAACAGGCTTTTAAAGACCATGATGCCTTTCAATGTGGCTATTGCACGCCGGGACAAATTTGTTCTGCAACGGCATTGATAGAGGAAATCAAACAACAGTGGCCAAGTCATGTAACTACTGATTTGCAAAATCCTAATGGACTGCTAGTACAAGAAATTGCTGAGCGCATGAGTGGCAATATCTGTCGCTGTTCAGCCTATCCTAATATTATCAGAGCCATCTCACAGGTACTTGAAAAGCAAGTATCAAACTCTTCTTCAGTGACCGACGATGCGCCTAATAATAGCCCAGCTGATGTAGCTATTAGTGGTATTTGGTCGCCGCCGCCTAGCGAGGCACAAATTGGCGGTCATTCAATGGTAAAGCAAACTGCTAATGTTCCCAATGCTGCCAGTGCTAAGGGAGAACGTTCATGAAACGCTTTGAATATATCCGTGCCCTTGAACCGCAACAAGCCGTGATGTTTGCCACGCCTGAGGATGCATCTTTTATTGCCGGTGGCACCAATTTACTAGATTTAATGAAGATTGAGATTGAGACTCCTCAAAAATTGGTTGATATTACGCGCTTGGAGCTGCAACAAATAGAGACTACCGCTGATGGTGGATTACGCATCGGCACGCTGGTGACGAACAGTGATTTAGCGGCGTATCCCACTGTGATTGCAAACTATCCTGTACTCTCTCGAGCAATTTTAGCCGGAGCGACAGGTCAATTGCGCAACAGAGCCACTACAGGCGGCAACCTATTACAACGCACCCGTTGTTACTACTTTTATCAGCCCGATAGTCCTTGTAATAAACGCAATCCTGGTTCTGGTTGTCCCGCTATTAAAGGTGAAAATCGTCCGCTTGCTGTCTTAGGAACAAGTGATGATTGTATTGCTCAGCACCCATCAGATATGGCGGTAGCGATGCGCTTACTCGATGCCACTATTGAGACGCTCAAAGCAGACGGCACCTCGCGCCAGATTCCGATTAAAGACTTCTATTGCTTGCCAAAAGACACGCCAAATATCGAAACTGTCTTAGAGACAGGGGAGCTGATTACTCATATTGTTCTCCCAGCTCCAGTGAAAGGCATGCACACTTATGACAAAGTTCGTGATCGCGCCTCTTACGCCTTTGCTTTAGTGTCATGCGCGGCAGTAATCAATATTAATAATCAAAAAAAATTAGAAACGGTACGTTTGGCATTTGGTGGTATCGGCACTAAACCTTGGCGTAATGAAGCGGTTGAAGCATTACTCATAGGTACAGACGGTAATGTCGACATTATTTCGCAAGCGGCAGATTTACTATTAAAAGATGCCAAGGGTAATGGTCAGAACGACTTTAAGATACCGCTGACGCGTCGCTTGTTAAAGCAAGTTATTGAGCGCGCACTAACGGGTAAGGGAGCATAATCATGTCACTATTGGACGCAGTACTGCCATCAGAACCCACAAAAAAACTGACCATGGATAACCCAGTTGATACTCTTTTTGATAAAACTGCCAGTCAATTGGTTGGTAAACCTATCAACCGTGTAGACGGTTCCTTGAAAGTCAGTGGACAAGCGACTTATAGCGCAGAATTTTATATTGAAGGACAGGTTTACGGCGTCTTAGTTGGTGCGACCATTGCTAAAGGCAAGGTGAAGCACATCGATAGCCATGCAGTGGAGGCGATTCCAGGTATTATTAAAGTGGTTACTGATCCCGAGCATTTTTTGCGTAACGCTCAGCAAGGCGGGGAGAAAAAAGCACCCACTCAAGGCGTCGCTGAGATTTTTTACCATGGTCAGCCCATAGCTGCCGTAATCGCTGAAACCTTTGAAGCGGCTACTGAAGGCGCAAAAGCCCTCAAGGTGACTTATGAAGATGAAACAGCAAATGCTGTGATAGATTTCAGCTCAGCATTGGGAAATGCGCATTCGGTTGATGAAAAAAAAGGCTCGGACAAGAATTATAAGCAGGGCTACCCAGAGCAAGGACTTAAAGAGTCTGAGGTTTCGTTTGATCAGATTTATCATACGCCAAGCCAGAGTAGTTCGCCCATGGAGCCACATGCTACATTGGCTTA
Source organism: Psychrobacter sp. D2 (assembly GCF_013608135.1). NCBI lineage: Bacteria > Pseudomonadati > Pseudomonadota > Gammaproteobacteria > Moraxellales > Moraxellaceae > Psychrobacter > Psychrobacter sp. D2. The sequence continues at coordinate 447,226 of NZ_JACDXZ010000002.1, forward strand.
TTGGGAGGATGAAAAGTTAGTCTTGTATACGGCCAATCAGATGTTGTCCTCTTGCAAACAACAAGTGGCGGATGCCTTAAATTTGGATCCAGATAATGTGCAACTGATTGCTCATTACGTTGGTGGCGGTTTTGGCAGTAAACTTGGTATTGCACCTGAATCGATTGCCGCGGCCATTTCTGCAAAAGAGCTTAAGCGTCCGGTATTGATTGTGATGACTCGCCCGCAAGTCATGGAAACCACCATAAGGCGCTCAGATACGCGTCAACGGATTGGCATCGGCTGTAATAAAAACGGTATTATTAATACTTTTATCCATAATACCATCACTAGTAACTTACCCGGTGAGAGCTTCTTTGAGCCTGCAGCGCTGTCTACTCACTATCTATACCGTGGTGAAAATCGTCAGGTCGACTATCAGATGGTTGATGTCAATAAAGTATTATCAGGTTCAATGCGCGCCCCTGGGGAAGCGGTGGGGTTAATTGCTGTTGAATGTGCAATGGACGAGTTGGCCATTCAATTAGATATGGATCCTATAGAGCTACGCCGCCGTAATGAGCCTCATCAGGATCCTAGTAAAGAAATACCTTTTTCAACTCGGCAGCTGATCGCCTGTATGGAAAAAGGGGCTGAGCAGTTTGGTTGGGAGAAACGCAATAAGATGCCCGCCAAGTGCTTAGAAGGAGACTGGTGGTTGGGTATCGGTATGGCTGCCGCTGCCCGTGGTAATCAGTTAAAGCTTTCTGAAGCAAGAGCAACCCTACAAATCGATGACTCAAAAATGCTTGGGATTAAAGCCATTATTGAAACAGATATGACCGATATTGGTACGGGCTCTTATACCGTATTTACCCAAATTGCTGCTGATCTACTTGGTCTACCGGTTGACCATATTGAGATGAAACTTGGCGATACTAGTATGCCGCCAGCCGTTGGTTCAGGCGGTAGCATGGGTGCGGCAAGCTCAGGTAGCAGTATTTATCTGGCGTGTCAGCAATTGCGTGAAATGCTGGCAGACAAAGTTGGACTATACTCCGACACTATCCAGCTAAATGACGGTCAGATCAGCGAAATAGGAGAGCATGAAGTTACAGTAACAGAGACTATCATTGAATCTGGTAAGGATGTCGCCACTGAACTTGTAGAGAAGTTAGCAGAAAAAACGAGCGTGCCTCTCCCTGAATCTGTATTGGAACGCTTGCCGGAGAAGCAGGAGGCTAAACAAAGTAGATATGATTTTAGTGGCCATAATAGTTATTCACTAGCCGATATTATCGCGCAATATGACGACCAAAAGTTAAGTGCTAAAGGCAAGATTAAACCGGGTAAAAATGAAAAAACCCATCGCCAATCTTCATTCGGTGCCAATTTTGCAGAAGTCGCTGTGCACCGAGTGACGGGTGAGATTCGAGTCAAGCGTATGACGGGCGTATTTGCCTCAGGGCGTATCCTCAATCAAAAAACCGCTACTTCACAGTGTTATGGTGGTATGGTTTTTGGTATAGGTTCAGCTTTGATGGAAGAGGTTATCCATGATAAACATGACGGGCGCTTGTGTAATCATGACCTCTCTGAATACCATATTCCTGTTAATGCTGACGTACCGCAACTGGATGTTATTTTGCTAGAAGAAGATGATCGTTATACCAACCCAATGCATATCAAAGGGATTGGCGAAACAGCAATTTCAGGCGCTGCAGCAGCGATTGCAAATGCTATCTATAATGCGGTCGGTATCCGGGTTCGAGACTTCCCCATTACTCTAGATAAGCTTATTGACCAACTGCCAGATTGATTCTTATCAAATACTGTTTTGCTTAAAAAAATCCGATTAAACAGCGGGTTTTTTTAGCTTATTCTCTAAGCTTATTGATAAGTCTATAAGGAACGTTATGAATCAAGCTGCTGATATCCTTGACCTTGCTGAGCAAGCAACACAACAAAACATCGATGCTGTATTAGCCACCGTGGTTCGTACAGAAGGCTCGGCGTACCGTCAGCCGGGTGCGATGATGCTTATCTGCGCCGATGGACGTTCGGTTGGGATGATTAGCGGCGGCTGCCTTGAGCCGCATATTATCAAACGTGCCTTTTGGCTGACTCGAAACGGTGCGAATATACAAGTTTACCAGACAGGTGATGATATTGGATATCATAAAAATGGTGACTCTGATTTGTCTATTGTAGACGATGATAGTGCTAGCATTAAAGATGCAGATATGTCTGAAGACGATTTTTTATACGGCGAGCTCAATTTTGGCTTGGGTTGTAATGGACGAATACATGTCTTATTTGAGCGTTTATCGACAGCGATATCATTACTTGATCTCATCCGTCAGGTTCGTCATACTCAACAGCCAGCAACCATTGCTACGCTTATTAGGTTGGATAGTGCAAAGATTAAAGGAATGGGGATGCAAGTTGGTAGCCGCATTTATTTAGATACGTATTTAAAGACAGGAAGTCTGACCGATTTATATTTGAACCGCAACATGATAAGCGATTCGAATACGTTTATAGATGATATGTTGTTAAATACCATTCAAAAACTATCAAACCATAAGTTTCATAAAAAAAATACTGAATATATGAAGCTAATGGGCGATTTAGAATTACAAGCTACATGTGATCGGAAGCATGAGAGTGAGTGGTTATTGCAGCGCATTTGCCCACAGACACGATTAGTGATTTGCGGGGCAGGTAACGATGTTATACCGCTGGTGACAATGGCAAAGTTACAGGATTGGCATGTCACCGTCATAGACAGTCGACCCCAATATGCAACACGTCTGCGCTTTAGCCAAGCAGACTCAGTACTGTGCGTGGCTTTGGATGATAGCGAAACATTGCTCAATCTCAGTGCTGGCGCCGCCGTTGCTGTGATGTCTCATAGTCTGGCTCAAGACCACGCCCGACTAGCCGTACTACTAGAGCATTCTGCTCAATATCGTTATCTTGGACAACTGGGACCTCGCTATCGTACTGAGCGTTTAATCAAAGAAATTAGTGAGACAAGTGCTAACCCACATATTTTAGCTGATGGTATTCGTAAACTGCATTATCCTATCGGTTATAAGTTGGGTGGGGATGGACCTGAAGCATTGGCACTCAGTATCATGGCACAAATGAGCGCGGTGATTCATGGACACGCGCCGCAAATATCACTTCCAAATAGCTACTATAATCTGGACGCTTCAGAGCAATCAGGCTTCAATAATTATAAAAATGATTACGCCCATGACTAGCGATGTTGATACTAATAATTCTACTTTACCAACCAAAAATCCATTGCCCAATAGTACAGAAAATGATGAACAAAACCACGCTGTTATTATTTTAGCAAGCGGTCTGAGCGAGCGTCTTGGTCAATCTAAGCAACTGCTCAGCAAGCATGGCGAACCTCTCATCTGTTATATGACTAAAATAGCATTAGCCACAAAGCCTCTTGCCGTTATTGTTGTCCTTCCTAAAGATCAACCAGCAATCACTGATGCGATTAATGAGTTGGTCCGTCAAAATCCAATAATCTATACTGTGATTAATTTAATACCTAAAACGGGTATGGCGCATAGCTTGTCTCTTGGTATTGAAGCTCTGACTAACTTGAATATCTCATTGATTAATCGAGTGTTAATCATGGGGGTAGATCAAGTATTGTTAGATAGTGAGCATTTGAAAGAATTGTTAGCGTTCAAAAGCACGGTGGTCGCTAGTCGTTATCAATGTCTAGATAAAGTGTATTCTACTAATACAAGTAAAAATAATATCACCGGTCTTCCGATAGTCATTAACGTTGAGCGTCTCAAACAGTGGCAACCAGCACTGATAGGGGATAAAGGTCTGCGCCATTTTATTAGAGCCTTACCATCAAATGAGTTAAGTACGGTCATAAACCATCAACTTAGCTATGATATCGATACGCCCAAACAGCTTTTTTATGCCAGACAACAGCATTGGCTTGATGCTTAATCATTTATAAGAAAATGGGTAGTTATAAGCACAGGAGCATATAGTTTGAGGGTTGCGATGAAAGAAAATGATAAGAGTAGCGTAGAATCAAGGGACGAACTGATTAAAAAATATTATCAAGACAGTAATTTGGGATTATTTGAATTACGCTCAAAAATCAAGTCGCATGCTTTGGGTAAGTATGAGGATCTATCATTAAATAATCTCAAGTTAATTACAAATTGTTTAATGCTATTGGACGATTTTACTTATCAAAAAAGCTTAGAAGACAAAGAAAAAGACAAAGTAGCGTATTACAAGAGCTGCAAGTTACAAATGAGCGCACTACACGAAAAGCTAAGCGCCATTGAATTACATACAATGTATAGCGGTCTGCTATAAATGGCAACCGTGTTTAATGAGTTACAGAACTCACGTCAAACAGCACACTCTGGTCACTAGATTTTTACTGGAGCTATGGCACACTTCTTATTAGATTTAGTTGCTTAATAGTGGCCTTCCTATAGATCTATATTAAAAACGACAGTAACTTTTAGCAGCTAAATTATTTCAAACTTAGGTGGTGTTAGAGCGAAAAATGTTCTCATATTAAAAGGGAAGAAACGTGACTTCAGGAAGAAATCCCAGCATAAATAGGCGACCTATTTATATTCTGCCAAAAAACTTTGCTGACTATTTATGCCCTCAGCAAAATTATTATTTGTTTCTAGATATAGATGGTACGTTAGCTGATTTCACACTGAATCCAAAAGACAGTGTTATCCCAACATCAACCTTAACTCTTCTACAAAAAATACAAAGCCATGGTGTAAAACTTGCTGTCATAACAGGACGCAGTTTGGCTGAAGCAAGGCAAATGCTGTCTCCTTTAACATTACCGATTGCCGCAACGCATGGACTAGAAATAGCGTTTGATGATATCAGTGATCATAATGAGACACACGTTGTATCTGTTGACATCATGGAACTTGCTGTAATAAGAAAGTCTATTATCCAATCTTGCATTCCTTTTGATGACCTCACCGTAGAAAATAAACCCTATTCTGTCGCCCTCCATTTCCGAAAGAACCCTGTGTTGGCTGATGCGGCTTATACTCTCATGGTAGAAACCTTAAAAACTTATGCTAACTGGACATTGAAATCCGGTAAATATGTTTGGGAGGTAGTGCCAAAAGGAGTGGATAAAGGTAGCGCAATTCTGACTTTATTAAAAAGAATGCAGAGTAGTAATAGTGTTTTCCCTATTTTTATCGGTGATGATATTACGGATGAAGCAGGGTTTGTGGCTGTACAAGGTGAAAATCAAATAATAGCCAGTCAACCACAGCCATTAAAAGGAATGGGGATTAAGGTTGGTAGTGAGGCTACGCATGCCAATTACTATGTACGTAATACTCATGAGGTCACCATGTTACTGAATAGCTTTTTAAGCTTTTGCCAAGAGCATTCAATGCTAGCAAAAGAAACAGTGAGGCACGTGATATGAGCCGCTTAATCGTCTTGTCTAATCGGGTTAAAATGCCTGATAAAAATCCAATGGCAGGCGGACTGGCGATAGCACTGCAAGACGTATTAATGGAAAAATCAGTCATTTGGATGGGATGGAATGGTGAAATCGTTAATATACTTGATGATGATTTCTCTAATGAATTTAGTATTACCAAACAAGCCGTCTTATCAGGCATAGATATATCACAGGGTAAGACCTCTATTACTTATATGACCACTGCTTTTACGACTAAGCAATATCAGCAGTTTTACTGTGGATTTGCCAATAATGTATTGTGGCCATTATTGCACGAGCGACCTGATTTAATTCATGAAACACCAGAGGATTACGCAGGCTATCAAGAGGTAAACCGTCTTTTTGCTAAGCAATTAAAGAAGATTATTAAGCCTGATGATGTGATTTGGGTTCATGATTATCACTTTTTAAGTGTGGCATATCATTGTAGGCAGTTGGGTATTCACAATCGTATCGGATTTTTTTTACACATCCCATTTGTCTCATTGCCATTTTGGCAATCGCTTGATAAAAGCGATGAGCTCATTAGGCACCTTGCTCATTATGACGTACTTGGTACACAAACTCATCAAGGTAGAGCCAACTGTCTTGTGGTTTGCAGATATTATTTAACAGATAAGATTTTAGAGGTATGTTCTTTAGAGCTCTCACCAATAAATGTTTTACACGACAAACATGCTGCTAGTCTATATGAATCATCTAATGTGCAGTTACTGCTCAATTTAGATTTAAAATCCCAGCATTCTTTAGTGGTTAATGCTTATCCAATCGGTGTGAATGTAGAGAGAATCCAACAACAGGTCAGCCATTTGTCTGCGCAGTGCTCAGTACAATACGTCAAAGCCCATCAGAGCAAAAAAAGCATAAAGTCTAACGCCCAACAGATTATTGCAGTAGATAGAATTGATTACTCAAAGGGTTTGTTAAAGCGTTTTTCGGCATATCGCAATTTTTTACAGCAAAATCCGTCCTATCAGAATCAACTGAAATTATTACAAATCGCCTGTCCTAGTCGCTTAGATGTGCCTGCTTATCAACAACTTCATCATGATGTTAAAACTGCTGTTAATGATATTAATCAGCAGTTTTTGCCTAGTAAATATACAAAAGATGCTTCTACAGATACTTGGCAAGCTATCAACTATGACGAAAGCGTAATAAGCCACGAGACATTGATGACGATGTTTTGGCAGAGTGATATCGGCTGGGTCAATTCGCTTAAAGATGGTATGAATCTGGTTGCCAAAGAGTATATTGCTGCTCAAAATCCTGATAATCCTGGCGTGCTATTGCTCTCACGTTACGCTGGGGCAGCGGCGCAAATGCAAGCCGCAGTCATTATCGACCCACATCAACCAAAAAGTATGACAGACGGTTTAGGGATTGCTTTGACAATGCCATTAGGTGAGCGGCAGTCGCGCTATCAATCGCTACTGCAAGGACTGCAAAAAGATAATTTGCAAGCTTGGCAGCAGAGTTTTTTAGATGATCTGTATGATGTTAAAAGGCGACAAACAGATATTTTGAAACCTGTCACAGTCCAAATGTCTGACTCATAAGAACGATTAGGAGACCCTCATGCTACCGTTAGATGCAAAAAATCCTTTATTATCAGAGATTAAAGCCAGTATAGACAATATCATACATACTAATAATCAAATCATTAGGACGCTTGGCTTAACTGATGCATTACGTCATGACATTCTAAAAGCCTTAATCACCTATAGCGAGAAAGTCCCGCATCCGGCAAGTGGTGCTACCAATGTAAATGGTGCAATATCAAGCACATTGATCCGTTGGCAGATCTTGGCTTATGTAGCAGGTGTTGATTTAACGATTGCAAAATGGTTTGAGTCGCACTTGGATGCTCTAAGCATTTTATACGAAGTAGGCTATGGTAAAGCAGATCAAGGGTTATGGGCTGTTTGGGCGGCAGAAGGTAATCCTATACGTTATGAGCAAGGAAAAGTCAGTGGTACCAAAGCGTGGTGTTCAGGGGCCAATATGGTAGATCATGGACTCATAACGTATCGTGATGCTAATGGTCACGCGCAATTGCTTGTCGTAGATATGAGTCAATCTGGTATTGAGATTGATAACGAGGAGTGGCAGGCAGTGGGGATGCAAGCCACTTATACAGCAACATTAAAGTTCCATGATGTATCGGCCACCCAAGTTGGGAGAGCCAATGCTTATCTAGAACGAGTGGGGTTTTGGCATGGAGCCGCAGGTGTTGCTGCTTGCTGGTACGGGGCAACCGCTTACCTAGCAGACTATTTAATCAGCGCCTATGAGCAAAAACCAAACGATTATAAAGCCATGTATTTGGGTCAAATTAGTACGGCATTGGCAGTCACTCAGCAGTATTTTCATTATGTTGCTGGTTTAATAGATAGCCAGCCACAGCTGAGTCATGAACTTGCCATACGCCAGCTAAGATTACAAGTTGAGAAAGTCGCTCGCCAAGTAATGGAGGTTGTCGGGCAGGCATTGGGAGCAGCGCCATTTTGTCGCAATGCCCATTTTGCAAGATTGTCAGCCGATCTGCCCGTGTTTATCCGCCAAAGTCATGGCGCTGTTGACTTACAGAAAATCGGCGAATTAACTGGTATTTTAGCCAATGACTTAACTGATGGGCAGGACAATATATGGCAACTATAATATCTAATAAGGCTGTAGAACCTGCCACCAAAGATAATGCTGCTACCCATGTTGCTTTTCCTGAAGGCAACCATCCGATTGTAGGTGACCGTGTTATTGAAGGTGATGGCACCAGTCAAGATGCTTGGAAAAACTGGTCAGGACTGCAAGACATGCCTCGATTTGATATTGCAAAAAGCTTTGCCCCGCATCAGCGTGTCTGTATCTTCGCCCCGCATCCTGATGATGAAGTGCTAGGCTGTGGCGGTCTGTTGCAACAACTGGCGGCGAATGGCAATCCTATCGTTCTTATTCACGTGACTAATGGCACACAAAGTCATCCAAACTCGCAATTTTATTCTCAAGAAAAGCTTAATATCATCCGCCCACAAGAAAGTGTTAAAGCGCTAGAAGTATTGAGTGTGGCCCATCAGGTCACGACTGTTGCTTTAGACTTAACAGATGGCAATGTCTTTGCCCAACAAGATCAGTTTCACCAGAAACTATCCACCATTATTCAACCTAACGATATTTTAATAACGCCTTTTATGCACGACGGGCATCCTGACCATGAAGCAACTGGACAAGTGGTGGTCTCATTTGCCAAGCAGCATCATTTAGTCTGTTATCAAGTGTTGATTTGGGCATGGCATTGGGCAAAACCTGCGGATAGCCGTATTCCTTGGCACTGTGCCATGAGAGTTGACTTAACCACTGAGCAGCTACAGCGTAAAATAGAGGCCATTGCCTGCTTTGAAAGTCAAATCACTGCTGATGACAGTACGGGCAATCCGCCTATTTTATCCGCGCAAACGATCGTTAGAATCAGCCAACCTTGGGAGGTTTATTTATATGAATCACACCTCTGAACCTAAGCCATTAATGAATGCCGATAACTTAGTCGACAGTTTAGATTATGCTAAAACTGTCTTAGACGATAATTCTGCTACTAAGTGCCAATCACCTGCTTATTCAGAATCGTATTTTGACGCATTATATAATGACAACACAGACCCATGGCAGTATCAAACTCGCTGGTATGAAAAACGAAAACGTGATATTTGTCTAGCGATACTACCCCAATCTCAATATAACAATGCCATTGAACTAGGCTGCGGAAACGGCGTACTTAGTGAGTTATTCGCTCAACGTTGTCGGGCATTAGTGAGTATCGATGGTAATCAACGGGCAGTGCAACTTGCGAAAGAGCGCTTGGCAGAATTGTCTCATGTTAAGGTTATTCAAGGTGTGGTTCCTAATAGATTATTAAATTTAAAGGAGGCAATTATAGAGGCTTATCCTTTATCAAACGATACACCTACTATAGAGCCAGCCTTTGATTTAATTGTCATTAGTGAAATTTTATATTATTTATCACCTAATGATATTGATACAGTGATCGCTTGGACTCAGCAAAACCTTGCTATAGGCGGTACATTGCTATGCTGTCATTGGCGCTATGCTATTGATGGCTTTGCTATGACAGGTGAAACTGTACATCAGCGCCTGCACCATGCCCTTAACTTTGCAAATCATGAGAAGCATCAGGTTGCGTTTAATCATCAAAGCCAAGTGATAGATAATGATTTCTTATTAGATATTTGGCAACGTTCTCCAAGCTCGGTAGCCATGCAAGAAAACTTGATATAACAGAGTGTAAGTTTTAAAAAACTGAGTAGAGAGGTGAATAGGCTATGAAAATTGGCATTGTGATTCCCGCTCATAATGAGGCAATGACCATCGCTAAATGCTTGGCATCAGTACGGACCGCTATCGAGCAATTGCCCTCAACGATTAAAGCGTATCCGCTAGTGGTGTTGGATAGCTGTACTGATAATACGCAGTCCATCGTCAAAGCCGCTGGTATTGATTACTTATGCTGTGACTATCAATGTGTGGGAAGGGTGAGAGATATTGGTATTCGTCATGCGATCACAAATGGTGCCACATGGATTGCCTGTACAGACGCTGACTCCGTGGTAACTGTAGATTGGTTGGCACAGCAGATTGAACATATTAGCCACCAACCGACAGATATGATTTGCGGCGTAGTGCAAGTTGACAGTTGGGCACGGTTAACACCGCAAACTCGAAAGGATTATATCGCTCATTACCAAGATAGAATGGGACACCATCATATTCATGGAGCAAATTTAAGTTTTAGTAGTGAGGCTTATCTGGCTGTTGGCGGCTTTGCATCTATACCTTGTCATGAGGATGTAGACTTGGTCAGTAGATTTGAAGATCAAAGCTATGCCATCACTTGGAGCAATCGTGTCCGTGTAATGACCAGTAGCCGACTACAGGCTCGAGCAACCGAAGGTTTTGCAGCGTTTCTAACCCATTTAGAACAAAACAATCTACATTAAGATATGCAATATGAGACTGTACTGTAGTGGTCAGATGTTCTAAATTATTTGATCACTACAGTTGATCTACCAATACCAAGTGAGTTTGCTACATCGAGTATTTTACGTTGGTGATCAACTACTAAGCTGATAGCTTCAAGTTTGAATTCTTGGATATATTGGTCGCGTTTATTGGTTATGCTATTTTCCTTCTTTGGGTTTATCTAACCTCTTAGAAGCTGTCCAGTTTTATTATGCCACTACACAAACCATTGATACCCTTAGCTTACAGCCTAAGATTCAAGTCCTCACAAGGGAATTGAACCTTTGGCTGCGCTGAACATGTTTTTCTGGGTATAGCTATATTACAAACTCGAAAGCAGAACACTGGTTTCGCTATTCAGAATGCCATCAATCTCTCTGACTTGACGTAGCACTTCATCAAATTCTCTCAAGCTTGTAGTGTGTATCTCTGCGACCAAATCCCACGCCCCATTGGTCGTATGTAGCTTAATCAGTTGCGGGATACCCCGCAGTTTCCTAATCACTTGTGACGTAGACTTTCCTGTTACTTCAATCATCATCATCGCTTTGACGGTTTCTTTATCTAGTGCTTCATGCACTCGAATCGTAAATCCTAAAATAGCGCCGTTATGCATCAGTCTATCCAATCTGTTTTGGACAGTGGCACGAGAAACTTTGAGTTTTTTAGCAAGGTTTGAGATGGTTGCTCGACCATCTTGTCGAAGTTCAGATATCAGTTCGCTATCTAAAGAATCATAAGTGTAATACGCCATAAAAATGCTTCCTCCATTGAATTTTGACATTATGCTAAGTAGTACTTAACAATATGTCAAAAATACGTCCATATTTAATAAGTTATTGACATTTTAACTGACAATTATAGTTGGTACGATATTAATTGTCGGTTCAACAAACAATATTCATGAAAAGGAATAGCATTAATGTCTAAATTTATCGTATCACCCAAGGAAGGCGTGCCATTCGTTAGTGTACAAGCGATGGCTAAAATGATTCATGAGTATGGTGTTGAGCAATGCATTACAGATCTAGTGGATGCTTTAGAGCAAGATTATCTTCGTTGGGATCAATTTGAAAAATCTTCTCGCTTTGCGTCGCATTCAAAAGACGGTGTCATCGAGTTGATGCCAGTCAGCGATGGAGAGATGTTTGCTTGTAAATATGTCAATGGTCACCCAATCAATACCAAACGAAACTTGCAGACCGTAGCGGCGATGGGTATCTTGTCTGACGTCGAAACTGGGTATCCTATTTTGCTGACAGAGATGTGTATCCTGACGGCATTACGTACGGCTGCCACATCAGCTATGTTAGCCAAATATTGCGCGCCAAAGGGCGTTACCAAACTGGCGCTAATAGGAAACGGCGCTCAGTCTGAATTTCAAGCTTTGGGTATGAAAGCCATCATGGGTATCTCAGAAGTTCGTTTGTATGATATTGATCCAGCAGCCTCGCAGAAAACGGCTGATAACCTTTCAGACTCAGGTTTGAAAGTGATTGTTTGTCGCACGTTAGAAGAAGCTGTCTTAGGTGCAGAGATCATTACTACCTGTACGGCTGACAAAACCAATGCCACTATTTTACGAGACGATATAATTACAAAAGGTGTTTATATCAATGCGATAGGCGGTGATTGTCCTGGTAAGACAGAGCTGGATAGCAATATATTAATGCGAGCAGATCATGTGATTGTAGAGTTTGAGCCTCAAACACGCATTGAGGGAGAGATCCAAAATTTATCAAGCGATTTCCCTGTTACTGAATTTCATCGCATCCTCAAAGGTGAAGTGCAAGCTCGAACGTCAGCTGATGATCTCATCGTATTTGATGGTGTTGGTTTTGCATCAGAAGACTTTACAGCGTTGGTGTTTTTACGCGACTTGATCAGAGAGCAGGGAGGGTATGAGATTTTAGATCTGATCCCGCAGCAAGCTGACCCTAAAAACTTATATTCGGTAGTGAAAGAACATAGCAAAGATCATAGCCTAGTGACGAATGAAGCTGAATCTGTGGCTATGTCGTAAGTGATTAATACAATCGCTATTGATACAACAGTAATTAGTACAAAAAAATGATAAGCCTTTCTCATTTTTTATAACGTTTAAAACTAACATCATTTTTTAAATTTTTTCTATATTTAGTATGGCTCTTGGACAGTTGTGGATATTTTTATTTTTTAAATCTATCTGCTAGTTTCAATAGCTTTAATATATAAAAATGAATTTAATTTAAATGATGTAAAAATTATTTTATTTAATAGAGACAAAATCATGACTGATATGATGAAAAATATAAGAATAGTAGAAGTTTATTCAGATATCGCAGGATATAAAAAAGGCGCCTCTTTAGGTATTGATGCATTAAAAGCATCATCAAAAGAACTTAATGCAGATTATTTTGAAAAATTGCAATTTGACAGTATTGAGGATAATAGCAACAGTGAAGGGGAATCACAATTTGCGCATGCAAAATATGCTGATGTGATTGAACCGATTATCTCTAAGTTAGCACACAAAATAAAAGATATAAGAAATGAGAATAAATTCCCCATTGTCTTAGCTGGAGATCATTCTAGCTGTGCAGGAACGATGCATGGTCTAAAAATGGCGCATCCTGATGCTGAAATTGGTGTGGTCTATATAGATGCACACGCTGATTTTCATTCACCATATACCAGTGGGTCAGGAAACATGCATGGCATGCCTTTAGCGATGGCGTGTGCCATTGACAATTTAGAATGCCAGCGCAATGAGCTTTCTGAAAAAGAAACAGAGTATTGGGAAAAATTAAAGTTCATGGCATCAAGCGAACCCTCAATCAAGCCAGAAAATGTGGTCTTTTGTGCCGTTAGAGACTATCAAGAAGAAGAAATGGATTTAATTAGAAGGCATAAAATTCCTTTATATAGTGTTGCTGAGATAACTCAGAAAGGAATCAGTTCCACAGTAGAGGAAATCTTCAAAAAATTGGAATATTGTGATCACATTTATGTCTCATTTGATGTTGATAGCGTTGACCCTTTGTATGTGCCAGGAACCGGTACGCCTGCAATGAATGGTCTGTCATATGAACAAGCCATGCAACTTAACATAGAATTAATCAAGAATAAGAAAGTATGCTGTTGGGAAATGGCAGAAATCAATCCTTTGTATAACAATTCAAAAGATGACTCAACAAGAATATTTAAAATCTTAGAAAAAGTGACACAGTCTCTTTTAAATAACTATTAGTATAAATTATTTAAAATGAGTTAAAGAATCTAGCATAAAAAAATCTATTTATGCTAGTTAAAAAATGGACTGCGAGTAAAAATAATATGGACATTATTAAAGCCAATGCTTCAAGTCAAGCTGTCAGCAGTATCAGTATCAGTATCAGACAATTTTTAAAATTCTTTATACCCTCTATAATCGGTTTGTTGCTCTTCGTATTTCCAATTCCCTATGTAGATGGTAAATTTGTATCATATGCAGAAGGATTTACCATTCCTATCTCTGTCTTAAAGGATTATATACAAGGTTATATGGGCAGCCTTTTGCCACTGTTTGTTGTAATCTCCATTATGATTACACTGTGTTGTACGTTATATACTAAAATAATGAAACCTTCATTTATTCTAAATAATGCATTTTTAAATAACTTACTGAACGTTACAACACCTTGGCTTGTTATTAGAATGCTTGGTGCGTTTTTTGCTGTCGTTACCTATTTTAAGTATGGTTATGAATTTATATATTCAGATAATATCGGTGGGTTAATATTATATGAGTTAATGCCAATACTTTTTATTGTGTTTTTTTTGGCTGGATTACTGCTACCGTTATTGCTTGATTTTGGCTTATTGGAATTTTTTGGTGTTTTATTAAGTAAAGTAATGAGACCTCTATTTGGTTTGCCTGGTAGGTCCTCTGTAGATTGTCTAACATCATGGTTGGGTGATGGCACTATTGGCGTATTATTAACTGATAAACAATTGGAAGGTGGGTTTTATACTAAAAAAGAAGCAGCTGTTATTGCTACCAGTTTTTCAGCAGTTTCGATTACATTCTGTTTGGTCGTCATCTCTCAGGTTAAGCTAGAAAGCTACTTCCTCAATATGATTGGGGTGGTTGCTTTATGCGGGATTGTTTGTGCTTTAATAGTACCAAGGTTATTGCCTTTATCTAGAATTGACAATACGTATGTAGTAGAAAATAGTGATAGAGATCATGAAACCATTCCTGAAGGAAAAACGTTATTTACCCATAGTTTACATAAAGCCGTTCACAAAGCAGAAAAGAGTCCAAGCTTTTTTACTTTCTTAAATGATGGGTTAAAAAATATTTTGGATATGTGGATCGGAATATTGCCTGTTGTTATGGCAATCGGGACGATGGGCTTAATCGTTGCAGAAGAAACACCTGTATTTGATTATTTAGGTATGCCGTTTATTCCATTCTTAGAATTAATGAATATACCTTTTGCAGCAGAAATGTCAAAAACCATTATGGTGGGTTTCGCAGATATGTTTTTGCCTGCGATTATCGGCTCTTCAATAGAATCAGAGTTAACGCGGTTTGTCATCGCTTGCTTGTCAGTTTCTCAATTGATCTATATGTCAGAAGTAGGCGGGTTGATTTTAGGAACCAAAATTCCAGTAAGCTTTTTTCAGTTATTAATAATTTTTCTATTAAGAACCATTATTTCATTACCAATTATTGCATTATGTGCTCATATGATTTTTTAAATAGGGTTTCATGAAAACTAAATGCACTATATCTGAAAAAAAGAATATCTGAAAAAAAGAATAAGCAACAAAAGATCACTTATCAAGGTGGTCTTTTGCTATCAATATCAAGCTACTCACAAGATCGTCATTTTGCAAGGTCAATCATACATTATGCAACAGGTATCTGACCAACTACAACTGCATAAGTTTGGTCGCTATTATCCGTGCCAAGACACCGATTTGACCCATAGAGCCGGCTTTAATTTATACCATGCTATATGGCAAAATAATTTGGATAGCTTTAGCATTATCAGCACAAAAAGAATGGGTAACCATATGCGCAAGGACGCGGTCTCTAAGAACATCAATATTACCTCACAGACAAGTATCAAGAAAAAACAGTTTACGGAGGTTGGAGATATGAATGAGTGTAAAACAGCTTTAGAAATTATGAGACGAAATAAGAATACTATAGAGGCTAGTCTGGCTTTCCATAATAATGTTGAAAAAATGAAAAAAGAGTTTGTCGGAAAGCTTAAATTAGATTTATACCTAAATGCTAAAAGCTATCCTCAAAAACTTATTCTAAGAAATATGAAAGTAGATAATAAGTATGAAAAATTCAGCTTCGGAAGTATAGAAAATATTGGAATTATTTGTTTTGAATTTCAAGATTATTATAATAAACCAAGCTTAGGCGTAAGATTTTTAGGAAGATTCAGACATTCTGAATTTGCAAGTGAACATAAAAGTAGAATAAAAAGTTTACTAAACGAGAATATTAAAAATAAGCAGTTTGAAAGTTCTAGCTGGTGGCCAGCTAAGGACAAGTTTGAGCCTTTCGATTGGAGAAGCTCTAGTAAGCCGTGGCAAATGATGAAAGATGACACTATGGCTACAAAGATTCTAGATGAGGTTCTAGAAATCTATAAAGTATTAATTGAAAATGGTTATGAAATTACATAAAGGAATACCATGACATGGCTCGTGAACCGCACTTCTTTCCATGAGAAATGTTATGGCAAATGACTCTAGATAGAAGAAGTCGGTTTACACTGGTTTCATTGAGGTATACTTGTCTGAAATAAGACAAACGTACCTTTTCGAGATTATTATATGAAATCTGATCCAGCCTTTTTATTGATAGGGGCATTGGCAAAACAAGCCAATACGACTAAAGATACTATTCGCCATTACGATGAATTGGGATTGCTGAGATCTCGTAAGCGTCAGGCAGGGTCACGATTATATACAGAGTTTCATCCAGAATGTATTGAGCGTATCGAAATAATTAAAAACATAAAAGCTGTCGGTTTTAGTCTTAATGAAATTAAGAATGGTCTTAATGATTATTACGATGGCAATTTCAGTATCGATAAACGAATGCTTGCCGTTTCTGAAAAGCTTGCTCAAGCGAAAAGCGAACAAGCGGCTCTTACCAATGTCATTAATCAGCTTACTACTCGTTATAGGGTATTAGAAGAAATGAAATCAAATAATAATACGCTTCTTTCTAAAGATGAATGGCAAAAACGAATAGCGGAGCTGCTGCCAAATGATACGCCGTATTAATTCAAGTTTGCCTAACTTCACAAACTTGAAGGCTGACTGTTTTTTTCGTGAATACCTGCAGATGTATATCAAACCTATAGAAACTAACTAAGTGAAGCAGTTGCTTAGCTAAAAGAGACAGCGACTGCGCTACATAAGTAATGTCCCACTTTCAAGATATAGCGCTTCCGTTATAGAATGCATGAAATATCAGACTTTTAGTGGGCTATAAATATTGTCGAATAGTTATAGTGAGTTCAGTATTAAAGCGATACAGTAGGACTGGGATGAATTTTACGCAGCCTCTGTCAGCGTAGTCACAGCACGCCAGAAAAATTTATACCAGTACTGCGTTGGAACATAACGTATCTGTTTTATTTGGAATTGACTATACATTGATTATAAATAAGGAAATTAAGATGCAAGTAAAATTAGGTTTGTTAGTAGCTACCGTGTTGGCGTCAGGATCATGCTTTGCTGCTGATGCTTATAAAGTTTCTACCTCTGTATTTAAAGATGGTGAGTTAATTGCTTCACCTGTGATGCTTGTAAATGCTGAAGAGATGGCATCGATCGCTGTTGACACTGAGTTTCAGTATAACCTGACAGTAAAGCCCTATAATAAACATACGGCTAAAGTCGTTACGGCTCTTAAAGTTGGTGATGATGTTGCGGAACATGAAACGACCGTCGCCTATGATAAGGAAGCTACAGTTGATAATGGCAAAGACAAACTTACTTTATTGGTTCGTAAAATTACCAGTTGAAGATTATGGCATTCACAGCTATGAAGTCTATATATAAAAAGAGTAAAACCTCTGATCAGTATCCATTCAATTCACCAATTAATTGAATGGATACTCTTGGTTTATAGCGATTAGATTCAGACAATAGGAAAAATATCTACCCGACTATAATTTCTGCTGAACCGAGTCGATATCTGCGTAGACTTAGGTGATGCTATCCTTATTACGCTGCATAATCTGATACGGTTCAAACTTATCTTTATACTCCATACTGGGGCTACCGACAGGCATACCCGGTACAACAAGACTCATTGCTTGTACGGGTGGATTCTCTAAAAACTGTGCCATATATTATGCCACTACACTTTGTACTGAAAGATTTTTTAGTGCTTTTTAGTATCACCAACAATCTTATCCATCAAAGCAAACAACAAGCCAGATAATACAAACGTCATATGGATAATCACTTTCCACATCAATACATCAGCATCAGCATCGCTCATCTCTTTGGGTATATCCATAAATGATTTGAGAAGATCAATGGCAGAAATGGCAACGATGGCACCGATTACTTTAAGTTTCAGACCAGAAAAATCGATTTTTCCCATCCATTCAGGACGATCTTCATGATCACCTGTATCAATTTTTGAGACAAAGATCTCATAGCCACTAAATATGATGATGAGTAATAAGCTTGCGACCAGTGACATGTCAATAAGAGCCAACGTGCCGACGATGACATCGGCTTCAGAAGCAGTAAACACATGGGTAATCATGTGCCATAGTTCTTGGAAAAACTTGATAAATAGTAGAATAATACCGATCACTAGACCCAAATAAAATGGGGCTAGTAGCCAACGACTATTAAATATTGTTTTCTCTAATGTTTGTTCAGCTTTCTTTAGCATGTATATCTCTTGTTTTTGGGAATATGCGTTATAAAATAAGATGCTTATCTTAGGCAATAGAAAGTGATCCGTGACAGAAGACAGGTCATACCAATCGCTTGATATAACCTGTCATGACTACGATTTTCTACCAAAGCGCTTTTTCTTAATTTGAACGTAGCGTTTAAACGTAAGACAAAATCAACACTAAGTAATCGCCTTTGCTTGTTGCTTGCGATGCTTAAGTGAAGCAAGCAATGCCCAACCAATAAAGGCAATACCAATCAAACCAGTAATAATCTCTGGTACATGGAATTTCACTGATAGCAGCATAATAATTGCCAAAGCACCAATGGCATAATGCGCACCATGTTCTAGATAGATGAACTCATCAAGTGTGCCTTTGTCTACCAAGAAAATAGTCATCGAACGCACAAACATGGCACCAATGGCCAGACCAAGCATAATCACAATAACGTCATTGGTAATCGCAAATGCGCCAATCACACCATCGAAACTGAATGAAGCATCAAGAACTTCTAAGTATAAGAAACCGATAATACCGCCCTTCATAATCGCGCTGGTCGCTGCGGCGCCTGAACCCTTCTCTTCATTTTCTAAGTCTTCCTCAAGGTCACCCTCGAGCATACCAGAGATAACTTGGACACCAAGATAGACCAAGATACCCCAAACACCCGCAATCAGTACGGCAGAAGCTTGCTCCGCACTGGCCCAAGATACAGCAAACATCAAGACAATAAGCGCAACGAAGACGCTCATGGCATCCACTTTGCCAAGCTTTGCTAAGCGGCTCTCAAGCCAGTTAAACCAATGCACTTCTTTATCATCAAAGATAAAGTTTAAGAAGACAAGTAACAAGAAGATACCACCAAAGGCTGATATTTCAGCATGATGCGCCATCAGTCTTGCTGAGTATTCTTTAGGATCGTTCAATGCCAAATCTATCACTTGCATCATGCCAAGGTCTGCGGTAACCGCAACGATGACAATTGGGAATACCAAGCGCATACCAAATACAGCAATTAAAATACCAACGGTTAAAAATATCTTTTTCCAAAATTCGTCCCAGCCTTTGAGGACTGAGGCGTTGACCACCGCATTATCAAAGGATAATGAAATCTCCATAACGGCCAAAATAGCAGTAATAGAAAGGGTGGTTATCAAACCGCCCATACCGCCATGTGAATATCCCCACCATGCAGCTACCATCAATGCGATAGCTGTGAAGATGAAGTCTAAATAAAAATGTCTCATGACACATCCTGTCTGGTTGCGTAAAGCTAAGGTTGTCTATTATAGACGCAGCATAAAAAAAGTGGCTATCGCTAGCCACTTTTCCATGTGTGATTTTTAATAAAATATAAAGTATT